>CAYSKO010000008.1:0-94443 GCA_964431835.1 uncultured Planctomycetia bacterium | reverse complement strand
GATCACCTCGGGAAAGATGTCGAACGCGGCCACCGAAAGAAGCGCGCCCGCCGCGAACGAGATCAGCACGCAGAGCCAGAGGTGGCTCACACGGCGGAAAGCGACCGCGACGAAAGCGCCGGCGGACGCGGTAAGGACCGCGACGGCGGCGCGCACCAGAACGAGCTGGCGTGCGTCGAGTTCAGACAACGACATCAATTTTCCCGGAGAAAGAGCAGTGGAGGTTAGGCGTTCTTGCGAGCCCGGACGATGGCCTCGGCTCGCGCCCAGTCTTCCTGGTCGTAGCCGTGCTCATAACCGCGCTCGACAAAGAACTGATAAGCGAGCGCTTCGATTTCGTTCTGCGCGTTGGAATCGGAAATACGGGCGCTCTTCTTCGGTGCGGCGGACGACGTCTTGGGGGTCTTGCTGGGATCGGAAATGGTATCGGTCTTCGGCATGGGGAATCCTCCAGTGACGGATATTCTCGCAATTCCCGGAGGAAAAATCAAGCGCCGGCGCGCGCGGCGGCGGACGCCCGGAAAGCCTCCGAAAGACGCCGCTCGAAATCCTCGAGATCGGCCAGGCCCCACTTAAACTCGAAGGTGCGCGCGGGTACCGCGAAATAGAGGACGCCCTTCGACGGCGCTTCGCCGTACAGCTTCCAAAACACGAGGCCATAGAGAGCGAGCTGGAATTCGTATTCCGCAGCCGCCCGCTCGACCCCCGCCGCGTCAACGCGGTTAGTCTTGTAATCGAGGATCACCCAACCGGAGGCATCCCTGTAAACGAGGTCGATCTGCCCTTTCAGAATTCCGAACGGAGTTCGGAAGATGAACGGAAGTTCGGGGTGGACGGCCGGCGATTTCCGGATCGACGCACCAAGCGGGCTCTTCCAAAAAGCCCCCGCCGCACCTCTCGCTTCTTCCCTTTCGGCCGGCGTAAGCGGCGAAAGAAGACTCGTGACGAATTCTTCACCGATCGCGCCTCCTCGGGGCGTCGCGTGGGTCATGATCTCCATGAGGCGATGGAAGACCGTGCCATACTCGTTCCGCGGGGAACGTTCGGCATCTTCTAGGTCTATTTCCTCGGGCTCTTCCGGGTCGGCGAAGGCTCGCTCTTTCGGACTCGCGTCCGCCAGAAGGTCGCTCACCGTGAGATCGAAGGCGAGATCGTACGGTTTTTCCGGAAGCGCAAGCCGAGAAAGCACGGAGGAGACCGGCGGAAACTCCGCGGTCTCATCGGCGAACGCACGCGGCGCCGCTATCCCGGAAGACGCGAAAAAGGCCTGGATTCCGGATTCGCGCGCGGGCCGCCACGCGGAGGAACTGTCCCATCCGGCAAAAGAAAGGAGCCGGGCCATCCACGGGCCGCCGCGCTTGGACGGCGCGTCGCTCACTCGCTTGACGGCACCGGACAGAATCAGGCGTTCCTTGGCGCGCGTAATCGCGACGTAAAGAAGGCGTCCCTCCTCCTGGTCGAGGCGCTCACGCAGCGCACGGGACGCCGCGAGGTACGCGCGGTCAGCAAGCGACTCGCGGTCGTCCTCCGGATCGGAAACCGACCACCCGAACCCGGCCTCGGCGGATGCCGCCACGAAGCCGCCGGAACGAAAATTCTGATAGCCGCCGAGATTCGCGACGGCCACGCACGGAAATTCGAGGCCTTTCGAAGCGTGGACGCTCGCGATCAGCACCGCGTCGCCGCCCTCGGCTTCCACGCGCGCCTCCGCCTCTGTTTCTTCACGCTCCGTCATCCCCGAGACGTAACGCACGAACTCAGCGGCGTCGATCGGTGTCTTCTCCTCGAGCGAACGCGCGATCTCGACAAGTTTACGCACGTTGGCCACGCGCTGCACACCGCCCGGGCCGGTGGCCGCAGCGCATTCGTAGCCGCTCCAGCGGATCGCCTCTTCGAGAAGCGCGGATACCGGCAGGCCGTTCTTGCGACGGCGGAACTTCTCCAGAAATTCGGCGAGCTCGGACGCCCGGCGGCGGTCTTCCGCGGAAAGCTCTTCGATCGAGGCGAACGATTCGAAAGCGCGCGCGAGCGGGCGGCGCGTGTCCGGCGTTTTCGCGGCCCGCGCGATCCAAAAAAGCCCATCGTCCGAAACGCCGCCGACCGGAGAACGCAGGAGAGCTGCCAGCGAAACGTCGTCGTCCGGATGGTCGAGGAGCGCGAGAAAACGCACGAGGTCCTTCACCTCGGGGCGGTCGAAAAACCCTTTGGATTTCACCGAGTAAAAACGGATTCCGTGGCGCGCGAGCGCGCGTTCGTAAGACGGGGCCTTGGTCGTTCCGCGCAGCAGGATGGCCACGTCACCGAAGCCCATCGGCCGTCCGCCCGGTGTGCCGTCCTCGATCCGCGCGCCCGAATCCAGAAGCTCGCGAATGCGCGCGGCCAACGCTTCCGCTTCGGCTTCGCGGGCCGTCTCGAGATCCTCGGCCGGCTCCCCTTCTCCGTAAATCGAAGCGAGAAGTTCCACCGCACCGGTTCCGGGAAGTTTGAATTTCTTCGCGGCATGGAGCGGCCGGAACGTTCCTTCCGGATACGCGTCGGCGAAAAAGGCATTCGCGAACGAGAGAACGGCGGGACGCGAGCGGTAATTCTCGTCGAGCGCCACGCGCGCGCCTGCGGCGGCCTCGTATCTCGAAAAAAGAGCGGGCTCGGCGTGGCGGAAAGCGTAGATCGACTGTTGCCGGTCGCCGACGATGAAGAGGTTGCCGGGGCTTCGCAAAAGGTCGATGAGCTTCGCCTGGAGCGGGCTCGTGTCCTGGAATTCGTCCACGAACACGTGACGGAAACGCGAGCGGTAGCGGTCGCGGACGGCGCGCTTCTCGGGCGCTTCGCCCGTGAGGAGCTTCCAAACCAAGAGCGGCAGGTCGTCGAAATCGTACGTCGCGCGGGCTCTTTTTTCGGTCTCGTACGCGCGACGGAATTCGCCGAAGACGCGCAGGAATTCGGTTTTCTGCGGCGCGAAAAGCTCTTGAAGCGCGAGCGGCTTCCATTCTTCGACGTCGTCGCGGAGAGCCTCCACCATTTCCTTGAGACGACCCGCTTTCCGGATGGAACCCGCCGCCTCGCGGATATCGAAGAACCCCGTCCAATCGAGAGGCCCCCGAGCGAGCACGGCGGCCACGCGGCGCGCGGCCGCCACGGTGGCAAGCTCGTACGCGGCCGCCTTCTTGGAATCGACCGTCTCGGCGGCTTCGTTGAGACGCCGCGCGATCGCGTCCTCAATTTTCCGCCGCTCGAAGCCGTCGTGGACACTCCGGAGGATGGCCTCGTCCTCGCCGAGAGCGCGGAACTGCTCGTACAAGGAAAGTATCGCGGCACGCACGGACCGCTCGCCGCGTTCGACGAGAACGGAAAGCCAAAGCGGACGGTCGGCCTGCGCCTCGAAAGCGGTGTCAAGAGCCTTGGCCATGAGGAGCTCCGACTCGCCTTCGGAGAGCACCTTAAAATACGGATCAACGCCAGCCTCGATGGGATTCTCTCGAAGAACGCGCGCGCAGAAGCCGTGGATCGTGCCGATGTAGGCCGTCTCGAGCGCGCGGCGCTCGGCCTGGCGGCCCAGCGCTTCGAACTCGTGGACGAGGCGCGTCTTCATTTCGTTCGCGGCCTTTTCCGTGAACGTGATCGCGAGAATGCGGTCGGGTGCGTCGCCGAGGTCGGTCACCGCCCGCACGAAGCGCGAGACGAGCACAGAGGTCTTTCCGGAACCGGCGCCCGCGCTCACGACGACGTCTTTACCGAATGACGAGGCCGCCTCGAGCTGAGACGGCGAGAGAGCGCGCTCGCGCGAACGGTCAGCGGCCACGGATCTTCTTCGCCTCCACGCGGCACACGGCGTCGAACTCGCAAAACTTGCAGTCGCGCGATTCAACGGTGATTTCCCCGGCGCGGATCCGGCGCACGGCCTGGCGGACCCTGTCTTCGGTTTCCGCGAGCAGGTTTTCCATGTCCTCGTCCGAAAGCCCGGCGTCCTCGCGCCGTCCGGTCTTGAGCACTCGGTGCTCGAATCCGGCCGGCTCGAGCCCCAACAGGCTCCGCACCGCCAAAAGATAAATCGGCAGTTGGATCTCATGACCTTTCTTCAATTTCTCGCGCAGGTTGCGCGACGACTTCTTGTAGTCGATGACGACCGCCCGGCCGGTGGCCGGATCGACGTCGACGCGGTCTACCGTGCCTTTGAGGAGAATATCCCCTTCTGCGGCCGGTATCCGCAGGCCCTCCTTCTTGTTCTTTCCGAACTCCCATTCGAAATGCGACGGCACGCCGGAACCCGCGAGCTCTCCTTCAAGACGGACGTAACGTTTGAGCATCGCGCGCATCGATTCCCGCCATGCGGCGCGGCGATAAGCGGGCTGGCCACGGAACGGACCCTCCTCGAACTTTCGGTCGAATATCGCCTCGAGATCCGCTTCCATTTTCGCGGCGTCCTTGAAATAGGCGCCGGATATGCGGTCGGCCTCAGGAACCGCGACGAAGTACTCGTACAACACCTCGTGAAGGAGCGTGCCCATCTCGGCTTCTTCGTGGCCCTCGATCGAGCGATTAAGGCCGAGCAAGTGCTCCGCGTAATGACGGAACGGACACGTGAGGAACGCCTCGAGCGTCGAGGCGCTGAACGGCCGCTCGAGCGACGCGACCGCTTTGAGCACGCGCGGATCCCGGAAGCCCGCCTGGAGCGCGGTACGCGAAAGACCGCGCGCGAGCATCTCCGGCGGATCCCATGCCGCGAGCACTTCGCGGGCGAACGCGTCCCCCGCCGGGGCGCCGCGCAAGGCGGCCACGCCGCGAGCGACGTCGGTCTCCGATTCCCATTCGTCGGGCCGCGGCAGGAAGCGGGAGAGATCGCGCGAACGCCGCTCGACCGCGTGCTCGCCGAAACACGCGAGTGCTTCGTCGACGAAGAAAGACCGCAGCGACGGTTTGCCGTCCGCGTCGTGCGTCGAATGCGTGAGGTAAAGCCGTTCGCGGGCGCGCGTCACCGCCATGTAGAAAAAATACCGCTCGCCCGTGAGACGGAAACGGCGCTCCTCAAGAGCGGGATCATCGCCGTTCAGGACGCTGCGTTCCGCGTCCTTGAACAGAGGATCCTCGGTGACGGGCTGCGGGAACGTTTTCTCGAGAAGATCGCAGACGAAAACGACCTTGTACTCCTTCGGCAGAGCCATGACGACGTCGTACACCTGCACGCGGTTCCTTCCCCGGGCTTTCGTGGAGAAGAGACCGTCCTCGACGTCGCCGAGAAGCTCGCGCGCGTAACGGGAGGCGTCGAAGGGCGCATCCGACCCGTACCGCCGGCGCGCCGCCGCAAGCATGGAGGCGATCGCGCGCGCGGCCGCGGCGTCGATGGCGTCGCCGGACGCCGCAGCGAGCGGCTCGAGATAAGCACGCACGACCGCCGCGAACGCGTGGACGCGCGGCGCGGAAAGTAGGCGCGCCTCCGTCTCGAGGAGGAACGAAAGGAACGCGCGTGCCGGAGCCGAAAGAGCGGCGTTGGCCGCGAGAGTCTCCCAAGCGGCGCGGCCCTCGCGCAGGCCTTCGCGAAGAGCGGCGCGCTCGATCTCGAGAGCGTCCGCGAGCGCGAGCCGATCGCGGAAGTAACTTGATTTGGCGAGATAAAGCACGTCGTCGCGACGCCAATCGTCCACGGCTAGCCGCAGGAGCCTGTGGAGCGCGCCCGCGAGACCACTTTCCACGAGGCGGTTGCGCTCGTGGATGGCCACCGGAACGGCGAATTCGGCGAAAGTGGACTCGATCAGCGCGCGCTGTCCGCTGACGCCCCGGAGGATAAGGCAGACGTCACTGAAATGGTACGGACCCTCGCGGTACAGCTTCCGGATCTCGCGCGCGATCATTTCGTACTCCGCGCGGCGCGACGGCGCCGAAAACACCGCGGCGGGCGACTCCCCTTCGAATTTCGGCGGGGAGGCCGCGAAAAGATGAGCTGCCAGGTGCTTGAGCGCCGGGTGTGCGGCGCGGTGATTTTCATCGGAAGGCGCGCTTTCGCGAAAACCAGCGGCGCGCAAGAATCGGCGCGTGCGTTCCGGGTACCCGAAGAGCGCCTCGCCGGCGGAATGCGCGGGATCGAGCGTGAGTGTGACGACTGTATGATCGGCCCATCGGGAGAGGAGGACAAGAAGTTTGGCTTGGGCGCGCGTGAAATGATAGAAACCGTCGAAAATAACGAGATCGGGGCGTCCCGGCCGCCCGTCGAGCATCTCAAGCCGCGCGATCTCGTCGTCGGCCTCGACGACTCCGAGCGCTTCCAGCGCGGCGTCGTAGCGCTTGAGAAGGATCGAAAAATCACGGAACTTTGAACGGAAAACCGGGTCCTTGAGAAGCGGCTGGGCGCGCCGCTCGAAATCGGCGGTCGAAAGGAGGCCCGCCTTGAATTCACGGACCACCTCGAGAGCGAGCTCGCGGAACCCTCCGAGTTCGAGCGAGTCCCGGAAATAACCGTAGACGGACTCGCCGGAGGCGTCGCGCGCGTCGAGAGCGCCCGCCGCCGCCGCTCGGCGTACCGAATCGGCCGGGCGGCCTCCGCCTTCGAGGAAACGGTCCGCGAGGTCCTGAATCGTCAGGATATGGGCGTTGAATAGCCCCGGCACGTCGCGGCGGAGGATCAGATTTTGAATGCGGTCGGCGTGTTCGCGGCTGGGAAGGACGAAGTAGGAGCGGCTGCCGATTCCGGCGCGGGTATTCAGGATCCGCTGCTTGAAAAGTTCGATGCAGCGAGCCGTTTTGCCGGTTCCCGGCGGTGAGACGAGGAGTTCGAGTGAAGGCATGCGAGAGGTCCCTGCGGTCATCATAACACATGCGCCGGAGAGGCAAAAGAAAAGCCCCGCTCCGGGTGGGAGCGGGGCTTTGAAAAAACGAAGCTTTAGCGCGGGTTCGACTTGACGATATCGATAGCGGCGCGGAGTTCCCGGACGACGTCTTTTTCGACACTGTCCTCTTCGACGGCCTTCTTCAGGAAATCCTTACCCGAAGTGGAGGTCGTATACATCGGCCAGAGGCGGTTCAACGCGAGCGCTTTGATATCCTGGATCGCCTCTTCGCTGAAGCGGGCGGCCTTGTACTCCGGAAGCAGGCTCTTGAGGACGTCTTGCGTGAGCTCTTCCATGTAGTTCGTTATGCGACCGGACTTGCGCTTAGCGGTGATAGGCACCGGATTTCTCCTTGTTTTGACATATTATACCCTATGAACCGGTCGAATTCAAATTCAGTCTGAATTTTGGGTTTTCTTAACTAACTTCCGAAGGCATTTGGATCTCGGGGAAGGCTTTCCCGGGACGGGAGATGAAATACCCCTGCCCCAGAGGTACGCCGCACATCATGACGGCGTCATACTCCTCCTTCGTTTCGATCCCCTCGGCCGTGGTCATCGCGTTGATGCCGTTGGCGAAAAGAAGCATCGAAAGAACGATCTGCTGCTTGGTGACGTTGGAGTCGATCTGCCGGATGAGCGAACGGTCGAACTTGATGAAATCGGGTTTGAGTACCGCCACGTCGCGGAGGGAGACCGCGCCTCCGCCCACGTCGTCGATTGCGACCGAAACGCCCTGTTCCTTGAGCTCGAGGAGCGCGTCCTTCACCTTTTGGAACGAACGCAGAATGCTCTGCTCCGTCACCTCGATGACGATGTTCTTGAAGCCGATCGTTCCCTTTTCGGAGAAGAGCGTTTTCATGCTTTTGGGATCGATCAGCGTCTCGTGGTTCAGGTTGAGAAAAATCTTTCGGTCCGCCGGAAGCCCCTGCGCCGTCCGGAGCGCGCAGTCGACACAAATCTTGTCGAGTTCCTTCGTCCGGCCGGATTCGCGCGCCATGCTGAAAAGCGACGCCGGATCAGAGGCGAAATCGCCCTCCGGACAGCGCGTCAGAGCTTCGTACCCCACGATCCGGCGGACCTTCATGTCCACGATCGGCTGGAAAACGCTGGAAAGCTTCTTCCCTCTCACGACGACGTTCAGGAAAGCCTCATATTTGTCGGAGCGCACGGCCAGGCTCGGCACGCGCACGCTTTCCATCTTCGTCGGGAAGCGGACTTCGAGATAGGACCCGGTGACCTCGGGATGCGCGCCGGCGTAGCTGTAGTTGATGTAGCAGCTGCCCGGGAGTGTTTTCATATAGCGCTTGAGCTCGGACGCAATGCGGCTGATCTCGCTCATCTGGACGGTGCCGCTGGATCCGCCGTGCTGGACGAGCGCGACCGAGACGCTCATGATGGGGTACTGCGTCAGAGTTCCCTCGTGATTTCTCTGTAGAATATATCCCTGCTTGCGGTCGTTGGCGTCGTAAAACTGGGGCACCGTCGAGTCGAACTGGCGGATGACCTCTTCCGAGATCTGAATCGCCATCCCCGGATTCGTCACGACCACGAAGTCGTCTCCGCCGAGATGGCCGACGAAATCGTCCGCCCCGCCTTCTTTTTTCAGCACTTCCTGCAGGATGTGGCCGATCTTCACGATGATCTCGTCGCCGCGTGCGTCGCCGTAGGCGCTGTTGAACGCTGCAAGGTCCGATAGATCGATGCAGCAGATCGAAAAACGCTCCTTCGAAGTGACCGCTTTTTCGAGACGGAGAACGCTCGAACGCGTGCCGGGCAGGTGCGTGAGAGGGTTCAAGTCGAGTTCGTGTATGTTCTTCTTCAAAATTTCGCCGACGCAGAACGCCAAATGCGCGGGGTCCTGGTCTTTACGGAAGCAGAGCTCGATGGGCTCGTCGCCGGCGGCCGGGACTTCGCTGCGCACGATGAGGACGACGGGAATGTATTTAAGGACCGCGTCCTCTTTCACGTTGAGCGCGAGGCTGTGCCCTTCCCCGCTACCGAAATCCTCGTCGATGACGATCACGTGGGGCACTTCGTCGAACACCTTTTGCATGACGTTTCCGCCGGTGACGAAAAGGGCGTTCGCAGGGAGCTTCTTGAAAGCTTTTTCGACGCCGTCGCGGAAAGCGGCGTCGTCGATCATGAGGAGGATCTTGCTTTTGTGTTTCAAGTCACCTCGCCGACTTTTACCACGATCAAAGTGATGTCGTCGTGCTGTTCGGCTTTGGCCATGAAACGCGTCAGGTCTACGACCGCTTTTTCGAGGATCGCGGGGGCGGACTCGGCGCGGTGTTCGACCATGGTTTTTTGCAGGGCCTCGACTCCATATTCATCTTTACGGCGGTTGCGAGCTTCGCTGACTCCGTCGGAGTAAAACGCGAAACATTCGCCGGGCCGCATCGGAATTTCCTTCATCGTAAATTCCGCGCCCGCAAACACTCCGATCGGCATGCCATCATCCGCGGTCACGAGAGCGGACTCGCCTTCCGGTGTCACGAGGACGACCGGCAGGTGGCCCGCGTTGGCCAGACGGACCTTCTTCGAATGCATGTCAAATATAGCATACGTCAGCGTGACGAACAAACCGCCGGTCGATTCCCCCGCGATCGAGTCGTTGAGCCGAGCGAGCGCCGCCGCGGGATCCTCCTCGTCTCGCGCTGAGAATTTGAACTCCGAGACGGTTTTCGCCATAAAGAGGGCGGCCGGCGTCCCCTTTCCTGAGACGTCGCCGACCATGATACCGAGCTTGCCGTCCTTGAGCGTCACGAACGAGTAGAGATCCCCACCGACGGCTTTCGCGGGTTTCATGAAAACCGCGATTTCGACGCCGTTCTCCTTAGGAAGGCTTGCGGGAAGAAAGCTCTGCTGGATCTGGCTCGCGATCTTGAGCTCGCCCTCGATGAGTTCGCGGCGGCGCGTCTCGTGCATCACGCGCCGGAGCGTCGACCCCGCGTAGAGCGCCGCGAAGAGCATGCAGGGGTAGAAAAGGTCGACCCAGAGGCCCCAGAGCGAGAAGACGGCGGTCACCAGGCCCACGTAGGCGATCAAGGTCGCAAGCACCGCCCCCAGCGCCTTCCAGGGCTTAAGCTTCACCGAGAGGAAGATCACCCAGAGACAAAAGAGCGCCAGGACCGCGAGGTTGGCGGACCGGTCGAGTCGCCGAATGAAATCCCCGGTCAGAAGCGAATTCAGCACGTTTGCGTGCATACCGACCATCGGATAGACCGCCTGGATCGGCACGGGGTTGGTGTCGTGCGAGCCGAGCGACGTGAGCCCGACGAAGCATATCTTTCCGCGTAATTCCTCGAGATCGATTATCGGTTTCTGTCCCGACGTTTCCTGGAGACGGGCCGCCAAAACCTCAAAATACGAGTAGTGCTTGAACGTGTCTTCCCAGGGACCCGCGTAATTGACGATGAAATGGCCTTGTTCGTCGAGCGGGATCCGTATCTTTCCGCCGAAATCGATTTCTTTTCCGGGATTCAAGTGCATCGATTCGGGATTCACTCCGAAAACGTCCATCGCCACGCGGAGACTCAGCTGGTAGTGGTTTCGTCCTTCGTGCTCGATAATGGGAAACGTGCGGCGCCGCTTGCCGTCCATATCGGCTGTGGAATTCACGTGGGCGACGGCGCGGGCGGCCTTCGCGTATTCGGGGATGAGGGGCGCGATCAGGCGGTCCGAACGGAATTTGCCCGCGTGCGGCAGGACGCTGTAGAACGCCTCGACGAAATACACGTTCTTCGCGCGTGCGGCGGCCGCGGCGACCGCGTCGTCCCCTTCACGTTCCTCGACGATGACCATATCCATCGCGACGCCTTTCACTCCGTGCGCGGCGAGCGCGTCGATGAGCTCCGCATGGTACCCGCGGTCGAAGGGCCAGGCACCAAGCGCTTTCAACGTGTCGTCCCAGATGTCGATGAGGACGATGTCGGGAGAGACGGGCCGGGCTCCCCGGACCACGCAGCGCCAGTCGTAGGTTTGGAGCTCGTAGAGTTCGAAGACGCGGAACCAGGACAGAGACCCCGCCAGGACCGCCGTCGCGGCCCAAACGAGCGGCGAGTACCTCTTAAAACGAGTAAAGAAGGCCAAGGGTTGAGATGGAGCCGGAGTGTTCGCGGGAGGGTTCGTTCGAAACTTTCTCGCGGTAGTTTTGGGTCAGGGAGAGAGTGATGTTTTCCCGGAGCCGGTAAAAGATGGCGAGGGTTCCCGTATAAAGGTCCGAATCTTCCTCGGAGCCGGGAGCGTCGAGAAGCGGACGCGAGTGAAAAGCCTGATTTTCGATTCCCGCCTTGAAAAAAGCGAAGAGCTTAGCAGTGATGCGTAATGTCGCCGTGGCGTAGGAGGAGACAGAGCGGTAGTCGTAAAAGTCGTGGAAAGCATCGTCCGAGTCGTTGTTGTAGATCGAACCGCCGAGGCGGACGAGCAGCGTCTTGATGGGGAGAAATCCGATCTCGGCGTCCCCTCCGACGCGGCGGTCCGTCCGCTCGTCGTCCCCGGAAAGGAGACCGGCGCCGTCCCGGCGCTTATTGTCCGCGAACTGTCGTTCGGAAAGGCCGATTCCGGCTTTCACATAGGCTCCCGAGTAAAAACGCCGGAGAAGCCCGATGCGGCCCTCGTTCACGTGCGAACCTACCGATTCGTTGTCGGGAAAATAGAGCCATTCGAGCGTGTAGTCGAATTGGACGGCGGTTTCGGGCGTCAGGGCGACGTCGTAGCCGGCGCCGGCGCCCTGCCACAGGAAGCTTTGATCGGTCACTTCGAAATAATTCACGTTGAAGACGTCGTAAAAAACGCGCAGACGGGAATTGTCCCCCGTCCGCTTGCGCCAGCCCACCGACGCGGATTCCTGGAGGAACGCGTCACCTTTTCGGCCGGAGTCGAGCCGGGCGTTATCGTCCCGGCCGATCCCGATCCCCGCCCGTACGTCCACGGAAGAATCGCCCGCCGACGCGGCGGGAAGAGCGATGCCCGTAAAGAGAAATACGAAGAGCGTTAGAAGCGCTCCCAATCTCTTCAAGCGCTTCAGATGTCGCCGCCGCCGCCCGGGCTGGTACCGCCTTGGCCGCCGGTTCCCGTACCACCGCTATCGTTTTTCTTGAAAGCTTCAGCGGCCCCGACTTCCCGCGTCTCCTCTTTGGCGTTCGGCATCGCGTCGGCGCCGGTCGAGAGATCGGATGGCATCGGGTCGTCTTCGAAGACGAGGAGGCTGCGCGCGGCTTCCTCGCCGGCCGCCTTCGGCACTTCCTTCATGGCTTCTTCGGCTTCCCTTGCGGACTCGCGGAAATACTCCCGGTCGGCGTCGCCAAGCTGGAACGTCTCAAGGGCACCACCACCTACCGAGGCGCCGAAACCCTCTTCGAGAACGGCCGGTACGCCGCCTTGAGGTGTGACTTCGATCGAATTCTCGAACGCGTAGAAACGGTCTCCCGCAGCCCCCGTCTCGGCGCCGAGTGCGGTGCCGCGGACGGACGCGATAGCGGTGGGCGTGCTGACTTCGAACGTGGATCCTTTCGCAAGGCCGTTGACGAGCGCGAAAAGCTTCCCGCCCCGGACGTCTAGGCGAACCGGGTCGAGCGACGAGACGCGGACCGTCGACGAAGGTTCTATTTTCACTGCGCTCGAGGGTTTCCCTTCGAGGACGAGGCTGCACTTCGAGTTGGCGGCGGCGCGGATCTCGTCGCCCGCGACCACGGCATCACCAGAGGCGAGTCGCCGTGAAGGAGAGGATCCGGAGAAAACCGTAACATCTCCCGAGACCCCGGAAGCCCGCGCACGGCCTTCGGCGGCAGAGACGGGCGCGGTCATGGCGAGGCAGACGGCGAGCAAGAGAACGAGACGCTTTGTCATGAGGTTTCCTTTGTGCCGGAAGGCGTTCCCGCCTTGGGCGCGAAGTTCTGGGACTGCTTTTTTGCCTCGACGCGGGCCGCAGCGCGCTTGGTCCTCTCGGCCTCGACGTCGCTACGCGATTTCTCCCTGCCCTTCACGAGGATCTTCCAGGGGTGCCACTTGATATCCTCACTGAAATCGCGGAAGTTCTCGGAAGTGTCTTCGAGGTTCGAGAAGGTCCGGTCGATCTTCGGCCGGTTGCCGACGACCGCCTCGTCGGCGTGCTTGGCGAGGGAACCGATGTTCTTGGCCATGTCGCTCACGTCGCCTGCGACCTTGGTGCCGACTTCGACGAGCTCCTCGAGCCGGACCGGGTCCTTGCCGGGGATCGTGTCCCCGTCCTTGGCCCATTCGGCGGCCGGCGTGCCCGCTTTGATCTCGATGTACTTCTCGCCCATCATGCCGAGCGTTGTGACGTACGCCTGCGAATCCATCCGTAGTTTCGTTTCGTCGCGGAGCCAGAGATCCACCTCGACGAGCGTCTCCTCGCCGTAGATCATGCGGATATCCTTCACTTCCCCGACATCCACGCCGGAGAGACGGACTGGCGAATGGCGTTTCACACCGCCGGTGAAATGGAAACGGGACTTCACGGTGTATCCCTTTTGGAACACCGAGAAATTTCCGATCTTGATCATGAGCCCGATCAGAAGGGCGATCGATACCAGCACGATCGTGCCGGTCTTCGCTTCGTTCGAGAATGCGCCCGCTTTCATCCCGCCTCCTTGTTAGAAACCTTTGGTCAGATGGTCGAGGTAGTCCTCGCCCTGGTGGGCGATCGGCCCCTCGGCTTCTCCGGTGATGAACTGCTGCACGATCGGGTCCTTCGACTTCCGGATCTCGTCCGGAGTGCCTATCTGCCGGATGCGACCCTGGTGGAACATCACGATGCGGTCCGCGATCCGGAACACGCTATTCATGTCATGCGTGACGACCACGGAGGTAAGGCCGAGCCGCTTAGTGAGGTCGATCGTGAGCTTGTCGACGACGCCGGTCATGATCGGATCGAGTCCGGCGGTCGGTTCGTCGTAGAAAATGATCGCGGGGTCGAGCGCGATCGCGCGGGCGAGGCCCACGCGCTTTTTCATGCCCCCCGAGAGCTGCGAGGGCATGAGGTGCTCGAAGCCGCGAAGACCCACGAGCTCGAGCTTCATCTTGACCATGATCTGGATCACGCTGTCGTCGAGCTTCGTGTGCTCGCGAAGCGGCAGCGCCACGTTCTCCCCCACCGTCATCGAGTCGAAGAGCGCGCCCGACTGAAAGAGCATGCCAAATTTCTTCCTGATTTCGTCCATCGAGTCCTCGCTCGCCTTCGCGATGTCCTGCCCGAACATCCAGACTTCGCCGGAGTCCGGCCGGATCGCACCGATCAGATGGCGCAGGAACGTGCTCTTGCCGCAGCCGGAACCGCCCATGATCACGAAGGTCTCTCCGCGGTGGATATCGAGCGTGACGCCGTCGAGCACACGGCGCCCCCCGAAGGTCTTGACCAGGCTTTTCACAGAGATGACGGGTTCGCGCGGAGCCGTCATCAGCCGGCCATGTAGAAGAAAGCGGTAAGGAGCGCGTCGGCAACGATGATCATGATGAAACTCGTGACGACGCTGCGCGTGGTCGCGCGGCCTACACCCTCGGCGCCGCCCTCGGCGGCCAAGCCTTGCTGGCAGGCGATAAGCGCGATCAGCATCGCGAATACGGCGCTTTTCAGAAGGCCGGTAAGAACGTCCTTGGCCGTCAAGAACTCGAACGTGGTGTCGATGTAGAGGCCGGGCGGAAGTCCGAGACTCGTGGTTCCGATCACGAAGCCGCCGAACATCCCTATCAAGTCGCCGAGAAGCGTAAGACACGGCACCATAAGAAGAAGCGCCATGAACCGGGGCGCGACGAGATACCGGACGGGATTGAGCGAAAGGGTCTGGAGCGCTTCGACCTGCTCGGTGACCTTCATGGTTGCGAGTTCGGCGGTGATGGCCGCTCCGACTCGGCCCGCAACGACGAGCGCGGTCAGGACGGGCCCGATCTCGCGGGCCATCGAGACGCCCACGAGAGCGGCCACGTAAAGCGTGGCGCCGAGCTGTTCGAGCTGGTACGCGGACTGCATGGCAAGCACCATGCCGATGAAGAAATCGGTGAAGAAGACGATGGCCAGGGAATCCCAGCCGGAGAAGACGGTTTGGGCGAAGACGCTCTTGCGGGAGACGGGTTTCTTTCGGAACGGACCGACGACGAGCCAATAAAGCGTCTGAGCCAGGAGAGAGCTCGTCTGACTGATCTGCCCGGCGAGTGCGTGTGTCGCCCGGCCGACCGACTCAACGAACAACAAATGGACTCCGGAGCGCCTTACTTGACACGCGTGACCGCTTCCTCCTGGCTGGCGAAGATCGGGAAAAGCTTGTCGAGTTTCGTGATCTCGAAAAGGCTGCGGACTTTCTCGGACATTCCGGCGAGCCCGAGGCTGCCTCCCTGCGACTTCGTCTTCTTCAGCATCTCAACCAACGTAGCCAGACCCGAGCTGTCGACGTAACCGACCTCGGTGAGGTCGACGACGACTTTCTTGGCGGCCAGTTTTTCGAAATGCTTCTTCAGATCCGGCGACGTGCTGATATTGATCTCGCCGTTCACCTGAAAGACGGCCACTCCGTCCTTTTCGAATGATTTCACGGTCATTGGATGACTACTCCCTTTTCCTTAATCGCTTCGTTTCGGGCCCGACGAGACGCTTAGTCATCGTCAGGCGGTTTCCCTTGGCGTTGTATTCGACTTCGTCCATCAGCTGACGGATGAGATACACACCGCGCCCGCTGCCTCTCAAAAGATTGCTCTTCTGCGTGCAGTCGGCCACTTTGTCGACGTCGAAACCCGGCCCGTGATCCTCGATCGTCAGCCGGATGGACTCGTCGTCGTATTCGGCGGCAAGACGCACTTCGAGTTCCGGACGCAGACCGTGGCCATATTTCATGGCGTTGATCAGCGCCTCCTCAAGACACAGACGGATGTCGAACGACGCGGCTTCGCTCAGCGAAAGAGGCCGCAGAAAGGCGAGCACCTTGGCGCTCGCCTTCTGGACCTCCGCGAGGTCACTTGGTAGCCGGAACTCTTTTTTTCTGACGGCTTTTTTTGCCATTCGTTGCGGCGATCCTTTCGGCCGCCTCGACCGACGAGCGGCTCTCGAAGACGCCGATCGAACGGAACTTCGCGTAACGATTCTCGACGAGCTGTTCCCGGTCCACGTTCTCGAGCTCTTTCCAGTACTTCTTAATCGCGGTCTTGATCGCTTCCGCCGCCACAGCCGGGTCCCGGTGCGCCCCGCCGAGCGGCTCCTTCACCACCTCGTCGATGAGCTTCATCTCAAGGAGATCCTTCGCGGTGAGACGAAGTGCGGCGGCGGCCTCAGGAGCCTTCGTGCGGTCCTTCCAGAGAATGGCCGCGCAGCCCTCCGGCGAAATGACGGAATAGTAGGCGTTTTCCATGACGAGCACACGGTCGCCAACGCCGATACCGAGCGCTCCGCCCGAGCCACCCTCCCCGATGACGAAGACGACGATCGGCACGCGCACGCGCGCCATCTCGCGGATGTTGAATGCGATGGTGTAGGCCTGGCCGCGCTCTTCGGCTCCGACGCCCGGATAAGCTCCCGGGGTGTCGACGAAGACCGCGATCGGCACGTCGAACTTCTCCGCCATCCGCATGAGACGCAGGGCCTTGCGATAGCCCTCCGGATGGGCGCTTCCGAAGTTTCGCATAATGTTTTCCTTCGCGTCGCGGCCTTTTTGGTGGCCGATCACGAGGAACGTCTGGCCATCCAGCTTGGCGAAACCGCCGATCAGCGCTTTATCGTCGGCGAACGTGCGGTCGCCGTGGAACTCGACGAACTCGCTGAAGATCATTCCGATGTAATCGAGGGTGTAGGGACGCTTGGGATGGCGCGCCAGCTGGACGCGCTGCCAGGGGGTGAGGCCGGAATAGGTTTCTTTCTTAAGGTGTTCGAGGCGACCCTCGAGCTTCTTCACCTCGGTGAGGAGGTTCAGATTACCGTCGTTCGAAAGGCTACGAAGCTCGGCGATCTTCTTTTCGAGCTCGAAAATCGGTTTTTCGAAATCCAGGGCGGTGATCAAGGGCTTATCCTCGGCTGTAGAACAAAATCGCGACCACGATCCCCAAAAGTCCGCCGGCGTAAACCTCCACCGGCGCGTGACCCAGGAGCTCCTTGAGGGGCTCCTGCTGGATACCTTTGTGCGCGTACAGGTCGTCCAAAATCCGGTTGAGCGCGGCGGCCTGGCGGCCGCTGTGGCGGCGTACCCCTTGCGCATCGAACATCGTGATCGCCGCGAATCCCAGCGACATTGCGAAAAGACCCGAATCGAACCCGTAATAAAGACCCATCGACGTCGTCAGGCTCATCGAAAGCGCCGAATGCGAGCTCGGCATGCCACCTGAACGGATGAGCCATTTGAAATTAAACCGTTTTTCACGGAAATAACCGATCAAGACCTTCAGGCATTGGGCGATAGCCCAGGCCAAGAAAGTCGTAACCAGTATTTTGTTCCGGCCGAGCTGGACGAAAAAAGAGTCAGGGCTAATCAATCCCATAAAATCCTATCGTTCTTTTAAGCGGCTTCATTATATAGTCCCCTGCCGAAAATAGGCAAGAAAAGCTTTGGAACGGTCACTTTCCGATACAGAAACGTCCGAAAAGGGCGTCTAGGACGTCATCGGTCACCACTTCGCCCACCAAAAGCCCCAAGTGGTCGAGTCCTACACGCACATCGACCGCCGTCAGCTCTGGGGAGAGCCCTGCCCGGCAGGAGGCGAGCGCCTCGCGGACGCTTGCGGCCGTGCGGTCCAAGTGCTCCTTTTGGCGTACCGAACTGACGACGGCGTCTTCGGGAATCTCGGCTTCGCCGCCCACTACGAATCTATAAATTTCCTCCTCTAACACCTTGATGCCATCCGGGTGCAACGTCGAACAGGCCACCACCGCGCGCACGCCGGGCCCGGTGAGAGCGGCGGAATCGATCTTCATGCCGAGATCGGCTTTATTGAGGACCGCGATCCGTTCGCGGTCCGCGTAGGAATCGAAGAATGCGCGGTCTTCGGGTTCGAGCGGACGGCTCGCGTCAAACACGCAAAGGAGGATTTCGGCGCCGGAAGCCGCGCGCTTCGAGCGCGCGATCCCCTCGCGTTCGACGGGATGATCGGTTTCGCGCAGGCCTGCGGTGTCGGAGAGGCGCAGCGGAAAACCACCTACTTGAATCTCGGCCTCTACCACATCGCGCGTCGTACCGGCGTGCGGAGTCACGATCGCGCGGTCCTCGCCTGCCAGCGCGTTGAGGAGGCTCGACTTGCCCACGTTCGGGCGGCCGACGATGGCGGCCGAAAGTCCGCGGCGCAGGAGCTTGCCCCACTCGGCGCCGGCGGTGAGCTCGGCCAGGATCGCCGCGGCCGATTCGAGCTCCCGCACGACCTCGGGCGGCGCGTCCGCCTCGGGAGCGTCTTCGGGAAAATCAATCGAAGCCTCGAGACGAGCGAGCGCCGAGACGAGCGCGTCTCGTATTTCGCGCACACGCGAAGAAAGAGCGCCTTCGAGCTGGGACGACGCCCAGCGCCGAGCGAGCGCGGTCTTTGAACGGATGAGGTCGATCACGGCCTCCGCCTGGAGCAGATCGAGACGACCGTTCAGGAAAGCGCGCTTGGTGAATTCTCCGGGTTCGGCCAAACGTGCACCCGCGCGGAGCGCGAGATCGAGCACCTCGCGCAGCACCGCCGAGCCGCCGTGCGCATGGATCTCGAGGACGTCTTCGCAGGTGTAGCTTTTAGGGGCACGCATGACGAGCGCAATTGCCTCGTCGACGGCCCGCGACGAACAGTCGCTCTCCCGGACGACGTGACCATAGCGCGCAGCGAAGCTCTTCTGACGGGACACGGGCGTACCGGTTTTCGCGCGGAAGATGCGGTCGCCGATCTCGAGAGCACTGCGGCCCGACAAGCGGACGATTCCGATGCCGCCTTCTCCGGGCGCCGTCGCGATCGCGGCGATCGTGTCGTCGTCGAACCCCCGGATCACCATCTTTCTTCGAGCTCCTTGGAAAACGCGGCCTTCACGTCCCCCACCAGGAAAAGGGACCCGGTGACAAGCACCATGTCGTTGGGCCGTGCCGAAGCGCGCGCGGCGCGGAATGCGACACGGAAATCGGGTTCGACGAAAACCTCACCCGTGAAACCCTCGGCCTCACGCGCGATCTCCCCGGGCGCGAGCGCGCGGGGATTGGTCGAGCGCGTGGCCCAAAGGCAGGCCGTCTCCGGAAGAAGCTGCGCGAGAATGCCGGCCGCATCTTTGTCGGAGGAGACGCCCATCACGACCAGGAGCCGCCGCCAGTGGAAATGCCTTTTGAGCGCGGCCACGAGTTTTTCTGCGCTGTCGGGGTTCTGCGCGCCGTCGAAGACAATGTCCGGATCGCGTGCGACGCGCTCGAGGCGGCCGGGCCAGTGCGCGTCGAGCGTTCCGCGCCGGATCGCCTCGGCCGTCACTGTGAGACGGGTTTTCTTCGTGAGAGCTTCGGCCATCGCGACGGCCACCGCCGCGTTGTCGATCTGATGACGGCCGAGAAGGCGTATCTCGAGATCGAAATGGTTTCCATAGGGCGTGCGCACGTCGAATTTCTGGGATTCGTCCGAATAGTCCCGCGGGAAGACTTTCACCTCGCGGCCCACGCGTAAAAGCTCGGCTTCGCGGTCGCGCGCGGCGCGTTCGATCACGGCTTCGGCGTCGGGGGCTTGAGGCGCCGACACGACGATTTCACGCCCTTTGATGATTCCCGCCTTCTGGACGGCGATCTTGGCTACGGTCTTTCCGAGCCTGTCGGTATGCTCGAGGCTGATGGGCGCCAAACCCGCCACTTTAGCCGGGGCCACATTCGTGGAATCGTAGAGGCCGCCCAGCCCGACTTCCAGCACGGCGACATGTACCTTCATCTCACGAAAATGGTGAAACGCCATCGCGGTCAGTACCTCGAAGTACGTCGGCGGGTCCTTGCGCCACGCGGACGTATCGAGTAGCTTTCGAAACATCGACACGTACTCGGCGAACCGCACCTCACTCACACACAAACCGTTTACGCGAATTCGTTCGCGCAGGTCGATGAGGTGCGGCGAGGTGTAAAGACCGACCTTGTAATTTTCCATCCGCAGGATAGACGCGAGAATCGTAGCCACGGAACCTTTGCCTTTCGAACCCGCGACGATCGCGGACTCGAACGCGTTCTGGGGATTACCGAGGTCCTTACAGAGGCGGTGCATGCGGTCGAGCTTGAACGCCTCGGGGTATACCCAATCCGCGGCGCGCTCGTGATCGACGAACGACTGGACGTACTCGATCGATTCTTCGTAATTCACTTAAAAGGCGCTCCTAGCGACGTTTCGCGTTCACGAGGGCCATCAGCTTTTCTTCGGCCGGGATGCCGTCGTCGGGAAGCGCCGGAATCTGGGCGGAGGGAACCCCCTTCTCGACCTCTTCGACGACCGTCGGTTCTTCCTCGTTCTGCCCGCGCCGCACGCGCCGCGAGCCGTCCTGATCAAGCAGAAAATCGATCCGCGTGAGGATTTTGAGTTCCCGAAAAATTCCCGGGTGGCGCTTTTCATAACCCGAATCGGCCTTGAGCAGCCGCTCGATATGGTAGTACTGCCGGAAGACCAATTCTTCGTCATAGCCGTATTTGGCACCAAACTCCGCGTAGGCCTGCCAGAGCTCGTCGTGCGCGCGGGCGTTGTCGGGATCCAGACGAAGAGTCTCGACGAGCTGGGCGACGGCGCCGGACCAGTCGCCCGTGACCCTGAGACAGGTGCCCAAAAAAAGACGCGCGTCCGCGCGGCCCGGATCGGTTTCGATCGTTTTTCGGAAGGTGGCGGAGGCTTCCTCATAGCGGCCCTGATTGGCTTGCGCGAGCCCGAGATTGAAGGAAGCATCCGCGAGCGCCACGGACTTGGGCTCGAGAAGTTTGAGGCAGTCCGTGAAGGATTTTTCGGCCTCAGCGTAGCGGCCCGCCTCGAGATGGGCCGCGCCCTCCTCGAAGAGCGTTCGAGCGGGAGCTTGGGGCGCGGCCGAGACCGGCGCGCAGAAAAGAAGAGTCGAAAGAAGGAACGGAAGGCGTCTCATGGCTCGATTGTATCGGATTCCACGACCCGTGACAAATGGAAGGGCCGCCCCCCGAGGAGCGGCCCTTTAGCGCGAAACGTTCTTTTTTTGGTTACGAGAGCTTTTGGAGCGACTTCGCCCGGTTGCTGCCGGGGACCATCGTCGCCTGAATCATACTTCCTTTACGCAGCGAGCCCACGACGCCCGGCTCGGCGAAGATGGTCGTCTGCTTCCGGCGGCGGTCGCGGATCGTCACGCTCGTGCCATTTTTCGAGACCACCTCTCCGCTGACCACCCAAACGAAGCTCGAATCGGGTGCGGAGCGGAGCATCGCCTGGGGAGAGCTCTCGGGCACGGCCCCGGCGCCGGCGACGCTGTACGGATCGCCTTCCACCCAAGCCGAGGAGCTCGACTGGGAGTAAACGCTCACGGTCGGGTCCCGCCTCGCCTGGTTCACTGTGGATGGCATCACGCCGCTATTGATCGGAGCGGGGTTCATGACCGGCGACTCGAAAACGGGATTGGGCATCGGAGTCGGTGCCGGAAACGAAGGTCCCGGATCTACCGGCCCCGGTGTGGGACTGGGCGTTATCGGAGACGGCGTAGGAGTCGGAGGCTCGAATACGGGAGGCAATTGAGGTTCGAATCCACCACCGCCTCCGCCGCCGAACGGATCGGTCGGACCGGGGCCCGGATTCACGGGATCACCGCCGAGGCCGGGATTTCCGTCGGGGCCGTTCCCGAAACCGTCGTCGTCACGCCCGCGGCCTCCGCCGCGATCGTCGTCATCGCCGAAACCGCCGTTGCCGCGGCCCGAATTTCCGTCGTCGCCGATGAAATCACCGCCGCCGGATACGTCCTCAGCCATCGCCGGCGCCGTCGCCGCGAGTAAAAGGAAAAAAGCTCCCAGAATTTTTTTCATAAACCCTCCTCGGCGCGCACCCTGCGCCGAGAACAGCCTAACAAAAGCCAGATTAAAAAACGCTTAGAATTGGATTAAAAAACGCTAACTTACGCCAGGGGAGAAGGCGGGGAATCCCTCAGGCCGCCGCAGACGCTTCGAGTTTTCTGTTCTTATTATATCAAAGCTTCGTTTCTTTATCTTCGAAACGCGTGTCTTCCCATCCACTCGGTTTACGCGCGCCCGTCGACGGAGCGGGTGAAGCGGGTGTGGGCTTTGCGGGAGCGGGTTTCGAGGGAGGCTTGGACACAAGAATCATGCCCTTCAAGAAACCGGTGCGGTTCGTGAAGGAAACGACGCGCCCGGCCGCGAACGTGGCGGAGTCCTTGTCCCAATACCAGAGGTCTCCGTCCACCCGCGTCGGCGTGCCCTGAACCGCGATCACGTCGTCGGCGGTAGATCCGACGGTGAAACGTGCTCCCGGAGGCGCCGAAACGGGCTTCAAAGGCACGAAGCGGATTCTGAGTCCGCGCGCGGCGTTCGAGAAACCGAACAGGCGGCCGCGCGAAAAAAGAACGGTGTCGAGACCGTAATGCCAGCGGTCTCCCGCCATGCGGGACGGAGTTCCCTGTATCGCGAGCACGTCGTCTTTCGTTGCACCGAGCCCGAATGCCGAATCCTTGGCCACGTTCACGCTTGTCGAAGGAAACACCTTCACACGCAGGCGACCCGAGGAGTTGTCGTAGTGCGCGGCGCGGCCCTTCGAGAAAAAAACGGCGTCTTCCCCCCATCGCCATTCGTCTCCGGCTTCCCGGGTGGGTTTGCCCTGCGTCGCGAGAACTTCCTCTTTAGTCGAACCGAGGGTGAAGAAGGCCGGGACCGGGGCCTGGGGCGGGGGCGTCGTTTCCCTGATCCTTAAAGCGCCTCCGGCGTTGGAAAAATTCACGACGCGGGCGTCGGAAGCGAAGCGAACCGAGTCATTGCCGTAGAACCACGTGTCACCTTCGATCCGGTCAGGGGCTCCCTGGACCGCCATCACCTCGTCCTTCGTCGAACCGACACGGAAATTGAGGCCCCATTCCCATTCGTTGAAGGAAACGCCGTTCACCATGACCTTACGGGAATTTTCGCTGAAAACAAGGAGGGCGTACGCAGCGCCCAGGAGCACACCGCCCGTGAGCGTGAAGACGACGAACGCGCGGACGCCCGAGGCGTCCCGGCGCGGACGCAGAACGCGCGCGGCGGCGGCCGCCGCACGGGCCGGGTGCCAGGCTGCGCGGTTGGGCGCAACGCGATCCGCCGACGGCGCGGACCCCTCAGGCCCGCTCAACGCGCGGTAAGCCTCTGTGATCTCTTTGGTTTTTTCGAGCGCTTTTTGCTGGAGCGACGGGTCGTTCGGGAAGCGGTCGGGGTGCCAGACTTTGATGAGTTCGTGGTAGGCCTTTCGGATCTCATTCGTCGAGGCGCCAGGACGGACGCCGAGAATCCGGCAGTGTTTCTCCAAATCAGTGCTTGAAATGCCGCACGCCCGTGAAGGCCATCGCGATGCCGGCTTTATCGCACGCGCGGATCACTTCCTCGTCCTGAATGGAGCCACCGGGCTGGACGATCGCGGTAATGCCCGCGCGCTTGGCGAGCGCGATCGAATCGGGCTTCGGGAAGAAGCCATCCGAGGCGAGCACCGCGCCCTTGGCGCGCTTCCCCGCCTTGCGGAACGCGGTGAGGCAGGAATCGACGCGCGACGGCTGCCCCATCCCCATGCCGAGCGTGATACCGCCTTTGGCGACCACAATCGCGTTGGATTTCACATACCGACAGATCTTGAATGCGAAAAGAAGGTCGGGAATCTGTGAATGCTTGGGCTTTTTTTTCGTCGGGAACTTGAGGTCTGCGGCGGACGGGTCCGTGAGGTCCCGGTCCTGCACGAGAAGCCCCCCTTTCACGCGCTTGAAGTCGGGAGCCACGTTCGGGCGTCCGATCTTCGCGGCGAGAAGACGGAGATTTTTCTTGGCGCGCAGAAGCTCGAGCGCCTCCTTCGTAAAGGACTTAGCGATCACGCACTCAATAAAACCCGCCGCCAGCATCGCCCGCGCCGTGCGGCCGTCGACCTCGCCGTTGAATCCCACGATCGAACCGAACGCCGAAAGCGGGTCGCATGCCCAGGCGGCCTTGAACGCCGCGGACGCGTCCTTGCCGAGGGCGAAACCGCACGGGCTCGTGTGTTTCACGATCGAGCACGCCGGCCGGTCGAACGCCTCGACCATCTCGAGGGCGGCGTCGAGGTCGAGGATGTTGTTGAATGAAAGCTCCTTTCCATTCAGCTTCTGTGCGTCGCCCACGCCCGAGGCGCCAGGCTCGCGGTACAGCGCGCCCTTCTGGTGCGGATTCTCGCCGTAGCGCAGGTCCGCCGCTTTTTCGAAGGTGAGTTCGAGTTTGTGCGGAAGCGCTCCGTTCTTCGAATGGCCCGCGGACATGCCGCCTGCGAACCAACCCGCGATCAAAGCGTCGTATTCCGCCGTGGCCGCGAACACCTTGGCGGCGAGGCGGCGGCGTGTGGTTTCGCCGAGAGATCCGCGGTTGTAAAGCTCCTCGAGAACGGGAGCATAATCGGCCGGGTCGGAGACCGCCGCGACGAAACGATGGTTCTTTGCCGCGCCGCGCAGCATGGAAGGGCCGCCGACGTCGATCATTTCAATGATCTTCTCGGGATCGGAGGTTTTCTTGAGGGTTTCCGCGAACGGGTAGAGGTTCACGACCAGGAGGTCTATCGGACGGATGCCGTGCTCGGCGAGGGTTGCCATGTGTTTTCTGTCGTCCCGTACGGCCAGGATGCCTGCGTGAAGGTTCGGGTGGAGGGTCTTCACCCGGCCATCGAGCATTTCCGGGAAGCGCGTGACGGCCGAGACGTCGACGACCGCGATCCCTTCTATTTTCAGAAGATCGGCAGTGCCGCCGGTGGAAACGATCTCGACGCCCATCGCTTCGAGGGCTCGGGCGAACGGAACGATGCCGGTCTTGTCGAATACACTCAGGAGGGCGCGCTGGATCTTCATACGGATTCGGAAACCTTTCGCTTGAAGGCGCGTGCGAGCGCGCTCGTGACGGGACCGGGCCTGCCGTCGCCGATCCGCCGGGCGTCGGCGGACACGACCGGCAGAATTTCCGACGAGGTGTTGGTCATGAAACACTCGTCGGCGGAGTAGACATCGTGTCGCGTGAGAGGGATTTCGACGAGCGGAAATCCTTCCTCGCGCGCGATTTCGATCACCGTTCCGCGCGTGACCCCCCTTAAAATACCCGATGCCGCAGGGGGTGTCAAAAGCCTTTTTTTCTTTACGACAAAAACGTTGGAAACCGTTCCTTCGGCGAGTGTTCCGGCGTCGTTCAAGAATAGGATCTCGTGGGGCTCGGGGCCGCTTTTATCCAGGTGCGCGAGGACGCCCGCCACAAACTGGGACGCCTTCACCTGCGCCTCCTGCGCGCGGGGCGAGGGACGGCGCGGCGTCCCCGTCCGGACGGCGACGCCCGTCTCGTACCACGCGGCCGGATGCCCGACGAACGGGCGCAGCATCCAAACGTAGAGCCCACTGCACTCCCAATGGACCGACAACCGGATCACCGCGTCGGCCTCCCCGCTCTCTGCGAGAACCGCGCGCGTCCACGCGGACAACTCATGGCGGCCGGCGGGAAGACGGCGCGCCAAACCCCGACACGACTCCTCGAGGCGCTCCAAGTGCGCGTCCAAATGGAACACGCGTCCGCCGTAGGCGCGCATCGTCTCGAAGCAGGCGACGCTATCGAGATGCGCGGCGTCGAGCTCCGAGGCGGCGGAGAATTCCGCGTGCCCCGACGGCGCCGAAGACGGCACTGAGAACGGCCTCTGCCTTATAAAGTGTTTCGTCATGCTCCCTTTCGGGGACGGAATCCGCGACGATCCCCGCGCCGGCCTGAAGGTACGCCCTTCCGGCTTTCAGCACGAGGCTGCGGATGATGATATTGAAATCCATGGAACCTGAGTACGAGACGTATCCGAGCGATCCGGTGTAAGCTCCGCGCGCGACCGGCTCGAGCGCGTCGATGATTTCCATGCAGCGCACTTTCGGTGCGCCCGTGATCGTCCCGCCCGGGAACACCGCTTTCAAAGCATCGACGGGACCGTAGCCGCGGCGGAGCGTTCCGCTCACGTTCGAAACGATGTGTTTCACGTGCGAGTACTCTTCGAGTGTCATGAGCTCGTCCACCGCGACCGAACCGTACTCGCAGACGCGTCCCAAATCGTTCCGCTCGAGATCAACCAGCATCACGTGCTCGGCGCGTTCTTTGGGGCTGAGCAGAAGCTCCCTCGTGAGAGCCGAGTCCGCGGCGGCGGTCTCGCCGCGCGGGCGCGTGCCGGCGATCGGACGCGTCTCGAGAGTGCCACCGTCGAGCCGCGCGAGCCGCTCAGGAGAACCCGAGACGAGCCGGAAATCGCCCGCGTCGAAGAAACCAAAAAAAGACGAGGGATTGAGTTTCCGGAGCCGCGCGTAAGTCGAAAGTCCGTCGCCGGCGAGCGGAAAGTCGAGGCGCTGAGAAAGATTCACCTGGAACACGTCGCCGGCGCGGATATGGCGCTTGGCGCGCTTCACGGAGTCGAGAAACGCCTCACGCGGCGTCGAGCGGCGCACGCTTGCCGTCGAGGGAGTGCGCGGTAGAACGGGCTCCGCGAGCGGCGCGCGGAGGACGCGCTGGATGGCGTCCAGCCGTTTCCCGGCCGTCCGGGCCGATCCGCCGCGCTCGACACGGAAGGCGGTCGCGCGCCCGGCCGCTGCGTCGAAGGCGACCCCCTCGTCAAAAAAAAGAAAGCAGAGGTCGGGTAGGCCCAGGTCGTCCGCCGCCGTCTGAGGGAGGTGCGGCTCAAGGAGATTCTTCGCTTCGTAGCCCACGACTCCGATCGCACCGCCGAAGAAAGGCGGGGCCCCAGGAGGAATTTCGCACGGCCCGCCGAGTTCGCGCGCGAGTGCGTCGAACGGATCGCCCGTCCAGACGCGCCTACCGCCGGGGCCGCGAAGCTCCACGCGCCGGCCCTTCGCGCGCAGGATGCGCGTCGGACGGCCCGCCGCGAACGACCAGCGGCCCGAACGCTGCGAAGCGCGGGCGCTCTCGAGAAGCGCCCCCGGCCCCTTCCCCTTCAGCGCGCGAAAAGCGCGGAACGGGTCCGTGCGGGGATCGAGGTTTCGAAAAAAAACGGCGGACGGTGACCGTGCGGGCAAGGGGCTCTTTTTTAGCGGAGAAAACTTATCTTGCGCTTGTTGAGGCGGATAGCCGCCTTCGTTTCGGCAATCTCGTCCTCGAGAGGACGGATCTTCTCGGAGATAAGGAGACGGCGTTCCTCCCATTTTTCGCGCTCAGGCTTCGAAAGGGCGATTTCACCGGACTGCGAGAGGACCTTCTCGACTTCCTCACGGGACTTCTTCAGGCGGTCAAGCTCCGCTTCCTTGGCCTCGAGCCGCGCGGCCGACGTTTCGACCTCGCGCTTCAGCTCGTTCCGGTGCGCGTCGATGACCGCACGGTACTTCTCGATCTTGATCGACTCGGCGCGGGCGAACGTGTCGTATTCGGCACGCCGCCGGGCGATTTCAGCGTTCGCGGCCTGCTTACGTTTCAGGAGGTCGTCCTTGATGAGGCGGATCTGCGTGTTCATGCGGTCGCGCGCGGCGATCATCTGCTTGAACTCGGGGTCCTCCTTCGTAAGCCGGTCGAGCTCTTCGGGACCGTACGAAGAGCAGCCGGCGAGCGCCAGCGCGACGAGAAGCGCGGAGACGGCGGCGCTTTTCTTCAATTCATCTCACTTGCGGGGCTTGAAGCCGTCGATCAGCTGCTGGACGTGCCGCTGGGCGATGTCCTTGCAGCCAAGCCCGATCGCCAGGCCCACACCGAGCGCGACCGCGAAGAGGACAGCCTTCACGAGCATGTCGAAGAGCGTCGTGTCGATGTGAAGCTGCTTGAGTGCCTCGATGATCGAGAAGATCACGATCACGACCTGCGCGAACTGCGCGAGGCTCCGCGCCTGCGAGAGGCCCGCGTTGGCGGCGGCGGTGCGCACCGTGTTCGCTACGACGCTCGCAAAGAAAATGCCAAGAACGAGGATGAAGACGGCGGCGATCACCCTCGGGATGTAGAGAATGACTTGGTTGAGGAGCTGCGCCGCGACGTCCAGGTGAAGCGCGTTGACTGCGGCGAGGAACACGATCAGCATGAGGAGCCAGTACACGAGCACGCCGATGATCTCGGAGAGCGTGTAGTTGATGTCGCCCTTCGTGAGGATATTGGAGATGCCGATCTTCTCGCTGACGGTGTCGAGCCGCGCGAGCTTGAGGAAACGCGTGATCACCTTCTGAGCGAATGCGGCGAACATCCAGCCGATGATGAGGATCAGAATGACGATGATGAGCGTCGGCAGGAAAGCCAGCGACCTCGCCCAAACTCCCTCTACCGGATCCACGATCGTCGTATGCCAGTCCACGCTTGCCTCCGTTTCTGGGTCGTCCCCGTTTGGAACGACTTTATCAGAAGATGAATATCTTCGTCAATTATTAACAGCTTTAAGTTCAGGCCTTCGCGGCCGCCAGCTCCTTTTTTGAGACGATCCGGAGGTTCGAATCCAGTTCGTACACGAGCGGAACGGCGGTTCCAAGGTTGAGTTCGAGCACCTGCTCTTTCGTGAGCTTATCCAGGTGCATGACGATCGAGCGCAGGCTGTTTCCATGGGCGGCGACGATGACGTTCTTCCCCGCCTTCAGATCGGCGACGATCGCGGATTCGAAATAAGGCAGCGTGCGGGCGGCCGTGTCCTTCAGGCTCTCCCCGTTCGGTGGCGGCACGTCGTAGGAGCGTCGCCAGATCTTCACTTGGTCGTCGCCGTACTTCTTCGCGGTTTCTGCTTTGTCGAGGCCCTGCAGGTCGCCGTAATGGCGCTCGTTGAGGGCCTGGTCCCTCACGACGGGGAGGCTTTCTTGCCCGAGGACAGCCAGGATGCTCTTCAGCGTGTTCTGCGCGCGCTGAAGGTTCGAGGTATACGCCTGGTCGAATTTGATTCCGGTCTTTTTGAGGCGTTCTCCCGCCGCGGTCGCCTCGCCTTCGCCCTTCGGCGACAGCGGCACGTCGACCCATCCCGTAAAGCGGTTTTCCAGATTCCACTGCGATTCGCCGTGACGTACGAGAACGAGGAAAGGCATTCGGGACTCCTTAGTTGCAGATCACCAGGTGTTTGTCGCTCGGAAGTTGTTCCGAAATTCTCTTCAGCACTTCGCCGCGCATCAGGCGCTCGAGGGCGCCTCGCTTGGTGGCGCCGATCATGACGGTGTCGAGATTGAGTTCGCGGGCGGTCTTGACGATGAGCCCACCCGGGTCCTCCCCCAGATTCCAGAGAGGCACAGCGGTGATGCCTCGCTTCTGGAACGCTTCGTTGGCTTCGTTGAGGACACGCACCGCTTCGTCCGACGGCTCGACTTCGGTCGGGTACGCCCATCCCGGGGGCTTCTCCTCGACGAAGAGCGTGTAAACCACCTCTTCCTCCTTGCCCTTGGCGTGGAGAACGGCTTCCTCGATGAGCGACGGGCTCACGCCCTTGATCGCCACGAGCGTCGAACCTTTGTAAAGCGGCATGAGGTCGCGTGCCTCCTCGAGAGTCAGTACGTTCACGCCCAGCACCGCCGGGACCACCACGCGCCGCGCCTCAAACCACTTGGCGGCCGCGCGGGCCGACATGCCGATCACGAGAACGGAAGTCGCAAATATCACCGCGTGGTGCTTCTCGTAGATGATCGTGAGCTCGACGAGCACCATGATGACGGCGGCAAAGCCAAGCACCCAGCGCTCCGCGCGCTTCACCGAGACGTCTTTGTTCGTGGCGCACGCGCCCAAGTTGATCGCGATCGCGCCGACGACGCCGATCGCATAAAGCGCGGCCAGCCGTTCAAGGTCGTGCTCGAGAAGGAGGACGAACGCCGGGACCGCGACGCCGAGCCAAAGGCTGAACCAGGGCATTCCGTAGCGATTCAGCGAGCTGAAAACGGGCGGCAACTCCTTATCCTTCGACATGAGGAAGAGGACGCTGATGAGGCCCATGATAGCGGTGTTCGCGGCCGAGATGAGAAGAAGGCTCAAGACCGCGCCGATTAGGCTTCCGAACCAGTCTCCCACGTAATACTCGCCGATCGCTCGGATCATGTCCTCGGTGCGCCCCTCGAGGCCGGGTATCGCGTTCATCGCGGCGCCGAGGATAAGCGAGACGACCGTGACCTCGATCATCACGGGGACGATGGCTTTCTTGGCCGTCTTCTTGACCGGTTCGACCATGATGCCGGTCACGTTGGCGATTGCCTCGACGCCGGAGAGCGCGAGCACGATTCCCGTGAATTTGGTCCAATTCTCGAAGAAGCCTCCCTGCGGCAAAGCGACCTGCATGTCGCGCAGGCTGGGGAGCACCGCCGCGCACAGGATCGAAAGGATGATGAGCACCGGCACCGCGATGATCGCCGCGGCATTGCCGCTCTTCGTGGGGCCGACCACGTTTACGAGCCCGATCAGGCAGAGCGCGACGATGGCGAAGAGTTCGGGATGAGGCCAGCCGAGATAGTGGAAGGCGGCTAGGCTCGAGAGAGACGCGGTGATGACATAGTCGGCCACCAGAAGAAGCGCGCCCACCACGGCGAGCGTGCGTGAGCGCGTGCGCAGGGCGGAGTAAACGCCTCCTCCGTCCGGATACGCCTTACAGAGGATGGTGTAGCAGTAACCGATGAGCACCGTGAGGGCGCTCATCGCGAACAGGAAGAACATCGAGGCGTGGCCCGAGATCGCAAACGCGAGGCCCAGCACGTACGCCTTCGAGGTGCCCCAATCCCCGTACAAGAGCGAGCTCGCTTGGTACCACTTGAGCTCGCGCGGGCGTTCGACCTTTTTTAAAGTCAGTGACATTCTTTGTCCGCCGGATAACCGAAAGGGGAGCCGGTCGCTTGAGCGCCCAGCTCCCCTCTTAAGCGGTTGTCCGAATCGAATTAATCTCTGCCCTTCCCGAAAATACGGAGGAGCATAAGGAAAAGGTTGATGAAGTCGAGGTACAACCGGAGCGCGCCCAGGATCGCGAGCTTCTTCTCGGAAGCGGCGTCTTGCGCCCCCGCAGCGTACATTTCCTTCAGTTTCTGCGTGTCGTAGGCGATGAGAGCCATGAACACCGCGATGCCGATGAACGTCGTCGCCCACATGAGCCCGCTCGACTTGAGGAACAGGTTCACGAGGCTCGCGATCACGATGCCGATGAGGCCCATCATCGCGATGCCGCCGACGTTCGTCAGGTCCCTCTGGGTGGTCCGGCCGTAAACGCTGAAGAAGAAGAACGTCCCCGTCGCGACCGCGAACGTCGTCAGAATCGACGCGCCCGTGTACACGAGGAAGATCGAGGTGAGCGTGATGCCGTTTAGGAACGAATAACCGAGGAACGCGCCGGTCGCTGCGGTCGGGCTCATATGCATCGCCCGCGCCGACAACCAGAACACGAGACCGAGCTCGACCAGCACGATGCCGATGAGCAGGATGCCGTTCGTGAAGATCGCCTTAAGCAACGCCGGCTGAGTGAGCAGCCAAGCCGAAGCGATGGCGGAGACCGCCAGGCCCAACGACATCCAAAGGTAGACCTTCGAGATGAAGTCGGATTCGGACGAAACCGCCCGCGAACCCGAAGTGACGATCTTATGTTCCATTTCGCGTTATTCTCCTTTTAGGACCTTTTTACTCGATCGGGATGCGGATCTTCGTGCCCTTTTTGGGGCGATCCGGGTTGGAAATGACGTCTTTATTGAATTCGTAGATGCGCTTCCACTGCATGCCGTCGCCGTATTCGCGCTTGGCGATGGCCCACAGCGAGTCGCCGGTCTGGATCGTGTATTCTTTCACGTCGACCTGGACCTCGCTCTGGAGCTCCTGCTTCTCTTCGACGATCTTGTCCTGGAAGAGATGCGCCTTCGAGGCCGGGATCATGACTTCCTCGACTTCTGCGATCATGAACTGCGCGTTGCGGTCGAGCTGCATGCCCTCGAGATCGTTCGTCGGCGCCATGGCGTCGAGCTTTCCGCGGGAAAGAATGCGGATGCGCGCCTCGGGCAGGCCCTGCTCGAGCAGATACTGCTTCACCGTGTCTGCGCGTCGTTCGCCGAGCTTGAGATTGTATTCGTTCGATCCGCGCTGGTCGGCGTTGCCCGTGATGAGGATGTCGGTGTTCTGGTTCTTCTCGAGCGTATAGAGCGCCTTGTCGAGGACCTGGCGCGCGTCTTCGCGAAGCTCCGACTTGTTGTAGTCGTAGAAGATCTTCACGTTGCGGAGAACCTTCTTGATGACGAGCGAAGGCTTCATCTCCCCGTCGGAGCTCTTGTAATCGAAGATGATCTTACGGACGTAGACCCAACCTTGGTTGCCCCACGGACGTGCCTCGCCCGGAACGTCGGGCCACCACCAATAACCGCTGCGGTTCGGATCTTTGACGGGCGCGGGCTTTGCGTCGGTCGGCCACCAGGCGAATTTCTTGGCGAAGTCTTCCTCTTCCTGCGTGCGCGCCTTCGGGAACTGCTGAGCAGAACCATCCGCGGAGGCCACTTTCCCGGCACGGGCCGGAGCGGGCTGCACGGGGTCGGATTGCGGAGTCTGGGCGTCCAGCTGAGCGGCTTGGGCGGCCTGCAGAGAGGCGTTCGCCGGCATCGCAGAAACTTCCGCGCGCGGGAATTGGCCGAGCGCCGAAGGGTCCTCGTTGCCGTAGGCCGTTTCGGACGCTGTCTCGGCGGAATCCGCGTACGCGGCCGCTGACGTCAGGAGAAAGAGAGGTAGGACCAAAAGAGAGTGTTTCAGCGTGCGCATCATCAGACCACCTTCGTTTTTGGGAATCTTTTTTAGTTGCGGTAAGGGCCGGCGGAGCGACCTATAGCCTTTTAGGATACCCGGACCCGCCCTTTTCGTCAAGACGGAGAGGGTCAGACCTCGTTTAAGCGGTCGATCAGCTGACGGAGGCGGGCGTAACCCGTCTTGTCGAAATAAAAGACAATCCGCTCGAGCGCGGGGTCCTTCACGTCGTCTTCTGAAGCGTCCTGGAGCCGTTCGAAGCCCCCTTGGCTCAAGATATCCCCGAATTCGGAAGTGAGCTTCTCGAGGAGCGACGCGGTCACGGGCCTCCGGAGACGGATCAGGTAGCGGTCGCGAAGGAATCGGGACGAATCGTAGTTGCCGTAGAAGCGCAGCAGGCTCTCGATCGCGCGGTCGGTGTCCTGGAAATGTTCGATCAGCGAAAAGTCGGCGGGCGACACGAGTTTGTCCCCTCCCAGGTTCTTCCGGAAAAGATCGAGGGTCGAGCTCCAGAACTCGCTTCCCGGAACGTCGAGGAGGTGAAGCGGCCGAGGCCGCGCCTTTCCGGTCTGGACGAGCGTGAACGATTCGAATCCTTCGTCGAACGTACCGAAACCGCCGGGGAAAAGGACCGTCGCGTGCGATTCCTTCAAGAACATAAGCTTGCGCGTGAAGAAGTACTTGAAGAAGACGAGTTTCTGGTTCCCCATGATGACGGCGTTCGCGCTCTGTTCGAACGGAAGCAGGATGTTGAGGCCGAAGCTCGATTCGGCGCCAGCACCGACCATCGCGGCCTCCATGATGCCGCTCGCGCCGCCGGTGATGATCATCCACCCCTTCTTCGAGAGCTTCTTTCCGTACTCGGCCGCGAACTTGAAGTTCGGATGATCCTGCGGCGTGCGCGCCGAGCCAAACACGGCCGCTTTCGGGACCGCGCGGTAGGGTTTGAACACTTTGAGCGCGTAGCGGAGCTCTTTAAACGCCGTGTTTAGGAGCCGCATGTCGCCCATGTCGAAATGCTCCTCCCGCACGCGCGCGATATTGACGAGCATCTCCTGCGCGACTTGGTCCTCGGGCAGCTCCGGCGCTTCTTCCTTGATCAGGGAGGCGAGGTCTTTCAGGTAGCGGGCGTAATCTTGCGGACTCGGTCTCATCGCGGGATCTCCGAAAGAAAGTCGGGTGGCTGGGATTCGAAAACGACCTCCTCGCGCATCGCCGGATGCGACAGCGCGAGTCTCTTGGCGTGCAGCGCCAGCCGCGGAAGCTTGATGCGGGAGAGGATGTACGCGTCGATGCCGCTTTCCACGTAGCGCGGGAAAAGAGACGGGTCGACGTAGATCTTGTCTCCGACGATCGGGTGGCCGATCAAGGAAAGGTGCACACGGATCTGATGCGTGCGGCCCGTCACGGGCTCGACGTCGAGCTCCGAATAGGCGCCGTCCGATGAGACGAGGCGCCACCGAGTCACCGCGCGCTCCCCCGCTCGATCGGCGACCCGAATCGCCTGAAAACCGGAGCTGCGGTCGTAGCCGAGAGGAACGTCGATCAATCCGGCGGACGCGATGGGAACGCCGAAGACCACGGCGCGGTACATCTTCTTCACGCGGCCCTTCAGGAACTCGATCCCGGCGAAACGCGCCGCCTCATGGGATTTGGCCGCGAGGATCACGCCGCTCGTCTCGGCGTCCAAGCGGTGCGCGAAACGCACGTCGGTGTCCTTCCAACGCCAATCGCGTTTCACGAGCGAATGGAGATTTAAATCCGCGTAGCAGCCCACGGGATAGACGGCCAAGGGAGCGGGCTTGTCGAGAACGAGGTAGTGGTCGTCTTCGTAGATCAGCCCGAAACGCGTTTCGACGTGGAAATCGGGAGACGTGCGGCGCTTACGCGAAGCGCGCTCGGAGGGCGGCGGAACGGCGGCGACCGCGGCGGCGGGAGTCAATGGCTAGTCCCTCCGGCCGCGGCCGGTTTTACGAAGCGAGGACGTAAGAGAAGACGAGCGGCGCCACGATCGAGGCGTCGGACTCGATCACGAAACGCGGCGTGTCGCCGTCGAGCTTGCCCCAAGTGATCTTCTCGTTCGGGACCGCGCCGCTGTACGACCCGTAGGAGGTCGTCGAATCGGAGATCTGGCAGAAGTAACCCCAGAGACGGACCTTTTCCTTCAGGTCCTGCTCGATGAGCGGCACGACGCAGATCGGGAAATCGCCGGCGATGCCGCCGCCGATCTGGAAGAAACCAACCGACTTGGACGATGTGTTTTTCTTGTACCAGTGGATGAGGTCGTCCATGAGCTCGACGCCGTGCTTCACGACGGAGAATTTCGAGACTTCCTTCTTCTGGACGTTGGCGACGAAGATGTTTCCGAGAGTCGAATCTTCCCAGCCCGGCGTCCAGATCGGGATATTCTTCTCGCAGGCGGCCATGACCCACGAATCCTTGGGATCGATCTGGAACGACTCGTTGATCGTGCCGCTGCGCAGGAGCTGGTACATGTATTCGTACGGGAAATAGCGCTGGTTTTCCTTATCCGCTTTCTGCCAGAACTTGAGGACCTGGCGCTCGATGCGGCGCATAGCCTCTTCTTCGGGGATACAGGTGTCGGTGACGCGGTTCCAGCCGCCGTTCCGGAGCTCGACTTCCTCGGCGGCGGTGAGGTTGCGGTAGTGCGGGACGCGCTTGTAGTGGTCGTGCGCGACGAGATTGAAGATGTCTTCTTCGAGGTTCGCGCCGGTGGACGTGATCGCGTGCACCTTGTCCTCGCGGATCATCTGAGCAAGCGAGATGCCGAGCTCGGCCGTGCTCATCGCGCCGGCCAGCGTGACCATCATCTTGTTGCCGGCCTTGAGATGATCCACGTACGCCTGGGACGCGTCGATAACGACGGCGGAGTTGAAATGCCGGTAGTTATGCGTCATGAACTCTTTCACCGCGTGATGGTTCACGGTCACGGCGGCGCGCGCATTCTTCTTTGGCTGAGTCTCTATCGGCATGATCCCTCGCATTTTTTTAAAAAAACGACTTCCTTACGTAAATTTATAACATGAAGCCCAGGAGGAGAAAAGGGGTATTTTAGCGACTCGCTCTCCGTTCAGCGGAAAAAGCGGCGGAGGATCGCAAAAAGGACGAGGACGGCCACGACCGGAACGACCACGTAGACGAAAAGCGTCAGAAGCACGAGAAAAAGTGCGACCCCCGCCGCGATGCCCACGATCTTGACCGCGAATCCGCGCCACGGCGAAGGCGCCTTCGGACGGTCGTAAAGAATCTCCCCTTCTTCCGCGGGCTCGGGCTTTAAATCGACGATGCGACGTTCTTCCACGGCGCTCTTCCTTATATAGGGCTTAGAGGGCGGGAGGAACGGCGAATTTGGTTTCCTGGCCGCGGATTCGGTTCAACGCGCTGCCGGCCTTGAACCACTCGACCTGCTCGGGCGTATACGAGTGCGAAACGAGGAACTCTTCGGACGTGCCGTCGGAATGCCAGAGCGCCAGGGTCAGATCCAGTGCGGCCGCGAACTTCGAAAGGCCCTTCACGCTCACGCGGTCATCTTCGCGGACACGGTCGTAATCCTTCGGGTCCTTGAACGTCAGCGCGAGGAGGCCCTGCTTCTTCAAGTTCGTCTCGTGGATACGCGCGAAGGATTTCGCCACGATCGCCTCGCAGCCGAGGAAGCGCGGGGACATCGCCGCGTGCTCGCGGCTCGAGCCCTCGCCGTAGTTCTCGTCGCCGACGACGATCCAGCCGATCGCCTGCTTTTTATGATCGCGCGCGATCTCGGCGGGAGAGCCGATCTTGCCGCCTTCCATCCAGTTTTTCACCTGCCCCGCCGTCCCCGTGAACGCGTTCACCGCGCCGAGGAACATGTTGTCCGAGATACGGTCGAGATGGCCGCGGAACTTGAGCCACGGGCCGGCCGGCGAAATGTGGTCGGTCGTGCACTTGCCCTTCACTTTTATGAGAACGGGCACGCGCTCGATGTCCTTTCCGTCCCACACCTTGAACGACTCGAGCTTCTGGAGGCGTTCGCTCTTGAGATCGATCGCCACCTGCATTGCGCGGCGCTGTTCCAAAAGCCCAGGAGCGATGTAACCGGCCTCGCCGGAGACGTATCCCTTCTCTGGAAGCTCGGGCGCCGATGGCGCGACGAGAAGCACGTCCTTGCCGTCCGCGGTGCGTATCGTGTCGACCAAGGGGTTAAAATCCAGCCGGCCCGCGAGGGCGAACGCGGTCACGATCTCGGGGGAGGCGATGAACGCGAACGTGCAGTCGTTGCCGTCGTTACGCGCCGGGAAGTTGCGGTTGAACGAGGTGACGATCGAGTTCTTCGTCCCCTTCTCGATGTCGTCGCGCTTCCACTGGCCGATGCACGGACCGCACGAATTCGAAAGCACCACGCCGCCGATATCCTCGAGGAGACCGAGTTGGCCGTCGCGACGGACGGTATTCTGGACCTGGTCCGAGCCGGGAGAAATGTAAAAGCGCGTGTGGGATTTGATACCGGCGCGGCGCGCCTGCGAAGCGAGGTCCGCCGCGCGGCCGATGTCCTCGTACGAGGAATTGGTGCAGCTTCCGATGAGTGCGGCCGTGATCCCAACCGGATAGCCCTTCTCGCGCACCTCTTCGGCCATCCGCGAAATAGGACGCGCGAGGTCGGGCGTGTGCGGGCCGACGACGTGGGGCTCGAGCGTCGAAAGATCGATCTCGATCACCTGGTCGAAGTACTTCGAAGGATCGGCCTCGACCTCGGGGTCGGCGCAAAGGTGCGCGAGGTTCGCGTCGGCCATGCGCGCAATCTCGGCGCGGCCGGTCGATTTCAAATACTCCCCCATCTTCGCGTCGTACGGGAAAACGGACGTCGTCGCGCCGAGTTCGGCGCCCATGTTCGTGATGGTGGCTTTGCCGGTGCAGCTGATCGTGCGCGCGCCGGGGCCGAAATACTCGACGATCTTGTCGGTGCCACCCTTCACGGTGAGGAGACCACAGAGTTTGAGAATGACGTCCTTGGCGGCCGTCCAGCCCGACATCTTGCCGGTGAGCTTCACCCCGATGAGCTTCGGGCACTTCACTTCCCACGCGAGGCCGCTCATGACGTCCGCCGCGTCGGCGCCGCCGACTCCGATCGCGAGCATGCCGAGGCCGCCGGCGTTCGGCGTGTGCGAATCCGTGCCGATCATGAGACCGCCCGGGAAAGCGTAATTCTCGAGCACCACCTGGTGGATGATGCCCGAGCCCGGCTCCCAGAAGCCGATGCCGTAACGCTTGGAGGCGCTCCGGAGAAAATCGTAAACCTCTTTATTGGTGTCGACGGCGGTCTTCGTGTCCTGCGCGGCGCCGAAGCGCGCCTGGATCAAATGGTCGCAGTGGATCGTCGACGGCACGGCGGTGGAATCGCGCTCGGCGAGCATGAACTGCAAAAGCGCCATCTGCGCGGTCGCATCCTGCATCGCGACGCGGTCGGGATGCAGCGAAAGGTAGCTCGACCCACGGACGAACTCCTGGCTTTCCACGCGTGTCACATGAGCGGCGAGAATCTTCTCGGCGAGGGTGATCGGGCGGCCGAAGCGGCGGCGGAGGACATCGATTTTATCGGGGAGTTTGGAATAAAGCTCGTGGATCTGTTTCTCGAATTCTTTCATGGGCTCGGATTTCCTCGGGTTATGGAAATCCTATTATACCGAACGGGCGGGATTTCACAAGAGAAGGGCGGTGCCCTCCCCGGGCCAGATCAAGCGGCCGACGCCACAATGCGCTTGATGTTGCTGAAGAGCTGGATGATACGGTTGATGTCGATGGGGGCGGCGCGCATCGCGTAGTCCTCGGCCAAGGATTTGGATGCCGTACCCGTGAGGAACGCCTTTAAAGCTTCTAGGAGCTTCGCAGGCTCTAGCTTCTCGACCGAAAGGCCCGAGACGTCGCGGTAAGCCTCGTAGAACTGCCTGAGGAGAACGGGGTCTTCGGTCTTCTTCCCGATCTCGGAGGCCATGACGGCAAGAAGGATCATCGCCTGCCACTTCGGTACTCCCGCTTCCTTGTCCGTGATCTCGACCGCCCGGAAAGGCAGGTAGGTCTCACCTGAGAGGGATTCGATGCGGTTTATACCTGCGATCTCGGCGGTCTTAAGCTTGGGATCGGGCGTCTGGTCGATAATTCCCTTCCGTACGAGCTGGCGTGCCAAGTCGGACGAAGCGAGCGCTTCCTGGACGCCGGGGCCCGTCAGGCGGAACGAGACGTTGGCGGCCACGGGACGCGCGCGCATCGCAAGAAGCTGGACGAAGAGGTTCTCTAAGTACTCGGGACGCTTCGCCGGAAGGACGCCGATGTCGATGGCGATCGAGCGGGGCTCGGCCGTCAAGGTCTCCAAGCCTTCGGCTCCGAAGGCGAGAAGCATGGCTTCTTCGACGCGGGTTGTGGCGCCGTCGAATTCCCTGAGGTAGTCGGGGATGGATTTGACCGCGGCGGCGGCTTTGGCGGACTCGCGCTCGATCGGGACGGCGGCCAGCCGTGCTCCCGAGGCGGAGGAAAAAACGACCGTCTCCCCTTCGCGCCGCGCCGTCGCGGCGACTCCGTCAACGTCCATGGCGAAAGCGTTCCGGCCGAACGGGATGCGCGACACGAGAGCCGCCAGTGCCCCAGCGGCCGTCCGCACGCGCGTTTCGTCCGCGTCGAGGCGCGGATAAGAGGCGTTCGCCGGCGCGAGCAGGGATTCCGCGGGCTCCTCGGCCGTGGCCAGCCGCGCGGCCGACGTCCCCCAGGGCGCGTAACGCACGCCGGTGGCGGGAGTCACGACGGCGGCGCCTTCGGCCGTCGCCGCGAGCACCGCGACGTCCCAATGCGAATGCGTTTCCAGGCGCAGCGAGACGGGCACGCCACCGTTCCGGGCCGCGAGCTCTTTACCGAGCGCCTTGGCGACGTCCTTTTGGGGGACCGCGCCGTAATCCTGCCAATCGTTCGCGTACAGCACCGTCATCTTCACGTCGTGGAAGCCTTTGTCCGAGTAAAACCGGAAGACGTCGAGGACGGCTTCGTCGAGTTTCGGACGCGGCAGGCGGTGGTACACGCCCACGTGAACGCGGCCGTTCGCGTCGACGGCCTGGACAGCGACGCCGATGCACATGCGGTAGTTATAGGAAGTCACGGTCGCGCCCGGATGCGCGGCGGTGTCCACGGTCAGGTAGCCGAATTCGCCGAGAACGAAGACGTCGGAAGGCTCCCCGCTCCGCGGAGTCCGGGCGGTACCCGCGAATCCCGAAATGTATTCGAAGGGCGAAACCGTCCTCGGAGAGACGGACTGTCCCATGGCGTTGTGGAAAGTGGTCCCCGCAGGAAGTTTTTTCGGATCGCCCGCAACCGCAAGAGCCGCCGCCGCGAAGGCGAGCGCTTCCTGGGGCGTCGTCAGGCGCGCGCCGGCCGGGTCGAGGGACGCTGTCGGCCCGGAATCGCGGGCGGCGAGGTCCGCGCGGGCGGCCCCGGCTTCCCAGCCCTCTCCCGCGGAAAGCGCGAGTAACTCGGTAGCGAACGGATCGTCTGCGATCCGGGCGCCGGCGGCCGGCGCCGCGTAGAGACGCAATTCGCTGCGGCCGTAGCGCGGCGCGACGAACGGAATTGTCGCGACGTAATCCAGGCCGAGCTCGACGTCGAAGTATTTGCCGGTGAAAAGAAGCGCGAACACGGCGCCGGGGGGCAGTTCTTTCGCTTTTTCGGCGAGGCGGGCGCGGAAAGCGGCCGCTTCCGCGAGACTCGGCGGCTCCGTGTAGAAGAACGAGACGACGTCCTTGTCGCTCCACGACTCGGCGAGCGCGTCCCCTTCCTTGAACTCGAAACGGTCTTCATGAAACTTCGCGGCGTCGGGGAATCCGAGAATCTCGCGGCTTCCGGCGGCCACGCGCGGGTCCTTTTCGATCGCCGTCACGCGCATTCCGTGGACGTACGCGGCCGTGAACGCGTCGCGCAGGTCGCCCGCGCCGATCGACAGGTAATGCGCGTCCCGGAGCGGGCGGAGCTTTTCGATCTCCGCGAACGAGCGGTGCACGACCTCCATCGGCGTCTTGTCGAAGATGCTCCCGTCGGCGACGGCGCCGGAGGTGATGAAGTTCTCCTCGAAGAAATAATCGAGCTCGGCCTTCCGCTCGTCGGCCATGCGGGCGCCCGTCTCGACGTCCTCCCGCAGCTCGGCGACGGTGGTGTTGAAATCGAGCGGCTCGCCGTCGTCGGTCGTTTCGATCGCCCAGCCGGTCGCCGCGTCGTGCTTAAGCGCGAACCGGCGCACGGTCGCGGGTACGCTCGGGTCGGACGGATCGGGCTCCACCTCGACGACCAGCGCGCGGAATTCGAACTCACCGACGACGCGCTCCGTGATCAGGAACTCGGCGAGCGTGAGAGCCGCGGGATCTCCAGGCTTCCGCGCATCGAGCAATTTGACCACGTTCACGGACGTGACGCCCACGTCGATGCTCGTGAATTCGGAGATGAAGTCGTCGCCGGTGATGCCGTGCGTGTGTCCCGCCAGGGACACGATCCGGCCGTTCCGGATCTCGGACGATGGCGTCTGGGGGACCTCGAAATGGCGGCTGACGAGATCGCCGTCCCGGTCGAAGCGCAGCTGCGCGCGCTGGACGTCTCCGGTCGTGCGGTCCGGAAGAGAGAGGGAACCGTCCGCCGCGATTTCGAGGTGGTAACCGTGTTCGAACGAAAGGCTCTGGAGCCGGGCTTTCGCGACGGTCTCGGCGGGAACCCCGAAGTCCGCAAGGAAATCGAAGAGCGGTTTTACGGTTCCGTCGGGGTCGCGCGCCCGGACGCCGGACAACGGGATCCTCGTCGCGCCGCCGGTCTCGATCGGAAGCATCTTGTAAACGGAGCCTTGCTGGAAATCGAGGCCTTCGCGGCCGACGCGGACAACGACGCTGTCGCGTCCTTTCACGGGGAAAACCATCCTCACGACGGCGGGCGAACGCAGGTCCAGGAGGGCGTCGTCACTCTCCACCACACGGCGGGCGAAAGCGTCGAACGCGGTCGGACGCGCGCTGCGGAAGAACGCGAAGGTGTCGGGACGCACGCCGGTGGGAGCGCTCTCGCCGAGCGATCGGAAGGCGGTCTCGAGCCGCGAAGCGAGAGCGGCCGTACGGGCTTCGGGCGAAAGGGCCTCTCCGGACATGCGCGCGCCCTTGGGAATCACAAAAACGTTCTTGAAGGGGTAAGGCTGCGGCACGGAGTTCCAACCCACCTCCTCAGGCAGGTCGTCTTTGTCGTAACCGCTGCGGACCGCCTGATCGACGATGTCGCTGCGGTTCGAAAGCACGTTCTTGTCCGTCGGTAGATCGATCTGGTCGTATCCCTCCGCAGCGGCGACGGTTCGGAGCGCCCCCTCGACCATGGGGTAAAGCTCCGAGGCGCGGACTTCGGAGAGGATTTCCGTGCTCGGATTGATGCCGGGAACCGTCAGGTGGCGGCTCGTCTTTCCATCCACCTCGAAATCCTTGGTAAAAAGATGAGTGAACCCGACCGCGCTGCCGGTTTCCTCGTCGATCATCGCCAGGAGGAAGAATTCCGGCCTCTTCCAGAGAGCGACGTCGGCCGCGATGCAAACGCCCGCGTTCAAGCCCCACATCCCGTACAAGGGCCCCTTCACGACCTGGAAACGAACACGGACCGCTTTGTCCGAAGGGATCTCGACGTAGCGCTCGGACTCCAGGGAGATCGCCGCCCGCGGTTTCTCGAAGAGACGGTCGATCAGACCGCCCGGCAGCTTCACGCGAGAGTCGAGCAGTTTTTCGACTTCCGCGCGCAGTCCGGGGACGTCCGGCAGAGCAGAGAGAATCTTCGACCGGACCTCGTCGTTTCGCACGGGAGCGAGCGCGATCCCGAGCCGCGCACGCCGGGCGCCTTCGCCCAGCGGGAGGGCCCAAATCGAGCCCAACGACCGGGCGAGCCGCTTGCCATCGCGGACGGCTCCTTCCCCTTCGAGATTGAAATCAGCGAGGATTTCGTTGAGGAGGATCGCAAGATTGTCCTTGTCGAAAAAGAGCTCGTCGAGGGCGCGAAGCCCGGCACGTTCTCCTGTCTGGATCCGGTCGACCTTCTCTTTCAGCGCGTCGCTGTGGGCAGCGTGCGCAAGGAACGCCGCGAGCGCCTCGTCCCGCTTGGCGTCGTTATCGAAATCCTTGAGCAAATCCGTGAGCGCGGCGGAAAGGCGCGCGCGGTCGGAGGCGACGACGGCCTTAAGCTCGTCCGTCGGACGCGCGGCGTCGGGATACCGGAGCGCGTCGATCAGAGCCGCCACTTCAGGGCTCCAGGTGTCGCCCGCGTCCGCGCGGCGGCGCCAGACCATGCGCCGCACTTCGCCGCCGCCGAACCTTCCGAGGGCTTTGAGCGAGGTCGGAACGTCTCCGCGTGGGTCGCGTTCGCGAGCCGCTTCGAGGTATTTTTTCATGAGTCCGAGCGCTTCGGTCTGCCGGACAAACGAAGCGCCGGAAGGCGGGATCGCCCGCTGGACCACGGCATAGAGGAGCTGCTCGCCGTCGAACGGCCGTCCTTTGGAGTCCTTCTCGCCCGCCGCTCGAGCCAGAAAAGCCTCGATCTCGGGCATTCCCGCTTCGTCGGAAAGGATCTTTTCGGAGAACAAAAGAAGCTCTTTCAGCTTGGCTTCGCTCGTCGCAAGGAAATAGCGGTAAAGCTCGGGGTTGAAATTGCGTGTAAGCGCCACGAAACGCCGGATCCGCTCGCGCTCGTCGTTGGGGAGCTTCGCGGTGACTGCGGAATTCTCCTCGAAAGCGAGCCCCTCGCTCTTGGCCGCCGTGAAGACGCCGTCTAAGATCTGGAAAGCTAGGCGGCGATCGGATTCCATGAGCTCGATGCAGAAAAGGAAAAATTCGAGTGAGTCGCCGCCGCTCGCCGTCACGCGTTCGAGGACCGGTGCACTGAGCACGCTGTTGCCGTCCAGGAAAAGACCCACGACGCGGTCGCGGTTGTAATCCGTGACCGCCGCCTCGTAACGCTCGATCGCTTCGGTCACGCGCGGCAAGAGGCGTTCGAGATCGGCGGCGGTGTCCAAGCGGCCTTCGCGTTTCAGCTGTGCGAGGATTTCGAGCGCGAAGTGGGCGCTCCGGCCCCACCTGGCCGCGTGCGGAGCGAGAACGGGATTCCGGCGCATCGTCTCGATGTCCACCAGGCGGAAATACCGGCTGGAATCCATGACCACGACGCGCTTTCCGTCGGACGACACGACGGGCTGCGTCGCCTGCGGCCCCGTCAGAGAATCGAGCGAATTGCCCGTCTTCAGATCGAAAAGATGGGACCTGTTGTTCTGGTCTTTCGTTTCGACGACGCCCGACGGCAGGAAACCCGCCGAGTAAAGCTTGCGGCCCGCCGTGCCGAAACGGTCGACCGTCTTTCCCGACACGTCGGCAAGAATCGAGTCCGACGCGGCATTTCTAAAAATGAGCGCAGAGCCGTCGGGCGCGAGAGTTGCCCGCTGCGCCGCTTCGAGCCCTTCGACCGTTATTTCCTTGCCCGTTTCGAGATCGATCAGGCGGTACAAAGTCTCGTACCGTCCGTCGAACGCGTTCATCCGGGCGGCCGGCCCGTATTTAACGAGCGCGCGGTTCCCACGGATAGAGAGTTCGTCGTATCCGGGGCGAACGACGGGGCTTAGATCCGCTCCCGTCTCGGAGTCGAACAGGCGCCTTTCGTTTTCGAGGAAGACGTCGACGTACCTGCCGTTCCCGTCGACTGCGAAATCGCGGGCCTCCGGCGCGATCTTCCTTCCGAAATTCTCGCCCGTCCGAAGGTCGTAAAGCTGCATCTCGAGCGAGCCCGGCTTCGCCGTATCGTCGTTGGCTCCGACAGTGACCGCCCACCGCCCGTCGAGAATTTTAACCTGATTGATTCTTCCTTCCAAATCGAGTGCACGGCGGCCGGTCACCAACTCCCAGACACGGGCCCTTCCGTCGGCAGGAACGGCGTACGCGTAGCCTCTTTCAATGGAAGGGACTCCGAGGACATCGTCGGTGAGAGCGACCGACAACTTGTTTTCCGCGACGAGGTAAATCGCATGGCGGCCGCCGTCGAAGCTCACGACGACGTAATTTCCCGACAGCTCCACCTTCTTGGGTTTTCGCGCGTCGGGAATCGCCAGCGTCTCCCCCGTAGAAGATAGACGGACGGAGTAACCGGTGTCCGACACCACCAAGATGAGACTTCCGTCGTCGGAGAACGAGAGAGACCGGCCCCCGCCGACGCTCAACAGGCCTCCCGCCGATAAAACGGGTTCGTCTTCATCCTCGATGGTCTGCACGATCTCGTTCCCCCGAAGCGCATACACGCGTTCGGTTTTGTCCTGAAAGGACACGTAGAGCACGTTCTCGCCGCGGAACGAAGCCCACTCGTAGCCGCCCGGAAGCTCGATCGAAACCGTTTTTCCGGTCGCGGGATCGATCACCGAGACGCGGCCCCTATCCCGGTGAAGGAGGCGGGATCCTCCGGGTGAAAAAGCGAACCGGTTCGCGTCCTTGGAGTCGCCAGACCCCTCGCCGATGCGGTACAGCGCAAGAAGCTTGAGCGCTTCTCCCTCGGGAGTGAGGGCGGCGGATTTCGCTTCGGCCATGCGCGCCCCGACCGGTGAATCGCCGCGCTCGCTCGAGGCCGGTGCCTTCGGGCTCTCCGGAATCGCCGCCACGGACGGAATTTCCGCCGTACCCTCGGCAGCCAGGGGCGCGCCCGGAGCGGGAACCGGAGCGGACGAACCGAAAAGGCGGCGCGAGATGAACTTCCAGGTCGTCGGGGTGAACAGGTTCCGGACGGAAAGCTGGCGGCGAACGACCGCCGCCGCGAAGATTTCGGCGATCTGGTCTTTGGAGACGTTTCCCGTGAGGTAAGAAAGCGTCTCGAGAACTTTAAGGAAATAGTCGATCTGCGGTTCGAGTTTTCCGCCCTCTCCTTCAATCACGGCTTTCACGCGTTGGATCTTCGCGCCCGCCGGAACGTCGGCCAGCACCGCCACAGCGCCGATTTTCGCCTCGAGCGCGGGAGACAATCCCGCGGGCGCCAGACGCCTCAGCGCGGCCAGCGCGTCCGGTGCGTGGGAAGCCGCCAGAGCGTCCATAAGCAGCACGAAGGCGTCCTGATTCGCCCTGGAAAGCGTCGCCGTGTTGCCGAAGTCGATGAGGTGCGCGGTGGTGCCCGGAACGTCAAACTTGAGATTGCCGCGGTTCAGGTCGCCGTGGTATTTGCCAAAGAGGAGCGCCTGCTTGACCACCGTCTTGAGCGTAAGGCCGGCGAACGCGGCGGCCGTCTTTTCGCCGGCGGCGGCGATGAACGCGGCTTTCGGAGCTTCGCCGACCACGTATTCGTCCGCGAAGTACCGCGAACCGACGAAACGGCCGTCGACGCGGGGGACTTTGAGCGTCCACCCGCCGTGACGCTCCCCTCTCGAGAAACGGCCGAGCTCGCGCTGGCTCAAGACTTCCTGACGGATGTCAAGCTCGCGTTGGACAGACTTCTCGATCTCGTCGAGCAGCGAGTCGGATACACGCTCTTTCAGGGCGGGAATCCGGAACCTGAGCCGCTGGATGGCGTTGCGCATGATCGCCAGATTTTCGACCATCTCGAACTCCGCGAGCGGGCGAACGTACTTGATCGCGCGGCGGTCGCCGTTCTTAAGCGTCATGACGTACGACTGTTTGACCGAGGCGCTGCCCAGTTCCTCGTCGATGGACGCGACGTCGTCGAGGAGCTCCATTCCGCCATCGTGAAGAATCGCGTTCAGGAGATAACGCTTGTCGAGTGGCGGAACGCGGTCGGAAAGGTCCTCGATCCCCAGAACCTGCTGGCCGAATTTGACGCCGACGAGACCGAAGCTCGTGAGGAACCGCTTGGTGAGCGCCTCGCTCGATACCGCGGCAGTGCCGCTGCTTTCCTGAAAATGACCGAGCGCGCCGTGCAGGATGTCGAACTGTTTGTGCTCGGGGCACGCTTCGAAAACTTCCTCAAGGACCGCGAAGCGCGTGTTGGACGCTTCCGCCTTTTCGCCTGTGCCGGCCTCGAAGAGCGTCTTCATGAGATCCGCGCGCTGGACGGGATCGGAAAGGACTCCGGAGTCGCCGACCAGAAGAGTCGTGAGAAACGCATACCGCTCGGCCTCCGTGCCTGCGGCGAGGAGACGCGGCAGATCGTCGAGGTCGGTCTTCGAGGTGAATTCGTAATATTCGATGAGCGTCGGTTTCGGAGCGAGGCCCGCGAGCCACAAATACACTTCCCTCTTCTCCTCGACCGACTGCCTTTCCATGTCGTCGCCCATCCGCTCGATAATCTCGTGCGCGACTTTCTTCTTCTTATCTCCCGCGAGACGGGAAAGCGCGCCCGTTTCCCTGAGCCCGTTCAATTCCACCGGCGTGATGCGCGCGTTTTGAAGCCAGCCGAAGAAGAGCTCACGGCCGATCTCGGAGTCCTCGGGGAAATGCGCGTCGATCACCGCTTTCACCTCTGCGTACGTCTTAAAACTCAACTCCCCTGCGGCCTTCCGGGCCTGGAGAACGCGGCGGTTCAAGATGTCCGTGATGCGGTCCGGCGCCAAATGAGGGAGCACGGGCGCGAAAACCGCCGGGCCGGCCGTGAACGGATCGCCGACGAGCTTAAGAAGAAGGCCGTTGCGGTACGGCGTGGGCTCGGGATGGAAACGGACGAGCCATGCGATCCGTTCCTCGATCGACGCGCCCATGTGCGCGAACGCCCATGCTTCGTAAAGGTCGTTTCCCGCGCGGATCTCGTCCGTTTTCCGAGGATCGCGTCCGTCCGTCGCCCAAAGCGGGGCGTAAGAACGTCTTTCGAGGCCATGCTCCCGGCGTTTGTCCTTTGTCGGGTCTTTGTATTCCTCATATCCCCCGAAATAAGCGTAATAACTGCCGACGGCATCATGGCCGATCTTCTCTGCGATCTCGGCCGCGGCTTCGAATTTGGGATCGCCTTCCTTGGACTCCTGGACGTTGTAGCCCGCGCCGTCGAAGGCCCTCAGGAATTCCGCGTTCACGGGCGAGCGGCGAAGCCGTGCGGTGAAAGCCCGAAGCCGCTCGACGCTCGATCCCCGCCCGGGGCCGAACCATTCCCACGCGAAAATGCAAAGGAGCCGGTCGAACTCCTCCTGCGGCATCCCGTTCCGGAGGTACGCCTCTTCGTTCGCCAAAAAGAGGCCGAACATTTCCTCGCGATTCTCGGCCTTCAAATCGTACAAGAGCCCCGCCGTTGGGGGCAATCCGTTCCCGAAGAAAAACCGGAGCGCCTTCACCTTGTCGTAAAAAACTCCCTCAAGGTGACGCAGGAGCTCGTTTTCAGAATAAAGGAAACGGGTCTGTGGGTAATCGACACGGATCGCGGCGCCGGGGCGGCCATACGGGCTCTTCCCGTCGTAGAAACGGGTGTAATAACGCACCACGAGCTCCCCGTGGAACACCTCGTTGGAACGGTTAGACTGCGTGAGCCTTATGAGCGAAGCGGCGGCTTTCGCGGCGGCCAGCGGCCATTCCTCGCGCCGTTCGGTCTTTTTTGGATCGAGACCGTGCCGCTCCAGCGTCGCCGTGAGTCCTTCGACGAGCGCGAGCGCGGGCTTCGTCTTCGACCAGTCTGCCGCCGACGCGATTCGGACCGCGTTCTCCTCGAAGGCCGCGAGGGCCTTGAGCGTGCCTCCCCGAAGCCTGGGCTCGGAAAGCAGCGTATCCAGGGCGCCGAGAAGCTCGTCGACGGTTTGCGCTTTCGAGAACCAGGTTTTCGCCAGTTCCGAAGAATCGTACTTGTTAGGCACGAGCTTCGCCAACCGCGGCACGACGGAAACGAATTCTTCCACGGTCGCCAGGCGCTCCGAAAGACGCTTCAGAATATCGAAGCCGTATTGTTCGGTCTGTTTATCCTTCGAATAGCCTCCCACGCTATAAGGCATGAGCCTGTAATACTCGTGGAACGTGGCGTAAAGCTCGAGGAGTCGCTCGGTCGAGGTCTCCGGGCCGATTTTACCGAGGAGATCTTCGATAAGCTTGTCGTGGTGCACTTTCATCGCCTGGACGGCGCTGTACTCGTCGCTGGCGTACGCCTTGTACGCGGGATCTTTCGAGGAGCGTGTTTTCACGTAGTTGTTCTCATAGCTTCGGTAATTCCGGAAAACGTCTTGAAGAGCAGCGAGAGGGTCGTCCCACGCGAGATCCGCCACGGCGTCGGCAGGCTTGGGGTAGACATAGTCCTGACTCTCATAACCGTCGTCCGGATCGATCTTCGTGACGGAGTACGGGGTGAAATCCGCGGGCTCCTGGTCGAGGTAGCGGAGGCCTCCGAGAAGGAAATCCGTGACGAGCCGGTCACGGTCCGCCTCGCCGAGGGCAGAGCCCCCGAAGGCCACCTTCGCACGCGCTTCGAACTTGGCACGCAGAGGCTGGAGCTCGCGGTGACGCGCCTGCTTCATCCGCCAGAATTCGAGCGGCTCCTTGAACGTCGACTGGCCGTCCGGACCGACGTCGGACGTCGGCTGGATGCTGGAATAAGGCTGGAGCCGCCCCTCGTTTTTGGAAGTCGCGTAGCGGAATTCGCCGAGCGACCGGTTCGCGAGATCGGAGAGCGCCATGAAAAGCGCGTCGCGGAAATCCATTCCGTTCTTCGCCGCCCATTGGCGGATGGCATCTTTCTGCTTGTCGTTGAAATAATCTTCCGGGGAGACGCCGTTGTCGCGCAGGTAGCGCTCGACGAAGGCGCCCTCGCCGCGCTTCTCCATGTTGTTCAAATCGAAGTCGTCGAAGCTCTGCCAGCGGTTGTTCTTGATCGCGCCGCGCCCCACGGTGCCGTCGGCGAGCGTACGGAGAACGGTTTCGACGCTGAGTAGTTTTTCGTAAAGATGCGTCAGGCGAAGCACGTCGTGGGGCGTCTCGGCCAGTTCGACCGCTTCTTCGAGGCGCTCGAACGTCAAGCGCCCGTACATCTTGGAGTCCATCTGGTAGCGCCGGGACCGCTCGAAAGAAGAGGGCTCGGCGTCGATGGGCTCGGGGCTTGTGGTCAGGTTTTCCCAGTATCGGTGCCGGATATCGTTCAGGATTTTATATTCGCGGCGGTGCGTTTGCGGATACGTGATCGAAATACCACCGTCTTTGCCGTGCCGGCGGAGCGCGCGCATCAGGAGGAGCCCTCCCAGGGGCGTGCGTCCCGAGCGGTCGTTCGCCGTGAGTCCATGCTCGTCCGCGGAATACTCGGAGGCGAGTTGGAGGTGGCGGGCGGCGGGGTCCCTCTTCGAGTGATCGATGTCCAGGCTGTGACCCGCTTCGTGGCCTAGGATGAATTCGATAACGGCCTGATTCAGGATTCCGTTTTCGTGCAAAAACTGGACCAATCCCCAGTTGAACTGAATCACACGCTCGCCGTCCGCTGTGTAAAAAAACGCGTTGATTTCGTCGCTGTCCGAAAGGACAAACGCGTACTGTTCCGACGGCAGGCCGAGGTTCTTGGCGGCGTCGAAAGCGAGTTTGCGAACGGTCGCGACGATCTCGTTGTCGGGCGTCGCGCCGGTCGTCCGCGCGATCGCCTCGAGCCGGCGGCTTTGCTCGGGCGTTTTCGGCGCCTGCGCGGTTGTCGCGATGCGCGCGCCAGAAACGCGGCCGGGGGTGGGGGAGTATGACTCCGCCACGATCGCTTGCACCACAGCCAAAGCCTGCGCCTCCTCTTCCGGCTCGAGGTATTCTGAAAGGCGGCCGGGAAAAGCTTCCTGGATGACGACGGTTTCCAAAGACTGGCGGCGCTGAGCCTCCATGCCGGAGAGAAGCGCGCCCGTCATCGCCACGTACGGCCACAGGGTTTCCGAAACGGTGTGGTAGAGCGCTTCGGGATTCGGCTCGGTTTTCCCCTCCCGCCACTTGCGGACGGGGATATCGAGGCCATTCTCGCGGAGCATCTCGCGGACCGCCGTCGTGCTCATGCCGACCGCCCAGGCGCGCACCGGACGGTGTTCGCGTAAATCCACGTAGCCGAATGCGGTCTTGGACGTCGCGTCAGGCGGCGAAAAAACGGTACCCGGCGCCGGACGCGGGGGTGAGGCGGGCGAAAGATCGACTTGCGTCAGTGTAGCGAATTCGAGCGCGACGCCGCGGTCCCGCTTGTCCCCCGGCGAAACCTGCGTGTGACGGCGACCGAGGTACAGATAAACGCCGAATTTCTTGATGGCTTCGGCGTTCACGTGAAAGTCCAAGATTCCGTCTCCGCGTTTCCAGGCGTCGATCTCATCCACCATCTCAAGCCACGCCCGGCCCGAAAGAAGGCGGTAGGCCTCGATCTCGCGGTCGACGCGGATGCGGCCCGCGGGACTCATGCGCGAGAAGACGGGCCGGAGGTTCTCGGGAAAACGTTCGGCCCAGTCGTCGCCGGCCATGCGTGCGCCCGAAGGAGATTCCGTTTCCGATCCTCCGATATACGCCGCCTGCTCCTTCACGCGCTCGAACGGCGAATTCCGGAACGGCTGAACCGCCCGGCGCAGGGCCTGAAAATCGTTCCGGATGCGCATCGACAAGATCCCGAGGGCGTACATCTGAACGCGCACGTCGGTATCGGTGTGAAACGCCTGGAAAATATCCGCCGCAAGGCCCTGAGGGAGCGCACGGTCGAGGATGCTCAGTGCCTGGTAGCGCGTGCGGGGGTCGGTGGAACCGAGGAGCGCGAACGGTTCCGGCGCCGCACCCACCACGTTATCGGACAGTTCGGAAGGAAGAACCGACCGGATGGCGATGCCGAGCCCCCCCATCGCCTCACGTGATGCCGCGAGCGAGACTGGATCGGAGAGATCCACCAGGCCTTCCCTTCCGAGTTTCGTCCGCAGCGCCTTCCCGAGCTTCTCGTTAAGGTCATAAACCGTATATTGGTCGGCCTTGAAATAGCCGCCCGTCTGGAGGGCGCGGGCATCGAAAGAGAGCCACTCGTTTCCGGCTGCGATCAGCGCGAAGGGCGTCCCTTCCGTCTCCGTGTTGTAGTGGGCGGCAACGTCCCCCAGCGAAGGCAGGGCATGGCCGCTCGGGTGGTTGTGGATGAACACGTCGAAAAGTTCGTAGGCGAAATCCCCTCTCACAGGGAAATAGTCGCGTCCTCCGCGGATCGCGAGCCAGCGGCCCGTGCCGCGTAGACGGTACAACCCGATCTCGTCCGCGAACCGGCCGTATCCCGCCCGGTCGAGAGCCCCGATGGAGGCGGCGAGGTCCGGACCCAGGTCGAGGAGAGCGGTGGTTCCCACCGGCACGAACCAGAGCATCGCCCGGGAAAGCGGCGAAGACCCCGTCCGCAGCGCCAGACGCATGGCCGCCGCGAATAGACGGGCGCGAAACGTGCGGGCCTCGCGGACGATCCGCGCGATCTCGTTTTCCCGAAAAGAGGCGTACGCGTTGCGCGCCGCTTCGGAGGAATCCGCGGCGGCCGCCACGCGTGCTCCGGATTCGCGGAACGCCGGCAGAAAAGCTTCGGTGGCCAAGCCGACTTCTTCGAGAGCTATTTCAGCGGGCGCATCGAGCCTGCGCTCGACTTCGGCGCGGATGGCTTCGTAACGACCGGGCTCCACGTTCTCGCGGACGAGGCGCAGGATCTCTTCGCGCTTCGAACGCGCGGTCTCGTGCGCGTTCTTGAACCCCTCGATCACGCGCCCAAGGTAACGCGCGCCGTCGGCCTCGGCCCCGATCCGTCGCATGAATTCTCGCTGATCGCCGTTCGGCTGAAGAACGCGCGGTACATCGTTCAAACGGGCGGGCGTGAGCGGCGGGCGGCGGCCGTCGTCGGTGAAATTCACGTGGTCGAGCGCCTCGTTGTAGTGGAACAAAAGCTCCGAATCGATCCCGACGAAGCGGTTGTTGTTCTCGCCCAACCGCGCGTCGTTAACCAAAAGTAGATGCTTCATCTTCGCGTCGCGCACGCCAAGGAGGTGCTGAAGGAAAAAATGCGCCCCGAGATCCCGCAAGGGATTCGACCGGGGCGCGTCGGCCGCCGCGATCATCCGGCGGAACGAAGGCTGGTTCAATACGAACTTCTGCCGGGCCGGGGCGTTCGAGTCCGACGCGGTGAACGCGACGAGCTCATGTGGCCTGTACTGGACCACCTCCCATTCGGAGCGGAGGAAATCGGCGTGGTCCCGAAGCGGCTGCGCGCGGTACGAGAAAAGGCCGAGAAGCGATGCTGTGCGCGTCGCGATGCGGTCGTATTTAGCTTTTCGCACCTGCGTCCACTTGAGAAGGATCGGTAGCTCGCCCTTCTGCGGATTGTCGTATTTGAGGACGAGCACGGGGTTCCGTCCGCGGGCCGCCACGATCTCCGCGTCTCTCAAACGGTATTCCGAACCCTCGAACCCGATCGTCTTCGTGCGCAGAAGTCCCGCGAAGCCCAGCCACTTCGGCTCCGATTCGAGCTGGCGGTCGATCGCGCGGAAGTTGCGTTCGAGAGCCGCGAACTCGGTTTCGGCGGCGCTCCGGGGTTCGCGCGCGTCGAGTGCGGCTTCGATCGCGTATTCCAAAGCGAAGAGCGCGGTCGTGTTGACCGGACGGCCGAGATTAATCCATTTGGCGCGTACCCGTTCGAGCGCGTAGGCGACGGTTTCGGGGCCGAGCTTTCCGGCGTCCATGAGGAGACCGGCACTGAGGAGCGGTTGGACGGGAATCGCGTCTCCGCGGGCGGCGGCCGAAACCTCGGACAGCGTGCGGCTCCATTCGACGAGGAATGGCACCAGACGCACGACTCCGAACGGGAGGGCTTTTTCGTGCGTATCGGCGAAAGGCGTTTCTTCTAGGAACGATTCGAGCTGGTTCTCGGGTACGCGCGAAAGGAGATCGGCGACCACCGGCACGAGCATCTGCGCGGACTGCGGATGCACGCGGACGACCGACCGGAAAAGCTGGGCGGTCACCCGGCGCGCGGCGGCATTCACGGCCGGAGAATGGCGCCGCGCGTAGACTGCGCGCGGCACGCCGTACACGAGCCTCTGATTGAGATAAAGCCGCAGATCTTCGCGGGCCGTCTGCGCGGCGAGCCCCTCCAAGAAACTCCGCGAACGAAGCTGCGGGCCCGTCAGGTACTCGTAGCCCTCGGCGCGAAGGAGCGTCGCCAGGGCTGGATTTTCCAAGAGCGTCTCGGCGGATGTGCCCGCGAAAGCCGGGCGTTCCAATCCTTTGTCGGTGACGCGCACCACCGGCAAATCCGCGGGCAGGCGGCGCTCTAGGTCAAAACGAAGTATCCCAGTGCCGCTCTTCGGACTCCAAGGAAGAGCCATTCGGGCGCCCGCGGTTTCGTTGCGTATGCCCTCTCTCCTTGCCTCATACGCCTCGGAGAACGCGCGGACCAAAGCCGCGCGGTCAGGGCGGCGGGGAATGTACTCGGACACGGCGTGCACCACTTTTCGCAGCTCTTCCGCCTTCTGCCCGTCCGTGGCCTTGTCGTTGGCGAGACCGAAATCGATGAATTCGACGGCGATGCGGTCGGCGTCCCGGCGCCAAAAAATATGGTCCGCGCGAAGATCGTCTTCGAGACCGGGGTGCACGAGGTCCCCGTGCGTTATCCCCGCACGGAAGTGAAGATCGGCGAGGGCCTCCGCCGCCGCCTCGAGAACTAGACGCACGGGATCGGAAGGCTCGGATCTCACGAACATCCGGTAGATTGATTCTCCGCCGGCGGCGGTCGTTACCAGACCCGGCGTACCCGAACGGAAGCGGAAGAAGCGCGTGGACGGCGAGTGCCCGATCCGGCTCGCACGTGTCGCGATTTCGGCTTCCTGGGCGAGTTCGTGTTCGTCTGTTTGAAAGCGGCGCATGAGACTGGAGTCGCTTTTCAGCTTTTTCACGAAGAAAAGACGCTGGACCGGCCCCGCTTGGGTTCGCAACGTGACCGCGTAGCCGGTCGTGATGCGGTCTCCCGCTCTCCTGGGCTCGCCCATTAAGAGCTCCAGGACCGCGTCGAGATCGCGCGTTCCCGCCACGAACTCAAGAACGTCCGGCGCATCCTCCCCGAAAACTTCCTGAATCGACAACCGCGCTCCCGCGGGAACGCTATTTTTTGCCGCGACCGACGCGCGAGGCTCGCGGATCTGTGCGTGCGCGCGTTCGAGCTCGAGACCCGCGCGGTGGGCGCGGTACGCCGCCACTTCGGCAAGCTCCTCTTCGATCTGACTCCACGTCGATTTGTTTTCCGTTCCGTAGACCCGGATGGCGACTCCCGGAAATTCCGGGCGGGATTCGACGGTGACCGAACGACGGGCGGCCGCGAGTTTTTCGAGCACCAGGAGAATCGCGGGCGATTCGACGTCGGCCGGAAATTCGGCGCTAGTGAGCGCCGTGGACGCGTCGTACTCGATCTTGAAGCCCTTCTCGGCCACCACTTCGTTCACGCGACTCATCGCTTCGAAGGTGGCGCGGAACACGTCCTCGAGACCCATGAGGCCGCCGCTCGAAGCCGATGCTTCCGAGAACGAATTCTGAAGATTGAGACTGCCCAGCTTGAGAAGCTGGTTTCCTGCGAAATGGCCGAAAACGTCGTTTACCTGTTTGAATCCGAACTTCCGCTCGTAGTCGCCCTCGCGTCCCGATTCGCGGCGGTTCTTGAGGAAAGCGTTCTCGAGCGTGCCGTCGTGTTCGAGCGCGACGACGCTTTCGCGCACCAGCAAGATCTGCCAGCCCCCTTTGCCGTCCGACGAAACGAAGAAAAAATTGTCCGGCGGGCCGCGCACCGTCTTGAGCTTCGGCGTCCCCGAGCGGTCTTTGCGCGCTTCCCCGAGAATACGGAAGAGAGCGACGCGCTCGTAAGTGGCGTATTCGCGTTCCACCGGCAGCGCCGGATCCGTGTCCGCATTCATCCGCGCGCGGATTTCGGCGAGCGCGCTCTCGACGCCCGCGTTCACCGTATCGCCGTAGAGCGGATTTTCCTTCGCGCGCTGCGGCGCCGCAACCGTCTCTTCCGTGCCAACGAGCGCGCCCATTTCCCGTAGCGCACTCTGACGGAGTTCTCCGGCCTTGAGCGACGCTTCGATGCTTTTCTCAGGCTGTGCCGTCCGCAGTTCCGGAGCCTGCAGCCGAACCGCCGCGGCCGGCAGAAGCGGCGCCCGAACCTCGAGTACGTCGCCGGTGCCGGGAGCGAGCGTGGCCGCGGCGAGCAAGCGGTCCAATCCCTGGCGGTGGGTTTCGCCTTCGGCGAGTTTGAAAAGAATCTGCGGGTGCGGACGCCCGTCGGCGGTGCCGTTGGAATAGTAGGGACGAAAATCAACGGTGCGGACGGATTCGTCCTCCGAAAGCGCATCGAGCGCGGCCGTGGGAAGGCCGGGCGGCAGGACAGCGAATGCCATCGACCGGTATTCGGTTTCCAACGCGACCTGCACGTCCGCGAGAGCGGTCTCGACCCGGTCGCCGTCGAAGCTTTCGGGGAACGCCATGCTCACGACGTCGTCCCCCGAACCCAGCCTGTAAGCGAATACGCCGGAGGAAGCGAGAGAACGCTGCGCGATCGAAATCGCGTCGATTATGAAATAGTCCGCCGCGAGTTTTCCGTAGTGACGGTCGCGCAAACCGAGCTTCATCATGTCGGAGTAACCGACCCACGCCTTGTCCTGCCCGCGCACGAGATCGAACGCCCCCGCCTTTTGACGCTCGTTTTCCGCCCAGAACTCGGCGGCGCGTTCGGCGGCGCGGACCTCCGACGACATGCGCGCGGCAGCGGTCGTGTACGGCGCCTCGGCGGTGCGTGGCGCGGAATCCAATGCTCGCGCCGGCGCAGCTTTCGGCGCCGGACGCGGAGCGTCGAGTTCACGGAAGATCGCCTCGACCACGCCTTTGGCGCGCGGCCGGGCCTCCTCGAGGGACAGACCGGCGTTCCGTGCGCGGAGGCTGTCCACAACGGCGGCTTCGAGCACCGACCGGAAGGTGTTTTGCATCGTCGCGCGGATCGCACGGATAGTTTCTAGATCGTCCTGAGAGAAATTGAGCGGAGACTCGTCGCTGCTGGCCAGCGCGCGCAGAAGCATCGCGCGGACGCCGTCGTTTTTTCCTGGACGGCTGAATTCGCCGCCCAAGTCCGCGAGCGACCCTCCCGCGGTCCCCTGCCCGGAAACCGTCTCGACCGTCCGGGCGCCGCGGCCGCGCAGGGGGGCGAGGAGGCGGCTTTCGTATTTCTGCTGGCTTGTTTCCGCGAGAACAACCGGAGTAAGAACCGCGAACGAATACCCTTTTTCGCGCAGAAGCTTCTTAAGATGCGGCGTATGGTAGCCGCCCGTGATGAGGACCGCTGCTTTCTCTCCTTCGTCAGCCATCGTTTTCTCGAGATTACGGACGAACGCGAAGTCGCGCTCGGTGACGGAGGCGTAGAATTCTTCAAGTGACCGGCGGCCGCGGTCGAGAAGGTCGGTCTGCGGGATCATTCCTCCGAAATCTCCGGCGTCGGCCAGACGCCGGTTGAGAAACGCCTGCCAGCGGATCGTGGCGAAATCCGCTTCGCTCGCCCGGAACTGCGCGAAATCCTTTGTGCTCATCCGGATCGAGTATGCGGTCTCGAGGAGCGTCGCGTAACGGTCGAGCGCGCGCAGAAGCCGCGCATCCTCCGAAGGCAGGGCGGCATAATAAACGCGGTCCTCGGCTTTCGCAAGCTCGTCGAGGACGCCGTCCAGGTCGACCTCAGAAAAATCGCTCAGATAAGCTGCGTAACGCGACAGATTCTCGTAGTCCGCTTTCGGAACCTTCGCCTCCTCCGCCGAGCGGATCAGCGCGCGCACGCGCAGATGCTGGGAAACCTTCTCGGTGCCGGCGTGCGCGGCGTCCTCGAGCGACTCACGTAGCGATTCCGGGCGTCCGGCGCGCGAAAGACGCTCGGCCAGCGCGGCCTGCTCGAGGTTCGCCAGCTCAAAATCGATCTCGGCTTCTCGGGCCACTGTCGCCGCGAGACGGCGGATCTCCGGGAAATCCTGGAGAGATTCGCCGCGCGCGCTCGCGAGCGCGACGAGAGCCTTGAAATCCGCTTCTTGGGACCCACCCGCACGCTTCGCGGCTTCGTATTCCATGATGTCACTCGGATAAAGGCGCGCCTTCATGCGGGTGATCGACGCGCGGACTTCGCGCAAGTGCGAAAGGAGCTGCTCGCGGCCGTCGGCGAGGGAGGCGTAATGCTCGACGCTCTTGAGATACAGCGCGATGTCCTCAACACCGACGATCTTCATCGGACGGTCGGTGGTCAGGTTCAGATACTCTTCGCCGGAAATCTGTCCCTGAACGAGCAGGGTCTTCGCGACCTTCTTCCACACTTCCTTCGAGGCAGCTTTCTTGAAAGGCGTCAGCGAACAGTCGTCGGCGCCGCCTTCGGAAAGAACAAGGCGCACGCCGTGCGAGGAAAGGATGCTGTCGAGAGCGGCGGCGAGGTTCCTCTGTCCGCTCAAGTTGGAGTGCGCGTCTTGGATGTGAATGACAAAGCGGCCGTTTGTGCCGCGGTGTATTTCTTTGAGCACCGCGGATTCGAACGGAACGATGAGGCTCGATGGATCGGCGCACAACGCCGCTTGCGCATCGAGGGTGGGCGGGGCGGAAATTGGCGCGGCTTTCGCGGCTTCTTCAAACGCGAAAATAAGCGCCAGCAAAAGCGCGATCGGACGCAGAATTCGTTTTCCGCTCGGGGTCATAATTTTATTAACTCTGATAACATTATTTTAAGCGATTATAAGTAAAAGTATACACTAGGAGGGCGAGTGGATCAAAGGAAAAGAGTTCCGTATCCCATTTAAAATGATAGGGTTATGAAAATCGGTTACGCGGCCGACGCCACAATGCGCTTGATGTTGCTGAAGAGCTGGATGATACGGTTGATGTCGATGGGGGCGGCGCGCATCGCGTAGTCCTCGGCCAAGGATTTGGATGCCGTACCCGTGAGGAACGCCTTTAAAGCTTCTAGGAGCTTCGCAGGCTCTAGCTTCTCGACCGAAAGGCCCGAGACGTCGCGGTAAGCCTCGTAGAACTGCCTGAGGAGAACGGGGTCTTCGGTCTTCTTCCCGATCTCGGAGGCCATGACGGCAAGAAGGATCATCGCCTGCCACTTCGGTACTCCCGCTTCCTTGTCCGTGATCTCGACCGCCCGGAAAGGCAGGTAGGTCTCACCTGAGAGGGATTCGATGCGGTTTATACCTGCGATCTCGGCGGTCTTAAGCTTGGGATCGGGCGTCTGGTCGATAATTCCCTTCCGTACGAGCTGGCGTGCCAAGTCGGACGAAGCGAGCGCTTCCTGGACGCCGGGGCCCGTCAGGCGGAACGAGACGTTGGCGGCCACGGGACGCGCGCGCATCGCAAGAAGCTGGACGAAGAGGTTCTCTAAGTACTCGGGACGCTTCGCCGGAAGGACGCCGATGTCGATGGCGATCGAGCGGGGCTCGGCCGTCAAGGTCTCCAAGCCTTCGGCTCCGAAGGCGAGAAGCATGGCTTCTTCGACGCGGGTTGTGGCGCCGTCGAATTCCCTGAGGTAGTCGGGGATGGATTTGGGTTGGGCGGCAAGAGTGGGAACCGCCGCCGGGCGCGCTGATTGCATTTCGACGTCGGCGATCGGCGTGCCGTCCGGTGCGGAAACGGCCAGCCTCGCTCCGTTTTGACGTACGACCGCGGCCTGTTCCGCGAACGCGTAAGGAACGAGCATACCGCTTGCCCATCGAATACGCGAAAGGAAGCCAGACTCGGCGGCGGCGCTTTCACGGACACGCTCGGCGTTCGGAGGGTTCGCTGGAAGCGTGATACCCGCCTTCTCGAGGAAACGCTCGGCCGGAGAGGCGGCGGCGAACGTGGTTTCACGCCCGCGGCCGCCCGCGCGCGCGGCGCCTGTTTCCCCGGCGGCGAGCGCTTCGATCGCCGATGCGGGGGCGGGTCTATCCGCCGGCGCGTCGGCCTGAGCGGACGATGCGGAATCCGCTGCCGCCAGCCGCGCCCCCGATGACGCGAAAACCCGGTCGCGCGACTCAGGATAGCGTTCCCGTAGCGCTTTCTGATTGAGGGGAAGGAAGGCATCCATGGCAGATCGGAAAATGGCGGCCGCCCGGTCGCGGGGAAGCTTTTCGAAAGACGCGGCGAACACTTTTAGGGCGTCGAGCTCGTCCCCTTCTTTCAACCGGTCCGCCTCCGCCGCTATTTCAGGGAACTCGCCCCGGGACGAAAGCGCGAGATCCGCCACGAGAACAAGTGCGATCCGCATCGCTTCGTAGTACTCGTAATTGAAGGCTTCTTTCGGAGACCGCCCCGCGACGGGAACCCGGAGTTTATCCAGATCCGCCGCGACCGATTCGTTGAAAATCGCGTTCTCGGCGGGGTTGAATAAAAATTGTGCCATCTGGGAGACGACCTCACGTTCGCGGGCCATCGAGAAACCCGCCGCTTCGTCCCGGTGGTTGTGCGCGAACTCGTGCGCGAGCGACGCCGTGAAGAACGCCGCATTTCGGCGGATCCTCGCTTCGTCGCCAGACTGGAGCGCCTGGAGAAGGGGCAACACCTCGTTGACGGAGCTCGCCCGGATTCCCAGAGAAGCGCCCGCCTCGAGTCCGAATCCGCTACTGCCTTCGACGACGAGGCTCCAGCGCACGTCTTGCCAATCGTAGGCTTGCACGGTCTCCCGGAAGGCTTCGACGAAGACCGCGTTCACGGCCTCGATCGCGGCGGGGTTGCGCAATTCAGGTTCGGTGATTGGCTTGTGCACACCGTCGTCCACTTCGAACGCCCAGCCCAAATGGAGGTTCCGCTCTTTTCCCGCGCGGTTGGCCATGCGGTAAACGACGGCCGTGTTTCGTGGATCATTGAGGAAATTCACGCGGCTGATCGATTTTCCTTCCCAGCGAGCCAGTGCCGCGTTCCGCCGGTCAGGATCGTCGAGACGCACCGGCGCGGCCGGGCCGGGAACTTCCGGCACCGTTTTTTCCACGGCCACTTCGTACGAACGGATCGCCAGGTACGCAAGCCCTCTGAGTGCGTTGTCTTCCGTGGGATCGATCCGGATCGCTTCTATTTGGGTGACGACGACGGCGGCAGCTTGCCCGACCTCGGCGAGGGTTGTCAGCGCGTGTTTTCGCTCATCGATCGGCTTCGATTTATCCGCCGCGACCGCCAGAAGCTCCTTCGGATCGGCTACACGGGCACCGGAGATATCGAGACGCTCGTCGAGCTCACGGTTCGTCTGGGCCCACTCCACTTCAGCGGTTTTCGTCGGAGCCCCCGCAAACCGAAGCGCGGCGATCGCCGGCGCACTGCCGAATTTGGACAGCCAGAGAAGATGCCGCGCCGCTTCGGCGTCGCCGGAATAGAGCCCACTCTGCAGTCGGGGCAGCTCTTCGGCCTTTTCGGCGTCCGCCCGGAGCAACAGCTCGACGAGCCGCGAATAGACCGCGGCGATCGCCTGGATATCGCCGATGAATCGCAGGGTAAGCTCTACGGGGGCCTCACCCTCCTCAGGAAGCTCCCTTTCATGTTCTTTTTCCGAGTCGCGGACCTTCGCCCGGAACTCCTGGACGAGCTGCGTCATGACCCGAGCTTTTTCGGAATCACCCGGCTTATTGAGAATCGCTCTGCGATTGAGCGAGTTATTGGCCAAGCCCAGATAATAACGGGCCCTAAGCCCGAGGAGCTCATAGTCTCCGGGTTCGCCGGGAAGACCGTAGAGATCGCGGGCCTTCTCCCATTCGACTCCCTTAAGCGCGGTCACGGCGACGGCGGTCGCGCTATAGACCGTCTCAAATTCTTGTATCCTGGCGTAGATCTCGCTGTGACCTTCTACGACCACGCCGAGACGCGCGTAAACCTCTTCGAGCCTGGCCTTTGTCTGCTCGTCGTCGGCGTCTTCCTTATCCACGTAAAGGCGATCGAGGGCTTCGATGTAAAGCGGCGCAAGCGTATGGTTTCGTCCGAGCGCGGAGTACAGCGCCGCGCGGATCGTATTCCGGAGCTCGCGGCCTGACCGCGCGTCGCGGTAGGCGTCGAGCAGGGCGGACAGCGCTTCGTCGACCGCGGGCGAGCGCTCGTACAACTTCAAGTCCAGCGCCTCGGGCGTCGCGGCAGTCACGCGCGCGGCCAAATCCTCGGCGGCAGTTTTCCAGGCCGCGGGGTCCGGAGCTGTCCGCAGCGCTCCGACGGACGCGCGCAGACTATCGGGGGTTACCGGCGTCCCGTTCGGATCGGCCATTCGCGCGGCCCGCGCGATTTCCGCGGCCTTAAACGACGCATAAAGTTTTTCCAGGTCGGCCAGTAATTCGCCGATGCCGTATGCCGGCGCGGCGTCGTTTTCCTGCGCTAACACCAACGCTTTTTTGGCCTGCAGACCGAATTCTTCGAGAGCTAGTCTCCGGATAAGCGACTCGCGCCCGTCTCGACCGGCAGACTGGTTCGCGGCGAAGACGATCTGTTCCAGCAAGCTCACGAGCGCGCGCACGTCCCGGTTCAACGAACCTTTTCCTCGCCCGCTCACGCTGGTTCCTATCTGATGCAGCTCCCCCTTCACCAGGTCCTCTTCGCCGCGGGTCGCGTCCCCTAAGATCGCCGAGATGCCGAAATCCACGATCGTCGCCCTGCCCGTGACCGGATTTACAAAAACTTCCCTGTCCTTCAGGTCTCGATGGGCAATTCCGGCGGCATGGAGCCGGGCGATCGCCCGCGCGGCGGCCAGATGAGCGCCGAGCGCCTCGTCCTCCCCGATGCTTCCTTTGCTCAATTCGAATAAGGTCAGCTCGAATCGTTTTCCCTCCGCGCGGCTGGTAATCATGTACGGGCGACCTTTCATAGTGGGATCCCCGAGCCGCATCGCGTCGACGTCGGTGAGCACTCCATAGCCCTTGAATACGGGGATGAACGGCGCCACGGAGGGAAACTCTCGGCGCACCCGGTCGAGAAAGATCGCCTCGCGGCGCACCTCCCCGATCTTAAGAATGTCGATGGGACCTCCGGATACGGGGGTCGCTACGAAGAACCGATAGGCGCTTTCTTCCGTCTTTCCCGTGAAACTGTAGGCCGAGAAATCCGCGGCCGGTAGAGCGCTCACGTCGAGCGCGGCCGCATATTCCTTCTTGCGCCGAGCAATACGGGCGCTGATGTCCGTAGCGAAGAGTCCCAGTATAGGCGCGACCAAGCCGAGTGCTGCTTTCAGAGCGTCGCGGCGCCCCGTCCCTTGCTCCGCAGAAACCAAATCGGACAGCCGTGCCTGAGCCGCTCGTGCGGCCTTGAAATCTTCGCCCGCGTACCGGCTCTCGAGGAAATCGAGAATTTCCGCCGCCTGCGCATCGAGATGCCCCTCCGAAGAGAGCGCCTGTCGCGCGGACGTAAAAGCGTTTTTCACCTTTCCTGAAAAATCCTCGTCCGCCATCCGCGCTCCAGCAGGCTTGTTGTCGAGCGACCCCAGCGCCGCGACGAGGTTCGCCACGTTCGGGACGTAAGCGGTGTCGGACAAGCTTCCGATCTCGAGCCCCTTAGCGTAGATCACCTGTTTGCCGTCCACGGCATCGATCCGCAGATCCAGTTCTCGCAGCGTGACCGAAGCCCGCTTGTTCTTTCCGTTTCCGTCCTTCGCGGGGCGCAGAGTAAGAAGGTATTTGATCGCATTCTCCGCCTTGGAGGAGATCATCTCCCCGAGGTCGTGCTCGAAGCGCTCGGTCGGGAAAAACTGCAGGAGCTCGATCTCCCGGCTGAGCCACTCGGCCGCGATCACCGGCGTCCAATCGGCGTTTTTGACAAGCGTCGCGCGTTCGTTCTGGGGGAAAAGCTCGAAATCGCCGAGCGATTCCAGAAGCACAGGGTCCGTCTGGCTCAATTTTTCTGCCGCCTGGTCTGCGCTCAACACCCCTTCTGGCACGGCCCGCCGCACGCGGCTGGCGCGCGCCATCAGGCTGGTTTTGGAAAAAGGATTGATCGGGAGGGTGGTCGCGAGGTTGTCATCGGTAGCCTGCTCGGGCGCGACATAGGGTCGCGTGAGACCGAAATCGAGCAGGATGAGCCGCTTGATCGCTTCACGTCCCGAGGGGTCTTTTTCGACTTCCACGTTGAAGTTGCTGATTCGGTCGTCGAAGATGTACTGTCCCGTGCTCGCGATCATCAGACTCTGGAGCTCCCTGAACTTTTCGGCCGTCTGCCGGAGGCGATCGAGCCGCTCCTGTGGCGTCGCGCCCCCAAAAATCCATTTTTCGGCTTCGGGAATCGCGTCGAAGTCGATGAATTCCATGAGGATCGCTGGGTCCTTCGTATCGCCCTCTTTCCAGTCGGCTCCGAACGCTTCGACGAGAACCGGCAGGAACTTGCGAAGCTCCGCCGTCTTCTCGCCCCCCTTCATGATGGTCTCGGCGAACGCGACCGTCTCTTGGATGCCCGTCGCGGCGTTCCGGCGATCGGCCTCGGTGTACAGTCCCGTCATGTACGCTCCGCCAGGAAGCTTGAGCGCGTGGGGTTTCCCGTTCTTGTATACTTTCACGACGTCTCCGAAGCCGCCGGCTTTGATGAACCCTGCGTAGACGAGGGTCGGATCGAGGACGCGCACGCGGGCGCGGTACGAGGCGTCGTCCTTGATCGTCTTGAGTCCTTCCTCGACCCTGCCGATGCGCAGCGCTTCCAGCACCGCCGCGATCTCCGCCGGCGTTCTCGGCGAGCGGCCGGCCGAATCCGAATAAGACGCGAGGGACGTCAAAGCGCGCAGGATCGCGAGCGCTTCGGATCCGACGTACGGATTAATGAAGCGATTCGAGTCCCCTTCGAACTGAAAAAGCTGGCTCGAACGCGCGTAGGCTCCATAATCGTCGATTTGGCCGGCGATTCCCTCGCGCAGTTTTTCGATGAGGAAGTCGTCGGAAGCGTTCTTGATCTCGTCGAGACTGAGGAGCGGCCGGCCCTCGGCGTCGAACATCCGGTCGAGCGTCCGTGAGAAGAGCTCGAAATTGTCCCAGCCGGTCAGGTAGACCGCGCGTGCGAGCACGCTCTCGAAGATGGCCCGGCCTTCCTTATCGAGCACGCCGCCGGTTTCCACTCCCTTGAACGTGATCGCCATGCGCGCTCCGGACGCAAGGCCCGCGAGAGCGCGGCCGGATAGAAAATCCGCGGGCGGCTCGGCGCCCGCGGCCGCCCGCGCGCGCGCGTAGCGGACGAACGTGGCGGATTCCCGCTCCAGACCGAACATCCGGACGAGCTCATGCGAGACGATCCCGTCGGACGACTTCGGCCGCAGTTCCCCGGAAAGGATGATGAAGGGCAGTGCGTCCCGGAGCGGGATCTCGCGGAGCGCGCCCCAGCCCGGCAATTCTCGGGAATACAGGCGGCCCATTTCCCTCCAGTATTTCTCGAGCGATTCGAGCACGAGGTCCGCGGCGGGTCCATAAGGACGCTCGGCCGTCTTCGGTGCGGATACTTCCCTCTCGCCGAGTGCGTCGAGTTGGCTCATGATGTAGCGCTTGTGAAGCTTCGTCTGCGCGAAATTCCCGTAGCGCTCGTTGATCACCCGGTCGATGTTGGCGGCCAGCGGCGCGTCGGCCTCGAACGGAAAGGCGAAATCGAGACTGACGGGTTGCTCGAGCATCCGGCGGGCCCGCTCGTCCAGTTCGACGAGCGTCTCCGCGTAGATCGTGTTGAACGTGCGTCCGTCAAGCTCCGCGATCGGACGGGCCGCTTCTTCGGCGAAGCGATCCCTAAAGGTGGCTTCGGTCAGCCTTTCCGCGTCGAGACCGGCGAGACGTGTCAGCACGTCCACAAGCGCCCGCTCGAAGCTTTCGTTAACGGCGAACATCGTCTGCACCGACGAATCGGCGGCGAGCACGTTCAACGCGCGGAAAGGCAGGAGCGGAGAATCCAAGTTGCCCGTATCGAGCTGGTTCATTTTGGGCAGGGTTCCGACGTCCGAAAACGTCGTGTCGGGCTTCGCCCGGAGGATCGATCCGATCAAGCCGCCTTTAAGACCCCCGACGGCGCCCTGATCTGTATCCGTCCAAAGCTCATACGCAAGGCGCGCGAGCGCGGGGGCGATCGCGTCGAAATGATGGATGTAGTTGCGCGCGTTCGACATCGTCCCGGCGCCCAGCTTGCCCGCGGCGGCGCGTGCGAGGATGGTTCGGAAGGTTTCGTAGATATCGTCCGGCTCGATGGCGGCGGCGTCGGCCGAAAGAAGATCGAGGCCGATCTCACGCAGCGCGTGCGCGAGGAACCGGAAATCGGTCACGTCGGCACCGTTGGCGATGTCGACGAGCGCCGCGGCGACCGCGTCGCGTTTCTCGGGTTTTACGGACGCTGGGAACGGGCCGACCCAATCGATCGAGTCCGCCATGCGCGCACCGGCCGAGACCGCTTCGAGACGGGCACGCCTCGGCACGTCGATCACCGCGATCCTTGCCAGACCCTCCTGACCGATGGCGCCTTTTTTGCCGAGAACCGATTCCTCGAGCGCCGCGCGGAAATGGCGGCCGAAACTCTGACGGACGAAGGTTTTGGCTTCGGGAGACATGTCTCCGAACGTGAACGGTCGCCCGGCGTCGTCCTTCCCGAGAGTCACGAGGGCGGTGTAGGCCCGGTATAAAGCGTCTCCCGCGCCGCGTTTGTCACTCAGGAATGCGGATACGTTCAGCCCCCCCGTCAGACCGAGGTCGTCGGCGATCGCTTGGGGGTCGAGCGTTTCGAGGGTATCGAGTATCTCCGAAAGTATGAGGACGCGCATCGCGTCCGGAGCGGCCGCGTCGGAATGCTGCACGGCGAGACGGCGGATTTCGTCGCCGCCGAAATCCAGCCGCAGAATCCCGAAGAGTTCGCCGGTGCCGCCGTAACGCGCGGTGTCCGCGACAAGTCCGCGCCGGCCCGCTTTTCCGAGGAGTGTCTGATAGGCGCCTTGAGCGACCCGCGCGAAACGAAGCGCAGCGGAGAAGGTCTCCCGCGGATCGCCTTCCGCCGTTTTGGCCGCCAGGACGTCTTTCGCAAGCTTGAGATCGGCGAGCTCTTCGCGGATTTCGGGAGCGAGCGAAGGATCAGCCGTCGCCGAGGCCGCGTTCCACCGGGCGACGTCGACATCGAACGGAGCGCCGTTCGATGTGAGCCAGTCGGCGATGCCCGCACGGAACTCCTTATCGAGAGTTTCAATAGCTTTCTGAGGAGCAGCCTCGGGAGCGGTGGCTTCTCGCCCGTCGAAGGCGGTGAAAAGGGGCCCCAGCGTATTGGCGATAAAGTTGATTCGGCGTTCCTTATATTTGACCGCCTCGGCGCGCGGCTTCACGTCGGTCTCGAGAATCGCCAGGAGCGCCTCGAACTGCGCTTTCGTTTCCGCGTCGGCCGGGATGCGATTGATCCCGTCGTAATACGCAATGCTGATATTGTAGATCGCGTCCCTGCGCGGATTCTCGAAAGCCAGGTACGCGTCGACGAGCTTCCGCATGACCTCGGCGTCCGGGCGGCCTTCCAGATAACCGGCCGCGAACGTGCGAATCTCCACGCGCTGCGCCGCGTCCGACATACGTGCGCCGGAATAAATCACGCGGTCGAAGTCGGCCACCACCGCGCGGCCGCCGACCAATTTGACGTCGGACGCCCGCAGCGGGCCGCCCTGGACGCCCGAGCTTTCGGCCGCGGTACGTGCGCGGTCGAGTTCACGGTCCGCAGCGTAAGAACCTTTCTGTTGGATAAGGAGTCCCACCGGCCTGTCGGCTTCGCTGGAAAAACCTTCCGCGTAAACGAACGGCGCGAAACCCGGGATGGAGAGAAGGTCGAATCCTCCAATTTGCTTGGTGAGTGCTTTTTCTCCTTTGGCCAGACGTCCCATTTCAGCCGCTTGAGCCTCGAAGAAAAAACGGGAATCGGTCAAGCCGGGCGAAAGTTTCGTTATTTTGAAAACAAGATCGGGCTGCGATTTCAATTCGAAGGTGTCCCAGGTCGCTCCGGAGTCAACGAGGGAGACGTCCCCTCCGTCGGCGCGCGCGATGGCGTCGATGATCGCCTGTGCCCGCGCTGCGTCCTTCACGTACGCGTCCTTCTTCGGAAGCCACGCGCTCAAGTTGCGCGGGGTGAGCGGAGGAATGTCCGCGGTGTCGTATTCGACGTCCCCATCTTCGGTGAGCGGCACGGCGGCGTCCGGAGCTACAACGATGCGGCCACCCGACAGGCCGATCTTTTGGGTCGCCGCGAGGTCGGCGAGGCGATAGCCGAACCCGCGTAGGTAGTTGTCCACGGCGAGCGGCTCGACGACGGCGAGCGGCTGAATTCCCCTCTCCACGTGATAAGAGATCATTTGGCGTCCCGCGGCCGTCGAAACGGGCAACTTTCCCCGCTCGATAATAGACGGCTCGAACGATTCGTGCTCGACCTCTTCGTCCGAGTTGAAGATTCGGAGGATGTCGCCGCTCTCGAGCTCCACGGCTACCGACTCCGAACCGTATTTCAGCACCCGCAAGGCTTTCGCCGAGTAGGTGCGGAACGCCTGCGCGTACAGACCGAACGGATGACGAAGTTCGGCCGACGCGATTTCGACCGCGAATTCACGCAGCACGTCCGCGACGGGGCGAGGCTCCTGCTCTTCGGCCGATTCGCGGTCCACCGCTTCCCGAGCGAGCGCCTCCGCCGACATGCGAGCGCCGGATGGGGCCATGAAGAGCCGCTGTCCGTCCTGCAGAGCCGTGCGCTGCTGGCCCGGGCGCGTCACTTGCGTGCCGTTCGTGGATCCCACGTCCCGGAAGACGTAATTTCCGCCCTCGAGAGCAATCTCGAAATGATTCTTTGAAATTCCGTTCGCGGCGAACGCGCCGGTCGTCGCGCGGCCGGTGCGAAGCGGCCGGCCGACCTGCACCTCGAAAAAGGAAACCATCGCCGCGTTCGGATCGTTGGCCCGTTCGGGGAAGCTCAGCCGCTGGCCGTCGGGTGAAATGAGCTCGATAACCTCCGCTCTCCGTCCGGTCGCGGCGTCGACCGTTCTCTCCACGCGACGCACCGAGAATTCGACGACCCCCGCGACCCGGAAGACGTTCGCGTCGAGCTTCGCCACGACCTTCGCCGGCACTGGAAGAAGCGGGGGCGTGTTCACGATTTTGGACGCGTCGAACTTTACATAAGCATACCGGTCACCCTGAGCAAAACGGGGAGCTCCTGTATTTTTATTTGTCTGCGTGTAGAAGCGGCGCAGGAGCTCGCGGGCGGCCTCGCGGATCTTGGGAATCGGAATACTGTCTCGGTTGCCGCGGTTCAAAAGCCTCTCCCTCAGCTTGATTCCCTCTTTGACGGTGTAGGGGCGTGGCCGTCCGTCGAGGAGGCCGCTCTCGATGAGGTCTCTCAAGATACGGTGCCCTCCCCCCTGATGCTCTTCCATCATGCGCGTTCCGAACGTCTGATCGGCGCGCGCGGGTGCCCGCTTCCTATTTTTCTCGGCGACGGCGTCTCGTGCACCCTGGATGGCAAGCTCGGCCACTTCCCCGAAAAGAAAATCGATAATTTGCTTGGCGTCACCTTCGTTGTCGGGCAAATTCGCGGATTGGACGAGATAAGAGCTGTATTCGGTTTCCCAAGGTTCCATGCGCGCGATATCGCCGAACAGCGTCTGGAAATTATGGTGCATCTCGTGCTCGGCGACGGAGATGGCCAGAGGAGTGTCGCGTTTCACCCACTTGTCGTGAAGAACGTACACTTCATCCACCAATGTCCGGCCGCCCTGGAACCCGCCGAGCATGTTCGTCCCCCAAGGATGGAACGGCTGCACAAAAACCGCGCGTTCGAATTGAGGGAACGCTGCCGCGAGTGCGGGGTCACCGATCGCAGAAACCGGAAGATACTGTTCGACGGTTCCCAAAAGCACCGAACCGTAACCGGATCCCGATTTGTGAACGAAAAAGGTGACGTCGAAATATTTGAAAAAAACGCGCAGGCGCTCGGAGGCTCCGTTGAAAGTACCGTAATCGGAGTCCGGATTCGTGACGACTTCCAGCGCCTTCTGCACCTCGGCGTCCGCGCCGAGCGTCTCGAGGTAAACCCGCATCACGTCGATGGCGTCGGCCGAACGCGCTCGGTACGCGCGTGCGCTGATATCGTCGTAAGCGAGCCCTCCCCTCGCGAGGGGTTCCGCATATTTCGAGAAGAGCGACCCGAAGTTCGCGGCGAGCGAACGTTCGGTTTGCGTTGCCGCGCCGCGTGGCGCGATCTGGGGCCGGAACACGGCCGGGCCGGTTCCGTTTGTGGAGGACGCCCGTATGCCGCGAGCTTTGTCCACGTAGCCATCGCGCACGAAAACTTTGTTGTCGATGAGCCAAACCTCCGCGTGGGACCTCGAGAGCCGCGTGTTGTCTATCGCTTTGGCGAAAAGCCCGGCAAAAAAGCCCTCACGGCCCACGATGAGAGGCTTCGAGGGGTCGATGGTGGAGGGCAGGGTGATACGTGGGCGGGAATCTTCTCCGGCCGAAGAATCGTCCGTGGTCTCGTCGAGCAAGCTCGCCTTCCAGCCGTCCTCGTCTCGGTAGAACGCGACGCGCGAGGATCCGAAGCGGATTTCCGCCGTCTTTCCCCTGCCTCGGAGGTCGAATTCGTAGATTTGTTCGGGATCCTCGGTGTTGAACTCGGAAACGGCAGCGGCGTCTTTCTTCGGTATCCGGCGAAACTCGTCCTGACGGCGCTGGAGTGCGCCCAGCGCCTCGATGCTCGCCGCGATGACGCGTTCGATCTGCGGCCGGTTGGGGGCGGGAACCAGGCCGAACGCAGGCACGACGCCCGTACCCCTGCTACTCAAAGTCACGGTTAAGACCACCGCATATTCGTCGGCCGCTACGGCGGGGGCCTCGACGGAAAACCTGCGGATCGCTCCGCGTGAGTCGGTGATCGCGTGTATTTGGCGGGCCCCCAAACCCTCATCCTGCGGAAAAAGCGCGTAGATCTGGGGGCCGTCCAAAACGAAACCGTTCGCTTCGGCGATCGCCGCTTCCACGACCTTTCGTTCGGCTTCCTCGCGGAGTTTCCGTTCGGCGGCCGCGGCCTTGCGGACTTTCTCCGCGCTCGGTCGCAGGGGGATCCACCGGTCGTTCCGAAACGTCTCGGCGTCCATGGACGTTTCGTTCGAGCCCTCGGCGTTCAACCAAAACGTGCCGTCCCCCATCGCCAGGAGCGTGAACTGACGCGAGGATACGCTTTGACCTCCGATCACGACATCATTTTTTTTCGTCCGCCCGAAGGTCAGCGCGCCTGCGAACGTAAACGGGATCTTCCGACGCTCGATCAGAATTCCGTCGGACTCCACGCCGATCTCGACCTTGCGATCGCCGATGTAGAAAGCATCGCCGAGTTCGCGCTCCCGCTCCTTCTCTAAGGCTCTCAGCCGCTCGTAGCCTTTTCCCCCGAATCCGAATTCTTCCTTCACGAGAGGCGTAATGCCTATTTTCCCGTCGAGATCGCGTGAGAAAAAGACTCCGTTTTCGACGAACGAGGCGCCTCGCGGAAACTGCTTCGGGACCACCGCGTGGCGGGCGTCGTCCTTCTTTGCGTCGACCACGATCACCCCGTCTTGGTCGTCGTAGGCCACGATGCGCCATATCGGTTCGAACGGCCGGGCGGCATTGTAGACATTCACTTCCGCTCCGCTTCGCACGCGGAGAAGAGTCGTCTGCCCGGGCTCTATTGGAGGCTCGACCGCCGGCTGGATGCGGGCAAGCGGCCTTTCCGGAGGAGTCGCCCCCCCGAGTGTTTTCTCGAGAATATCAAGTTTGTTCGGAGCCGCGTCCACCCCGAGAAGCGACGCCAGTTCGTAGGTAACCCGCAGAAGTTCCGCGCGCTGCGGACCGGTCGTCCGGTCCGACAAAAGGGGGCGGGCTTCGCGAAGATAAGCTGACGTCAAGTATTCGAAAAGTTCCCGTTCGCTCCGCTGAGTCTCCAGCGCAGGCGTAAGAACCGGCGCCCGGCCGACGGCCCAGTAAACTTCCGCCCGCTCGAGCATGTCCGTGAGGCTCTGTCCTTTGTCGATCCGGAGGAAGTCGGGAACGCGGCTTACGATCTGCTCGGCCGCTTTGCGCGCCGCGGTGCGGTCACCCGAGGCGACGTGCCTGCGGTAATCCTTCAGGAGACGGTCGAAGACGGAGGGCACTTCCGCCATGCGGGCGCCCGCTGGTGCGTCGAACCCGCGGAACGCGGTTCCGTGTGTCATAAAGGTCTGGCGGCCCGCGTTGTTTTTAAGGTAGCCGGCGATACGCTCCTGGACCGGACCACTCCAGTCGGGCGCCAAGAGTCCTTCGGGCGCATAGGCGTCGAGCGTACGAGCGTCCACCGTGCCGGGCACTTCGACGATGCGGTCGCGAAACGCCGGGGGCACTCCGCTCTGGATCGCCTGGAAATAGGCCGAAGGCACGAACACCGCTTCGATCTCGCCGGGCACGCGGTCGAGAAACCCGAGGATTTGGGTCGTGGATCCCGTCGGAGAATCCAAGCCGTCCGCTTTTTTACGGAGGTCGAGAGAGCTTTCAGAAGTGCGTAGAAGAAAAATGGCTCCCGCCGCCAGGCGCCCGTTCAGCACTTCGGCCGAATGGGCGGCGAGCTCTTCTTCGAGCACCGGGAAATCCCGTTCCGCGAGAATGGTCGCCGGGCTTTTCGCCTCGGCCCCGGCCAGAAGCGCCCGCGTCATGTTCGCGGCTTCACGCGCGATACGCGCTTCACGCGCCGCGGGTTCTTCGGCGGGAATTTCTTCGAACGTGCGTGCGACGACTTCGGCGCCCATTCCGAGTTCCGCGTAGCGGTCCGCGTCCATGCGCTTGCGGTCGGAGCTTCCTTCGAGGACGACGCCGATCCGCTCGGCACCTAGGGGGCCGAGCAGTCCGTTCTCGAGGATAGACGAAACGCGCGTCACGGCGTCCGCCGTCGGGTTCGCCACGCGCGCGCCCGATAGGCCTTCCAGCGCCGCGCGGACTTCCGCGATCTTCGCGTCGATTTCCGCGGTCACGGCGACGAAACGCAGAGGAATCGCTTCCGAGTACGCTCTGAACGTGACGTCGTCGAAACGGCCGGTAACGAAAGCGCGTTCAGCCTCGAGGTTGACCGCACCCGGTGTGCTTTTCCGGATTTCCGCTTCAATTTCGCTCCGAAGCCTGGACACGTATCCCTCGCGTTCCTCCTGCTGATTCAGGAGCGCCCGGCGCAGATCCCTTAATTTCGTTTCGACCACCTGAAGATCCGCCCTGTCGGCGAAGGCGTTGAAGCGGAGGAGAATTCCTGCGAGCTCATCTCTTTTCTTGTCGATCCTTCGATCCTCGGCGGCGAGGCTTTCTTTCACATCCAGCAACATACTCCGCGGAATCATCTGCAAATAACCCGTCCGCGTGACCTGCATCCACTGCTTCTGGATGTCTTCCCACTCCGCGATGGCCATATTGAGATCCGACGCCAGCCGGAGACGCTCGGCGCTGAGCCGATCGCCGTACTCGGTTCCTTCGACGCGGTTCATGAGACGACGGTAATCCGCATCGCGGTCTCCCATCACGTAACGGTTCAGAGCCACTTTCAGCCGCTTGAGAACGGCGTCGACGACCGAGACGTCGCCGATCCGGACGGTTCCCATGTTCGACGTGATTTGGATCGGCGAGTTTTCCTTCATGAAGAAACGGATTTCTTCGATATCCGGGTCTTTCGCATCGCCTACGAGCGGAGCTTCGCGGTGGGTTTCGATCACGGAATTGACGTAAGCCGCGGCCGCGCGGGCGGCCCCCAAAGTCTCGACGGCGTAACGGTTCTGATAGCGCATTTCTCCGTACGGCACGGCGCTTGCGTTCCTGAGGAAGGCTTCTCCGGGTTCGATGCCGAGTTCCGCACGGAGACGCTTTTCGAAAATTTCACGGGCCGTGCGCGTCCGCTCAAGGAGGCTCCCGGAAGCCGGCGCGAGCGCCGAAAGCGCCGGCAGAGTCGGAAGGATTTTTTCCGTCGCCTCGGAGAGGGTCGGGGTGTTCCGTCCCTTCCCGACCCATAACTTGACGTTCGCGCGGGACGTCACTCCCCGCTCGAGAAGAAGGAGATCGAGAAGGATCGCAGCGGCCAGCCCGCGCTTTTCTTCGGCTTCCGCCTCGCCGAAAAGAACGAGATTCGTTTCGAGCCTTTCGAAATTTGCGTAAAGATCCTCCATCGAATTCAGGTCGTAAAAGCCGCGCGCCGCATTCACCGGCTCGACGTCTTTTTTGAGGAATTTAAACGCTCGCTCTTTCTCCTTCTCGAACGCCATGCGCGCGCCCGCGGTGAAATATTTCTCGGTTCCCGGCCGTTTTTTCCCGGTGACGATGTAATAAATGCCCGCCTTGCGCCGCTCGACGTCGAAGTCTTCGCTGAATATCCTCCACACGCCGCCGGCGTCGGGAAAAGCCAGGCGCTTCTCACCCGCTTCTTCCACGAACATGAAATTATCCAACCGCATGTCGTTGGCTTCCAGGTTCATGTCGGACAATCCCCGCACGAACGCGTCGGCCATCGCCCAAAGCTCGTCGTCGTTGAAACGGCCTTCTTTATAAGCCTTGTCCGGAGCGACCCCCGGAATCTCGTCCTCGAGGATCGCATCCGCGCGCATGGGTCTGGGGATTTCGCTTAGTTCCTCCATGCGGGTGAGATCGATTCCGCTCACTTCCGGCATCGCCAGAAGCTCGGCGAAACCCGTACGCCGGTAAGCACCGTCTTGCACGCGGTAGACGGCCCGAGCGGTCGGGAGGAACCGGTTTGGCCCATTTTTTTGAGCAACCGCGCCGATCATCGCCGCGTCGACACTGACGCTTAGGCGCCCTTTACCGACCTTAAGGACGAGGTCGCGTCCGGGAAAAGCGGGATCGGAAACGGCAATCACGAAGCCGGAGGTCCCGACCCCAAGGAGCGAAGTACTTCCATCGACGGTCCGGGCGCCGGGACGCGCGCGGAGAACGAGATTCGGGTCCACGCGGTCCACGAGCCACTTAAGAAGGGCGTCTCCGCGCAAAGGCGGGAGTTTTCTAATGTCGATACGGACTTCCGCGTCGGTCATGCGGGCCCCTTGAGCCGATTCGGAGGTCGCCTTGGGCGCCGCTTCGGGTTTTTCCGCCGCCACCTTCAGCTCGTCTGCGATGAACGATTCGTAAGCGCTTTCCGCGAGCGACATCGCCTCGCGCGCGCGGGCGATCGCGTCCTCCTTGTCCCGGGAGGCTTCGAAAGCGCTTTCGTAGGCGATCGCCAGGAGCGGCTTGTTTTTATTGTCCGCCAGGACGCGCTCGATGTTCTCGAAGGTTTTCGGCGCCCCCTTCAGCTGGAATTGGAGTTCCGCACCAAGCGCCCGGCGCACGCCGTCGCTGGATTTCGTGGGCAGCTTGACGTCGTCCAGCATCGCCAGGGACTTGTAGCCGGAACGGGACTCTCCCTGCACCGTACGCACGGCGGACGCCTGCTTGATGAAGGGATCGAGGAGGAGTTTCTCGTACTTCTGCTGATTCGTTTCGGCGGTGACGATCGGCGTGAGGACGGCGAACGAATAACCACGGGCCGCAAAAAGTTTCTTGAGATGAGACGTGTGATAACCGCCCGTGATCAGAACGGCGGTCTTCTGCCCTTCCGAACGCAGCGCTTTCTCGGTGTTTTCCAGGAAAGCGAAGTCGCGCTTCTGGACCGAATCGTAAAAATCCTCGAGCGCCGTCTTGCCGTTTTCGAGCACCGGCGTCTGCGGGACGATCTGCTCGAAATAGCCGAGCGCCGCGAGTTTCGCGTTCATGAAAGAGAGGTAGGCGACCGTCGAGAAATCGGGCTCGTTTGCGAGGAACGACTGAAATTCGTCGGCGCTCATGCGGATGTTGTACGCGTTGAGGAGGAGCGACGTGTAGCGATCAATCGCGCGCACGCGGCGCTGATCCGGCGATCCGAGAGCGTCGAGATAGATCGCATCTTCCACTGCCCGGAGCTCGTCAAGGGTCTTGTCCAGATCGACCTCCGAAAAACGGCGAAGATAGCCGAGATAACCCTCAAGCTGGGAATAGCGGCCGAGAGACACGCCCTTTTCTCCGGCGATCGCCCATACTTTTTGAAGGTAAGCGTACTGGGAGAGTTTGGCGTCCTTCAACCGGCGCATCTTTTCGGTCTCGGCGCGAAGTTCGTTCGAAGCGCCCCGCGTGACGAGCTCGTCCACGAGAGCCGCCTGCTCGAGATTCGCGCGGTCGAAATCGATCCGGCCTTCGCTCTCCTGCAGTTCGACGATGGCCTTTACGTTCGGATAAGCGGAAAGGTCGGCACGGCGCGTTCCCGCGAGTTCGACGAGCGCCTTAAAGGACGCTTCCCCTCCGTCACCGGCCGCGGTTTTCCGCTTCTCGTACTCGAGGAGATCTTCCGTGTACTGATTTTTTTTGAGCGTCTCGAGAGCCGAGCGTACCCGGCCGAGATATTCCAGGATCTCGCGGCGTTGGAGCGCGAGCTTAGAGTAATTCTCGACGCTCCGTTTGTAGAGCGCGATGTCTTCGACGCCGACGATCTTCATCGGGTGCTCGGACACGAGGTTCAAGTATTCCTCGCCCGAGATGAGGCCCTGAACGAGATATTTTTTTGCGACCGTCTTCCAGATTTTCTTCGGAGCGAGTTTGCGGAACGGCGTGAGCGAGCAGTCGCTCGAACCGCCTTCGGAAAGAATGAGTTTCAGATCGTACTTGCCGAGGAGATAGTCGAGGGCACCCGCCAGATTTTGCTGGCCCGAAAGATTCGAATGCGCATCCTGGATATGAATGATGAGGCGCTCGCCGTCACCGTGATGGATTTCTTTAAGCGACGCGAACTCGACGGGCGATTCGAACCGCGAAGGCTCGCGCGCAAGAATTTCCTGCGGGATCCGCACGCCAACGAGCGGCAGCGGATCGACGGGCGCGGCCTGCGCGCATTCGGCCGCTAAGAAAGCGGCGGCCAAAGCGGTGGCCGTGATTTTGACAGCGAGGGTGTTCTTCGCGCGCGTCATATTTATAGGGATTTTCTCTCTATGCAATTCTTACTGAAAGTATACATTACTAACTATTAATATCAAGTTTTAATAAGTTAAGCATGACTATTTTAAGTCTATTTATGGAAAGGAGTTAGGTAAGTTCTGAGGAGAAAAAGAGGAAAAACGGGGCTCAGAGGACTCCCAGGCGAGCCCCGTGAAAAACGTACTGCTGGACGTAACCCGCGCTCGTCCCCCACCGCCGGCGCGCGAAGCGGCCGACCACATCCTCCGAAACGCGGCGATTGCGGAAATAAAGCTTCCGCATCGCGCGGAGAATCCAGACGTCGACGGGAAACGATTCCATTTTCTGGAAACCGTAGAGCAAGACGCAGTCCGCCACCTTCGGACCGATTCCGGGAAACGCAATGACGCGTTGCCGCGCCTCGTCGTAGGATGATTCGCGGATCGCATCGAGAGAACCCGGATTCGCCGCGACGAAAAGGGCGCTTCTTTGGAGGAACGGCGCGCGGTAACCGAGTCCGAATTCGCGCAGCGTGCGTTCGTGGCACCGCGCCACCTGCGCGGCGGTCGGGAAAGCGTGCGTGCCGGGATTCAGCCGCGACGAGAGCGTGCGCCAGATGAGCTGGATCCGCTTCACGTTGTTGTTGGAGGAGAGGATGAAGCAGGCCAGCGCTTCCCAAGAATCCTGGCGGATGAGCCGGAGGCCGCGAAAGGCATCGAGCGCAGGGCGGAGCGGCGGCTCGGCCTCGAGCGCCACGTAAATCCCGGAAAGATCGCGCCGGAGGTCAAAAAAATCCTCGATCTCCCCTCGGGACGGTAGCGAGGGACCCTCGACGACGATCATCTTCCCCGCCTGCCGGATCGACGCCTCGCGGCCTTTCAGTCGACCGCGGAACGAGCCGTCCGCCTGCCGCGCAAAACCGAATACCTGCCCGGATTCGAGCGTCGCCTGTAGATTGAAGTCGGATGCCTCGAGAATCATCGGGCGATCATAACACGAAAAAAGAAAGGGCGGGGAGTCTCCTCCCCGCCCTTCGACGCCCTATTACGGACTTTGAACTTAAGAGCAGCCCATCGAGTTTCCGCAGTTCAGACACTTGTAGCAGGCGCCGTTGCGCACCGTGACGTGGCCGCACGAGGAACAGAACGGCGCGTCGCCCATCATCTTGCCGAGGTGTCCGCTCAGCACGTTGCCGTCGCCGGCCGCGGGCTTGAACTCGACCGTGGTGGCACCGCCGGCTTCGGCCGCCGGAGCTGCCGCTGCCTTCGGGGTCACGCGCGTCTTGCGGATCGACGGAGGGAGCGTCACGTCGGTCGACGCGCCCATCGGAGGAACCTGCACGAGATCGGTGCGCCCCAGGTACTCCATTGCGAGGAGCCGGAATATGTAATCGACGATCGACGTCGCGAACTTGATGTTCGGGTGGTCCACCGGGCCCGACGGCTCGAAACGCGTGAACGTGAACACGTCCACGTATTCCTGGAGCGGCACGCCGTACTGGAGGCCGAGCGAGACCGCGATCGCGAAGCAGTTCATCATGCTGCGGTAGGCCGCGCCTTCCTTGTGCATGTCGATGAACATCTCGCCCATCTGGCCGTCCGCGTACTCTCCCGTGCGGACGTACACCTTGTGGCCGCCGATACGCGCTTCCTGCGTAATACCGGCGCGCTTCTTCGGCAGGCGCTTGCGCTCAGGGAGCGCTTCGGCGGCTTCGGCTTCCTTCTTCACGCCGGAAGACGACGTCGAGTTGAGCGGCTGCGAGAGCTTGCATCCGTCGCGGTAGAGAGCCACGGCTTTCAAACCCAGCTTCCAGCCTTCGACGTAGATTTTCTCGATGTCCTCGACCGTGACCTCGTTCGGCAGGTTGACCGTCTTCGAGATCGCGCCCGAAATGAACGGCTGGGCGGCCGCCATCATGCGCACGTGGCCCATCGGCGCGATGAAGCGCTTGCCGTACTTGCCGCATTTGTTCGCGCAGTCGAACACGGGCAGGTGTTCGGTCTTGATGCCGGGAGCGCCTTCGACCGTCATGCGGCCGCAGATCACGTCGTCGGCTTCGTTGATCTGTTTCTCGCTGAAGCCGAGCGCCTCGAGCATGTTGAAGCCGGGCTGATTGTACTGCTCGTCCTTGAAGCCGAGGCGTTTCATCGCCTCTTCGCCGAGGGCCCACTTATTGAACCCGAGCGCGAGACTGAATACACCGGCGAGTTTTTGCTCGATCTTCTCGAGATCCTCGTCCGTGAAGCCGCGCTCCTTCAGCGTCGCCGAGTTGATATGCGGCGCGCCTTCGAGCGTGAGCGTTCCCGTGACGTAGGTGATGATGTCGCGCACCTGGTCTTCGCGGTAGCCGAGGTTCACGAGAGCGCGCGTGACCGACTGGTTCACGATCTTGAAGTAGCCGCCGCCAGCCAGTTTCTTGAACTTGACCAGCGAGAAATCGGGCTCGATACCCGTCGTGTCGCAGTCCATGAGAAGGCCGATCGTGCCGGTAGGCGCGATGACGGTCGACTGGGCATTACGCACGCCGTACTTCTCGCAGAGGCGCACGGTCTCATCCCAGTCTTCGCGAGCCGCCTTGTAGATCTCGGTCGGGCAGAGCTTCTCGTTGATCTGGTACGCCGCGTCGCGGTGCTTCCTCATGACGCGGTTCGTCGGCTCGACGTTCGCTTCGTAACCCGGGAAAGCGCCCTTGTGCTTGGCGATCTCGGCGGACGTGCGGTACGCGTGGCCGGTCGTGACCGCGGTGATGGCGGAGCAGATCGCGTACGCGCGCTCGGACTCGTACGGGATGCCCTTGACCATCAGCATTGTGCCGAGGTTCGCGTAGCCGAGACCCAACGGACGGTAGTCGTGGCTGTTCTTGGCGATCTCTTCCGTGGGATACGACGAGTAGTCGACGAGGATTTCCTGCGCCGTGATGAAGAGGCGGCAGGCGTGACGATAACCCTCGACGTCGAACGTGCCGTCGTCGTTCAGGAACTTCATGAGGTTGATCGACGCAAGGTTGCAGGCGGAGTTATCGAGGAACATGTACTCCGAGCAGGGGTTCGACGCGTGGATCTTGTCGGTGTTAGCCGACGTGTGCCAGTCATTGATCGTGGTGTCGAACTGGACACCCGGATCGGCGCACGCCCAGGCGGCGTAGGCGATCTGGTGCATCAGGTCGCGAGCTTCGAGCGTGTCGACCGGCTGGCCAGTCGTGCGCGCCTTCGTCTGCCACTGTCCGCCCTCGAGGTACGCCTTCATGAAGTCGTCCGAGATACGGACCGAGTTGTTGGAGTTCTGACCGCCGACGGTGCGGTAGGCTTCGCCGTTGAAGTCGGAGGGATAACCGGCCGCGATGAGCGCCGCGACCTTCTTCTCTTCGCGGAGCTTCCAATTGATGAAATCCACGATTTCCGGATGATCCATGTCGAGGCAGACCATCTTCGCCGCGCGGCGGGTCGTGCCGCCCGACTTCGTGGCGCCCGCGCCGCGGTCGAGCACTTCGAGGAACGACATGAGGCCCGACGACGTGCCGCCACCGGAAAGCTTCTCCTGGCGTCCGCGAATGCGCGAGAAATTCGTACCCGTGCCCGAACCGAACTTGAAGAGACGCGCCTCGTTCTTCACGAGGTCGAAGATGGACATCAGATCGTCCTCGACCTTCTGGATGAAGCACGCGGAACACTGCGGGTGGGTGTAGGAATCCTTGGTGATGAAGGTCTGGCTGCGCTTCAGATCGAAGAAGTAGCTGCCGCCGTCGCCGGACTTGATCCCGTAGGCTTCAGCCAGGCCGCAGTTGAACCAGACGGGCGAGTTGAACGCGCCCTTCTGGGTGACGAGAAGATGCGAAAGCTCCTGCTCGAACGTCTCGGCGTCTTCGGTCGAGCGGAAATAACCGCCGTACTCTTCCCCGGCCTTGCGTATCGCCTTGGCGATGCGGCGCACGACCTGCTTCACGCTGACTTCCGAACCGGTTTCGGGAACGCCGGCCTTACGGAAGTACTTGGAAACCACGATGTCCGTCGCCAGCTGCGACCACGCCTTCGGAATCTCGGCGTTCTCCATCTTGAACACCGTCGAACCGTCGGTGTTCGAAATCGTGGAGCTGCGTTTCTCATAAGGAAGAACCTCGACCGCGTCGACGCCGGGCTTGGTGTACCGACGTTCGAATTTAAGGCCTGCGCCCGAAACCGGGGGTTGTCCGTTGACCGCGGCGCCCTTGACCTTGGGAGCGTTCTGCATGCTGGTGTTCTCCTGTGAATTGCTGACTACGTGACCGGCGAAGTTCCGATAGAGTATTTAAAAAATCTTTTTCTTGCCTGAGACGAAAAAACGGAGTATCGTTTGGGTCTGCCTCGCGATACTTCCGCCGTGAATAGTTTTCCTCGTTGCTCTGAGAGTATAAAACCGGTCTTGTGGTCCGTCAAGCGATTATTTCATAAAAACCACAAAATATTGTGTTTTTTAACATCTTTAAGTTTTTTCGAATGTTTCAGTCGTATTACGCGAGCGATAGACGTCTAAGAGTCGCTGTGTTAAAATAAACAAAACCAAGGAGGATGCATGGCCCTATCGGATTGGTATTCCAATCTTCAGTTTTTCCTGCGCTGGCTGCACGTTTTTTTCGGTATCATTTGGATCGGACATCTTTACTTTTTCAATTTCGTAAACGTTCCTCTCCAAGGAGCGTTGGACGACGCCACGAAGAAGCTCGTGAACCCGAAACTTCTCCCCCGCGCTCTCTGGTGGTTCCGCTGGGGCGCGATGGTGACGTTCATTTCCGGCTGGCTTCTTTTCACGCTCGTCTACATGTACTCGCCGGACGCCGGGTTCGGTCCGTCGTCGCTCTTCTCCGACGGAGAAGGCATCTCTTCCCGCGCTATTTGGATCCTCTTCGGGATGACGCTCGGCACGATCATGTGGTTCAACGTCTGGTTCATCATCTGGCCGGCGCAGAAGGCGATGCTTCAAGGCAAGGTGCCGGCGGATCAGCTTCCGGCCACCCGTAAAAAAGCGCTTCTGGCCTCCCGCATCAATACGTACCTCTCGGCTCCGCTGCTTTTCGCGATGCTGGCGCCGCAGAGCTACGGCGCGGTGAGCCCCCTGACGCTCGTCATCGTCAGCGCGATCGGCGCCGTGTCGATCTGGCATCTGATCAAGGCTTCGGGCAAAGTCGGCACCGGAGTTTAAGAGAAGCGCTTTAAGTAAAAAAAGGGCCGCCCTCTTCACGGAGGGCGGCCCTTTCGTTTTCTTAAAAGTTCACGCGGCCGCGAAAGAGAAATTTGCGCTCTGCGTGCCCTGCGCCGCCACCGTGACGGTCGCGGTCTTCGTGCCCAGCTTCTCGTGCCACGCTTCGATCGTGTACGTGCCCGCCGGCAGGCCTTTTAGCTCGTACGCGCCGTCCTTGCCGCTCACCGCGTGATAGGGATGCGGCACCACGCCGACGTACCCGATCATCCAGGGATGCACGTCGCACTTCAGCTGCACCATAATCTCCGCCGCGTCGAACTTGCGCGTCTGTTTCATCCCCTTGAACGGCAAGCCGAGATTGAAGCCCTTGTTCGCTTTCGCGTAGGAGTGGATATTGTGGAGCGTGGCGTCGTCGTTTACGTATTCGATCGACTGACCGGTCATGGCGCCGGCCACGTGAGGCACGTAGATGCAGTTCGTGTTGCCGATGCGAACGGGTTCGGCGGGAACGTCGAACCGGTAGCCTTCCAACCCTTCCTTCACGTAGACGAACACGTTCGCGAGGCCGCCGCCGTCTCCGACGACGAGCTCCTCGGAAGCGATCGAGCCGCCCTCGTGGAGCGCCGCGCATTCAGGGTTTCCTTGTACCGAAATCTTCTTGGGAACCGCCACCGCGCCCTGAAAAGTGGCTTTGCCCGTCACCGAACCGGCCTGCGCCGCATCCACCGTCTTCGTCCCCGCGACCGCCGAAGCCGCCGCAGCGGCCGTTTCCGCGTCCGGAGCCGTCTCCGTCTTCTTTTCGCCGCATCCGGCCATCGTCAAAGCCAAAAATAGAACCGCAAACGCTCGTCTCATCATAGCTCCTTGGTTTTCATATTGTATCGTACTGAGGATTGAGGAAATTCTTTTGGCCATGATATCCAAGCTCTCTTTAGGCTGGGACCGCATTTGGACCCCCCTGGTGCGTCGAGAGGATAGAGCTATTCGACGACGATTGTAAGAATGAGGTCGCCCGGATGCTGGCAGGTGGGGCAATCCCGGCCCCGGCGCGCGAGGCGGAGTTTTTTTCCGGAAGGAGTGCCCGCCGGAAGCTTAACCGTAATCTTGTGTCCTTGGTTGTCGGTGAAGCTCAGGTCGCCCCCCTCGGAGGCGCGCTTCCTGGAAATTTTAAGAGTGGCTGTGACGTCCGAAGAGACTTCTTTCGAAGGCGCTTCTTCTTCCGCGCCGCCCGCACCGCCGAAAAGGTCGCCGAAGATATCGAAGGGCCCCGTGGAACCGCCCCGCACGCGTCCGCCGCGGCCGCCCTGTGCTCCTCGGAAGGCCCGCATAAGGTCTTCGTAATTGAACCCTTGAGCCCCTTGAAAACCGCCGCCCGGATGGGCGCCGCCCTGGCCGGGGGAACCCGAGAAGCCGGACCTCTTGAAAGCGTCGTATTCTCCGCGCTTCTTCGCGTCCGAAAGCACGTAATACGCTTCGGAGATTTCCTTAAAGCGCTCTTCGGCGGCTTTGTTTCCGAGATTGGCGTCGGGATGATGCTTCTTCGCCAAGTCGCGATAGGCGCGCTTGATCTCGGCCTCGGCCGCGCCCTCGCGGACTCCGAGAACCTTGTAGTAATCCTTTTGAGCCATGCTTAGAGCCGGGGGTCGTCCGGCGAGAGTCTCTCGTCGGCTTCTCGGAAATCTTCGATGAACTGCTGGATGGAAACGTTGGCGTCGTAAATCTTGCGCACGGAGGGCTCCACGCGGCAGAACGTCTCGACGAGGTCCGGATCGAGGTGGTTCCCCGAAAGCGAGCGGATGTGCGCCTGCGCCTGCTCGAAAGTCCAGGCCTCCTTGTAGCAGCGCTTCGACACGATCGCGTCGAACACGTCGACGAGAGCCACGATACGCCCGAAGATCGGAATGTCTTTTCCTTTAAGGCCGTACGGATAACCGGTGCCGTCGAACTTCTCGTGGTGAGAGATCGCGATCGAAGCGACCGCGCGAAGGAGCGGCGATTTGGAATTGTGGAACATCCGCCAGCCAATCGTCGGATGCGTCCGCATGACGTCCCATTCCTCCGGAGTGAGTTTGCCTGGCTTTTGGAGGATGCGGTCGGGGATACCGATCTTCCCGATGTCGTGCATCGGGCTCGCGTAGCGAATGAGCTCGACGTCGTCGGCGGAAAGACCCGCCGCGGCGCCGAGCTCGGATGCATAGTCGCTGATCCGGAGGATGTGGTTGCCGGTCTCGGGATCCTTGTACTCGGCCGCGATGGCCAGATTCAGGATCAGTTCGACCTGCGACTCGCGGATCGTCTTATTGACTTGTTCCAAATCCTCGTAAGCCCGTTTCAGCTTCTCGAGGTCGATGTCGCTAGGGCCCGACGGCAGAGGCTTCGGAGCGCCGCGCTTTTCTTCGCGCTCGCCGCGTTCCGATCCCCTTCCCCGTCCGGGGATGTAAGCCATTTACCGGGCCGAAGCCGCAGCTTTCTTGACTTGGACCTTGTCGCGCCCGCCGTAACGGGAGAACCAGGGCTTCGCGCCGCCGTCCAGGACCTTGTTCAGCGCCTCGATATTCTTCACGCCGCGGTCCCTAAGCCACGCTTCGAGCGCGGCTTTGCCTTCCTTGGCGTACACGGGGATGCCGTCTTTCCAAGTGGCGCGGCCGCAGAGCACGCCCGCGAAATCAACGCCGGCTTCGATCGCCAGCTGGAGGTTTTCGCGGAAGATCTCGTCCGATACGCCGGCCGAGAGATAGATGAACGGCTTCGTCGTGCACTTGTCCTGGCGCTTAAAGATGGCCTTCGCCTCTTCCCAACCGTAGGCTTTCGAACCCTTGAACGCTTTCGAGCCCTCGAGATACTTCACGTCGATCGGAATCTCGACCTTGAGGACGTCCACCTTGTACTTGTCCTTGCCGAACTCTTCCATCGACTTGATGACGATCTCGGGCTTGAGCTTCGCGTATTCGAGCGTGTCGGTGGTGTCGGACTTCGGGTCGTACCCGACGAACTCGAGGAAGAACGCCACGTCGGCCTCTTCGCACTCCTTGCCGATGCGCTCCATGATCTGGTGCTTCTTCTCGTTCACCTGCGGGTCCTCGAACGGGCTGTAATAAAGGAGGACCTTCACGCAGTCGCCGCCGAGCTCTTTAATCTTGCGGGCGGAGAGCCCTTCGATGAAATCGGGGATGCGGCCGGGACCGGACGCGTCGTAGCCGGTCTTCTCGTACGCGAGAAGAAGGCCCGCGTTCTTCGCGCGGCGGCGGGCGGCTTCGAGGCCGAACTCGGGATCGAGCAGGATGGCGCTGGCGTGGGGAGTCAGGACCTCCACGACCGCGACCTTGAACTCGGACATCATGGCCGGCGTGATTTCATTGTCCGAAACGCCCTTGGCCTTGGCGATCGACTTCTGGAGAGAGCCGCGTTGATCCATGGCGGCGGCGGTGATGACGCCCTTCTCGTTAGAGACGGCCTCGAGACATTTGAGCTTGCCTTCGGTGATCGTGACCACTGTTCGACTCCTGCTTTGTTATGGGTGGTTAACGGACGTAAGCCAATATTCTACAAGAAATTCCGGCCTTGGCAACCCTTTAGACGCTGAAGCGGAAGTGCATGATGTCGCCGTCCTGGACGACGTATTCCTTGCCTTCGAGGCGGAACTTGCCGGCTTCCTTCATCTTCTGCTCGCCTCCCAGCTTCACGAAATCGTCGTAGGCCATGACCTCGGCGCGGATGAAGCCTTTTTCGAAATCCGAGTGGATCTTTCCGGCGGCCTGCGGGGCGGTGTTGCCCTTCTCAAACGTCCAGGCGCGGTTTTCGGTCTCGCCGACGGTAAAGAAGGTCTGGAGAGCCAGCAGCTTATGCCCTTCGCGCGCCAAGCGGTCGAGGCCGGATTCCTCGAGGCTCATGGCCTTCAGGAACTCATCACGCTCGTCGCCTTCTAAGCGGGAAATCTCCTCCTCGATCTTGCCGCTGATCGTGATCATAGCGGAACCCTCGGCCGCCGCGTGCTTGCGCACGGCCTGCACGTGCGCGTTGTCGGGCTTTCCGAGATCCTCTTCCGCGACGTTCGCCACGTAAAGGATCGGCTTGTCGGTCAAAAGGCGCACCTCCTTGACGAGCGCGCGCTCTTCGGGCGTCACGGACACCGTCCGGGCCGGCTTTCCTTCGTTCAGCGTCTTTTCGTACCGTTCGACGAGCGTCATGGCCGCCTTCGCGGTCTTATCGCCAGCGCGCGCGCCTTTGTCGAGCCGCGCTTTGAACTTCGCGAGCGTGTCCATGTCCTTCAGGATGAGCTCAGTGAGGATAACCTCGACGTCGGCGAGCGGATCGACCTTTCCCGCCACGTGGATCACGTCTCCGCCTTCGAAGCAGCGCACCACCTCGAGGATCGCGTCGACCTCGGCGATGTGCGTCAGGAACTGGTTCCCGAGCCCTTCGCCCTGGCTCGCGCCCTTCACGATGCCCGCGATGTCGACGATCTCGACCGACGTCGGAACCACCTTCTTCGCCGGAACGAGCGTGGTGAGCACCTGAAGACGCGGATCGGGAACGGCCACGATACCGACGTTCGGGTCGATCGTCGCGAACGGATAGTTCGCGGCGAGCGCCGAGCTGCGCGTGAGCGCGTTGAAGATCGTGGATTTGCCCACGTTCGGAAGACCGACGATGCCGCACTTGAAACCCATCTAATGAACCCCCCTGGTCGCGGCCCCTCGGGCCGGCAATACGAATTCCCTGAAAACGTCCGCGCCGGTGCCCCGCTCGGGGAAATTACTCTTGGCGGACGCAAGGATCTTCGTGAATTGAGTCTCGAGATCTTTCGCCGTGTACGGCCGCGCGAGCTCGAGCGCGCGCAGCGCGAATTGCATCACTTTCACCGGCTCGATGCCGGAAATATCGTCGAAGAACCAGCCGCAGCTCGTGTACATGAACATCGCGAACTTCTCGGCTTCCAGCAAATTCCAAAGCGCCCCGCCCTCTTCGGCCGTGAGCGCGCGTTTCGCATTCCGGGAAAGGAGCTTCTTCCGGGTCTCCTTCGTGTCATCGAGCATCACCCACACATAGTCGTTGCGGGCCTCCCACGGGTCCTTCAGGAACTTCCCCGTCTCCGCTTCGAAGGCACCGTCGACGGCCTTCTTGAGAAGATCGAACGCCTCCCGCAGCGGGCCGCGCCATTTCTGGTTCCAGCCGGCTTCGTGGCGCATCCGGCATCCGCAGTCCGATCGCCAGCGCTCGACGCCGTGCGCGCAGCTCCAGGAGCTGAGCTCATGGATATCAGCCTCCCAAAAAGAACCGACGCGGTCGAGAAACGCCGCGTAATTCGTAATGCGGGCGAGCTTGTGCGCCTCGATCTTCTTCACCGCGTACGCGAGGGCCATCTCGCCGAATTTATGATGATGGCCGAAGCTTTCCCCGTCCGTCGCCGTGGAAACGAGCTGTTCGCGGTCGCGGTGACCGTACGAGGAGAGCATTCTCTGCGCGAACTGGTCGCCGTTGTTGAGAAGGCCCTGGAACGCAATCGCGCGCGAGATAGGGGCGTCGTAGAAGAACACGTGGAACTGGCGGCCGCCGTTCAAGAGAACCCGGTACGCGTGTTTCGGATCGACGCTTTCGTTGTGGATGTGTTGCCAGCGCGCGTTGAAGCCGACGTGTCGGACGCGCTTGGCCTGGTGCGGCGCAAGGACCGTGAAAAGGACGCCGTGGTCGGCGAGGATCTCGAGCGTGCGCCGATCGACGGCGGTTTCGGCGAGCCACATGCCTTCCGGCTTCCGGCCGTAATGGAACTCGAAGTCCCGTACGCCCCAGACCACCTGCGTAATTTTATCGCGGTCGGAGGCTAGCGGCATAATGACGTGATTGTAGCTTTGGGCCATCGCGTTGCCGTGTCCGCCGTGCCACCCGCAGCTATCTTTATCCGCCTGCACGATCGCCTTGTACGTGGCGGGGTCCTTCCGGCGCATCCACGAAAGGAGCGTCGGACCGATATCGAAGCTGACTTTCCTGAAATTGTTCACGCGCTCGGCGACCTCGCCCTTCGAGTTCAGGATCGCCGCGGAAGCGTTGGCCGCGTAGCATTCCTTGGCGATCCGCTCGTTCCAATCGTGGAACGGCGCGGCCGATTCTTCGAGGTCGACTTCGCCGGTCCAGGGATTCTCGCGCGGAGGCTGATAAAAATGCCCGTGGATGCAGACGTGTTTTTTCATCGGCCCATTGTATCACTTTTCTCGTGGTCCCACGAGAGAGGCGGGCGCTGCATCCGGCCCGCCCGGCAGACGCGCGCGGCACCGAGCCGTCGGAGCGGCGCTGCGAGAAGACGGCGGAACGAAGGAGGTCCTTCGACGGCAACGACCTGGAGCTTTCCGCGGTAGCGGGACAGCGCCTTGAGGAGGTCTTTCACGTTCCGGAACGCGCGGACCGGCGCGTCCGCGCTCAAAGTCTCCCCTTTGGCCGCACGGATCCGTTCGCGGCCTTGGGCCGCCCGAAGACGCAGGGCACGCGCGAACGAAGGTTTTACGCCTCGAAGTTTTTCCGTTTCGACCCGGATCGCCGCCGCGAACGCGCGCGGCGACGTTTTGCCGCCCTCCTCGGCGAAGAAGACGTCCGGAGACATGCATCCCCGGCGGTCCACCATCCAGGCGTCGTAGGCGGCCGCGCGCGCCGCGCGGTTCCCGAGCGCCTCCTTCGCGAACACCGCGACGCTCACCCGGTGGCCGTAGCCCAAAAAGACGGCTTTTTTCGACGCGTGGCGACGGAGGTGCCGGACCGTCTCGTCGCTTCCATACACAATCACGAGCGCCGCTTTGGGCGCGAACTCGAGCGCGCGCCGGTGAGAGGAAAAAACGGAGACCGCGCCCGCGAGAGAGGCGTCGTGGGCGCGCAGCGATTCGAGATAGACCCTGAGAAGGCCCGCGTCTCGCTTCGAGACCTTCACCGCGTTCGCGGAACGCGCGAGAAGCCCGAGCGTCACGCTCGTGACGCCGGGGTTCGGCACGTTGGCGGGAAGGACATGAAGAACGAGCTTGCCTCCGGCCTTCCCGAACGGGCCCGGAGGGCGGCTCAAGAGCGCAAGGAGCTTCGCCCCGGTCATTTCTGAAAAAAGCCCGTCGAGGAGCGCCTCGCCCATCGCACCCGGAAATTCTTCGCGCATCGCCCGGAGCGCTTTTTTTCGGTAGGGATAGCGCGGATCGAGCCAGCGGGACGAAAGCACTCCGAGCGACCGCGCGACCGACCGCGCGGATCGCTTCTCCGGAAACCGCGCGTCAACCACGGATCAGCGCCTCATAGGCGAGAGAGCACCCGCGCGAGGCCGCACCCGGCGCCCGCCCGAGAAGCTCGAATCCACTTTCCGACGCGCGGCCCAAATCCTCCGTCTCGACCACGGCCACGGAGCCGCGGTTCGCGAGATCGCAATGCCGTAAAAGGCCGGGCCGGCCCTTCCGGGCTTCCCTACCGGTCGCCGGGTCGACGACGAGCGTGCGCATCCAAGCGGGGCCGCGGAAGAAGCGTGCACCCTTCCGTCCGGCCATCGCGTCGTAGAACTGACTCGAAAGTTCAGTCATTCCGTATTCACTCACGCAGAATTCCGCGGGGATCCCCAGGCGTTTCGCTACGCCGGCGTAGAGGGAACGCTTCGAAACCGCGCGCGCGCGGCCCTTGAACCCGCCGGTTTCCATGAGACGGCTGCCGCGCGGAAGGCGGAACGAAATCCGCGCGGCGGTGAGCCGGTCGAGAAACGCTTTAAGCGCAAACGCGGTCGTGAGGACCGCGACCGGCTTCTTATCGGCGCGGAGATCTTCCACGAGTCTCTCGAAGAGAATGTCGTCCTTCTTCACGTAGAACTTTCCGCGTGGGCGCGACAGGGCGCGGTTTACGACTCCCATCATGTGGCTGAGTGAGGAGTACGGCGCCTCTTCGGGCGACGCGGTGAGGAAAAAGAAGCGGCACGAGGCGCCGTCCGGAAGGAGGTGCCGGCGGAACGCGGGAAGAAGCGCGGCCTCGTACAACGCGAGCGTGTCGAAAAAATGCGCGCCACGGGCTCCCGACGTGGTGCCGCTCGTGCGGAAAACCCGCACCGCCTTCGTTTTGGGAAACGACGCAAGGACAAGCTCCTTGAAACCGGCGACGGGCATCGCCGGGACGGCTTTCCAAGAGCCGACCGAACCCGGCTCCTTGCCGTCGGCGATCGATAAACGCCTGTAAAAAGGATTCCGTTCGAACTGGTAGGCGAAGAGATCGAGCGCGAGAGCCTCGAACTCCGCTTCGGGCGCCCGGTCCGCTAAAGCGTACCGCCGGATGAACGAAAGGATGCGGCGGTCGAGCGCCGCCGCGGCGGTCACTTCTTCGCGAACGCGTCCGCGAGTGCGGCTTCGAGCGCCTGCCAGGACTTCCGGTCCGCTTCCGCGTCGTAGGCCATGCCCTTCGAAGGGTCGTTCCCAGCCGACTTTACGGTGAAACTGTGCACCGCGCCCGGATACGATTCGAGGACGTAATCGACGTTCGCGTCCTTCATTTCTTTTTCGAGGGCGGCCACTTCTTCGCCCGGTACGAATTTGTCGTCGGCGCCGTGGAAGACGAGCACCTTCGCCTTCACGTTTCCGGCGGCCGCGGGGCTCGGCGTTCCGAGCGAACCGTGGAAGCTCGCGACGAGCTTCACATCCGCGCCGCCGCGTGCGAGCTCGAGTACGGTTGTCCCGCCGAAGCAATAACCGATCGCCGCGATCTTCGACGCGTCGACGAAGGGATGCTCCTTCAGGACATCGAGGCCCGCGTTCACGCGCGCGCGCATCAAATTGCGGTCGTTTTTATAGATCCCGGCGAGTTTGCCGGCTTCCTCGTGGCTCTCGGGACGTACGCCCTTGCCGTACATGTCGACCGCGAAAGCGACGTAGCCCAAAGCGGCGAGCTGCTTGGCACGCTCCTCGACGTAGGGCCCGGGCCCCTTCCATTCGTGCACCACGATCACGCCGGGACGCTTCGCTTCTCCCGCCGCGTCATCGTAGGCAAGGAACCCCTCGAGCACGGCGTCTCCGTGGCGGTATTCCACGGTTTCGGTGACGACGGCGGCATGGGCCGCGGGCGCCAGAAAAACGAGCGCAGCGACGGCGATTATAAAAGTGTTTTTCATGACCGGTCTCCTTTGGATTTTTCGACGATCCTCTCGAACCGCGGCAGCTCTTTGCCTTCCAAGCGCACGGTCTCGAGGAACATCTCTTTCGGGCGCACCCAGAGCGCACCCAGCCTGTTCTTGTAGAGCGCCTTGTAGAGAACGAGTTCCTCGAGCGTCTCCGAGTGGCGCACGACGCCGAGCACCTCGTAAAGTTGGCCCTTGTAATGCCTGTACTTCCCAGGCGCCACCGCGCGCGAGCGCGCAAGGATCTTGTGTCGGGTCACGCTTTTTTCCGGAGCGCGTCGAGCGCGGCGCGCGCCGCGGGTTCGTCCTCGTAGACGCACGCGGCGAGGATCTGCGAGAGGGGCACTCCGTAAAGATTGGGGTCGCGGCGGAGCTTCGCGTGGATTTGGCTGTAATATTCGTGCGGCTGGCGCATCGGCTCGACGCCGCTTTGGACGAGCACGGCCATCGACTTCAGGATCTCGTCCTGCCTCTGGTAGCCGGACATCTCGAGCCATTCGATGCCGGTGGCTTCCCGCACGGTGCGCGCGCGTTCGGTGGGCGCCGCGAAGGAACAGGTCGCCGGGAAAACCGCGGCGAGAAGGACAAACGCCGGCACGAGCCGGCGGAAAACGAAAAGGGACGGCAAAGGGTTTGTTATACCCCTTTTTCGGACGCGGATTTGAGGATTCGGTCGAAAACCCCGATGCAGTGCGCGATGTCGCGTTCCGTGATCACGAACGGAGGCGTGAGAGAAAGCACGTTGTGGTCGGGACCGGAGCCCAGGAGGACGATTCCATTCCGGAGCGCTTCTTCGACGACGAACCGGGTTTTGGCGGTCGCTGGAAGCGCCTGAACGGGCCTTCTGCTCTTTTTATCCTTCATCGCGTAAGACGAAAGCGGCTCCACGAGCTCGATGCCGATCATGAGGCCGGAGCCGCGCACGTCGCCGATCACGGCGTGTTTCGTTTTCAGACCGTGAAGCTCACGGCGGAAGAATTCGCCGAGTGCACGCGAACGCTCGACGAGCTTCCCCTCTTCGATACGACGGATCGTGGCCAGCGCCGCGGCGCAGCCTGTGGGATGACCGAGATACGTGCTCGTGTGGACCGCGTCGCCGGTCGACGCGCCCCACGAGTGCATCACCCGGGGCGTGCCCACGCAGGCTGAAATCGGGAACCCGTTCGCCATCCCCTTGCCGAGGCAAAGAAGGTCCGGAACGACCGACGATTTCTCGACGGCGAACATCGCACCCGTACGACCGAAGCCCGTGAGCACTTCGTCCGCGATGAGGAGAACGCCGTTCGCGTCGCAGAACGCGCGGAGGTCCTTCAGGAAATTTGCCGGAGGCACGCGTACGCCCCCACGGCCCTGGATTGGCTCGACGAGGACCGCGCCCACCGGGTGCGCGCCTTTTTTCGCGGCCGCGTACAGCTTTTCGACCGCTTTCATCGCGGTTTCGGATGCCTTCGAGCCGTAAAGGCGCGGGTCTGGAAAGGGCGCGTGGCGCACGTGCTTGCCGAGCTGTTTCTCGAAGGGTTTTTTGAAGTCCTGCCGGTGCGTGGCTTGGAGCGCGCCGTAACCCAGCCCGTGGTAGGCGCCGTCGAAGGCGATCACGCCGCTTTTTTTCGTGTGAACGACCGCGGTCTTGAGGGCCGTCTCGACCGCTTCGGATCCGGTCGAAGAGAAGATGGTTTGCCCGAGATTCCCGGGCGTGATCTCGGCAAGTTTCTTCGCGAGCTCGACCTTCACCTCGTTCGGATGCACGTCGCCCATCCCGTGCATCATCTCACGGGACTGGTTCCACATCGCCTCCGCGACAGCCTTGTCGGAGTGGCCGATGCCCGACACCGCGAAACAGCTCGAGAGATCGAGATAGCGGTTGCCGTCGACGTCGTAGAGATTCGCGCCTTTCGAGCGGGAGAAGAAGATCGGAAAAGCGCCGCCGACGTAGGTGATCTGCGGGCATTCGTAGCGGCGGAGCGTCTCGGCGAGCTTTAAGGACTTCGGACCCGGGAGCGTCTTCGTGTGGATTTTGGGGAGCTGGTTCTCCGGAACCGTGTCTTTCTTACGTTTGGCGAAGAAGCGGAAAAGCTTGGGTTTCGGGAGGAGCCCCTTCACCTTTTAAGCGTGTTCCCCGCTCGCCTCGAGCCAGCGCTCGGCGTCCAGCGCGGCCATGCAGCCGGAGCCGGCCGCGGTGATCGCCTGGCGGTACTTCACGTCCTGCACGTCGCCGCAGGCGAAAACGCCGGGGACGCTCGTATGCGTGCCGTCGTGCACGACCACGTAACCTTTGGCGTCGAGAGCGATCTGTCCTTTAAAAACTTCGGAGTTCGGGGTGTGGCCGATGGCCATGAAAACGCCGTCGGTGCGGCGCTCCGTCTTATCGCCGGTCTTCAGATTCCTCAGGACCACGCCCGTCACTTTCCGGGCCGAGGGGTCCTTGATCTCGTCGATGGTGGAATCCCAGACGAAATCGATTTTTTTGTTGGAGAACGCACGGTCCTGCATGATCTTCGAGGCGCGCAGCGCGTCGCGGCGGTGAACTATGGTCACCTTCGTCGCGAACTTCGTGAGGAACGTCGCTTCTTCGACGGCGGAATCACCGCCGCCAACGACCATGACTTCCTTCCCCTTGAAAAAGAACCCGTCGCACGTCGCGCACGCGGAGACACCGAAACCCTGGAGCGCCTTCTCGGAAGGAATGCCGAGCCAGTTGGCGGACGCTCCAGTGGCGATCACGACGGTGCGGCCGAAATAATCTTTTCCTTCGGACGTCACCTTGAGCGGCCGTTTAGAGAAATCGACCGACGTCACGTCCTGCTGGATGAGCTCGGTGCCGAAGCGCGCGGCCTGCTTGCGGAAAAGTTCCATCATCTCGGGGCCTTGGATGCCCTCGGGAAACCCGGGAAAATTTTCGACCTCGGTCGTGAGCATGAGCTGGCCGCCGGGCTGGCCGCCCTTGGACATGCCTTCGAAGAGAAGTGGCTTCATATTCGCGCGCGCGGCGTAAATGGCGGCCGTGAATCCGGCGGGACCGGAGCCGATGATAATGAGGTTGCGTGCGTCGTTCATCGCGATCTCTTCTCCTTAAGCAAAAACCCCGCTCTTTGCGTAAAGAGCGGGGTTTTCATGAAAACGGTTTCGGTTAGCCGTCGCTGCCGATGGCTTCGACCGGGCAGCCTTCCTTGGCTTCCTTGCAAAGGGCTTCTTCTTCGGGTGTGGAGGCCTGCTTCTTCACGAAAGAATAGCCGCCGCTCTGATTGCGGTCGAAATTGGCCGGGGCGGTCTGACGGCAAAGGTCGCAGTCGATGCACTGCGTATCGACGTAAAAAGCGCCGCCTGTGTTATCCGGATACTTGTTCTCTTTATTCGCCATGAAATTCCTCCTGAACTTTTTTCAGCTTAGCAAGAAAGTCCGCGTGTGTCAACGGAACGTTCGTATCGGGCTCTACTTGGGGGATACTTTAACCAAAAGCGGCAGGTATTTCGCCCACTCGCCTAGAACTTTCTTCCCGAGGGCGCTCCCGGTGAGCCGGACGTGGGTCTCGATGAGCGACCTGACCTTGTGCTCGTCCTCGGGTATAAGTGGCCGCTCGGTTCTGACGAGTTCCTTGTTGAGCCGCGAATCGAATTTGCCGTCGAGGTCGAGCGTGTACGCCATGCCGCCGGTCATGCCGGCCGCGTAGAGACGCCCGTCGGTGGCGCC
>CAYSKO010000007.1:120921-121410 GCA_964431835.1 uncultured Planctomycetia bacterium | reverse complement strand
TAACTTGGTCAGCGAACGTGCGGAGGGTGTCGGTCATGTTGTTGATGGTTTCGGCTAGTGCGGCGACTTCACCCTTCGCTTCGAGGACGAACTTCTGCGAGAGATCGCCGTTGGCGACCGCGGTAACGACCTTGACGATGCCACGGACCTGCTTCGTAAGGTTCGACGCCATGAAGTTAACGTTGTCGGTCAGATCCTTCCACGTACCAGACGCGGCCGGCACCTTCGCCTGGCCGCCGAGCTTTCCTTCGATACCGACTTCGCGGGCGACCGAAGTAACTTGGTCAGCGAACGTGCGGAGGGTGTCGGTCATGTTGTTGATGGTTTCGGCGAGTGCGGCGACTTCACCCTTCGCTTCGAGGACGAACTTCTGATTCAAGTCCCCGTTCGCGACCGCGGTAACGACCTTGACGATGCCACGGACCTGCTTCGTGAGGTTCGACGCCATGAAATTAACGTTGTCGGTCAGATCCTTCCAAGTACCCGAGA
>CAYSKO010000007.1:88368-120821 GCA_964431835.1 uncultured Planctomycetia bacterium | reverse complement strand
CGCCCTTAACGTCGGCCTGGCCGCCGAGCTTACCTTCCGTGCCGACTTCTTTGGCAACACGGGTAACTTCGGCCGCGAAGGAGTTGAGCTGATCGACCATGATGTTGATCGTATTCTTAAGCTCGAGGATTTCACCTTTGGCGTCGACCGTGATCTTCTGGGACAGATCGCCTTTGGCGACGGCGGTCGTAACTTTCGCGATGTTACGGACCTGGTTCGTCAGGTTACCGGCGAGCTGGTTAACGTTGTCGGTCAGATCCTTCCAAGTACCCGAGACGCCCTTAACGTCGGCCTGGCCGCCGAGCTTACCTTCCGTGCCGACTTCTTTGGCGACACGGGTAACTTCGGCCGCGAACGACGAGAGCTGATCCACCATGACGTTGATGGTGTTTTTCAGCTCGTAAACTTCGCCTTTCGCATCGACGGTGATCTTCTGGGACAAATCGCCTTTGGCGACGGCAGTCGTAACTTTGGCGATGTTACGGACCTGGTTGGTGAGGTTGGACGCGAGGAGGTTAACGTTGTCGGTCAGATCCTTCCACGTACCGGCGGCGCCGGGGACGCGGGACTGACCGCCGAGCTTACCTTCCGTGCCGACTTCTTTGGCGACACGGATAACTTCGGACGCGAACGCGTTCAGCTGATCGACCATCGCGTTGACGGTGGTACCGATGCGGAAGAATTCACCCTTAACCGGGCGACCCTCGATCTCGAGCGACATCTTCTGCGAAAGATCGCCGCGGGCGACCGACGTGATGACGCGCGCGATTTCGTTGGTCGGCTGAACAAGATCGCCGATGAGCGTGTTGATGGATTCGACGCAGGTCGTCCAGTCGCCTTTGACGCGGCCGATGGACGCGCGCTCGGTCATCTTACCTTCCTGACCGACAATGCGAGCGACGCGGGAGAATTCGGCCGCCATGCTGTCGTTCAGTTCGATGATGTCGTTCATGACTTCGGCCATCTCGGAGACGATGCCTTCTCCGTGGACCACGAGGCGGGTCGAGAAGTCGCCCTGACGCATGGCTTTCATCGCCTGAAGGAGCTGGCGGAGCTGCTGTTGCTGATCCTTATAATCGCCGCTCATGACAGTCGGAAGGGGAGCTTCCTGCACGTGGATTTCGTTGACCCTCGCCGAGGAGCTCTTCAACCCGTTCTCTCGACGCCCGTTCAAGCCATTCGCTCTCGCAGGCTTGGCGATTTTTTTGGCGCTTAACGCCTTCTTGAGGCTATTATTGCCGTTTTTTGGGGAAAACGGGACGGAAGAGGCCTCTTTCATGAGATTCTCCTAGGATTAAAGACGGGGGGTTGCACCCCGGGTAAAGCAGTTTATTTCCTGCGGCAGGACTTAAACTTGTTTAAAGTCGCTTAAGATTAACGACGGGTACTTGAATATAGGCCTGATCTGTGAGATGCGTGCAAAGAATGAAAGCGTATCAAAAACCTTAGCACAAAGCGTGAGAATCTTCAAGTAGAAAGCCCGGAAAGCGTGCCCCAGGACGGAATCGAACCGTCATGGCAGGTTTAGGAAACCTGTGCTCTATCCAATTGAGCTACCGGGGCGAAAGGGGCGGGGAAAAAAGGAGGCTCGGGCTTAAATACTGTCCCGGCCCTCTTCGCTGATCAGCGCGCGCAGTTTCTTCAAAGCGACCGCCTCGATCTGCCGGACTCGCTCGCGCGTGATGCCGAAACGCTTGGCGGCATCGTTTAGCGTGTGCGTCTCGCCGTCCTTCAGCCCGAAGCGCAGCTCGAGGATTTCGCGCTCGCGCGGGCTCATCTTGGAGAGTAGCGTCTCGATCCGTTCGCTGCGGAAGAGGTTGTTGATATGGTCCTGGGAGGTAGCCGTGTTCGGATCTTCCATGAGATCCATCACGGAAGCTTCGCCCTCGTCTCCTATCGGCTGGTCGAGCGACGTCGTCCCCTGATCCATCATCTGGAGATCTTTGATCTTGTGGACGGACATCTTCATCGCGCGCGCAAGCTCCGCTACTTTCGGCTTGCGGCGGTAGCGGTGAGTGAGGCGCTCGTTGATTTTACGGAACCGCGAGAGCGTCTCGACCATGTAGACCGGGATGCGGACGGTCTTCCCCTGGTCGGCGAGCGCGCGGGTGACGTGCTGCTTGATCCACCACGCGGCGTAAGTCGAAAAGCGGTACCCGAGCTTCGGATTGAACTTCGACACGGCCTTCATTAGGCCGAGGTTCCCCTCTTCGATGAGATCGAGCAGGGGCACCCCGAAGTTCGAGTACTGCTTGGCGATGTTGATAACCAGGCGCAGGTTCGAACGGATCATCACGCGCCGGGCATGCGCGTCGCCCTTCTTCACTCTGCGCGCGACCTTCTGCTCTTCCTCGGCGGTGAGGAGCGGGATATCCTTAATGTCCTTGATGTAGAGCTTTAAGGCTTCCATTCGCTCCTTAAAGACCGCTCGCGCGGTCTTATTTCTTGTCCTTGAGGGCCGCCTGAGCCGCCGCGAGACGCGCGATCGGCACACGGAACGGAGAACAGCTGACGTAGTCGAGCTTCGAGCGGTGGCAGAATTCGATCGACGAAGGATCGCCGCCGTGCTCGCCGCAGATGCCGACCTTCAGATTCGGCTTCACCTTGCGGCCGTTTTCCACCGCGAACTGGATCAGCTGTCCGACGCCGGTCTGGTCGATCGACACGAACGGATCGACTTTGAGCAGGCCTTTTTCGATGTAGTGCGGGAGAAACTTTCCGACGTCGTCGCGCGAGAACCCGAAGGTCATCTGCGTGAGATCGTTCGTGCCGAAGCTGTAGAAATCGGCTTCCTTCGCGAGATCGGCCGAGATCAGCGCGGCGCGCGGAATCTCGATCATCGTGCCCACGAGGTACTCGATCTTCACCTTGTGCTTCGCCATGACTTCCTCAGCAATGCGGATGACGTCGGCCTTCGTGAACGTAAGTTCCCCGATCATGCCGACGAGCGGGATCATGACCTCGGGAACCACGCGCTGGCCTTCCTTCGCGAGCTCGCAGGCCGCTTCGAAGATCGCGCGGGACTGCATCTGGTACATCTCAGGGTACGTGACCGCGAGACGGCAGCCGCGGTGGCCGAGCATCGGGTTCACCTCGTGTAGCTGTTCGACCTTGCGCTGGAGGACGGCGACGGAGATCTTTTGATCCTTCGCGACCTTGCGGAGTTCCTTCTCGCCCTTCGGAAGGAACTCGTGGAGCGGCGGGTCCAGAAGGCGGATCGTGACCGGCAGGCCAGCCATCGCCTTGAAGATACCTTTGAAGTCGCCCTTCTGTAGCGGCTCGAGTTTCTTAAGCGCCTTCACGCGGGACGCCTCGTCATGCGCGAGGATCATCTCGCGAACGGCCTTTAAGCGATTCTCGCCGAAGAACATGTGCTCGGTGCGGCAGAGGCCGATGCCTTCGGCGCCGAAGTTACGCGCGATTTTTGCGTCTTCCGGCGTGTCGGCGTTGGTGCGGACCTTGAGCTTACGCGCCTCATCCGCCCACTGCATGAACTGCTTGAAGTCGGATCCGAGCTCCGGCGTCACGAGCTTGGCTTCGCCGACAATCACTTCGCCCGTCGAACCGTTCAGTGTGAGCCAGTCGCCCTGCTTAATCTTGACGGTCTTCCCGGCCGCGTCGGTGACGGAGAAGCTCTTGGTCTTCTCGTCGATGTGGATCGAACCGCAACCGGCGATGCAGCACTTGCCCATGCCGCGCGCGACGACGGCCGCGTGGCTCGTCATGCCGCCGGTGGCCGTGAGGATGCCCTCGGCCGCCGCCATGCCGCCGACGTCCTCGGGGGACGTTTCCATGCGCACGAGAATCGTCTTTTTGTTCTTCGCCGCAGCCGCGATCGCGTCGTCGGCGTTGAAGACAACCTGACCGACGGCCGCGCCCGGCGACGCCGGGAGACCCTTGGCGAGCGCCTTCACTTTAACCTTTACGTCGATCGTGGGGTGCAGAAGCTGGTCAAGCTGCTCCGGCTGGACGCGCAGAATCGCCTCGTCCTTGGGGATGAGGCCTTCTTTCACCATGTCGACGGCGATCTTGATCGCGGCCGCCGCGGAGCGCTTGCCGCCGCGCGTCTGAAGCATGAAGAGCTTGTGGTCTTCGATGGTGAACTCGATGTCCTGCATGTCGCGGAAATGCTTCTCGAGGCGCTGATAGATCTCCTCGAGCTGCTTATAGGCGGCGGGCAGCGTGGCCGCGAGCTTGGCGATCGGCTCGGGCGTGCGGATGCCGGCGACGACGTCTTCGCCCTGCGCGTTGATGAGATATTCGCCGAAGAACGTGCGCTCGCCCGTCATGGGGTTACGCGTGAACGCGACGCCGGTTCCCGAGGTCTGACCCATGTTCCCGAAAACCATCGTCTGGATGTTGACGCCCGTTCCGAGGTCGTGCGGGATCTTCGAGAGGTTGCGGTAGGTGATCGCGCGGTCGTTGTTCCACGACGCGAACACCGCGTTGCACGCGAGCTCGAGCTGCTGGGCGGCGTCCGACGGGAAATCCTTCTTCGTGGATTTCTTGACGTACGCCTTGTACTCGCTGACGAGATCCTTGAGGGCTTTCGCGTCGAGGTCGGTGTCCTGCGCGGCCTTCAGCTTCTTCTTCTTTTCCTTCAAGAGATGCTCGAAGCCGTGGTGGTCCATCTCGAGAACGACGTTGCCGAACATCTGAATGAAACGGCGGTAGGCGTCCCACGCGAAACGTTCGTTGCCCGATTTCTTGATAAGGCCCTGGACGGTCTGGTCGTTCAAGCCGAGGTTGAGTATCGTGTCCATCATGCCCGGAAGTGAGACGGACGCGCCAGAACGCACGGAGACCAGGAGCGGGTTCTCGATCGAGCCGAGCTTCTTGCCGGTCGCTTCTTCAAGCTTCTTCAGGTTCTGCTGGATCTCTTCCTTGAGACCACCAGGCCACTTCTCGCCCAGCGCGTAGAATTCTTTGCAGGCCACGGTCGAGATCGTGAAACCGGGAGGCACCGGGATACCGAGGTTCGTCATCTCGGCGAGGTTCGCGCCCTTGCCGCCGAGAAGGATGCGCTGCGTGCGCTCGCCTTCGGCCTTGCCGTTGCCGAAGAAATACACGTACTTGGCCGACGAACCGTTTCCGCTCTGGTGCTTGGTTTTGTCTTCAGTCATGGAGCCCATCTCGTTAAGTCCTTTCGCTGTGGGTTGAAAAAAATCTTTAACGCGCGACCCGGATCTTCGACAGGTCGGCGACTTCGCCGGCGTACAGGTCTTTGACGGCTTTGAGGAGCGCAAGCCTGTTCCGGCGGACGTCCAAGTCTTCGGCATTCACGAAAACCTTCTCGAAGAATTCACCTAATATATCGAAAAAAGCCCCCGCGTACAAGCTCGTCGCGCGGCGGAAATCCCGTCTCCGGATCGCTTCGCGGATGGAGTCCCGCGACGCTTCGTAATGCTTGAACACTTCCCGCTCGAGCGGCTCGGCGAAACGGGCAGGGTCGATGGTCTCGGGCAGCGTTTCCTTGTTCCCTTTCAGGATGTTCCAAGTACGCTCCACCACCTTCACCGCCTTCACGAAGGCCTCGTCCTCGACGAGTCCGGCGAGCGCTTCGACGCGCTGGAACGTCTCGTGGGGGCTTTCGAACCGCGAGGCGACCGCGGCGTCGACTAAGTCGTCGCGGAAGCCGCGGTCGACGAGAACCGCCTTGAAACGGTCCTTGAAGAAGGCGAGGAGCCTGCGGTGGCGCTTCTCGGCGTCGGCTTCCGCCTTCGGCCAGCCCGCGGAATACGCGGAGAACACTTCGCGGTCGGCCTCGCGCAGGAGCTTCGAAAGAGAGAGGTTCAGTTTCCGGTCGATCAGGATTTTCGCGACGCCCGCGGCGCTACGGCGCAGGCCGTAGGGATCGGCGCTCGAGGTCGGCTCGAGCCCCATCGCGAACGCGGCGGCCAGGAGATCGATCTTGTCGAGCGCCGAGAGCAGCGCTCCGGCGGTCGTTGCGGGCAGGCGGTCGGAGACCGTGCGCGGCAGGTACTGTTCGCCGATCGCCTCGGCGACGGCCGTGGGCTCGCCGTTTTCGCGCGCGTAGTACTTCCCCATCACGCCCTGGAGCTCGGGGAACTCGCCGACCATCTGCGTGAGGAGATCGGCCTTCGCGAGGTACGAGGCGCGGCCAAGCGCGTGGCGGTCTTCCTGAGAAAGCGAAAGGTCGTCGGAGACGACAGTGGCCAGGCGCGCCAGGCGGTCCGATTTTTCGAGCATCGAACCCACGCCCTTCAGGAACACCAGATTTTTCAACTCCGCCCGCTTTTTCTCGAGCTGGATCTTGAGATCCTCGCGCCAGAAAAATAGGCTGTCCTGGAGCTTCGCGCGCAGGATGTTCTCGACGTTGGAGGAGATAAGCTTCTTCTGCTTGGCGTTAGCCGGGCCATCGAGGACGGCAAGGAAACGCGACGCCACTCCGCCCTTCTTGTCGATCAGGCCGAAGATGCGCTGCTTGCGCGCCATGCTCACCGTGAGCACCTCGAGCGGCAGGTTCAGGAATTCGTCGTCGAAGGGCGCGTCGACCGGGTGCGGGTTCTCGACGAGGAAGTTCACTTCCGAAAGGAGGAACGGGTCGTCGTAGAGACGGAAGCCGAGCGACCGGGCCATCGCTTCGAGCGCGCGGCCGATGGTCTCCTTTCGCTCCTTCTGGTCGAGGATCACGCCTTTGGCGGCGAGGAGCTTAAAGTACGCGTCGATCCCCTTCACCGGGTACGCGCGGCGGCGGGCCTTCGAAAAGATCACGGTCCTGTCGGCAACCGCCGTGCGGCCGATCGCGAACTTCACGGGTTTCGCGCCGTAGAAGCAGAGGTAATTGCGGATGGGGCGCGGGAAGCGCACGTCGGTGTCGTCCCACTTCATGTTCTTCGGGAAACCGATCGTCTTCACGAACTCCGTGAGCGCTTCGGGGAGCACCTCGGCCGTCTTCTTCACGGGCTCGGCCTTCTTGATGAACACGTATTCCTTGCCCTGGGATTCGCCGGTCACACACTCGTCAGGCGACGCGCCCCGGTGCTTCAAGATCGAAAGAAGTTTCTCGGTCGGCTTGCCGGAGGTGTCGTACGCCTCCTGCTTCACGATGAGACGGATCATTTCGTCCTTCGAGGCTTGCGCCGGCGTCAGGTGCGAGACGCGGAAAACGAGGCGGCGCGGGGTGGCCCACACGCGGACGGCGGCGAACGAAAGGCGCCGGGCGGCGAGGACGTCGGAGAGCTTCTTCTCGAGCGGGTTCTCGCCGAAAGCCGCGTTCTCGAAAAGGTCCGCGAGATTCGTGGCCGGAAGCTCCTCGCAGCCGATCTCGAAAAGAAGGTCCTGCGGGATATCGGGGACCGGGGCGGCTATTTTCCCGGCGCGCTTCATTCGGACTTCGCCGCGGCGGCGGCTTCCTTCTTATAGAGATAGGCCTGCGCGCATTTCTTCGCGAGATTGCGCACGCGCGCGATGTAGGTCGGGCGCTCGTTCACGCTGACCGCGCCACGGGCGTCGAGCATGTTGAAAACGTGGGAGGTCTTGAGCGTCCATTCGTACGCGGGAAGGACGAGCGCCGAGGCGTTCTTTTCGGGTTCGGGTCCGAGGAGGCGCTTGGCCTCGTTTTCGTAGGTCTCGAAAAGCTTGTGGAGCATCGGGGTGTCGCTGTCTTCGAAATTGTAGCGGCAGTATTCTTTCTCCGGCTCCAGGCGCAGGTCCCCGTAGGTCACGTCCTTCGACCACTGGAGCTCGAACATGTCGCTTTTACCCTGAAGGAACATTGCGATGCGCTCGAGGCCGTACGTGATTTCGCAGGAGATCGGCTCGAGCGCGAAGCCAGCGACCTGTTGGAAGTACGTGAACTGCGTGACTTCGAGCGAGTCGAGCCACACTTCCCAGCCCAGTCCCGAGGCGCCGAGCGTCGGCGATTCCCAGTCGTCCTGGACGAAGCGGATGTCGTGGTCTTCCACTTTCAGACCGATCGCGCGGAGCGAATCGAGGTACAAATCCTGCGCGTTCTCGGGCGAGGGCTTCAAGATCACCTGGTACTGGTAGTAATGCTGGGTGCGTAGAGGGTTCTCGCCGTAGCGGCCGTCGGTAGGGCGGCGGGTCGGCTGGACGTAAGCGACTTTCGTGGGCTGGGGGCCGAGCGAGCCGAAGAACGTGGCCGGGTGGAACGTGCCCGCGCCCACTTCGATGTCGTACGGCTGAAGGACCGCGCAGCCGTGCTTCGCCCAATAAGCGGAAAGGCGCGCGATCATGTCCTGGAATGGGATCATAAGAGGCCGATTCTAGCCGCTAAAGCCCATTTTGTCCAAGAAAACGAGGGTCTTGAGCTTGCCAGTAAGGTGGAAATCGACGAAGCGCCGAAGCGTTCGCCCCACTTCCGCGCCGACCTCGGCGGAAACCTTCACCTGCTGGAGATCCGCGACGGGCGCGCGGCGGACGTGCTCGAGAAACGCGAGCGAACCCTTCGAGACGGGCATTCCCATCGCGAGGGTCTGCGAATGTTCCTGGCCGGGCGGACCTTCCGCCCCTTCCAAACTACAGGGACGGCAACGGATGCCGCCGAGCGCGACGTTGAAATACGCGGGGTCCGGGGCTTCGGCGCGGCACGAGACGCAGCGCTTGATCTCCGGCATGAGGCCGAGTGCTTCGAAGAGCTTCACCTCGAAGATGCGCGCGGCCCGCCGGGGCGAGGCACCTCGCCGCATGAGCTCGAGCGTGTCGCGCAGGAGATCGAATATTTCGACGTTCGGATCCTCCACCTCGACGAGCTGATCGACGAGCTCGGCGAAATAGCTCGCGTAGGAAAGCCGCTCGAGATCCTCGCGCACTTCGGTGTAGAGGTCGAGGAGCTCGACCTGCGTGACTTGATGGAGGTCGCCGCCGCGGCGGCGCTTGTAGAAGAGGATCTCGTTCAGGGAGAAGGGTTCGAGGGTGCTGCCGTAGCGGGCGCGCGCGTCCCGGATGCCGCGGACGACGCCCCGGATCTTTCCGTGCTCGCGCGTGTAGAATTCGCCGAGAAGGCTCGTATCGCGCCAGTCGCGCGTGCGAAGGATGAAGGCGTCGGTCTTCGTCGCCGCCAAGGCGTTACGCTCCGAGCGCGGGCGAGGAAGGCGCCTTGACCGACGGGACCGCGGCTCCGCCCGAGATGACGAGCTTGATCCCCTCTTCGACCGTCAAGGCCGACGGGATAATTTCGCTTTCAGGCACGAAGATGAAAAAACCTGTGGCCGGATTGGGCGGGGACGGAATGAAGACGGTGAAGGTGCGCTGGCGCGCGATCGTCGTGATTTCCCAATCCTTTTCCTGGGTGACGAATCCGAGCGCGTAGATGCCCTTCCTGGGATATTCCAGGTAGACCACCCGCCGGAAGACTCCGCCCTTGTCTCGAAAAAACGCTTCCTTGATTTCCTTGATCGACCCGTAGACCTTACTGAAGACCGGGATGCCCCGGAGCAGACTTTCGAGGAAGACGAGAATCTGCCGGAAGATGAGCCGCTCGGCGAGAATTCCGACGAGCGAGATGAAAAGGATGACGAAAAGCCCGATCGCGATCTTCGTAAGGTACACGAGCACTGTCGCGTCCATCACCGACACCGGCAGAAGCCGGAAGAGCGGGTTCACGACGAACGCGTCGACGATCTTCACGAGGTAGCCGATGAAGATCACCGTCAGAAAGAACGGTGCTAAGACGAGGATCCCTGAGATAAAATGCGTGCGGAACTTTTCGAACAAAAAGGCCTCCTAGCGGAACAGACGGAAAACGACGAGCGTGACGGCGGTGCCGACGGCGGCGCCGGCGACGACCTCCCAATACGTGTGGATCTTCGCGCGCAGGCGGCTCTGCGCCACGAGGAGCGCCATGAAGAGCGAGACGCCCATCACGAAATAGTTCGTCTGCGTGCAGACGATGACGGTCCAAAGCGAGAACGCGACGGCCGAGTGGCCGCTGATCGGGCCGCCGCGGAACGGCGTGCCCCGCCCGAAGAAGGCTTTGCCGCCCACCACGAAGAAGATCGCCACGAGGATCGACGCGAACGCGAGGTGCCATGAAGCGTATTTTATCCCGTGCGCGGCCGCGTGGAACGGGGAGCCCCAGTAACGCGAAAAAATAAGGAAGCCCACGATGAGCGCGTTCACGGCCATCACGAGGACCGCGCCCGCCGAAATGTGCTTGATGAGCCGCGCGGCCGGATGAAACTCGGTCTTCACGAGATCGATCGTGTGCTCGATGGCCGTGTTGATCATCTCCGCGACGAGGACGAGACACGTCACCGAGGTCAGGACGATCCACTCAAGCCGCGACACGCCCAGGAAAAGCGCGAGGATGAGCACCATGAAAGCGAAGAGGAAATGCACGCGCATGTTGCGCTCGTGCCGGATGACGTAGACGAACCCGTCGACGGCTTCGTTCAGGCTTTGGAGGAAGGAGCGGTTCTTCATTTCGCCTTCCGCTTCGCGAAGAGCTTCGAGACGATGATCTCCTGCCGGGCGTGCATCTTTTTCTTGTCCGCGGGCTTCATGTCGTCGTAGCCGAGAAGATGGAGCGTTCCGTGAACGAGGTAGCGGGCGAGCTCTTCGCGGTACGGAATTCCGAGCTCCCTTGAGACGCGGCGGGCGGTGTCGAACGAGGCGACCACGTCGCCGAGATAGCCGCTCTTCCCCTCTGGAGATTTCGCGTCGATCGGAAAGGAGATAACGTCGGTCGGGGTGTCGTCGTCCATGTGCTCGCGGTGAACGCGTCGGATCTCGGCGTCGCCGGTGAGAAGGACGGTCACCGTTCGGCGGCTCGCCTTTTCGGCTTGGAGAGCGGCCGCGACGGCGCGCTTCGCCCAAGCGGCCGAAACGCCGCTTCCCGCCATCAAGCGGACGTCGATGGCGCTAACGGATCTTGATCCCAAGTTCCTTGAGCTGGCGCTCGGCCACGGGTGACGGCGCGTCGGTCATGGGATCGACGGCCTTCTGGTTTTTGGGGAACGCGATCACTTCGCGGATCGATTCGAGACCGAGCACGATCGTCATCAAGCGGTCGATACCGAACGCGCAGCCGCCGTGCGGGGGCGTACCGTACTGGAACGCTCCGAGGAGGAACCCGAACCGGTTCTTGATCTCGTCCGCCGAAAGACCGATCGTCTCGAAAATTTCGTTTTGAAGCTCTCGGTCGTGGATACGGATGGAGCCGGACGCGAGCTCGTTGCCGTTCAGGACGAGGTCGTACGCGCGCGAGCGGATCTTCGAAAGCTCGCCCGAAGCCCTGAATTTTTTCCAGTCTTCGACGTTCGGCGCGGTGAAAGGATGATGCTCGCTGACCCACCGATTTTCTTCCGAATCGAACTGGAAGAGCGGAAAATCGGTGACCCACGAAAAATGGAACGTTCCCTTGGGAATAAGGCTCTTCCACTTCGCCGCATAAAGACGCAAGGTGCCGAGGATCTTCTGCGCTTTCTTGCGCGAATCGACCGCGAACACGATGAGGTCGCCGTCGTTCGGCTTGAACCGGTTTTTTAGGGCTTCCAAATGTTCGGGCTTGAAGAATTTGGCGATCGGGGCTTCAAGTTTGCCGGCTTCGACCTTGAAATAGGCCATGCCGCCCGCGCCTTCGGTCTTCGCGAATTCGGTCAGCGTGTCGATGTCTTTGCGCGAAGGTCCGCCTGCCGGAATGCAGAGCGCGAGCACCGCGCCCTCGGGTTGGGCGAGCACGTCGCCGAACACTTTGAACTCGCAGCCGCGCAGCGCGTCCGAGACGTCCTCGATCGGCATACCGAAACGGAGGTCCGGCTTGTCGGTGCCGTATTTCGCCATGGCTTCCTGGTACGTAATGCGCGGGAACGGGGTTTTGAGTTCGAAGCCCGGCACTTCGGCGAGAATCGCCTTCATGACCTCTTCGATCACAGAGAAAAGATCGTTTTCTTCGAGGAATGCCATCTCCATGTCGAGCTGGGTGAACTCGGGCTGGCGATCGGCGCGGAGGTCCTCGTCGCGGAAGCACTTGGCGATCTGGAAATACTTGTCGAAGCCCGCGACCATGAGGATCTGCTTGAAAAGCTGGGGCGACTGGGGCAGCGCGTAGAATTCTCCCTGGCTCACGCGGCTCGGTACGAGGTAATCGCGCGCGCCTTCGGGCGTGGATTTCGTCAAGATCGGCGTTTCGACTTCCACGAAACCGTGGGTGTCGAGCGTGCGGCGGATGATCTGATAGACCCGGTGGCGCGAAAGAAGCGCCCGCTGGACTTCGGGGTTCCGGAGGTCAAGATACCGGTACGTCATGCGCAGCTCTTCGTTGGTTTCACGGCTCTTCGTGACCTCGAACGGGAGCGGCTGGCAGGAATTGTGCTCGATCACCTCTTCGGCGACGATCTCGACGTGCCCAGTCGGAAGCTTGGCGTTCTCCGTGCCTGCGGGGCGGCGCTGAACCTTCCCGCGGACGCGCACACAGTCTTCGGACTTGAACGGCCCGAGCGCCTGACCCTTGCCGCCGGCCAAGATCTGCGTCTTGCCGTACCGGTCGCGCAGGTCGAGAAAGAATACGCCGCCGTGATCACGTTGGGTGTCCACCCAGCCGTAAAGCGTCACTTCCGTGCCAATATGGGACTCGTTCAGCTCCCCGCAGGTGTGCGTCCGAAGCATGCGATCAGGCTCTCTTCGGTTCGGTCGTCGTGGCTTCGGGCTCTTCTTCCGAAGGAACGAAATCGGGGGTGAGCATCTCGGGGATGTACACGCGGCGCGCGAGGTCGAGGAATTTGGCCATGAGAGTGTCGAGATCGTACTCGACCTGTTTCTCTTCTTCCTTCTCAGCCTGCATGTCTTTCAGGATGAAAACCTTCTTTTGGATTTCCTCGTCGCCGATGAGAACCACGTAGCGGCAGCCGCGCTTCTCGGCCACGCGGAGCTGGGATTTCAGAGAGCGGACTTTCGTTTCCATCGTGGACGGCACGCCGAGACGGCGGAAAGCGTTGAGGAGGACGAAGCCGAGCTTGAACGCGTCGTCGCCCATCGAGGCGATGAACACGGGGCGGGCTTTCTCCTCGTTTCTCTTGAACGGCGTGCTTAGGACGAGGCGCTCCACCCCGATCGCGAAACCGACCGCGCCCGCGGGTTCGCCGCCGAACGTCTCAATCAGGTTGTCGTACCGCCCGCCGGCCGCGAGGGCGTCCTGCGAACCGAGGTTCGGGTGCGTCACTTCGAAGACCGTCTTCGTGTAGTAATCGAGGCCGCGCACCATGAAGGGATCGATCTCGAACGGCACGCGCACGGAGACGAGGTCGGTGCAGACCTGCATAAAATGGGACGCGCCCTCTTCACTGACGTCGGACAGAAGCGGCTCGCCCGGCTTGATCCATTCGACTTTGCGGACGGCCTTCCGGCATTCCTGCACTTTGCAGTCGAGGAGTCGGAAGACGTTCCGTTCGTAGCGCTTCTGGCAATCCGGGCAGAACTCCGGAAGAAGCGGCTTGAACGAATCCGCCAGACGCTGGCGCAGGGCTTTTCGCTCTTCGGCGGTTCCGAGGTTGTTTAGCTTGAGTTTGTAGCCGGTGATTCCGAGGCGGTCCAGGAACGTCGTGAGGCAGAGGATGGCCTCCGCGTCCGCGTGCGGGCTCGGCGTGCCGAGCAGCTCGACGCCGATCTGGTGGAACTGACGCAGGCGTCCGGCTTGGGGCCGCTCGCTGCGGAACATGGGGCCCATGTAGAAATAGCGCGCGTGTCCCTGCGCTTTGTCGACCTTGTTCTCGAGGTAAGCGCGCACCACGCCGGCGGTCCCTTCGGGACGCATCGCGACGGCCGCCTCGGAGCGGTCGATGAATTCGTACATTTCCTTCTGGACCACGTCAGTGTCGCCGCCGAGAGCCCGGTGGAACAGAGCCTTCTCTTCGAGCACGGGGATGCGGATCTCGTCGTAATCGAACGAGCGGAACGTGTCCCGCGCGGTCTTTTCGACGTGGGAGAAAACGAACGCCTCGTCGCCGATCAGGTCCTTAAAACCGCGCAGCCGCTGGATGGGGCTCGACATTGAGTGGCCTTGAATTAAAGGGGGGCACGGGTTTTGTCCGTGCCCCAAGGTGAAAACGTTTGGTCTTACTTGACGTCCCGCTTCATGATGAGGCCAGGTTTAAAGACGACCACTTTCTTCGGCGGCACGGGGACTTCCTGTCCGGTGCGGGGATTACGCCCGAGGCGGCCCCGGCGGGATTTGATCTTGAAGATGCCGAAGTTGCGGAGCTCAACCGTCTGCCCTTCCGCGAGATACTGGGTGATCTTGTCGAGGCTGGCCTGAACGACGCGCTTCACGTCGATCTGCTTGATGCCGGTCTCGTTGGCTATCTTCAGGACGATGTCTTTTTTGGTGATCGCCATCTCGTTCCTCCGCCTTTTCGAGGCCGCTGCACTTAAAAAATGAATCCGAAATTCCATATAATGCTAGCACATAAGGACTTATGGGGTCAACGACAGAAAAACCGTCAGGCGCGGAAGTTCACGGCCTCTTCACCCAGCATTTCACGCAGGGAATCCACGAGAATTTCGGTCGGTTTGACGTAAAGGCTTCGGTCCACAAGCAGTTGTGAGGATACCTTGCCGTCCGTTAGGAACTCAAGATAGACGGGCATCGAACCCGGATGCTGGGCGAGCTTCTCCTGGATGCTTTTTAGGACGTTTTCGTCCGCCCCGCCGTCGGCCAGGCGCACGTGCATGGATTTCGTGAACTTCTTGTGCACGTCGGCGATGGGCGTGATCTCGTTCACGAGGAGTTTGGCGTCCTGCTCCTTGCGGTCCAGGGTTCCCTTGAAGAAAAGAATGGCGTCCTTCTGGAGGTGCAAGCCGTAGCCCTGGAACGTCTTCGGAAAAACGAGCGCGTCGATTTGACCGTCCAGGTCCTCGAGCGTGACGATCGCCATCTTCTCCTGGTTTTTCTTCGTGACCGTGAACTTGAGCTTGTTGACGAGCCCGCCCAGGACCACCTCTTCCCCGTCCTTCATCTTGGCCATCGTCGCGGTGGAGCCCGACGTGTAGCTTTTAAGCTCCCGGCGGTAGCGCTCGAGCGGATGGCCCGTGACGTAGAAGCCGAGCATCTCCTTTTCGTTCTTCAGCCGTTCGTGTTCCGGCCACTCGGGGATGCTGGGGACAGTGGGCGCACCCTTGAACGTGCCGCCGTCGGTGAGCTCGAAGAACGACCTCTGGCCGACCGCGCGGTCTTTTTGGATGTCGCCCGCTGTCGAAAGCGCGTGGTCCAAAATGGCGAAGATTTGCGAACGGAAAAGACCCATCGTGTCGAAGGCGCCGCATTTGATGAGGGATTCGAGTACCTTGCGGTTTACGGTACGCAAGTCCACGTGCTCGGTGAAGTCGTAGAAAGACTTGAAGCGGTTTTTCTTGATGCGGCCCTGGATAATCGCGTCGATGGCCGCCTGTCCAACGTTCTTCACGGCCGATAGCCCGAAACGGATAGCCTTCTCGCCGACGACGGTGAACTGCGGGAAGCTCTCGTTGACGTCCGGTGGCAGCACTTGGATGCCCATGCGTTTGGCTTCCTCGATGTACTGCACGACCTTGTCCGTGTTGTCTTTTTCCGACGAGAGGAGCGCGGTCATGAATTCGACCGGGAAATTGGCCTTCAAGTACGCCGTACGGAAAGAAACGACCGCGTACGCGGCCGAATGGGACTTGTTGAAGCCGTAACCCGCGAAGTGGACGATGAAGTCGAATATCTTGTCGGCGATCTTCCTCTCCACCTTGAAATCCGCGCAGCCTTTCACGAAGTCGGCGCGCTGCTCTTGGAGAATCTCTTCCTTCTTCTTCGAGATCGCGCGGCGGAGCATGTCGGCTTTGCCGAGGGAGAATCCCGCGAGCGCGTTCACGATCTTCATGATCTGTTCCTGATACACGATGATCCCGTACGTTTCCTTGAGGATCGGCTGAAGCAGCGGATGGTCGTACTTGATCGGGATCTGGCCGTGCTTTCTCTTGATGAATTCGTCCACCATCCCCGAGCCGATCGGCCCCGGGCGGTACAGGGCCAGGATGGCGATAAGATCTTCGAACTTGTCGGGACGCAGTTTCTTCAAAATGTCTCGCATGCCGCTGGATTCGAGCTGGAACACGCCCGCGGACTGCGCCTGGCAGAGCATCTCGTAGGTTCTCTTGTCGTCGAAGCCGATCTTCCCCCACTCGACCTCGGTCTTCTTCGTGCGATGGATGATTTTCAGCGTGTCGTCGATGACGGTGAGCGTGCGAAGGCCGAGGAAGTCCATCTTGAGGAGACCGATCTTTTCGAGTGACTCCATCGAGAACTGGGTCGATATCTGCCCGTCGGAAGTTTTGAAGAGCGGCAGATGTTCCTTTAGGGGCTTCTCGCTGATGACGACGCCGGCCGCGTGGGTCGAGGCGTGCCGCGCGAGGCCCTCCAGCACCCGCGCAGTGTCGATCAAATGCTTGATGCGCTGATCGCCCTTGTAGAGGGCCTTGAGCTCGGGTTCGCGCTCGAGCGCCATCTCGATCGTGATATCCAGCTCCTGGGGGATGAGCTTCGCGATCTTGTCGCAGTCGGCGTACGCCATGCCGAGCACGCGGCCCACGTCGCGGATGACGGCCTTCGCCATCATGGTACCGAACGTGATGATCTGGGCGACGTTGTCCTTCGAATACTTGTCGGTGACGTACTGGATGACGGTGTCGCGGTTCTCGTAGCAAAAATCGATGTCGATATCCGGCATCGTGACGCGTTCGGGGTTCAGGAAACGTTCGAAGAGGAGATCGTAAGGAAGTGGATCGATGTCCGTGATGCCAAGCGCGTAGGAGACGACCGACCCGGCGGCTGAACCGCGTCCCGGGCCCACGGGGATGTGCTTGCTCTTGGCGAAATTCACGAAATCCCAAACGATCAGGAAATAACTCGTGTAGCCGGATTTTTCAATGACCGAAAGTTCGTACTCCACGCGCTTTCGGATCGTGTCCGTCAGGTCGGGATAGCGGCCCGACAGGCCCGCGTAGGTCAGCTCATGCAGGTATTCGGTCTGCGTCTTCCCCGTCGGCGGAATGAACTGCGGAACGTAGGTTTTGCCGAAGTCGAACGCCATATTGCAGCGCTCCGCGATCTTCACCGTGTTCTCGATGGCGTCGGGCAGGTCCGCGAAGAGCTCGGACATTTCCTTCGGGCTCTTGAAGTAGAACTCCTCGCTCGTCGTACGGAAGCGGTTCGGGTCGTCGAACGTGACCTGCGTCTGGAGGCACATGAGAACCTCGTGCGCCCGCGCGAACTCCTTCTTCAGGTAATGCACGTCGTTTGCGGCGACGATCGGAATGTCCAGCTTGCGCGCGAGCCGCACGAGCTCCGGGTTCACACGCTCGTACTCGCGGAGGTTCGGGCGGACGATCTCGATGAAGAAATTATCCTTTCCGAAGATGTCCACGTACTCGAGCGCCGCGGCCTCCGCCTTGAGAGGCTGGCCGAGATTGAGGTTGTGAGGCACCTCCGCACGCGAGGGGCCGGAGAGCGCGATCAGGCCTTTCGAGAACTTGCGGAGGGATTCCTTGTCGACGCGGGGTTTGTAGTAAAAGCCTTCGAGGTAGCCGATCGTGATGAGCTCAATTAGGTTCTTGTAGCCCGCGTAATCCGTGCAGAGGACGACCAGCGGATAGGAGGCGCCGCCTAGGCCGTGGGTCGCGCGCTCGAAGCGGCTCTCGGGGGCGACGTAGAGTTCCGCTCCGATGATCGGCTTCACGCCCTGTTTCTTGCAGGCGTTGTAGAATTCGATCGCGCCGAAAAGATTGCCATTGTCCGTCATCGCGAGGGCGGGCATGCCGAACTCCCTCGCGCGCGTGGCGAGCGGATCGATGTGGCACACGGCGTCCAGAAGGCTGTATTTCGTGTGGACGTGAAGATGGACGAAATTCGGGGAACTCATGATCCGATTATAAGCTAAACTAGGCGGCTTTGCCGGGGAGGCCGAACGCCTTTTTCACCGGCTCGGACCCGAGGATCACGATCGTGGCGATCGTAAGCAGGAAGATCGGAGAATAGATGAGGACAAGACCCGCCAGAGCCAGGTCAAGGGAGGGCTGGTCGGGCGACTGGGCGACTTCCGCGGCGGCGCGCAGGCGCGGCATCGTGACGACGAAAGCCACCACGTAAAGGACGGCCGTCAGCCAGCTCAGGGAGAGGCACGCGACGCGGGCCCAAGACTGGCGGAACCAGAGGCCGACGCTGAGGACGATCCCCAAAAGGGCGGTGGGAGGTGCCATGGGGGCGCCTTTTTTGAGAAACCACCAGCCAACGACGCTCCACACAACGATTCCGGCGGCGGCGAGTGCCGTAAGGCGCTTGGGTCTCATGCGCGTATTGTAGCGAGGAACTCCTTGTTCGTGGGATATTTTTCGAGCTGCTCGACGAGCGTCTTGGCGGCTTCGATCTTGCCGAGGCCCAGGAGCGCGCGGCGAAGCTTGCGTGCCTTGTCGAGCTCCTCCGGAGAGACCAAGAGCTCCTCTTTACGCGTGGCGGACTTCGCCACGTCGATCGCCGGAAAAATCCGCTGGTTGGCAATCTCGCGCGAGAGGTACATCTCCATGTTGCCCGTGCCCTTGAATTCCTCGAAAATGACTTCTTCCATGCGGCTGCCGGTATCGACGAGGATCGTCGCAAGGATGGTGAGCGAGCCTCCGTTCTCGATCTTTCGCGCGGAGCCGAAGATGCGACGCGGTATCTCGAGGGCGCGGGCGTCGACGCCGCCCGAAAGCGTCCGGCCCGACGAGCGGCCTTCGGCGTTGTGTACGCGCGAAAGACGCGTCAGCGAATCAATCACGACCATCACGTCCTTCCCGTCCCCCGCCTCGCGGTAGGATTGGCGCATCAGTTCGTCGGCCGTGCGGATGTGGTGTTCGTACGTCTCGTCGGATGACGACCAGCGAACTTCCGCGCCTGGAACCCCGCGGCGGAAATCCGTCACCTCCTCGGGACGTTCGTCGATAAGGAGAACGTAGAGCTTCACGTCGGGCTGGCCGGCGACAATCGCGTGGCAGATGTGTTTGAGGAACGTGGTCTTGCCCGCCCCGGGAGGCGCCACGATGAGCCCGCGCTGGCCGCGGCCCACGGGGCAAAGAAGATCCATCGCGCGCATCGTCAATTCCTTCGAACCGTCCTCGAGGCGGATGCGCGGCGAGGGATCAATCACCGTGCCCGCGTAGAACTTCCGCTCGCCTTCGTCTTGCTGCCTCGGCGGCGGGCCGGAAGGGCGGTTGTTCGGCCGGGGAGGATAAGACGGGCGCCCCCCCTGGCCTTGACCCGGACCCTGCCCTTGCGGACGGCCGTGTGGCCGGTTCTGCCTGCGATCGAAATTTCTCATGAATCCCCGGAGTTTACTTCTTGAGGAAAGCTTTGACGATCTTCTGTTCCTGGAGCGGACGGTCGCTGCCGTCGACGGCGGTGCTTTCGATCTTCTCGACGACGTCGTAACCCGCGACCACCTTCCCGAAAATCGTGTGTTTCTGGTGAAGCCACGGGGTCTTGGCGGTCGTGATGAAAAATTGGCTGCCGTTGGTGTTGCGGCCGGCGTTCGCCATGGCGAGGATGCCGGGTTTGTTGAATTTGACGTCGATGTTCACCTCGTCGTCGAATTCCTTGCCCCAGACGGACTGGCCGCCCGAACCGGTACCGGTCGGATCGCCGCCCTGCAGCATGAACTCCTTAATGACGCGGTGAAAGATAAGGCCGTTGTAGTAGCCCTGCTCGACGAGACGGGTGAAATTCTCGCACGCCTTCGGCGCGACTTGAGGCATGAGCTCGAGTTCGATGTTTCCCTGATTGGTTTCGAGAACGACGTTTGCCATGATTGTCCTTTATTTTGGAAGCGGCGGGGTTGGCCGGAGGTCCTGCTTGATTCCAATCGTAGCAAGGAGAAGCGCCGCCGTCAACGCCGTTCCGCCCGCGACAAAGAACGCCATCTGGGCACCCGCGCCGTTCCAAATGAAACCGAAGATGAGATTCGCGGGAAGAAGCGCGGCTCCTTGCGCGAAATGGTACCAACCGTACGCCCGGCCGCGCGCCTCCACCGGAACGAGATCCGCGATCAGACCCGCCTCGGCACCTTCCGTGAAACCGTAGAAAAAACCGTACGCCACGAAAAGAACCGAAGCCGCCACCGGATCGTTCAAAAAACCGAAGCCCGCGTAAACGCACGCGTAGAAAAACCATCCGGCGAGAATCACGTGGCGGCGGCCTATGCGGTCGGAGAGCGCGCCGAACGGCATCGTCGTCAGCGCCTTCGTCAGGCTGAACACGGTCCAAATGACCGGGAGAAGTTCTCTCGGAACGCCGACGTCCGTGAGGCGCAGAAGAAGGAAAACGTCCGACGCGCTGGACAACAGAAAAATAAAAAGCACCGCGAGATAAACGCGCAATTTACCGGCGGGTATCTCAAAACGGAAAGATTCTTTCTTCGGGACGATCCTTTGCGGAACCTCCCGCACGCGGAAGACGACGAGAGCGATCGATACGAGGGAAGGAATCCCGGCCAAAAGAAAAATCACGCGCAGATCCTTCACGAAAAAAGCCAAAAGCACGGACGCCACGAGCGAACCCACGACGGCGCCCGCGTGATCCATTCCCCGGTGAAAACCGAAAGCCTTTCCGCGCATTTCCGGGTCCGCCGAATCCGCCAGAAGGGCGTCGCGCGGGGCGGTTCGGATTCCCTTCCCGAGACGGTCGCCCGCCCTTACGAGAAATACACCCCAGGGCCCTTGAGCGAAAGCGATCAGCGGCCGCGCGAGGGACGACACCGAATAACCCGCTAGCACCCAGCGGCTGCGGTCGCGTGCGCGGTCGGCAACGAAGCCGGTGCCGAGTTTGAGGAACGAGGAAAACGATTCGGCGAAACCCTCGATGATTCCGAGAAACGCGGGCGTCGCGCCCAGCGTCTGTGTGAGAAAAAGAGGCAGGAGCGGATAGATCATTTCGCTCGAGACGTCCGTGAAGAAACTTACGAGACCCAAAGTGACTACGTTCGGGCCGATTCCCCGTAGGAGGCGTTTCAAGAAAGACGTTCTTCGGAATAGCCTATATGCTGGACGATTCCGTCCGAGAACGTGACGAAATAGACGGGCAGCGTCGTGATCGCGGGCCGTTCGGCGGACGGCGGGTCGGCGCTGCGGACGGGCCGGTAAAAAGGATCGGACGGATTCGAGAACGACGCTTTTTGAACGCGCTCCCACGCCCGCATGTCCTGCCGCAGGCGGTCGGCGGTGTTTCCGGGAACGGTCGTGCTGGAAGGAAACGAGAGGCTGGCCGAACCGACATCCGTCGAGACGTCGAGTGTCGCTTGGGCTGGAATCGCGATACCCGGCAGATATCGCCACACCTCGACGCGCCGGCCGTAGTAATCGACTCTCTGATCGACGACCGCTTCCGGTTCGCCGAGTTCCCGAAGCACGCGTTCCTGCGCGGTGCCCGGAGACACGCGGCGGATTTTCTGAACGAACGCTTCGTCCGCCGAGACGGCGGGAGCGAAAAACACCGCCGCAAGCAAGACGGCCGCCGCACGGCGCGTCGCCTTACGCACCGGCGCCCTCTCCCCTTTGTGAGCGGATTTCCGTGATCCTCTCTTGGGTTTCTGCAAGCAACCGCGAGTCGCGGGAGACCTCTAGAATTTTTTTCAAATACGTGAGTTCCTTTTCCGTGTCTCCTTCCGCGCGCGCGAGAACGGCCGCCATCTGGTGCGAGATGCCGGGATCGTTGAACGTCTTTACCGCCTCGCGGTTCTTCTCGCCGTTCGTGCCCAGCGTTTCCGACATAAGGGCATTGAAATCTTTCATCTCGCGCGTGCGGTCGGCGGCAGACACCCGCGCTCGAGAAAACTCTTCGGGATGGTCCTTCCAATAGAGCCCGGCGGCTCCGGCGAGCGCCAGAAGGACCAAGAGGAATTTACGCATCAGGCCGCCTTCGCGATCGTGGGATACATCTGCATGAGGCGGAAAAAAAGATACAGACTGATGAGAAGGACGGCCAGCGACAAAAAGCGGACGGCCCCGATGAGCGAGTCCGCCCACCTGCGGAGCGACACGTTCGCAAGCAGTTCTACCCGCGGGTCTTTCAGCTTATGCGCCCAGAACGTTCCCGCGACGCCGACGGCGAAAAAAGTGACGTTCATCGCCAGGAACCCGCCGTAGGCCTGCTCGGGAGTCGACGCTTCGATCATCCGCACTTCTTCGGGCTGGTCTTAAGCGTCGCCCGCTGAGATCGGACAACCCAACGCACGAGTTCTTCGCGATCCTCGAGGACGTCTGCGGGCACCTCCCAATAGGGCATCGCGACGCGCTTCCCGCCGCTTTCGTACGTGTATTGGCGGCTGCCGGCGGCTTCGAAATCCTTGCGATTCGATTCGTCCGCCTTGAAGTACAGCGCTTCGTCGGAAACGAGCGCGAAAATGGAGCCGTCGAGGTAAAGACTGTGCTCGCCGAACATCGCGCGGGCGGTGACCCCGCGCAGATCGGCCAATAGATCGTTCACGACGTAGTCGACAAAACCTTCGCTCATGGGGAAATCCTACCGCACATTACCTTCGGCGGGAAGCGCCGTTTTCGCCGCGCGGGGAGCGCAAAACTCCGACGACCGCGCCGAACGGCGATTGAACTTTCACGTAAACGGGCGTCCGGCGGGCGTCGTTCCGGAGATAAACCCACGCGCGCCCTTTTTTGTCCTCTACGCCCTTCAGTATCCTTTTCGGCTCGACGACGATCGCATCCACGACACCCTGCCCGCGCAGGCTCTCCACTTTGTGCGCCACGACGTCCGCCGAGAGTTCCCAATCCGCGCGGTCGACGGTGATCGGGGTCCGAAACGTCCGGCCGGGTTCGAGCGGCTGGCGTCTCAGCCAGTAGAACGCGCTCACGACGTCGCGTACCGGCGCCTTCACGTCGAACTCCACGCGCTCGCCCGTGATACGCGAAACGTGGACGCCTTTCCCCCGGGCCGCGTCGTAGGTCTGCTCTTCGTCTTTGCGTGTCGCGCGTTCGGCGATCTTCTTCGAGAAGCGGAGCGACTCGAGCGTGCGCGCGTCGATCCAGCTGTGTATCTCGTCGTTCACCGGGTAGAGCTTCGCCAGAAAACCGTTGCCGCGCGCGGTCGCGACCACATGGAACGCGTCGCGGCCATCAATGACTTCTCGCTCCTTCACCCAGATGTCCCCCACCCCGACGCGGAAGCCGAGCCAGAAGATGTCGTAAGTCAGGCGTTCGCCGAGTGGGAATGCGGGATCTGCGGGCACGAGAGGTTTGGGGTCGAATTTTCCCGCGTTGGCGGCAAAGTTGGTGGAAGCCCAGACGAGCGTGGCCGGGACGAGCGAGAGGCAAACGACCAGAAGGACCGCGGCAGATCTCCGCATGAGGCGCTCCTAGAAAAAGATTAAAACGGGATTAGGGCTTTTTAAGCGGTTCAGTCGCGGAAGAAAAAAAGGGCTGCTGTCAGGGCGGCGCCCACGCCGATCTGCGGCCAAAAACCGGGCACGAAATAAGGAAAACCCATGAGAGCGACCCCCAGGACCATCGGCTTCCAGGAAGATTCCTTCTTCCCGTAAACGAACCCGACAAAACCGATCGAGCCAAACACGAGACCTACGAGGATGGTTCCGGGGTTCATGTCCATCAGCGGATCTCCCGGTGGCGGCCGTCTTTGAACCAGGCGCGAATCTCGTCCGCGCGGTCTCCTTGGATTTCGATACAGCCGTCCTTGACCGTGCCGCCCGAGGCGAATTTCGTCTTGAGCACTTTGGCGATGGCCTCCAAACGCGTCAGTCCGTACGTGTGGAGACCGGAGATCACGGTGACGGCCTTGCCGAAGCGTTTCTCCATCCGAATCTTCGCAGAGGGGCCGTTCGGATTCGGTTTTTTAGCGGGGGCCGGATCGTCGTCGCGCTGGATAGACCAGCCCGGTCCGCCCGTGAGCTTTTCCATGGGAAGAGGATACCACAATCAGGCGCTGGCTTCGACGACGAGGACGCGACCCTAGGAAAAACGCTCTTTTTTGAAGATCTCGAGCTGAATGAGCTGGCTTTGGAGGTACTCTTCCGAGCGCTGGGAAATATTCATCCCCTTCTCAAACAAACCCCGGAAGCGGCTGTCGTCGGGACCGTCGGTTTTCCCCCATTCGGCCAGATCCGCGTTCTTCTTCTGGAGATAAACGATCTCGCGCGTCAGCCACGCCATGAGAAGGTCGAGCGATTTCCTGGATTCCTCGGTACAGGCATGAACGAGCATACGCATGAGGCAGTAGTGCTGCACGTCGTTTTCCGTCATCGTGAACGCAGCGGCCGCATATCGGTACCGGAGAGCGTCCACATCCTTATTTTCAACCTCGAGCGCCGCGGCTTCATTCAGGAGTGGTCCCGCGGCCTCGTCGATCATGCGTGCCGCGAGGGTCTTTCCGTCCGTGAGGTCCTGCCGGGAGATGGCCAGGAACGATTTTTCCCCTTCAGCGGCGAAGGCGGATGCGGAAAAAAACGCCGCGAAAGATAACCCCAAAAGCGCTCGCTTCATGCCGATCTCCTTTTTTTTAGACGCACTCGGCGAATTCCGGCGCGTAACGCACGACCCCGCGGGCGGCCGACAAAGCGCCCGGCACGAGTTCGAGCGCGAGAAAAAATTCTTTCGGCACGTCGTACTCGCACGACAGACCCCGTTCGCCGGCCGGTCGAAAACCGAAGCGTCCGTAATAGGCGGGTTCGCCCAGTACGAAGACCGCCTCGTGACCCGAGTCCCGGCAGGAATCGAGCGACGCCGCGATTAGCGCGGAACCCACGCCTTTTTTTCGCCGGGCGCGCTGAACGGCCACCGGCCCGAGCCCGAGAGCACCCACGGAAACGGACGATTCCAATTCGACCGGGCTGTAGGCCGCGTATCCCGCGACCGCGCCCAGGTCGAGAGCGACGAATCCGGCGAGCCGGCCCGCGTTCCGCAATGCCTCGACGAGACGCGCCTCCTGCTTCCGGTCGAACGCGTCCTCCAAAAGAAGTTTTATCGAGTGGAAATCTTTCGAAACTTCGGGAAGGACCTTCACTCCCTTTTCGCCAGAACGTACAGCGCGGCGATCCACGCGACGAAAGCGGCGAGAACGGCAGTCTGGATCCAGTAGGAGCGGAAATTCGCTTCGGGAGAAACCGTCTCCAAACCGCCAAAAACGTTGAGGAGACCGAGACCCGCGATCGCTCCCGCGCCGGCCATCACGATGTAACGCACCGAACGCAGGCTGCCGCGCTTTACGCTCGAGTATCCGGCCACGTAAAAGAGCGACCAACCGAGCATCGCGAAGGAAATGATTTTGTCCTGGTACAAGGTCGAGGGCAGGTCGTAGTACACGTAGAAGAAAGGGACTTTGCAGCCGAAAAAGTGGGCGGCCGAAACGCCGAGGAAGTACGCCGCTCCCGCCAAGAGCGACCACTTGAGAACCGTGTGAGGATCGTCGAGAACTCTCGGGAAAAATCGACTCATCGGGCGAATTCTACCGCGAAGCAGTGCTCGTTAGCAAGCCTTCATCCCAGCACTTCCTTCAGCTTCTGAAGCTCGATGCCGGTTTGGATGGCTCCAATGGTGGCCTGCTCGACGCTCGCGTTGGCCGCGCCGCTGAGATCCACGAACCGGGGCAGCGCCATGGTGGCGAGAATGCCGAGGATCGAGATCGTCATGACGAGCTCAATGAGCGTGAAACCAGCTTCACTGCGTCGCATCGATTTCCTTGCGCTGGGCCTCCAACGCCTCCACTTCGCGGAAGCGGCGGACGGCGTCGGGTTCGACGGCCCCGGGATCGAGGCGGGCGCCGAGTGAGGCCTCGAGCCCGTCGATCACTTCCTTCTGCTTGATCTCGGTCGAGGAAATGCGCTCCATGGCGTCGAGGGTCCGTTTGTTCTCTTCGAGCACGTTCGATTCGTTTTTCCCGCACCCCGCCAAAGCAGTGAACACCACGAGGAGCGAGGCGGCGATTGCCGTCCGCCTCACGGCCAGTGCCCTCCGCCGGTCTGCTGATTGCTCGCGTTGAATGTGGCGTAATTGTAGCCGAGAAGCGTCCCGGTGGAACTGTACGTGTAACCCGAGTAATCCGTTCGCCCCTGATAGACGCCGGCTCCGCTCAGGCTGCGGACGCTGTAGCCGAGAGTGCGGCTGTCGCTGTTGTACGTCCAATTCGCGTACTGGACGATGGACGTGACCGTGTTCGACGCGTTCTTGTAGGCGATCTGGAAGTCGGTCTGCCGACCGGTCGAGTCGTAGCGGTAACCCGAAATATCGTAACCGGAACGATTCCCGTTCCGGTCGGTGTTCGTCACGGAGTAGCTCAGAGTTTGTCCGGCGTTGTTGTAGGTGTAACCGGAAACCTGGGTGAGGTACGTGCGGTTGCCGCTTCCGTCGCGCTGCTCGCTGGTGTAGGCCAGCTGCCGGCCGTTGGAATCGTACGCGGCTCCGTAAAACAGGTTGATGGCGGTCACGGCGCCGGATCCGTTGCGGGACGTCGTCGTGTATGCGAGCGTGCGGCCGGCGGAGTCGTACTCGTAATCGCTCCCGGCTTGGCTTCCCGTCGATTGGCCGGCGGCGTTGTAATAGGTGTAGGTGTACGCCGTCTGCCGGCCCGCCAGATTGTACGCCAGACCCGTGGCGGACATGCTCGACATGACTATGCCGGAGGAGTCGCGGTTCACGGATGTATACTGGACGTACCGGTTCGAGTTGTCGTAGACGATGTCGCGCATCTCGTTCCAGTAGGTGATCTGGCCCGTCCCGTTCTTATTGATGTACGTGTAGCTTGTCATGCGATCCTTGAAATCGTACGTCGCGCCCGAGAGACTCGACTCCGACACCATGACGTCGTTGGCGTTGCGGTTCGTGTAAGTGTAGGCGAGCGTACGGCCGAAGCCGTCGTACATCATCCCCGAGAGCTGCGTGGAACTCGTCTTCTTGTCGTTGGCGTCGTAATACGTCGTCAGGTAACCGGTCTGCCGGTAAGACGTTCCGTCGTACGTCACGTTCGACATGCGGTAGCTCGAAATGGCGACTCCCTCGGCATCCCTCGTCGTTATTTTATAGCCGAGCGATCGCCCAAGCCCGTCGTACGCCATCTCGCCCATCGTGTACCAGTAGGTGACGTTCCCTTGGGCGTTCCTCGAGATGGAATCGTAAGACACCATGCGGCTGCCGGCGGCATCGTACTGGATATTCGCGAGCGAGTAGCTGGACGTGTGTTTTTTATCGGCGTCGTAATATTTTACGGTGTAGCCGGTGAGCCTTCCGTTCAAGTAGCTATAGCCGGTGTACTCGTAATAGCCGATGATCTTGCCGGTGGCATCCCGGTACGGAGTCAGAGTGCCGATGATCTTCCCGCTCGCGTCGTAGGTCTTGTCGCCGATCGTGATCGTACCGGTGACCTTGGAGAAGAGCTGGGAATCCGGATTGAAATGCCATCCGCCCATGCGCGGAAACATGTAGAAGTTCTCGTCGATCTTGAGGATGTGGTCGTCGACGACGGGGTGCGTCAGAACCTTGACGAAAAGAGGGTTTGCCTTCCCGGCCTTCCCGGACGAAGCGTTGTCGAGATCCCGCATCTTGGGCGCGGCGGAAGCGGCGTCGCCCATTAGAAAAATCGTTAAGAATATGGTAAGCATTCGCCTCATTATGGAATCCTCGATTTAAAGTATATATTTAGATGAATCAATATTCAATAGTGGCATTTAATTAAGTAATAATTAGCAATAGTTAACACACTAGGGTAGAGGGAAAGCTCTTACAGAGCTTCGAGGGCGATTAAGGAAAGATCGTCTTGGATGGGCGTGGGGTGAGTCCAGTCTTCCAATTCGCGGCGAACGCGCCGGGCCGCTTCGACGAGTGGCAGGTGCCGCATCTCGGCGAAGAAGTGCTCCAGACGAGGAATACCGTACGGTTCGCCGTCCAGCCGCCGTTCCTCGAAAAAACCGTCCGAGAAAAGATAAAGGCGATCTCCGGATTCGAGGGTGAGCTCTCCGGGGACATAGTCCGCTTCTTCGAAAAGGCCGATAGGGATTCCTGATGAAACGAGAGAACGGGTGTCCCCCGTCCGGGAAACCAGGATCGGCGGCGGATGCCCGGCCGAGACGTACCGGAACGCGCGCGTCTCGAGATCGAGAACGCCGTAGACGAGCGTGAAGAAACGTGACGAAAGTTTGGCGCGGGAGAAGTAGCGGTTGAGGCGCTGCACGGTAGTGACCGGGCACTCGAGTCCGATCCCTTCGTGGTGCCCGTCGGTGAGCGACGAAAGAAAATGGCCCGCGGTCACCGAAAGAAGCGCCGCAGCGGCGCCGTGGCCGGTGACGTCGAGGACGTACATTCCAAGCAGCCGCTCGTTCAGACGAAACACGTTCAGGAGATCGCCGCCGAGTTCGAGGCTCGGCTTGTAAAGCCACTCGACGCGAAAACCGGGGGCGTCGACGGGCTCGTGCGGCAGAAGCGCGGCCTGCGTCTCGGCGGCAGTCTCAAGATCGCTGCGCATGCGCGCATTCACAGCCGCGAGCGCCGAATTCCTTTCCTCGAGCTCCCTTCCCAGGCGCTCAAGGTCCCGCTCTCGCCGTTTGAGTTCGGTGAGGTCGTGCCAGACGACGACGAACGCGGGGCGGCCGTCGATCACGACCGAATTGGCCGTGACCTCGACCGGAAACTCCTCCCCGCTCCGTTTCCGGTGGATCCATTCGAAACGGTGCGACCCGCGTTCCCGCGCCAAAGCGTCCATACGCGCGGACTTCTCGGTCGACAACGTTCCGTCGGACTGGTACTTTGGCGAAAGTTCCGAAGGGTGCAGCGCCGTCACCTCCGACTTGTCGCCGCATCCGAGGAGCCGGACGGTCGCGTCGTTGCAGTCGGTGATTCCCGTCTCGTCGAAGATGAAATGCGCGTCCGACGAACGGTCGAATAGGACCCGGAAGCGGTCCGTCCCCCGCGGTTCGGTCAAGCGCGCGTGTAAATCATTTTTATGCTCTGGTATTCGCCCCTGCAGACGAAAAAAATCCCGCGGCCGAGGCCGCGAGATTTTGAGCCGATCCGAACGAAAAGAACGTTTAACCGTTCTTGCGCTTGGAGAAGCAATCCTTGCAATACACCGGACGACCGCTCGAGGGCTTGAAAGGAACTTCGCATTCCTTCTGACACTCCGCGCACGTCGCTTTGAACATTTCTTTCGGACCGCCGAAACCGCCACCTTGAAAAGCCATATTCACTTGCCTCCGTTAGTACATCATTATACCGCGTCCGACGCGGGTGTTACCAAAACTTTGGATCAGCCCTGGGCGGCCTGCGTGTCTCCGGTCTCGGGTGAAGCCTGTCCCTCGGGGGCCGCGGCAGCTTCCGGATTCCGGTCGCGCTCGAGCCGCTTCTTCATCTTTTCTTCCTTCTTCTTGCGCTTGGCCTCTTCACGCTTCTTCTTGTCGCTCTTGAAGTACTCCCTCACGCTTTGGCCCTCTTGAAGATCGCCGGGTTCTCGCCCTCGATCGAAACGATGATTACGTCGTAATGGAGCTTCTTACCGGCGAAAGGATGGTTGAAATTGAGCACGAGAGTGTCCGATTTGACCTCTTTGACCGTCGCAAGGAATTTGCCGTCCCGGGCGGAGATGATCTTCTTGCCGACGAAGTGTTCCTTCTTAGGAAAGCGCGACTTCGGCATCTCGATGAACGACTTCGGATCTTCGTAGCCGTAACCGCCTTCTTTGGGGTTCAGGATGAACGCCTTGCGGTCGCCGACGCGGAGGCCCTTCAGGGCACCTTCGAGGCCCTTGGAAACTTGTTTCTTGCCGTGAACATAACGCAGAGGCTTAGAGGCGTGGATGCTCTGGATCAGACGTCCGTCTACCGTGAGATCGTACGCGATGCGAATTCTTTTTCCTTTAGAAATCACGCCTGCCTCCTTTGATAAAAAAAATCCCCCGCTTCGTTTCCGAGGCGGGGGATTAGATGCCAATTCTTAGAGCTTAACGACGTTCGCGGCCTGGTCGCCCTTGGGACCGGAGGTGACGTCGAACGACACCTTCTGGCCTTCGGCCAGCGACTTGAAGCCTTCGCCCTGAAGCGCCGAGAAGTGAACGAACACGTCTTTGCGGCCGTCGTCGGGGGTGATGAAGCCGTAACCTTTTTCGTCGCTGAACCACTTGATGGTGCCTGTCGTCATGTTGTGTAGCTTTCTCTTTTACTCATTCGCGAAACGTCTTCGGCCTACTGAAACGAAAAGCCGCGGGTTAAGTAAGGTCCGCGGCTTCGGAAAATCTGTCCCGTGTAAGCTCAAAAACAACCTTTACTGCACGTGACCAGTATAACAGGGGTGCGGTCGATATCCTAACTCAATAAAAAAATATCTGTTTTCAGGCCCGCACCGGCGATTGGCGCTGGAGAGCCACATGTAAATCGTTTAAAATCGTAGATAAGCACCCTCAGTACGAATCGTCCTCGGGCGCTTCCTGCCGCTGGCCGCCGCCACTAAAAAGACTCTCGAGCAAACCGACGCCTGCGCCGACGCCGGCGCCAACGAGCGCACCTTTGCCCGCTTTGCCGCCGGATACCGAGGACGCGATCGCACCCGTCGCCGCGCCCGTGAGCGCGCCGCGCGCGACCGGGTTCCCTAGGACGTCCCGCATCGTGGGCGGCGTCTTCTTCGTGGCGGGCTTGATGGAAACCTCTTCAAACTTCTCGATGGAGGCCGCGCGCCACGCGCCGTTTTCCGTCTGCCGGGCGTCCACACGTACCGCGTCGTTCTGCCGCAGCCCGCCGAGCCCCCGGACGTTCACGAATTCGGTGCCGCGGTCGAGCTGGAGCGTGAGCTGGTTCGGATAAGGCCGTCCTTGGGCGTCGTGCACGACGAGCGAGATCGCCTCGGAATCGCCGGCCGCGACGCGCCCTTCGACAACATCCGCGGACGCCGGGCTCTGGAAGAAAAGTGTGAGAAAGACAAAGAACAACGCATTTACGGCCGCTTTTTTCATCAGGCTCTCCGTCAGTTTCGGACTTCCCAGGTGCAAGTTTTGGCGGCGATTGTTCCGCCGTCTTTGGCGATCACGGAGATTTCGACCCATTTCTGGCCGTTCCCCACCTTCGTCGTGTCCCACGTGAATTCGAAAGTCCCGGTGCCCTTCACCCGCTGGGCGCCGTAGGCCGTCGTAAAATCCACCGCCTGGACGACGGCCGGATCCGGAACGGTCACGCGGATCGGAACCTTCCCTTTCACGACGGAACCTTCGGCCGGAGTCACGCGCACGCTGGGCTCCCCCGCGGGCCTCGCGGTCTCGGCCGGGGCGGCGCAGACGGCACCCGTCCACGCAAAAAAGAGAAAAACCGGAAGAAGCGTCCGTGCGTTCACAGGTGGAACCTGCCTTCGTCGTTGAAACCTTTTTTGTTCAGGCCCTTCTGGAACTTCTTCTCGACCTCCTCGACGGCCGCGCGCAGCCCGCCCAGGATCTTTTCGACCTGATCGACGTTGTATTCGTAGCTGCTCGTGCTGGAAAGATTTCCGATGAGGGCGATCTTGGCGAGGGCGTTGTTCACGCGGTGCTCGGCCAGACGCTTGAACTTGGCTTCTTTGGATTCTTCCGGAGAACCCGGCAGTTCCTGTTCGTTGTCCGTCATTTCATCCTCCGCTCGTTGATGCTTCCTATCATACCTTATAAAGGCGAAGTGAGGGCCGGAGGCTAGCGCTCGGAGCCGGAGCGCCGCGGCTTGCCCGGACGCCGATCGACCGGAGCTGGCGGCGGATAAGAAGGGCGGCCGCTCGCGTGGCGGGGCGAAGGCGCTCGCGCAGGGGCTTTCGCGGCCGGAGCCGCGCCCAGGAACTTGGCCGAAGGCACCTCGGGATGGTGGCTGATCTTAAGCGGCGTCTTCGTGAGCTTCTCGATCGCGGCGATCCGGCGGCCATCGTAAGGCGTGGCGATCGTGACCGCGCGGCCGTCTAGGCCGGCGCGGCCCGTGCGGCCGATCCGGTGGATGTAATTCTCGACGTCGTCGGGCAATTCGTAATTCACAACCAGCTCGATTCCCTTCACGTCGATTCCGCGCGCGGCGATGTCGGTGGCCACGAGCACGCGGTAGAGACCGCTCTTGAAACCGTTCAGCGCGTGGCGCCGCTCCCCTTGCGTGCGGTCGGAGTGGAGCTCCTTCGCCGGGTGGCCCATCTCGTCCAGGGCGCGGACGAGCTTCCAGGTCGAGGCTTTCGTGCGCGTGAAAACGAGAACGCTTCCTTTGTGCTGAGTCAGCAGCTTCGCGAGCAGTTTGAGCTTGTGCTCCTCGTTCACGACGAAAAGCTGCTGGGCGATCTTCTCGGGGGCGACTCCCGGCGTCCCGGCTTCGACGCGCACCGGTTCGCGCATGTAGAGCGCGGCGATCGCAAGGACGTCCTCGGCCATGGTCGCGGAAAAAAGAAGCGTCTGACGCTCCGCGGGGAGGAACCTGGCGATCTTCTCGATTTGCGGCGCGAAACCCATGTCGAGCATGCGGTCGGCCTCGTCGAGCACGACCATTTTG
>CAYSKO010000007.1:0-88358 GCA_964431835.1 uncultured Planctomycetia bacterium | reverse complement strand
CGCGATGATCACGCGGATATTTTCCCGGCGGAGCAGCTTCACCTGCATGTCCAAATCCATTCCGCCGATCACGATCACCGAACGAATGTCGAAGGGGTTTCCGAGCTTGCGCATGGTCTCGTCGACCTGGAGCGCGAGCTCGCGCGTCGGGACGAGGATGAGCGCCCGGCCCGGACCGGCGGTGAGGAGCTGGATCATGGGGAGGCCGAAGGCGAGGGTCTTGCCGGTACCCGTCTGCGCGATCCCGAGAATGTCCTTCCCCTCGATGGCCACGGGCACGGCCTTCTGCTGGATCGGAGTGGGTTCGGTGAACTTCAGCGTGTCCACGATCTCGAGGATGCGCGGGGAAAGGCCGAGCGATTTAAAACCTGCGTTCATTTAAAACTCCTATTCCGTTAAAAGATTCGCGTCGGACAGCTTGACCGTGAGGGCGCTCTCGACGCCGGTCACGTTTTCGATCATCGCGAACTCGGCGACGCGCGCCTTTTCCGCCTCGCTATTTACGACGCCCTCGAGCTTCACGACGCCGTTCGTCGCCGTCACCTTGATCTTGAGAGCTGAATTCTTGAGGCGTTCGTCCTTTTGAATAATCTCGAGGATCTTGTTCGTGTCGACCTCGATCCCCTGGCTGTCGGCCGAGGCAGGAAGGTGCGCGGCCGGCGTGCGGGCGTTCCGCAGCTCGGGGTTCCGCTCGACCTTCTCCTCGTTTTCCACGATCCGCTCGGTCGGGGTCGTGTCCTGGGGGCCGAATTCTCCGGCGAGCGCGGCGGAGTTCGCCCAAATGCCCGCGAGCACCGCAACAACGATCGATTTCGTTTTTTTCATGGGGCACCGTTCCTTTTGATCTCTTGGATGACGCGGTCGAGGGCTTCGAGGAACCGCGAGCGGTCCTCTTTCCGGAAAGGCGCCGGTCCGCCGGAGACTTCCCCCGCACCGCGGAGGACGTGCATGAGATCCCGCGTAGCGAGGATGTCGCCGATATTTTCCTCGGTGTACATCTTGCCCTGCGGCCCGACCACGCGGGCTCCGGCTTTGATGCACCGGTGGACCAGCGGGATATCCGCCGTCACGACCACGTCTCCGGGCGCGACCCGCTCGACAATCCAGTCGTCGGCGGCGTCGAAGCTTCCCTCGACGACCACCATCTTAGCACCCCACTCCTCCGGAAGCCTCATCCATGAATTCGAGACGAAGGTCACCTCGAAGCCGTAGCGCTTGGCGACGCGCGCGGCTTCGGGCTTCACCGGGCAGGCGTCGGAGTCCACGAAGATGCGCGTCACTTCTTCTTGAAGACGCAGGTGATACTTTCTCCCCCGTTCCGGCTATGAAGCGTGCAGGATTCGATCTGCGCGGTCAGGTATTCCGCCTCTTGCGGCGTCATGTACGGGCTCTCGATCTTTCCCGTCCGCTGGAAACGCTCGATCATCGTGAGCGAGGTGTTGCCCTCGTCTTCGTCTGCGCCGTAGCCGGGGCGGTGCCGGGGGAGCGAGCAGTGCACGTCCTCCAGCACGTAATAGCCGCCGGATTTGATCTTCGGGAAAAAATAAGCGAGGCTCACCTGCTGCTGGTTCATCCGGTGCCCGCCGTCGTCGAGCACGAAATCGAACGCAACGGGGTATTTCGCGGTGAAACGCCCGAGCTCGCGGCGTTTTCCCTGGTCGGCGACGAACGTCTTCACGCGGGCGGTCTCGAAGCGGGTCGTGTCTTCGATGTCGAGACCGTAGACCGTCGCGTTCGGGAAATAGTCGTTCCACATCTTCATGGAAGCGCCTTCGAGCACTCCGATCTCGCAGACGTGCCGGGCCGTGTCTTTGATCGGACGGAAAAAGAGCTCGTAGAATTCGGTAAAACCGTGCGTGCCGAGGCCCTTATCCGTCTCGTATTTCGCGGCGAGCGCGGTGAGAGTATCCTGCGCGGGGGTTTCTTCCGCAAACGCGGCGCTCCCGCAAGACGCGAGGAGTGCGAGAACGGCGATGCCACGTTTCACCGCTTTCCCCCGATTTCCTTGATTTCGCTTTTCTCGAGATAAACACGGACTCCGCCAGCCAGGTCCACCCAGTACCCCTTTTCGTCCTCTTCGGCGATCTTGGCGTCCTCGACGGAGTGGCCGTTCTTGAGGAGGAAGGTCGTTTTTCCGGCCGGCTTGGGCGCGTTCGCCCCTTTAGGGAGCTTCACGGAGGAGAAGGCGTTTCCGAGAGCGGCCTTCGCGTTCTCATATTTCACGGCGAGCGTCTTTGCTTGGTCGGCGGCCGTTCCGGCGGACCGGTTTCCACTCTTCGTCCCGACTCCCGGAATCTCTTCTTCCGCACGCGCGGTCGCCGAAAGCGCCAAAAAAAGAATCGAGGCGATCCACAACTTCCGTCCGTTCATGCGGTCTTTCTGGCGACGTGCAGGTAGAGGTTCTCCACTTTTTCGCGGGCCCAGGGGGTCTTGCGCAGGAACGTGAGGCTCGACTTCACGCTCGGATCGGAAGTGAAGCACCGGATGCGTATCTTGCGGCCGAGCTCCTCCCATCCGTAATGCTCGACGAGCCGCTCGAGCTGCGCCTGCAAAGTGACGCCGTGCAGGAGGTCCGGTCCGCTCATCCGGCGGCGCCCATCGAGGATTCGATCGCTTTTTTAGCGGCCGGCTCCTCGCGCGTCACGACGAGCATAAACACTTCCTGGAATTCCCACGAGCGCAGGTCTTCCCGCTCCGCGAGCGTTGTGCGCATGCTTTCGGCGAGGGCGTCGGCCGATTTTTTTACCGGGACGCCGTGCTTCGTGAGCCGCTTCTTCGCCGCCTCCACCGTCTGGGTCTGTTCTTGCCTCGAAAGGCCCGACCATTCCCGGGCGCCGATGAGTCGCTCGGCGGCGAACGCCGGAACGGCCAGGGCGAGGCATAGAAGCCACGCGGATAGGATACGGGATAGCATACTTCCTCCGATCATGAGGGTTTGAGAGAGCGGGCGTTTCACTTCTGCTTGGCCGGGAAGCGGGCAGCGTTCTTCTTAACGATTTTCTTCGCCCAGCGATTCTTGAGCGGCGAGAGCTTGTAGAACACGCACTGTTCCATCGGGCGCTGGTTCTTGGCGTAGTAGGCGTTTACTTCGAAGTCGCCGGCGTTTTTGAAATGTCCGCGTACCGCGCCGCCGCCAATCGTATCGTCGACCCCTTCGAAAAGATAAGAGCCGTCGCCCGCCGCTTCGAGCTTGGTGATCCGCACGGTGCGGCCGATTTCACGGTAACGCTCTAAATCGTCAAAAAGCCCCGAGTATTCGATGACTCCCGGCTTTTCGGCGCCCGGCGCGAACGCGAAGCGCACGCGTCCTACGCCCCCCGCCCCGGAAGCCGAACACGCGACGCCGAGCGTTTCCTCGGCGATCGTCTCCACCGGAACGCTTTCGGCCGACGCGGGAGCCGCGGAAAGAAACGCCGCCACGAGGAACACCGCGGCGAGTCGCTTCACTTCTTCTTACCCTTCTTCGCCGGCCGGCTTTTCTTGGCGGGCTTCGGCGCTTCGGCGGCCTTGGGAGCCGGAGCCGCAGGCGCGCTCGGTTTCGGAGCTGATTTCTGAGCGCCGGGAGCGAAAGCGGCCGCGACGTCGTTCGGGCGCACGCCCTGCCCTCCCTTTCTCTTCCCAAAACACTCCTTGCAGTACACCGCGCGGCCTTCGGCGGGCCTGAACGGAACCTCGCAGACCTTCTGGCATTCGGCGCAGATCGCTTCGTACATCGTCCGGTCCCGTCGCGGCTGCTGGTTTTGGTTTTCCTGCGGCGGGCGCGGGGCGTTCGGACGCTGCTGGTTTAGGTTCCGGTCCTGGTTTTGACCCTGGTTCTGCGGGGGCCGGGGCGCACCGCCGTTCGCGCTGCCCGAAGGTTTAGCGGCTGTCTGCGCGATCACCGTATCGAGCTTACGCTCGAGACCTGTGAGGCGATCAAGGAGCTTCGCCATCAATCCTTCCAAGTACGGATCCACCTGCGGCGTCGCCGCCGTTTTCGTCTTCGACTTCGAGACTTTTTTCATCGATTCCCCTTTTTATCCTTCCGAAACGAGAATTTCAAACCCGGTATCCTTCGGGAATGGGTTTCATTTTCCCGTGTGTTCCTCTTCGACTCGACTCGAAACCTCCTGGACCGCGGTCGGCGTGCGGAACTGCCAGTTCCCGATCGTGGCTTCGCCGTAAACGGTCGAACGCCCGGGCATGCCGGCCGGGAATGCAGCGGCGTCGCGGACGAATCCCGAAGTGAAGTTCGCGACCTGGTAATCCGCGTTGTCGCGCGAGCGCGTCACGTGGATCCGGATCTTGTCCGCTGAAATAAACGGCCCGTCCAACGATTCCCTTAGTTCAAACGAGTAGTGGTATTCGACCTTCCAAAGATCCCGGTAAATGCGGTGCCGCAGCGCCCAGTAGATCGCGCGTGCCGTCTTTCCGTCGCTCACGACGACGGTCCCGCTTTCAAGGGACTCCGTTTGCTGCCGCACTTCCGCTCGCGCCTTCGCGGCGGCGACTTCCAGTTCTTGAAGCGTCCCTCGGTTCACGTTTTCTCCGATCGGTTCAGGTGGACCGCCAGCCATACGGTCGGTTTGCCCGGCTGCGTCCATTCTACCCGGTGAGCCGTCCCCGCCGGAATAAAAACGAAATCGCCCGCCGTGAGCCGTAGCGGCGTCTTCGCGCCACGGAAAAGGAGCTTCGCCCCGCCCTTCAGGACGATCACCCACTCCGCGGTCCGCTGGCGGAGCCATTTTCCGGGCGGCGTTGCTTGCCCGCGCGAGACGATACGCTCGATGCGGACACCTTTTCGGAGAAAAAGGAGATCGAAGCGCTCCTTTTCGATCGTCGAAGGAACGTCCTTAAAGAGATTCATGCACGCTCCTGAAAGTGAGGTCTCCCGCCGACGGCGTCCGGCAGCGCTAAATGATCCGTGTCCGCTCTATTCATGGTTCCGAGCCCTCTTTCGTCTCGCCATTTTACCAAAAAAAAGCCCGCGGCGGGTGCCGCGGGCTCGATGGGTAGACGCGCTTATTTGCGGCCGATAAGGTAATACAGGATGAGGCCCAGCACCGGCAGGAACAGGATGAGCAGGATCCACAGAAGTTTCTTCTCGCCGGACATAGAGCTTTTAAGAACCTGCATGATCGCAAGGATGTCCAGGACGAGGATGATGATACCGATGATTCCGTTCATGGGATGAGTCTCCTATTTTTAAGGTTTTTAGTTTTCGATCTATTTTTGATTTTAGCCTTTTTGGCCAAAGACGTCGCGCAAAAGATCGGTCGAACGCGCGGCCGGATTTCGCCGGATTTCTTTTTCCTGTTCGCCGAGGGTGAGGAACAAGCCTTCGAGCGATTTCTGCACTGTGTAATCCTCGATGCTCGGCGCCGGGAACTTCGCCGCGAACGGCATTGCCTGGTACTTGCCCACGATCGCCTGGTATTGATTCGCCACGCCGTACTGGGACATGGTCTTGGCGACGACGGGCTTGTACGCCTCCGCGAGCCGGGCCGAGGTCTTCGTGCGGAAGTAGGCCGTCGCCGAGTCGTCTCCGCCCTTTAAAAGAGCTTGGGCGTCGTCGATGCTCATCTCGCCGATCGCGTCGATGAAGATGTCGCGCGCGTGGGGCGCGGCGCTTTCCGCCGCGCGGTTCATGCTGAGCACGAACTCGTCGACTTGGGCTCCCATCCCCACCTTCCGGAGCATTCCTTCAACCGGCCGCATCCGTTCGGGCATGAGAATCTTGATGGCCTGGTTCGCGTAGTACCCGTCTTTCTTTCCCGTGAGCCGGACCGCGTTGTCGATTCCGACACGTAAAGCCTCTTTAAGCCCCTGCCCGACCTTCGTGCTTCCGAGGGTCGCCTGCTTGTTTACGCCTACGGCGCCGAGCGCGGACTGCCAATCGACGGCGTGCGCGGCCGAGGCGATCAAAAGACCGGCCAGCGCGACGCCTGCGGTTTTTTTGTGGAGCATGATGGTCCTTGGGTAGATAGTACGTTTCCGGAAAGGCACGCGACAAAGCCACCCCCGAAAGGGTGGCTTTGTTTACAGCATACTACAACCGCTTTAGCGACGCGCGAGATCGACGCCGGGGCCGATGCCCAGAACCCCGAGCAAATAAAGCATCGCGATCAGAACGACGATGACGTACGCGATCGTTTTAAAAGGCGCGGGCAGCGGGAGAAGTCCCACCACGTAGAACAAAAGCCCCAGCACGACGACAGCGATTAAAAGGCTGACCAGGTCCATGTGTGTCCTCCGTGAGTTGTGATTACGTGAACATTATACGGCGGAACACCTTAAGGGAGGATTAGAAACAGATTAAAACGTACTAATCCTCACCCGCGGTAATACGTCTTCATCTTTTTCCGGGCGGCCTCATACCCCATGGGTTTTTCTTCGCCGGCGGAAAACCAGTTCCACGGAAGGACCGCCTTCACCGCCCCGTTGGCCGAATCCTGAAAGCCTTGAAGCGGCGTGACCTGCTTTTTATTTTCGGTCACCCACGCGGCTTCCGCGCATGGCGCGAATAAAACACCGATCGAGAGGACGAGAACGATAAAGAGCTTCTCGATTTTCGCCGCGAGCGCGAAATCCTTCTTCGTAACCGCTCCCGCCGAATGGGTCGTAAGGACGACCCGGAGGCGCCGGTAGCGCGTGAGATGGACGTCGGGATGGTGATCCATCTTCTCCGCCAGCGCCGCGATGCGGCTTATTTTTCTCGCCGCCGCCGTGAAACCCGCCGTTTGGAATTCACGGACGAGAGCCTTCCTCGCGGCGAGATACTTCCATCCGCCCAGGCGCTGGAGCTTGAGCTCGATTTCCCGCCGGTTCAACGCTTCACGAAAATTTCGTCCCGGGTCGCCGCGCGTGTGGAAGCGGTTCCGTCCTTCGCGATATCGATCGCTGCGCCGCCCATGATGCGGTGAGACTTCCCTTTGGCCGTTACGTCGACGACTCCGTCTTGAACGACATACGTCTCGGTGCCCTCGTGATGGACGAGCCCGCTGAATTTCGTTCCTCGGACTGCGGCGACGGCCATCGCCGACACCACTTCGAACGTGGATTTGTCGGGAAGCCGCGAAACGTCGAGCGCGATCCCGCCGTGACGGATGGCGAGAGCCGTCTTTCCTTTGCCGCTCGAAACGACCGCGGAATCGTTCCGCCCGCAAACGACGCAAGGCACGGTCTCGGCTTTGAAGACGCCTTCGACCTCATAACGGGAGACTTCCCCGCTCGTGGTCGACACCTTCGTCCCCGGAGCGACGCTCTTCACGGCGCCGGCCGAGTCCCGCAGAGTCACATCCTGCGCCCGAGCCTCCTCTACCGGCAAACTCAACGTCAGAACAAATCCTATTCCGAGCCAACCGACAAACGAGCGTGCGTTTCGCATTCTTTCTCCTTTTATGATGACGGCCGTGCTCACTCGGAAAACATCGCCTTGTAATGGCGGTACCACTCGCTTTGGAAGCGCTCCTCCGGGTCGTACTCGATTTTCTTTTTCAGGAACTGCGGAAAGAGCGGATAGGCCAGGAGCACCTGGTCCTTTCTTGCCCAGCGGTGATACGTGAGGAAATACGACCCTTCGAGTTCGAGCGCGCGGTCGATGAGACGGCGGAAATCCCGCTTCGCCTTTTCGATGCCCTCCGGTGAGTGTTCCACGCGTAAATTGAAGATCACGCACGCGTACGGGCGCTTCGCCCACGCAAGAAACGTCTCGTCGTCCCTCTCGATGAGCCGGACCGTGCCGTAAACGACGTTCAGCCCGTGGGTTTTCGCGTCCTCACGGACGATCTCCACGAATTGGGGGAGGCGTTCTCTCGGCACGTAAAGCTCGCTGATCATGAGACTGCCGTTCGCGAGCGCGGGCTCAGCCTTCGTGAGATAATCCGCATAGTCCGGGTTGTAGTAGCTCATCTGGTGTGTGTCCGACCAGTACACCCGCCCATCCGTCGTTTGGTAATACCGGGCGTACGCTTCGAACGCCTTCGATTTGTCGGTGTGCGCGAGAAGAAGGAGTTTGTTCCACGCCTCCGCGCTCATCTTTTGAATGCCCGAAGGCATCTCGGTGTCCGAAGGGGCCGGCTTGTAAGCGGAAAGAACGCCCTTCTTCATGAAATCCTCGGCCTTCTCGTCCGTTTTGTACTGGAAATCGCCGTACAAGAAGCCCGACTCCAGCCGCTCCTTGACTTTCGCGTGGAGATCCTCGAGCGCGACGATCTCGACGGTCCTCTGCAGTTTGATCCGCGGCGAAAGACGGAGGTCAACCGTCGCGATGACCCCGAAAAGCCCGTAACCGCCGATGACCAGACTGAAAAGCTCGGGGTTCTCGGTTCGACTTGCGTTCAGCACGTCCCCCTCGGCGTTCACGAGTGTGAAAGACTCGACGTCCTGGACGAAGGGTTTGAAGCGCACTCCGCGGCCGTGCGCGTTCGCCGAAAGCGCCCCGCCGATCGTGAGCGTGTCCGCGCCGGTCTGTTTCTGGACGATCCCCCACGGCTTCGGCGAATCCTTTTGGTTCTCCGCGAGATAGTCCATGAGCTTCGGCCAGCCGATCCCGGCCTCCACCTTCACGATGCCTTTTTCGGCGTCGAAGGAAACGACGTCGTTCATCTTCGACATCGCGACGTGGAAGGTGCCTTCGCCGAATTGCTGGCCGCCCATCGCATGCCGCCCGCCGGAAATGCTGACGCTCATCTTTTCCTCTTTGGCGGTCCGCACGATCCGGACGACGTCTTCGGTGCTTTCCGGCTCGAACACTTCCGCGACTTCGGTCGGGTTGAGGCGGGAATGGACGTCGTTCAAGACGGTCGCGCCGCAGTCGGACGCGCCGAACGGCGGGAAGAAGGAAAGTGCCGCCCAGAGACCGACCCACCGCACGGACGCGAGCCGTTTCACGCTTCGAGCGCTTTCGCGAGCGGGTCGGCTTCGAGCGTGAGGAACGTGGCCAGAACTTCCGCGCTCTCGGTGTTGTTCCCGCGGAGGGCGTATTCGAAGGCGGTCAGGCTTTCGTCGTCTTTCAGATCCGAACGGGCTTCGGCTATGAGCAGAAGCCGGACCGAAGGAAAATTATTCTTGTCGGCCGCGTGCATGAGGGCCGTGCGGCCGTGGTCGTCGACGGCGTTCACGTCCGCGCCGTGCTGGATGAGGTTTTTCACGACGTCCGTCCGGCCGCTCCACGCCGCCATGATGAGCGGGGTCCAGCCGCCCGCTTGCCGGGCGTTCACGTCCGCCCCTGCCGCGAGAAGAGCGTCCGAAATCTGCGCGTTGCCGCCGCCCGCCGCATGATGGAGCGCCGTCGAGCCGCCGTTGTCCGCTTCTTTGACCGAGGCTTCATCGGCGATCAACGTCTTCACGACCTGCGTGCGGTTGTTGACGGAGGCGTGCATGAGGGCGTTCGAGCCGTTCGCGTCCTTCACCTCGGGGTCCGCGCCCCGCTCGAGAAGAAACTGAACGATCTGGAGATGGCCGTTCCACGACGCTAGAAGAAGCGAGCTGCGGCCGCCCTTGTCGATCGCGTGGATGTCGGCGCCGCCTTCCGTGAGAATGCGAACGATGGCCGGATGCCCGGTCCCCGCCGCGTGCATGAGAACCGTCGCGCCGTACTCGTCCTTCTCTTCCAGAGCGGCGCCTTCGGCGACGAGCTTCCGTACTTCTTCGATGCGGTTAGCGTCGATCGCCGCCATGAGCCCCGATTCAATCTTCGCCGAAGCCGCCGGCACCCAAGCCATCCCGATCACCACCACCCACGCAGCCGCTCTTGTAACAGACTTCATGATTCTCCTTTGATTGAATTTCAAACGACTTCGACCGGCATTTTCCCGAGCTTGTCGAAGATCCGGCGATCTTTGACGAGCGGCCACCAGTCGTACAGGTACATCTGCATCGGCCGCCACATCGCGACCCAGCCCGCGATCGTCAGGCTCTCGTGGATGAACCCCGTCCAGCTTTCTTCGGAACCCGCGGGAAGAAGATTCCGGACAACGAAGCACGCGATGAGGAAAACGAGCCCGATCGCCAGATTGATCCGCGCCTCGGCTAAAAAGCGCCGCAATTCCCGCCGGCTCATCTGGGCGCGATGCTCGAAGTAATTATGCACGGCGTCCCGAATCACCGGCGTCGGGTCTTCGGTCGGTTTCCGGTCCAAATGCACGCGGAGCATGACGGGCTCCCTTACCGGAAATTCCTGCGCCCAGCTCGTGATGAACTCTTCGGCGTCGTGGTCCAGGTCCTTGTCGTGAAACGGCGAAGGATCCATGGAGTTGAAAAGCTGGCTAAGCTCCCCGGCTTTCAGCTCGATAAGGTGGCGCGCGTGGGAATTCTTCTCGGCTTCGGCCATGAATTCTCCTTTATCAGCCTTCATTCTGAAAAACGCATCAGAAGCAGCTCTTTCAATCAAAATCCCCTTTTAATTTGAGCTCTCGGGCCCTTTATTTGAAACTCGGTATCCGGCGCAAGAGTTCGCGTGTAGCATCCGCACAACACCAAAACGGCCAATAAAACCCACGTCAACATTCGTCCGCCCATCGAAACCTCCTAGATGAGCACCCCTTCACCATAATTTGATCACTCGCTCGGCACGAACGCCGCCTTCACGTCCGGCCTGTTGAGGACGTACAGCGCGGCCGCCGCCAGAAGCGCGAGCGGCGTGAAAACGAAGAAGACGAGCCACGCGGCCGCCAGGTTCAAGGAAGGCTGATCGGCCGTCCCCGCTCCCCGCGCCGTCATCGTCCATCGAACGGCAGGAACGAGAACCGCGAAATATCCCACGAGACCCATCCAGCTCATGATGACCCCGAGCTTCCGCGACCACGGCTTGAGGTTCCAAAGGGAAACATCTTTGAAAAGGAGAAACAAAGGGAACGGCAAAAGCCCCCAAGACTGCCTATAGACGATCCATCCCGAAGCGAGCGTCCAGAACATGAATTTGACACAACAGAGCGCCGTGAGCGCCTTCGGGCGGGGGTTCACGCTCAGCAAAGCTCCTTCATACGCTTTCCGAAGTGCAAAACGCGCAGCGAGTCGCAAGAGTAGGAATTTTCGAAAGACAGAAACGGCAATCCTTGGTCGCAGGCGCGGCCGCCGGGGCGGGTTTAGGGTACAGCTTACTCACCTGCCTCACCAGCACGAAGATCGCCGCCGCCACGATGAGGAAATTGAGGACGCTGTTGAAGAATACGCCGTAATTGATCGTCGGGGCTCCGGCCGCCTGCGCTTCCTTGAGGGTTGCGTAGTGCGTGCCGCCCAGGCTGATGAAAAGGTTCGCGAAGTCCACCGCGCCCATGAGATACCCGATGGGCGGCATCAAAAGGTCGCTCACGAGCGAAGAAACGATCTTGCCGAAAGCCGCTCCGATAATGACACCCACCGCCATGTCGAACACGTTGCCGCGCAGGATGAACGCTTTGAAATCTTTTAACATAAAACTCCTTCAAGACCGTCTAAAAAGGGAGTGGGTAAAACCGGGAAACGTTGCGCCGGGCGAAAACCGCGGCGCAACGTTTCCTCGTCCGGCTACTTCCCGCTCTTACCCTTACCGCCGCGTCCGGTGCTCCGGGGCGTCGCCATCTTGCGGTTGCGCGCGGACGTCTGGATAGGGCGGCCCTCATTCTTGCCGATCATCTTTTTATTCATTTTCTTGGAAGCCATAGGAAGTCTCCTTGTAGATTCGTCTCAACTGTTGGATGCCGATAGGATCATAATACCCCAAAATCGGCTCCATGCGGATCGTTGTCTTTATCGCTTTTTTTGAGACGAAAGAAACGGGAGAAAAGACGAGGGCTTAAAGGCGGGGCAGGAGCGCTTTTTCGATCGGGTCGATGATCGTCTGCTGGACGTAAACCGTGTTCCCGACGGAGTAATCGATCCGGACGCGCGTGATCGTGCCGTCCGAAGCAGCAGATTCGTACGTTTGATAAGACAGCGAACCGTCAGCGCGCACCGCCGTCGAGACGAGGGTCATCGACGAAAGATCCGGGACCGAATCGAGAACCGTCGTCGTGTACCCGGTGGCCGACACCACCTTCTCCGTGGCCTTGTCGTAGACGACGCGCACGGTCCCGTACGGGAGCGTCTCGGATGTGTCGTACTCGTAAATCATGAGCAGGGAATCTTCGTATTCGAACGTACGCGAAGACACGTAGTCGCGGAGCATCAGCGGCTTCCGGTCGCTCGTGGAAGGGGCGCCGGTGACTAGGGCATGACGCGACGCGTGAAGCCGGTTCTCGTCGCGGACGTAACCCGTCTTAGGATCCCCTTTCAGCAGGACGGGCCTGCGCTCTATGGGCGGCGCGGAGGCGGGGTCGTCGCCCCGGGAGAAAAAGTCCGTTACGCTACGCACCGCGATCTTGAGGGCCTCCACGGCATTGTTCTGCGTCGGAGCGTCGGCCGCGTCGAGCTGGCGCTTAAACGCTTCCGCCGCGGCGAAATCACCGCCGCGGGCCGCAGGCATCTGGTGACTCTGCTTCTCTGCGGCATGCTCTTTAGCCACGGCCGCGGGAGCGGTCGTCAGAAGGCCAAGCGCTGCGATCACTATCCAGGATGTTTTTTTCATGCGTTATTTTTTAATAAGTAGTACCGGAAGAAGTGTACGGGACGGCGGGATAAAAACAATAAGCAACTCTAATCAAATATATACTTATATTAATCAATAATGACTTATTTTAAGCGTGGATTAAAGGTGACCCACGAAAGCCGGTTCTTTGAACCAGTTGTTATTGCGTCCGTCCAAGTAGCGGACCGGAGCCTCAGCCCAATCGAGCGGATCGAGATCGTCGAGCGCCGCGAGACTCACCGCGACGAATTCCCCTCCCGCCTCCACCGCGCGACCACGGCCGTACGGCTTGATACCGCAAGCCTTGCAGAAGAAATGCCGCGACCCCATGGGTCCCGGCCCGTAAACGCCGAACATGGATTCGTCCGCCAGAAGCTTGAACGCTTCCGGCTTCACCGACGCGCACCACCAGCGCGCTTTCGTGCAGAGCACGCAGTTGCACTTGAACGTCCCCTGCGAGAGATCGATCTCCGCTTCGAAGCGGATCTTCCCGCAGTCGCAGCTGCCTTTATAAGTTCTCATCGTTTATGACTTCTCGGCGAGCCGCTTCGCCCCGTCGAACGCGTCCCCGGCGCGCTCGGCGACCAGGCCGCCGAACCGCCACGTGTATTCCGACGTGTCCATCAGACCGCCTTGGACGTGGACGAACCAGCCCCAGACGTAAATACCGACAAGAACGAGGAAGATCAGGCCAAAAAATCCCCGCATCGTTTAGCTGTCGCGCCCGCCTTTATTCGGCCGGCCGCCGGCGCGGACCTTCGACATCTTCTTATTGCGAGCCGAGGTCTGAATGGGACGGCCTTCGTTCTTTTTGATCAAGTTCTTGTTCATTTTTTTAGAAGCCATGTGTTTTCTCCTTTTAAGCAAGCTAACGACTATGCGATTCTAACGTGTCCCGGTGGGACGGGTTCCTCGCCATTGTTCTAATCGCTTCTTCGGGACAACCCCCCTAAACCCGGACTAAACCCGGACTAAACCCGTAAACCCGGACGTCGTCCCAAACGGCTAAAAAGGGAGCAGTTGAGCACCCGGCGCAATTCGAACCGCATTCACATACACGCGATAGGCGGCTTCACGTCCACGATTATCATACCCCAAATCTTCATAAAGCGGGTTCTTGTCCACCAAAGCGTCCGGGCGGGCGTAGGCATAGAATGCGTAACTGGAATAAGGGTACGCAACGGGATCGGTGACAAGCTTAGCTTCCAGGGGATTCCGTTCTATGTATCGTCCGCACTCCAGAAGATACGCGTCGTCTTCGACGGCCTTGGCGATGAAGCCCTTCTTGAAAACCTGCTCCGAGCGCGCTCTTGCCTTGGCGAGATAATAGGCGTATCGGCGATGAAGGTGGTGCGCAAAAGCGCTCACGGAAGTAATATCTTCCGCGTGAATGAGAGCGTGCGTGTGATTGGAGAGAAAGCAGTAATGAAGCACTCGAATCCCGTGCGCAGCGGTTAATTCCGAGAACAGGGATTTATAGAAGTCGAAGTCTTCGGATTCGTAAAAGAGCGTCGAGCGGTTTACTCCCCTATTGATGAAATGATAGTAACCGCTGGCACTGGCTTGGCGGGGTCGTCTTGGCATCGGGTATCTCCTACCCCACTAGACGACTAGACGGCTAATTTTCGTTCAACTGCTCCCCAGAAGGGCTTTGGGGACGACGTCCGGTCTGGGCATCGCTTTAAGGCAATCCTGGCTGAGAGGGAGTTCGTGGGAAGCATGAGCCGTAAAGGCGACTGCTACGACAACGCTGTGGCGGAGAGCTTCTTTCACACGCTCAAAGTGGAGCTCGTTCACCGGAACAAGTTTAAAACCAGAGAGGAGGCAAAAAGAAAAACCTTTGAATACGTGGAGACGTATTACAATCGAAGACGGGCTCACTCCACGCTCGGGAACTTGAGCCCGTTTGAATACGAAAGACAGACAGACCTGTCTTTACAACCTGTCCACTGAGTTGGGGAAGATCAGTCTGGACCTTACAACGGCTTTGATGCATGTCGTCGCATTGACGGTGCTGGCCAATATTGGAAAGTGTTTCCCGCTATTTTGCTATAAAAATGAAGCCACCGTTCGCGAGAGACTGGCCTTGTGTGTCGCTATGTTTCCCAGAGGGGAGGTGGGGGCCGGCGTGCTTTTGGTTGCTCTGAGTTACGGTCTCGGAGGAGTTCCTGCGGCACTTGCGGGAATGAGCTTGGCGCTGAATCTTTTGCTTACAGGCGGCTTCATCGCGGTCGTCATTAAGCTTCTTGGAAAGTCTGCAGTTAAAATGGAAAGGAGTGCCCAATGAACCCCATAACGCTGTTCAACATATGCTTAGGCCTGATCCTTTTGGTGGTGGGTGCTCGATGGCTTGTTTCGGCATCTTCGGCATTGGCATTAAAGGTGGGGATTTCTCCTCTTGTGATTGGGCTTACTGTCGTGGCGTTTGGCACGAGCGCACCGGAGATGACCATAAATGTCATGTCCGTTCTTAGTGGGAAAACAGACATTGCCATGGGTAATATCGTCGGAAGCAACATTTTCAACGTGCTTTTTATTCTGGGTGTGTGTGCTTTATTGCGGCCCCTTCAGGTCTCTTCCCAGATCATTCGACTCGATGTACCTATTATGATCGCGGTCTCGCTTGTACTGTTCCTCATTTCGTTAAAAGGTTCGCTCGGATTTTTAGATGGGGTTCTGCTATTCTCGGGGCTCATTTGCTACACTTTTTTTACGATTCGGATGAGCCGCAAAGAAACCAAGGAGATTAAAGCCGAATTCGATAAGGCGGTGGACCACAAGAAACATTCCACCCCGCTGTTGATCCTTAAGATCGCGGCATCGTTGGGACTGCTTGTTTTCGGGTCCAATAGACTGATATTGGGAGCTGTAGCCATTGCTAAGGCGTACGGGGTTAGCGATCTAGTGATCTCGCTGACGATCATCGCGGCAGGGACAGCGTTTCCGGAGATCTTCACGTCAGTCGTCGCAACGCTTAAAGGAGAAAAGGATATTGCAATCGGGAATGTCATCGGTAGCAACATATTCAATATTTTAGGTGTCGGAGGCCTGACAGGTCTGTTGTCCGGAGCTGGATCTGTCCCCGTCGCGCGATCCCTCATCGGTTTTGATCTACCGTTCATGATCGCGGTCGCGTTTGCTTGCTTGCCGATATTTTTAACTGGGCGGCTGATTGCACGCTGGGAAGGGTTTATTTTTTTAGCCTACTATTTTTTCTATATCATCTATTTGATCCTGAACGCTCAAGCCCACGATCTATTGCCGATATTCGGTCGAACCACGCTATTATTTGTTTTGCCTGTAACTATTTTAACTTTGGCTTATAGTTTTTTTATGGCGTTGCGATCTAGAAAACATAAAATAAAAATATTTATTTGATGCGCGTCCAGTGAAACAAACAATAAACTCAAAGATTATTTGCACCATCGGCCCTACAAGTAATTTTATGGGGTCCTACAGGACCATCGTCTCAAGCTGCTTTCGTTTCAAGAAGCTTGTCGCATGGGATTCGGATATTCGACGGCGTTGCGATAGATACGCGTCAGATGCAGTCAGGGAAAGACTTGACCCCTTATACAGCCGCCTCCGGAGTGCCGTGCGCAGAGGCGCACGGCTGGGGTCGCCAGAGCTCCTATGTTGAACGACGCGGCCCGGTTTTGCAAATAGGGTGTCACGGGGAGTAACGCCTCCGCTTTTGCGATCACATTGGCACAGAGGGGTTTGCTATTTGAATTCCACCCCTATCTGTGGTACACTTTGTTAGAAAGTAGGAATCAGTATGAAAATAGGAGAAGAAGAATGGTAACCAAAATGAGGGAAAAAGGACAGGTGACGATCCCATCAGGCATCAGGGAGTCACTTCATCTTTCGAAGGACTCTGTTTTGTCCGTAGCCAAAGTGGGAAATGGGATTTTGATTACCCCAGGGCTCTCTACATTTAAAACTACATCAGCGGGGTTTGTGAAAGAATCCAAAGAGAAAGGTATCACGCTGGATGAGCTTTTAAAGGATCTGAAAAAGATTCGCCACAGCAAAAGTTCATAAATGGCCATACCGAGATACCGCATCTTCTTTGATACAAGCACCTACATAGCGGCTTTGCTTTCTCCGGAAGGTGCGGCGGGAGAGCTTATCCGTCTCGTAGAAGGTGGCGCGATCAGTATGGTTGTCTCGGAAGAGGTTATTATAGAAATAGACCGCGTCTTATCCAAAAAGTTTCCTATTCGGGTTGAGAAAAGCCGCGAACTTTTAAAAGCCCTCGCTCCGGAAATCGCACCCGAACCCACGGCTACTCAAGCAAAACGATTTCTACACAAATTAGATAAGGGAGATGCCTCCATCCTTTGCTCGGCGCATTTGGCAAAAGTATCCGCATTTGTCACCTGGAACACGCGCGACTTCATGGCGCATGGCGTGGACGCGCTTGTTGATTTCCCGATTGTGGTGCCGGCGGATGCGTTAAAGTTATTTAGAAAATGGATAGAGCCATTTTTGGATTGAGCGTATGAAAAAATTTGAAATTAACCTTAGAAGGCGAAATATTCCAAATAAGGAGTTGGCGGCCGACATTCGAAGGGTCGCGGAATCCATGGGACAGACAACCTTAACGGCAGCCGCCTATGATGAAAAGGGCAGATTTGGAAAGACCACAATTCTTAGACGATTTGGCGCATGGAATACAGCGCTAGAGGTGGCCGGATTAAGAATTGTTCTGACGTCGAATAACAAGGAAGAGACGTTGTTCGGCAATTTAGCCGATGTTTGGCAAAAGCTTGGAAGACAGCCCGTAGGGTCAGATATGGAAAAAACCGCGGGTCTTTCAAAATTTGCGCTAGGCACTTATGAAAAACGATTTGGATCCTGGAACAAGGCTCTGCAAGCATTCGGGGATTTTGTGAATAATTCCGAGATGATGGAGGTGGCCCCTAACATCGGAAATTCTAAAATAAATCATGGAAAGTGGCCAAGGAAGATCAATTGGCGTCTTAGAGCTATGGTTTTGATCCGAGATAACTGTATTTGCAAGATGTGTGGTGCAAGCCCTGCGAAAGATCCGGCGGTTGTTTTGCATGTTGACCATATCAAGCCATGGTCAAAAGGTGGAGCGACAATGACTGAAAATCTAAGGACCCTTTGCTCCGTTTGTAATATAGGAAAAAGTAACGCGCTCTGAGACTGGAATCGGAGTCGGCAACAGCGTTAATTTAAGGCGATTGTTTACGCCTCTTTCAGAATGAAGGGCCGATCCATCCGGTTTTGGGACGACGTCCCGAAAGGTCGGTCGGGACGACGTCCGGTATGAAGTATCAAGACGATGATTTACAGTCTTTCCCGTATTCGTCATTGAAAGATCTTCTTATTCGGATCCGTTATGGAGGACTCGCCTTGGACGTAGTCCCGCATACCCTTGTAAATTTTCTGAGGCCAGCTTTGGTCTGTCATGTCACCCATGAAGCCGATGTCCTTAGAGCCTTCCACTACGATCTTCACCTGAGTGCCACCCTCTATCTCTTTGACGTACACGCCCGCCACGATGTTCCAGTCGTAAGCCGTCATGCCGTGCTTACCCTTGGCGTATCCCTTCTCGAAATCCGCTTGTGTCACGGTGAATTCCGCGTCCGAAAGCCCGGACTTTGCCGCCAGGTACGTCGTGCGCTTGTCCACACCCCTGAAGAAGAACGTCTCCTCATATTTGGACCAGCCCGTCTTCCCCTCTTTCGAATCGAAATTGACGTCGTTTGCAGTCTTAGGAAGACTGCTCATCGTGGCGCAGCCAGCAAGCAAGAGGAAGGACATAACGAGCGGAATGGGTCGTTTCATTTTGATCCCCGATAATTACTTCTCAGACGGCGCCCGGTCTGTTCGGATGATGACTTCCTATAAGTTGTTGTGTATCCCCGGGTTTTGGGACGACGTCCCGAAAGGTCGGTCGGGACGACGTCCGGTATGGGAAGATGCCTTCTCGCTCCGTTGATGCTTCGATCATCGCACTCTAAGCTTTCCGGAGTCATTACGGTACCCCACGACCTTTCCACTTGAGTCGAAGGAGACGTGATCGAACCCATACAACCACATGTTACCAACGATGCTAGTGGGAGTGCCCTGTACGCTTCTTACTCTCTCTTTCGTTGATCCGAGCGTGAAATAACCAATATCGGACCGAGCCCTTCGAGCCGGATCGACTTCGGATCTACTTCCGTCCAGGGAGCCACCTCAGCGTTCGTAGACGGAGCTGGCGGCGAGCTTTGATAGACACCGACCGCGCCGAGTTCCAAAAGCCCAAAGAGTGTCCACATGAGCGCCAAACCGCCGAAATGGCATTTTTGAGAAGACATCACAGAAGCTTTCGCGCGCGGCTTCGACGCATGGGCTGAGGCGCTAGTCCTCGCGCTCCCCGCAGAAGACGAAGGGGATGCTTTTTCACGCGGACGCTCCGCTCGCACGCGGCTCGATTCTGCGTCCCGTTCGAAAGCTCCTCGTACGCCTTGTTTATCTGTTTGAGATTCTCCTGCGCCTTTTTCTGGAAAACGGGATCGTGCGCGAAGCGATCCGGATGCCAAACCTTCACGAGATCGCGATACGCCTCTCGAATCTCATCCTTCGAAGCGCCGGGCTTCAGACCGAGAACAGAGTACGAATCACTCATCGTTCAGTTTCTTTTGCTTAAAGGACGTTGTCAGGACTTTGTTTTAAGGCCGACTAACTAGCAACATTTAAGCTTACTGAGTTGGGAAATAATTGAGTTGCGGCGATAAAAATTCCTAGGATAACTAAAATAATCTGTAAATTTATGAGAAAAAAAGGAAGTTCTGTGAATACTACAACATACTTATAGTCTGCTTGATTTAATCTCTGCTTCGCCGTTATGCGGCTTAAGTACAAAAACTGCTCTTTCAATACCTGCATCACGAACTTACATCTATCATCGTTGTGCTTGAAAATTTGAAGTGCCGCTTCCATGGAAATTAAGTTTTCTCTTTTACCAATGCCCAACAATCTCCGAGACCATTTCTTCTGATGAAGCATGCCTAAATACGCAGAAGTAGCCCAAAGAATTAATGGTACAAATGAAGGCGTTATCTTCAGATATGCGATCAAAGCAAAATATAATGTAAAAGCCGCGCCTGCTCCTTTGAGTAAAAGATTGCAAATATCGAATTCGAATTGATTTGCTTCCCTGATATGCTCTTTGGCATCAGCGGATTTATTTTTTCCATGCGTCTCAATGAATCGAGTCGCGGAATCTACGTCGAGTTTTTTTATAAATTCAATTTCGTTATCTAAAAGCGGAGGGAAGGAAGGGTCTTGGTATTTCTCTTTTTTAAAAAAGCTCAAAAAAAATACTCAGCTGATGCTGAGCTCCATGTCGTACCCTATCGGTTAAGCGGTTCATGCTTACCTTCTCATTCCCATTCAATAGTCGCCGGGGGTTTACTAGACACGTCGTAGCAGACGCGGTTCACGCCTTTGACTTCGTTAATGATTCTGTTAGAAACTTTTCCCAAAACTTCCTTCGGCATATCGAACCAGTCCGCGGTCATGCCGTCGACGCTGGTGACGGCGCGGAGGGCGACGACGTTGTCGTAGGTGCGTTCGTCGCCCATGACGCCCACGGAGCGGACCGGGAGGAGGACGGCGAAGGCTTGCCAGATCTTCGTGTAGAGGCCGCTCTTGTGGAGTTCTTCCAGGAAGCGGTGGTCGGCTTCCCTTAAAATGTCGCAGCGTTCCTTCGTGACTTCTCCCAAGACGCGCACGGCCAGGCCGGGGCCCGGGAACGGGTGGCGCCATACGAGCTCTTTCGGGAGGCCGAGCGATTTCCCGAGCTCGCGGACCTCGTCTTTGAAAAGCTCGCGGAGGGGCTCGATGAGCTTGAGCTTCATCTTCTCAGGGAGGCCGCCCACGTTGTGGTGGCTCTTGATGACGGCGGTGGGGCCGCCGAAGGCGGACTTACTCTCGATCACGTCGGGGTACAGCGTCCCCTGCCCGAGCCACTTCGCGTTCTTGATTTTCTTCGCTTCGCGGTCGAAGGCGTAGATGAACTCGTGGCCGATGACCTTGCGTTTCTTCTCCGGGTCCGTGACGCCTTTCAGCGCGGTGAGGAAATGCTTCTCGGCGTCCACGATGTCGAGATTGAAATTGAATTTGCCGGCGAATGCCTGGCGGACGTACTCGACCTCGTTCTTCCTTAGCAGGCCGTTGTTCACGAAAATGCAGGTGAGCTGCTTCCCGAGCGCCTTCGCCATGAGCGCGGCGGCGACGGAGCTATCCACGCCGCCCGAGAGGCCGAGGATCACGTGGTCGGTCCCGACCTTCTCCTTGATCTCGCGGGTCTTCTCCTTGATGAAGTTCTCCATCGTCCACGACTTCTTGAAACCGCAGACCTTAATGAAGTTCTCGATCACCTTCTTACCGTGCTCGGAGTGCGCGACCTCGGGGTGGAACTGGACGCCGTAGATCTTCTTCGCGTCGTTCTCGAATGCGGCGACTTTGGTGTTCTTCGTAAAGGCAGTGGTCTGGAAGCCTTTCGGCATGATCGAAACGTAATCGCCGTGGCTCATCCAGGAAATAGACTTCCGGGGGACGCCCTTAAAGAGCGAGCCGCCGGAGCTTTTCACGAAAAGATCGGCGCGGCCGAATTCTTTCTCTTCCGCGCGGCAGACCTTGCCACCCAAAAGATGCGAAAGGGCCTGCATGCCGTAGCAAATGCCGAAGATCGGAAGGCCGAGCTCGAGATAGCCCGCGTCGAGCTGAGGCGCGTTCTTTAAGTACACGCTCGCCGGGCCGCCGGAAAGGATGATCCCCTTTACGTTCCCTTTGGCGCGGATCTGGTCGGCGGTGATCGTGGGCGGAACGATCTCGCAGTACACCTTCGACTCGCGCACCCGGCGGGCGATGAGCTGGTTGTACTGGGAACCGAAGTCGATGATTAAAAGGGTTTCCATGGAGGTCTATTCTAAATTGGAGCCGCGGGGCTGGCAATCTTTCATTCGGAGGCCCGGGGAGCGGCCTTCGACGAGGGATTTCACGGGTTCGAAGCTGCGGCGGTGGATCGGGGTCGGGCCATGCGCGAGGAGTGCGGTGACGTGCTCGCGCGTGCAGTAGCCTTTGTGGGATTTGAAGCCGTACTGGGGATAAACTTTGTCGTACTCTTCCATGATGCGGTCGCGGGTCACTTTCGCGACGATGGAGGCGCAGGCGATCGCGAGGGATTTGGAGTCGCCCTTCACGAGGGCGGCGCGGCGGACGTCTTTGTCTTGCTCGAAATCGGGGACGTGGTTGCCGTCCACGATCACGTAATCGGGGGTGGAAGGCAAGCGGCGCACGGCGTCCTTCATCGCGGCCATCGACGCCCAAAAGATATTGAGCTCGTCGACCACCGTATGATCCTTCACGCTTACGGCGACGTGGGCTTTCTGAAGGATTTCCCTGTACGCCACTTCCCGGGATGCGGGCGACAACTTTTTGGAGTCGTCGATGGCGCACGAAAATGAAGCGTCCCTGACGATCACAGCCGAGGCCACTACCGGTCCCGCAAGGGGACCCCTACCGACCTCGTCTACGCCCGCCAGGGACAGGAAACCCCGGTTCAGGAAATCCGCGTCATGCCGAAGGAGGAGTCGGAACCGCCTCTTCGCGCCTGCGCTCTTCCTCAATCTTGCCTCTCTTACCCTTCTGATCTCTGAGATAATACAGCTTCGCGCGGCGCACTTTGCCGGAGCGGACGAGCTCGATCTTCTGCACGTTCGGGCTATGGACCGGGAAACCCCTCTCGACGCCCTCGCCGAAAGAAGTGCGGCGCACCGTGAAACTTTCACGGATACCCGAACCCTGCCTCTTCATGACAGTGCCTTCGAAGGTCTGTGTGCGGGTCTTATCGCCTTCTTCGACCTTCACCGACACCTTGATCGTGTCGCCCACGCGGAACTTAGGGATGTCTTTTTTGATTTGCTCGGCTTCGAGCGCCTTCAACAGCGGATGCATGACCTTCTCCTTTTACCTTCTTGGAACTAACCGTAACTTCTTCCCCGTGAAGGAGATCCGGCCTTCTCTCGCGCGTACGCTTGAGCGCCTCTTCCTTCCTCCAACCCTCGATCGCCTTGTGGTTTCCCGAGAGGAGCACCGGGGGGACCTGCTTGCCGCGATAAACGGCGGGCCTCGTATATTGCGGGTATTCTAGCAGATTCCCGCAAAAAGATTCAAATTCCTTCGATTCCTCCCTGCCGAGCACCCCTGGGATCAGCCGGGTGACCGTGTCGATCAAAACCATGGCCGGCAGTTCCCCGCCGGTCAGGACGTAGTCGCCGATGGAGACTTCGTCGGTGACGAACGCCTCGACCACGCGTTCGTCCACGCCCTCGTAGTGGCCGCAGAGCACCACCAGTTCGTCCGCCTTCGCCAGGCCGGCCGCCGTCGCATGATCCAGCCGTTTCCCCTGTGGGCTCATGTAAACGAACCGGCGCCCTTTCTTCTTGGGACGCTTTCCGAAGAGCGCATCGACCGCTTCGAAGATCGGCTCGGGCTTCATCAGCATGCCCGGGCCGCCGCCGAACGGACGGTCATCCACCGTCCGGTGCTTGTCGTGGGCGTAATCGCGGATATCGACCGCGTTTACGCTGACCGTGCCCGCCGCCAAAGCCCGTTTCATGATCGAGTGCGAAAGAAACGACTCGAACATGCCGGGAAAGAGCGTGAGGACGACGACCTTCACGGCTTTTCTTTCCTGTCCTTACTGACCGTACTTCACTCCGACCTTCTTGAGGATCGAGCGGACGGTGTCCGAAGGCTTCGCGCCCTTGGAAATCCAAAACTCCACGCGGTCCGTCTTGATCTTCATTTCCGCGGGCTCCTTCGAAGGGTCCCAATAACCCACTTCTTCGAGGAAACGCCCGTCGCGCGGGAACTTCGAGTCCGTGACGACGACGCGGTGCTTGATCTTCTTCTTGGTGCCGGTCGATTTCAGACGAATAACGACTGCCATACATTCACCCCCTTCCGGGATTGTTCGGTTCTAGTTGTAATCTTTCTCGCGGCGCACTTTGGCGCCGAGCGAGCCCAGCTTGTCCACGAGCCGCTCGTAACCGCGGTCGAGGTGATAAATGCGACGCACTTCGGTTTCCCCTTCGGCCACGAGGCCGGCGAGGACGAGCGCGGCCGACGCGCGAAGATCGGACGCCATGACCGGCGCGCCCGAAAGCTTCTTCTTGCCGCTAACGATCGCCGACGGGCCCTCGAGCATGATGGACGCGCCCATGCGGTTGAGTTCGGCGACGTGCATGAAGCGCTCGGGGTAAATTTTTTCGGTGATCACGCTGATGCCGGGCACCACGCACATGAGCGCCATCATCTGCGCCTGGAGATCCGTCGGGTAGCCGGGATACGGGAGCGTCGTCACCGACACGGGCCGGAGGATGCGCTCGCGGCGCACGCGCACGTGGCCGTTTTTCTCGGTTACGTTCACGCCGGCTTCGCGGAGCTTGTCGAGCATGGCGCCCATCATCGAAAGATCGAAATTGGTGAGCGTCACGTCGCCCTTCGTCATCGCCGAGCCGATCATGTACGTGCCGGCTTCAATGCGGTCCGAAATGACGGAGTGGACGGCGCCCTTAAGGCTCTTCACGCCTTCCACTTCGATGGAGGGCGAGCCGAGCCCCTCGATCTTCGCGCCCATCTTCTTCAAAAAATTGCCGAGATCCACGACTTCCGGCTCGCAGGCCGCGTTGTCGATGACGGTCTTTCCCTTCGCCGTCGTGGCCGCCATCATGACGTTGCCCGTGCCGAGCACCGACGAACCGAAGGCGCCGCCGAGGAAGATCCGTGCGCCCTTGAGACCGTTCTTCGCTTTCGCGGTGACGTAACCTTTTTCGAGCGTCACTTCCGCGCCGAGCGCGCGCACGCCCTTGATGTGGAGATCGATCGGGCGTGGGCCGATGACGCAGCCGCCCGGGAAAGACACGGTGGCTTCGTTGAAGCGCGCCAGGAGCGGCCCAAGGAAGCAGATCGAGCCGCGCATCGTGGAGACGATCTTGTACGTCAGCACCGGATTCTTGATGCCCGACGGATCGACCTGGACCACGTTCTTCTCGAACGAAACCTTCGCGCCCATCGTTTTCAGGATCTTCACCATCGTGAAGATGTCCGCGACTTCGGGCACGTTCTTCACGACGGATTTTTCCTTCGTGAGGACGGTGGCGGCGAGGATCGGAAGCGACGCGTTCTTCGCGCCGCTCACGCTCACCGTTCCCTCGAGGCGTTTGCCGCCCTCGATGACCAATTTATCCATTTACTCTCACCGTCAGAATGCGCTCGATGCCCGTGTGGTCTTTGACGAACTTCCAATCCGAATATTCCGGCCGCCGCGCGAGATCTTTCGCGAGAGCGCGCGACTGGCCCTTGCCGATCTCGAGGAGAAGCCGCCCAGGAGCCTTGAGATAACGCGGCGCTTCGTCCAAAATTTTCCGGATCACGTTGAGTCCGGCTTCGCCGCCGTCCAGCGCGACGCGCGGTTCGCGGCGCACTTCGCGCGGCAGTTTCTTGAGCTCGTTTCGGGGGATGTAAGGCGGATTCGAGACGATGACGTCCCAAAAAGCTTTCTTTCCCTTGCCGAACGCTTCGAAAAGGTCCCCCTTCAAGAACCGGACCTTTTTCCGTAACCCGTGTTTCTCCACGTTCTTACGGGCGATGCGAAGCGCCTTGGGAGAGACGTCGAGAGCGGTCATTTTACAATCGGGACGCTCCAAAGTCAACGAAACGGCGATGCACCCCGAGCCCGTGCATAAATCGAGCGTTTCCGGGGCCCGGAGGCCCGTTTCCGTGAGCGCCTTCAAGGTCTCCTCGACGAGGACCTCGGTTTCGGGCCGCGGGACGAGAACATGCCGGTCGACGGCGAACGTCCGGCCGTAAAAATCGGCTTCCCCCAGGATTTGCCCGAGCGGAATCCCCTTCACGCGCTTCGCGACGGCCTTCTCGATTTTTTTCCGGGCCGCAGGCGGCACGTTCCGGCTCCCCGCGAAGAAATCGACCCTTCCGAGCTTCGCGTAATGCCGCACGAGGATCTCGGCCTCCGCCGCCGCGGAAACCACGCGGCCCTTTGCGAGCGCTTTCTCTACATTTTTAAGGAGCGCGAGATTCTCCCGGGCCGCTTCGCTCAAGACTTCTCGAATTCGTCTTCGTAGAGCGCTTCGATGAACGGCTCGATCTCGCCCTGCATGACGGCTTCGAGATTGTACTGCGTAAGACCCACGCGGTGGTCGGTCACGCGGCGATCGGGAAAGTTGTAGGTGCGAATTTTTTCGGAGCGGTCGCCCGAGCCGACCTGCTGTTTGCGCTGCTTGGCGATTTCGGCGTTCCGCTCGCTCGTGATCTTGTCGAAAAGGCGCGCGCGCAGGACCTTCAGGCCCTTCTGTTTGTTTTTAAGCTGGGACTTTTCGTCCTGGCACGAGACGACGAGGCCGGACGGCAGATGCGTGATGCGGACGGCCGAGTCGGTGGTATTCACCGACTGCCCGCCGGGGCCGCCCGAGCGGAAAACGTCGATTTTTAAATCCTCGGTCCTGATTTCCACGTCGACCTCCTCGGCTTCGGGAAGGACCGCGACGGTGATGGCCGACGTGTGGATTCTCCCTTGAGCCTCGGTGGCCGGGACGCGCTGGACGCGGTGCGTGCCGCTTTCGAACTTGAAGCGGCCGTACGCGCCTTCGCCAATCACGTTCGCGATGATTTCCTTGAAGCCGCCAGCGTCTCCGGGGGAAGAGGAAAGGACCTCCACCTTGAAACCGTTCTTCTGGGAGAAGCGCGAGTACATGCGGAACACCTCGCCCGCGAAACTCGCGGCTTCAAGCCCGCCAGTTCCCGCGCGGATTTCGAGGAGGACGTTCCGGAGAAGCACCGGGTCGTCCTGAACGAGCAGTGCTTCCAGATCCTTCACGGTTTTCTTGGTCTGCGCTTCGAGCTCGGTGAGCTCCCCTTGGGCGAGCTCCATCATTTCGGGATGGGATTTATCGCCGGCCATTTTGCGGGCGCCTTCGGTTTCCGCTTCGAGTTTCTTGTGCTCGGAATAGAGCTCGTGGATCTTCTGGAGCTGCCGGTATTCCTTGCCGAGGTCGCGGACTTTCGTCGGGTCGCCGCCGATGGCGGGGTCCTCGAGGAGGCTCTTCACCTCTTCGTAGCGTTTCTCTTTCTCTTCGGCTTTCCTCAGGAATCGCATGGGGGCGGGGAAATAAAAAACCGGACCCCGCGTTCAGGTCTGCGCCGGGTTGCGGCGCTCGCCCTCGGACGGAGTCCGGTTAAAGTGACCTAAGCCTTCTTCTTGTACCGCTTCTCGAACTTCTCGATGCGGCCGGCCGTGTCGAGGAACTTCTGCTTGCCGGTGAAGAACGGGTGGCAGCTTGCGCAGATTTCGACGCGGATATTCTGCTTGGTGGAGCGCGTGTGGATCACGTTCCCGCAGAGGCAGGTGATGGTCGTTTCATGGTACTTGGGGTGGATCTTCTCTTTCATGGCGCTTTGATTCTCCCTTTAGGTCGCCTATTTAAGCACGATTCATACTTTTCAGGAAGTCTTTATTCGTTTTGGCCTTGGACACCTTTTCGATGAGGAGCTCCATCGCTTCGGACGAATTCAGCTCGTTCAGGACTTTGCGGAGGATCCAGATCTTCGCCAAATCGTCCTTCTCGACCAGCAGTTCCTCGCGGCGCGTGTTCGACTTCTTGATGTCGATGGCCGGATAGATGCGGCGCTGGAAGAGATTGCGGTCGAGCTGGACTTCCGAATTGCCCGTGCCCTTGAACTCTTCGAAGATGACTTCGTCCATGCGCGAGCCGGTGTCGACGAGCGCGGTCGCGATGATCGTGAGGGATCCGCCTTCTTCGACCGCGCGCGCGGCGCCGAAGAAACGCTTCGGTTTATGGAGCGCGTTCGAATCCACGCCGCCCGACAGGATCTTGCCCGAGTGGGGCACGGTCGTGTTGTAGGCGCGCGCCAGACGCGTGATCGAGTCGAGGAGGATGATGACGTCCTTCTTCGATTCGACGAGGCGCTTGGCCTTCTCGATGACCATTTCGGCGACCTGCACGTGGCGCTCGGCCGGTTCGTCGAACGTGGACGAGACGACCTCGCCCTTCACGTTCCTCTGCATGTCCGTGACTTCTTCCGGACGTTCGTCGATGAGGAGGACGATGAGGACGGCGTCGGGATGGTTCGAGGTCACCGCGTTCGCGATCTTCTGCATGAGCACGGTTTTACCGCTGTACGGCGGCGCCACGATGAGCGCGCGCTGGCCCTTGCCGATCGGAGCGAGAAGGTCCAGGATGCGCGTCGAGACTTCCGCCTGCGCGACTTCCAGATTCCACTTCTCGTGCGGGTAAAGAGGCGTCAGGTTGTCGAACAGAATCTTGTCGCGGCCCTCGTGAGGCTCCTCGAGATTGACCTTGTTCACCATGAGAAGCGCGAAGTAGCGCTCTCCCTCTTTCGGGGGACGGATCTGGCCGGAAACCGTGTCGCCGGTACGCAGGTTGAACTTCCGGATCTGCGACGGAGAGACGTAAATATCGTCCGGGCACGGGAGGTAGTTGTAATTCGGCGAACGCAGGAAGCCGAAGCCGTCCTGCAGGATTTCGAGCACGCCTTCGCCCGTCATCACGCCGCCCGTCGACTGCTGGGGCTGGGCCTGCAGGATCTTGAAGATGAGGTCCTGCTTCTTCAGCCCGCTCACGCCGTCCACCTTCATCTCGTGTGCCAGCTGGTTCAGCTCGGGCATCTTCATTTTCTTGAGTTTCGCCAGATCGATGTCCATCTTATTTCTTTCTCTCCTTTTTAGTTAACCTAAACTTGCGGCGGCTTCGCGGATTTTCGCGGCCGTTTCTTTTACTTTTTTCTCGAGGTCCGCGAGGGTGCTCGCGTTCTCGATCACGTAATCCGCGAGCTTCGCCTTCTTCTCGGGCGGCCACTGCGCCGCGAGGATCTTCTTCGCGAGGGCCGCGTCCACGCCGCGCTGCGAGGCGCGCGCGAGGGTCGCTTTGGCCGGGGCTTTCACGAGCACCGTGAAATCCGCGAGATTGTCCATCTTCGATTCGAAAAGGAGGGGCACGTCGAGAACGAGTATACCCTTCTTTTTCTTCGTCCGGTCCATGATTTCGAGCGCGTCCATGATGACGGCCGGATGAACCAGGATGCCGAGCGTTTTAAGCTCTTTCGGGTTCGAGAAAACGCGCTTGGCGAGGGCCGCGCGGTCGATCTGCCCGTTCTTGCCGAGGATCTTCCCGCCGAAGAGCTTCACGACGGCCCTGTAGGCCGGTTTACCCTTCTCGAGAGCGCCCCGTGCCGAGACGTCGGCGTCGAACACCACCGCGCCCTGTTTTTTAAAGAGGGTCGTGGCCGCGCTTTTGCCCGATGCGAACGAGCCTGTGACTCCGACGACGATCACGCGGCCTCCGCGGCCGGCCGGCCAAGCATCGACGAATAAAAATCCCGGTATTCCGCGGCCGAGCGCTTCCACGAGAAATCGGCCTTCATCGCGCGCTTTACCAGAAGCGCCATGCGCTTTTTATCGGCCCAGCACCGGAGGGCGCGCTCGCACGCCTTCCAGAGCGCGTCGGGTGTGCGCTCTTTGAAAGAGAATCCGTTGCCCGTTTCGTCGTTCTTGTCGGCGTCGGTGATAGTGTCCGCCAAGCCGCCTGTTTCGCGAACAATGGGTAGAGTGCCATACCGCAGGCTGATCAGCTGCCCTAGGCCGCAGGGCTCGAAATAAGAGGGCATCAGGAAGAAGTCCGAGCCCGCGTAGATCTTGCGGGACAGCGGGCCGCTGAAACCAATAGTGACGCTCGCCTTCCGGGGGTGCCGCGCGGCGACGTTTTTATAGGTCGTGCGGTACGCGGGGTCGCCGTCGCCCAGGAGTACGAACTGCGCGCCCGCCTTCAAAATTTTATCGCAGACGTCCGAAAGAAGGTCGAGACCTTTTTGGTCGGCGAGGCGCGAAACGATGCCAAACACCGGCGCAGCCGGATTCTCTTCGAGGCCGCACGTGCGCTGGAGATCGGCCTTGCAGGCCGTCTTCCCCGCCGGTTTCGAGGCCGAGTAGGCTTCGGCGATGTCCGGGTCGGCCGACGGGTCCCAGTGCGCGTAGTCGAGGCCGTTCAAAATTCCCCGCAGGGCTTCCGCCCGGCGGCGGGTCACGCCTTCCAGGCCGCAGCCAAACTCGTTCGACTGAATCTCGCGCGCGTACGTTGGGCTCACGGTCGAGACCGCGTCCGCGTAGAGAAGCCCACCTTTCATGAGATTGATTTTGCCGTAGAACTCGAGGCCGTCCATGTTGAAGAGCGCCGGATCGAGGCCGAGCTCGGGAAAATGTTTCGAGGCGAACACGCCCTGGTACGCCAGGTTGTGGATCGTGTAGAGCGTTTTCGTCCGGGCGAAGAACGGATCCTGAGCCAAGCGCGTCTTGAGGAACACGGGAAGGAGCGCGGTCTGCCAGTCGTGCGCGTGGACGACGTCGGGGCGGAAACCGGTTTCCTTGGCGATTTCGAGTGAGCGGTTGCAGAAAAACGCGAAGCGCTCGAGGTTGTCCGCGTAGTCGCCGAGCTCGTTGCCGTAGAGCGCCGAGCGGTTGAAGTATTCTTCGTGCTCCACGAAGCGTACACGCACGCCCGGGGCGATCGCTTGCTCCCCTTCGGGAACACCGCGGTAGCGCGGCATGGTCACGAGCATTTCGACGCCGAGCTTGCCCAGCGCCTGTGGCAGGGACCCGGCGACATCGGCGAGCCCGCCGGTCTTCGCGAACGGCGCAACTTCACTCGCGCAAAAAAGAACTTTCGGTTTCATCGGTCTTAAGCGGCTTCCGTCATGTCGAGCCAGTTCGGCCCGGCCTTCACTGAAACGTCCATCGGCACCTTGAAATCCACGGCGCCTTCCATCTCGGCACGCACCATCGCGACAAGCTTCTTCTCTTCGGTTTTGGGCACTTCGAACACGAGTTCGTCGTGCACCTGCAGGATCATCCGCGCGCCCCACTTCCCCGCCGCGAGTTTCCCGGCGATGCGGATCATCGCGATCTTGATGATGTCGCTCGCAGTGCCCTGGATCGGCATGTTGTTCGCGGTGCGCTCGGCGAACGCCTTCACGCGCACGTCCCTCGAAAGGATCTCCGGGATATACCGGCGGCGCTTGAACGCGGTCTGCACGTAGCCGTCTTTCCGCGCCCCCTCGAGATTCTTGTCGAGGTAGACCTTCACCTTCGGGTAACGGTCGAAGTAGGCCTTGATGAAGTCCTTCGCGGCTTCGTTCGAGACGTTCAAATTCTTGGCCAGGCTGAACGCGCCCATCCCGTAAAGAACGCCAAAGTTCACGGTCTTCGCCGAATTGCGCATCGTGTCTGACACGCTCTCCATCGGAAGGTTGAACATCAGGCCCGCCGTGTAGCGATGGATGTCCGCGCCTTCCTTGAACGCGCGGATCAGGTTTTCGTCTCCCGAGAGGTGCGCAAGCACGCGCAGTTCGATCTGCGAGTAATCGGCCGAGACGAGGACCGTGTCCTTCGTACCGGCGACAAACGCGCGCCGGATCTTCCGGCCTTCTTCGGTGCGGATCGGAATGTTCTGCAGGTTCGGTTCGCTCGACGAGAGCCGCCCCGTGGCGGTCACCGTTTGATTGAACGAGGTGTGAACCCGTTTCGTCCGCGGGTTGATAAGGAGCGGAAGAGCGTCCACATAGGTGGATTTAAGCTTCGAAAGTTCCCTGAATTTTAAGATTTCTTTGGGGAGCGGGTGAATTTCGGAAAGCTCGAGCAAAACCTCTACGTTCGTGGATGCCCCTGTCTTAGTCTTTTTTACCATAGGCAGGCGGAGCTTGTCGAATAGTATTTCCGACAACTGCTTGGGAGAGTTGATGTTGAATTCTGTCCCCGCTTCCTTGTGGATGGTCTTTGTGACCGCGGCGAGGGTCTTCTCCATTTCTTTCGAAAGGTCTCCCAGAAGTTCGATGTCGAGGCCGATTCCGGCCGTTTCCATGCCTCCGAGGATCGGAACGAGGGGCATCTCGATGTCCCGGAAAAGGCCGTCCAGGTCCTTTTCGGCGAGCTTAGGCGCGAGCGTCTTTTCGAGGCGAAGGGCGACATCGGAGTCTTGGCAGCCATACGGCCAGACCTTTTCGAGTGGCACCTCCTCCATTGGGATCTCGTTCCGGCCGGTGCCGATAAGCTCCGTGATCGGCGTGATGCGGATCCCCAGCTGTTCGGCGGCGATGTCGTCCAGGTTGTGGTTCGGCTTGGCCGGATTGAGGCAGTAGGAGGCGACCATCGTGTCGAACGCGATGCCCCGGAGCTCGATCCCGTGGCTCCCGAGGAGCATCGCCTCGTATTTCAGGTTCTGCCCGGTCTTGGCGATCTTTTCGTTCTCGAAGAGCGGACGCAGGCGCTCGAGGCATTCCTTCGCCTGGAGCGGCCCCTTCTCGGTGAACGCGACGTAGAACGCTTCTTTGTCTTTCCACGAAAACGACACGCCGAGCGGGCGTGCAAGAAGCGAGTTTACGCTCGTCGTCTCGAAATCGAACGCCCACGCCTTTTTCTTGGAAAGGGTCTCGACGAGCTTCGCGAAGCCCTTTTCGTCGGAAACGAGCGCGTACTCGAGTGCCGCGTCCTCGGCGTTCTTATCCTCGGCGGACGGGAGGTTCTTAAGAAGAGTGCGGAACTCGAATTCGCGGTAGAGCTCGGCGAGCTTCTCGGCGTCCGGCTCGCAGCGCTTGAGCGCGGTCACGTCGATGTCGATTGGCACGGCGCGGTCGACGGTGGCGAGGTCCCTCGAGAGATACGCCATTTCCTTCCCCGCTTCGAGGTTCGCGCGGAGCTTGTCGCCTTTCACCTTCGCGAGATTCTTATAAAGTGCATCGAGCGAGCCGAATTCGATAATGAGCTTGGACGCCGTCACTTCCCCGATGCCAGTGACCCCCGGGATGTTGTCGGAGGCGTCGCCCATGAGGGCCATGACGTCCGTCACGCGCTCCGGGTCCACACCGAAGCGTTCTTTGACGGCGGCCTCGTCGTAGATGAAGTTCTCCTTTTGTGGATTCACGATCTTCACCGATTTTCCCACGAGCTGGAGCATGTCTTTGTCGCCGGTCGCGATGAACGTCTCGTGGCCCGCGGCCTTGATCCGCTCGGCGAGCGTCGCGATCACGTCGTCGGCCTCGTACCCTTCCTTCTCGAAGATGGGGATCCGGTAGGCGCGAACGACGTCCTTGATGAGGGGGATTTGGGAGCGGAGGTCGTCGGGCATGGGCTTGCGCTGGGCCTTGTACTCCTCGTACTTCTCGTGGCGGTGCGTCGGGCCCTTCATGTCGAACGTGAGCACCATGCCGTCGGGCTTGATATCTTTGAGGAGCTTTTCCAGCATAGTGATGAAGCCGTAAACGGCGTTCGTCGGCTGACCCTTCGAGTTGCGGAGCTCGCGGATGGCGAAGAATGCCCGGTAGCAGAACGAGTTGCCGTCGAGCAGGACGAATTTCATCGGGGGTTTTTTGGCGGGCCTTTTACTGGGTATTGATGATCACGTAGAGCAGCACGATGATGAGCAACGAACAAATCACGTAAAAATCGTTGAAGTACCAGAAGTCCGAGAGTTTCTCGGCGATGCCAGCCGCCTTGACCGTGTCGCGGTGCGCGAACCAGCGCTGCTTCTTGGGGAAGAGCTCGCGGTGGATGCGCCATTTGATCTTGACCGCCTCGATGTCCGACTTCTTGAAGCGCAGGAACGCCCCGGCGATGTTGTGCGTGGGGATCTTGTGGTCGTGGACGAGCGCCCAGAGCTCTTCCTCGCTGATGTCGAGGAGGTCCGCCGCCTCGCGGACGTCGATGAGGTAGCGCTCATCGGCGGGGTTCGGCTCTTCTTGCGGGGTCTTATTTTCTTCCACTCGTGGCTCCGTCGTGGTGCTCGAAATCGGGGTATCCGGGCATGTCGAGCGCGTCTCGCCGCCCCTCCCGGTAAAGCGCTTCACCGTAGGAAGCGATCATCGCCGCGTTGTCCTGGCAGAGCGCGAGCGGCGGAAACACGGCCTTCAGGCCCGCTTCGTCCGCTGCTTCGGCCATCATCTCGCGCAGGCGGGAATTGGCGCTCACCCCGCCGCCGATCACGATCGTCTTCAGGTTCTCGCGCGCCGCGGCGCGCACGCTCTTTTTGACGAGCGTCTCGCAGACGGCTTCCTGGAAGCCCGAACAAATCTGCGCGCGAACCTTCGGACCGGGCCCCTTCGCCTTTTTCTTCAGGGCTTCCACCTGGTGGTACACGGCGGTCTTGATTCCGCTGAAGCTGAAATCGAGCGAATCGCTCGAAAGAAAGGGTCGGGTGAAGCGAAAAACGTTCGGATCTTGCTTCTTGGACAGCCGGTCGATTTCTGGACCCCCAGGATATCCCAACCCTAGGATCTTTGCAACTTTATCGAAGGCTTCCCCAGCCGCGTCGTCGAGCGTTTTTCCGAGGGTTTTCATGTGGGACGCCGATTCCATGCGAAGGAGCATCGTGTGCCCGCCGGAGACGACCAGGCCGAGACACGGGAACTTGAGCTTGGGGTCCGAAAGAAACCCGGCGTAGGCGTGCGCTAGGACGTGGTCCACGCCCACGAGGGGCTTCCCGAGCGCGAGCGAGAGCGCTTTGGCCGCCGAAAGGCCGACGAGGATCGATCCCATGAGGCCGGGGCCGCGCGTGACGGCGATGAGATCGACCTTGCGGAGCGGAACTTTCGCTTTTTTAAGGGCCTCGTCGAGCGTGGGTAGGAGCACCTCGAGCTGGGCGCGCGAGGCGATCTCCGGCACGACGCCGCCGTAGCGCTTTTGTTCCTCGAGGCTCGAGGCGACGACGTTCGAGAGGATTTTCCGCCCCGAAACGATCGCGACGGACGTCTCGTCGCAGGAGGTTTCCACGCCGAGGGTGATCACTCGATGTCGTCCTCGGGGTAGAGAAGGAGGTCTTTGGCGAGTACGAGCCGCACGCCTTCGCGCTCAATCTCCGGAAGAACGCGGCGGATGGCCGCGAGCGTCACGTCGTGGTCGTGGCCGATGGCGACGGCGCTCCCGCGCGAAAGCGCGATGCGCTTGGCCTTCCGGAGCTGCTCGACGATCGCGTCCTCGTCGAGCTCGTTGTCTAAGAAGACGTCGCGTTTCGTGAAAGGGATGCCGATTTCCTTCGCCACGCGCGGGCCGACGGTGGTTGAGATCACGTTCGAATCGAGGAAGAAGACGTTCTTCGATTTCAAGTGCCCGAGCACCGTGCGCATGACGCGGAGGTCGCTCGTGGCGGCGGAACCCTGGTGGTTGTTCATACCCTGGGCGCCCGCGACGGAACGGAACGCGTCGTCCAAGCGCTTCTTGATCACGGCATCGGGAGTGGTCGTCAAGATCGTCGTGGGTTCGACGTGCGTCTCCGCCTTCGGCTGCATCGGGAAGTGGACGATGATGCCGAGACCGGCCGCGCGGCCTTCGCGTGCGATCCGCGCGCTATATGGAAGATGCGGGATGACGGCGAGCGTGAGCGGCCGCTCGAGCGCGAGCACCTCCTCGAAAATGTCGTATTTGCGGCCCCAGTCGTCGAGCACGATCGCGAGCTTCGCCTCTCCCCCGGACGGACGCGTCACGGGCGACGGCACGGTTTCGGGGGCTTTATAAGGACGCTTGGGCTTCGGCTTCGGTTTCACGGGCGCGGGCTTCACTGGACGCGCGACACGCGCGGGTGCGGATTTCGGCACGTCGGAACGCTTCGTGCAGCCGCGTACGGTAAAAACGGCGACCGTCACGATGAAGGCGACGGCGAGCGCGATCGTGAGGCGGCGGTCCATCATGCCCGAGGCACTCCGGAAAGCTCGCGCGCGAGCGAACGCGCGCGGTCGAGCGCCGGGTCTTTGCCGTTCGGATCGGCCGGTTCGATCTCGACGTCGGGTTTCACGCCCGCTTCGTGGAGAATACGGCCCGCGGGCGTTTCGTACTTCGACGTCGTCATGCGGATCGCCGTGCCATCCGGGAGGGGCACGAGGGTCTGGATCGAAGCTTTTCCGAACGTTTTCTGCCCCACGATCACGCCGAGTTTGTGATCTTGGATCGCCGCGGCGAGGATTTCCGAACCCGACGCGCTGCCTTTATTGACGAGGATGACGAGCGGATGGAGCCGGAGCGGCTCTTTATTGCCCGAAACATACTTTTGGCCCTTCTTTGGATTCCGCCCGCGGGTCGCGATCACGGTTTTTCCGGCCGGCACGAAGCGCTCGGCCACCTCGATCGCGGCGAGAAGAAGGCCGCCCGTATTGTTCCGCACATCGAGGATGAGGGCCGTCATCCCCTCCCCGCGGAGCCGCGAGATCGCCGCGTCAAAATCGGCCGCGGTATTTTCCTGAAAAGCCGAAAGGCGTAGATACGCGATACCGCCTTCCAGTATCCGCGCTTCCTTCACGCTCCGGATCGCGATGCGCTCACGTTTCACGTCGAAATCGAGGAGTTTGTCCGAGTCTTCGCGCATCACGGTGAGGCGCACGTGGGTGCCGGGAGCGCCGCGCAGGCGGTGGACAGCGTCGGAAAGCGGCAAGTCCCGCATGGCCTCCCCGTCGATTTTTACGATGACATCGCCGGCCTTCAAGCCCGCGCGGGACGCGGGCGATTCATCGAGCGGCGCGATCACGTGGAGAACGCCGGCCTTGGCGCCCACTTCCACTCCGACGCCGCCGAACTGGCCTTCGGTGTCGCTTTTCAGGTCTTTGTAGGCCTCGGCGTCGAGGAATTGGCTGTAGGGGTCGAGCGAGCGGAGCATCCCTGAGAGAGCGCCCGAGAAAAGTTTTTCCATCTTCACTTCGTCCACGTACTCGCTCCGCACGAGCTGGACGACTTCGACAAAGAGATCGAGCTGGCGTTCGAACGCACGGCGGTCGACGCCTTTCAGGAGATCGGCCGTGAATCCGGCGGCCGCGAGACCGAGGAGGAGGACGAGGGCGAGAGCCGCGGGGACGAGCGCCCTCCGCGGAGAGAGCTTCACGCGGAGGCGGCCAGGCGCTGGCGGAGGCGCTCCTGCACCTTGCCAGGATTGGCCTTGCCGCCGCTTTTTTTCATGACCTGGCCGACGAGGAACATGACTGCGCCGTCCTTACCGGATTTGAATTCGTTTACGACCTTCTCGTTCGCCGCGACCACTTCGGCGATCCAGCCGTCGAGCGCCCCGTCGTCCGAAACCTGCGCGAGGCCCTTCTCGTTCATGATTTCCTCGGGGCAGCGGCCGGTTTCCATGACGAGCGGAAGCACCTTCTCCTTCGCCGCTTGGAAACTCATCTTCCCCGCCTGCACGAGACCCGCGGTGCGCGCGAGAAGCTTCGGCGAGAGTGCGGTGCCGTCGATCGCGAGGTTCTTCTCGCCCAAATACGCGAAAACGGGGCCCGTGATCCAGTTGGCGGCCGACTTTGGCTCGAGCTTGAACTCGCCGACGGTTTTCTCGAAAAAATCCGCGACTTCCTTCTGCGAGGTCAGGAGCGCCGCATCGTAATCCGAAAGCTGGAATTGGGAAACGAAACGCTCTTTCTTTGCTTTCGGGAGCTCGGGGAGGGACTTCCGGGCCTCCTCGATCGCCTCCTTCGTAAGCGTGAACGGGACGAGGTCGGGCTCTGGGAAATAACGGTAGTCGTGCGCCTCTTCCTTCGAACGCATCGTAAAGGTCTTTTCCTTGCCGTCGTCCCAAAGGCGCGTTTCTTGAAAAAGCTTCTCCCCTTTTCCGAGGGCGGCGGTCTGGCGTTCGATCTCGTGCTCGATCGCGGCTTTGACCGCTTTGAACGAGTTCAAATTCTTGACCTCGACCTTCGTGCCCAGCGGCTCGGACTTCGACTTGCGGACGGATACGTTTGCGTCGCAGCGAAGCTGTCCTTTTTCCATGTCGCATTCCGACACGCCGATGGAGCGGAGGATCGCCTTCAAATTCGTAAGATACGCGTACGCCTCGTCGGCGGAGTCGAGATCGGGTTCGCTCACGATCTCGGCGAGAGGCGTTCCGGCGCGGTTCAGATCCACCAGGCTCGAAGTCGGCGACTGGTCGTGGAGGAGCTTCCCTGCGTCCTCCTCCAGATGGAGGCGGTTCAGCCGCACGCGCTTCGGGCCCGTTTTCGTCTCGATCTCGACGAATCCTCCGCGGCCGATCGGTTGGTCGAACTGGGAGATCTGGTAGCCCTTGGGCAGATCGGGGTAGTAGTAATTTTTGCGGTCGAACTTCACGCGCTCCGAGGGCTCGCCGCCGAGTGCGACGACCGCGCGCAGGCCGAGCTTGAACACCTCGCGGTTGAGGACGGGCAGGACGCCCGGAAGGCCGAGGCACACCGGGCAGACGTTCGAATTGGGCTGGTCTCCGAAACGCACCGCGCACGCGCAGAAGATCTTCGTCTTCGTGTTCAGCTGAACGTGCACCTCGAGTCCGATCGTCGGGATGAGGCTCATTTCACGTTCCCCAGTTTCTTGTGCCAGTCGGTGGCCTGCTCGAAGGCGTGCGCCACGCGGAAGAGATTACCCTCGTCGAAAGGCTTCGTCATGAACTGGAGGCCGATCGGGAGGCCTTCCGCCGCGGAAAGGCCGCCCGGCACCGAGATCGCCGGGACGCCGGCCAGGTTCGCCGAGATCGTGAAGATATCCGAGAGGTACATCTCAAGCGGGTTCTTCGATTTCTCGCCGAATTTGAACGCCGCGGAGGGCGCGGTGGGCGTAAGGATCGCGTCGACCTTCGCGAACGCCTCGTCGAAATCGCGCTTAATCAGCGTGCGCACTTTCATCGCGCGGAGATAGTAGGCGTCGTAGTAGCCGGAAGAAAGGCTGTAGGTGCCTAGGATGATTCTGCGCTTGGCCTCGGCGCCGAAGCCGGTGCCGCGCGAGCGTTCGTACATCGGAACGAGCGCGTCCGCGGCGGCCTCGCGGAAACCGAAGCGGACGCCGTCGAAGCGCGAAAGATTGGAGCTCGCTTCCGAGGGGGCGACGATGTAATACACGTTTACCGCGTACTTCGTGTGCGGCAGCGAGATTTCGGAGACGGTCGCGCCGAGCGCCTCGAGAGTCTTCACGGCGTCGTCCATCGCCTTCTTCACGTCGGCGCCGAGGCCGCTGGCGACGTATTCCTTCGGAATGCCGATCCGCATCCCCTTCACATCTTTCCCGAGGAACGACGCGTAATCGGGGACGGGCACTTCGGCGGAAGTCGAATCTTTCGGGTCGTGGCCCGCGATCACCTGAAGAAGGAGCGCGGAATCGCGGACGTCCTTCGTGAACGGGCCGATTTGATCGAGCGAGGAAGCGAACGCGATGAGGCCGTAGCGCGACACGCGGCCGTAGGTGGGCTTAAGCCCGACGATTCCGCAGAAAGAGGCCGGCTGGCGGATCGAACCGCCCGTGTCCGAGCCCAGGGAAAGGACGGCCGCATGCGCCGCGACGCTCGCCGCGGAACCGCCGCTCGAGCCGCCGGGAACACGGGTGAGATCGCGCGGATTCTTCGTGGGGCCGTAAAAAGATGTTTCGCAGCTCGATCCGAACGCGAACTCGTCCATGTTCGTGCGGCCGTAAATCACGGCGCCGGCGTCCAAGAGCTTCTCGACGACCGTGGCGTTGTAGGGCGCCACATAATTTTGGAGGATTTTGGAACCGCAGGTGGCTTCCTGCCCTTCGACGCAGATATTGTCCTTCACCGCGACGGGGACGCCCCAGAGCGGCGATTTCTTTTCGGCTTTGCGGTGCTTGGGCTGGGCGCCCTCCAGCTTCACGTAGGCCCGGATGGCCGCGTCTTTGGTTTGGGCGGCTGCGCGAACGGAGTCGAGGACGTCCTTCTGGGTGGCGCCGGCGGCGTAGGCTTCCGCGAGCGCGGAGGCGGTCATTTCGGCGAAGTTCAAGCTCACGATTTATCCTCGATGATCTTCGGGACCTCGAAGAAGCGGCCTTTGGCCTTGGGAGCCGTCTTCAGGAACTCTTCGATCTTGAGGGAGGGCTTCGGCTCGTCTTCGCGGAAGACGTCCCGGACCGGGAACGGGTGGGTCGTAGGCTCGATGCCCTCGACGTTTACTTCCTTCAGCTGCTCGACGAAGTCGAGTATCCCTTTCACCTGGCCTTCCAGGTGACGGATTTCGTCGTCGGTGAGGTGGAGGCGCGCGAGCTTCGCGACGTTCTTAAGATCGATGTCGGCCATAGGGGGTGATTATATCAAATTGAGGGGTTTATGCTATAATCGGCGAAAGGAGACTCCCCCGTGCGCATCCCATTCCTCCGCTCGCTCGTCACGCTTCTCATGATGATTTCGCTCACGATCTCGGCGCTTTCCCTTCCGGGCTGCGCGGCGGCCCTTATCGCCGGCGGCGTCGTCGGCGGCTACGCCGTCGCCAAGGACATGGAAGACGGCCAGCTCATCGACACGAAGAAAAAGGCGAATAAGCCAGAGAATAAAGGCTGGTTCGGCGGCGGCGACTCCGACGACAACGACTAAAGCGTCAGCTTCCCTTCGACGGCGGGTTCGTGATCTTGTAAAGCCGCTCTTCCCACAGATCGATCTGCCAGGGCATCAGGCAGTCGAGCTTTTCAACCTCTTCCCGTGTCTTCGGAGCGCCCGACGCCAAAATCTCGAGCGCCGCGTTCGTCCCCAGCAAGCTCGGCTGGAGCTTGAACTCGTTCCCCAGCGCCTGCCGTTCGTCTTTCAACTGTAAGAATCGCTTCGCGTCGTCGTTGGTCCAGCGCTTCCTCTCGAACTTTCCCCGCTCCTGCGTGACGAAGGCCTGCGGCTGAGCGTCCGCGCGTTTGAGAGCCGCGTTGATCGGCTCGCGCAGCTCGTGACGCACGTTGGACGGCGCCTTCGGCATCATTCCCGCGTCCGTTCCCGGATTCGCGACGGCCCACTTCGCGATTTCGATTAGATACTCGGTGTTGAGAATCTTGAAGCTCGGGCGGTCCCTGCGGCGCGCTTCCTTGTCGCGCCAGTACCAAAGCTCGCGAAGGTACGTGAGCGCCTTTCCCGAAAGCTCGCGGCATCCTTTGACCTGCCATTCGCGGCCGGTTTCCTCGCGCGGAGCGTCAGTCTCGTTCATGAGTGCGTTGAGAAGGCGCGCGCACCACTGGCGGTGCCACTCGAAGCGCCCGAGCTCACGGAGCTCGGCCTCCATCTGAAGCTTCACCGGATTCAGGTAATGCGTGTCCTTTACGGCGTAGTCGAGCATCTTCTCGTCGAGCGGGCGGCGCGACCAGTCGGCCTTCTGGCTGGATTTCGAAAGCTTCTCGCCGCAGTGGCGTTCGACCAAGTCCGCATAGCCCTGGTGGTCGTAGCCCAGGAGCTGGGCCGCGATCATCGTGTCGAAGATGTGCGCCGTCGAACGGAAACCGTGGAACCGCCGGATCATGCGGATGTCGAAATCCGCGCCGTGCAGGTTGAGCGGCTTGGGCGACATCGCGGTCATGATCGGCGTGAGATCCGCTCCGGCGAGCGGGTCCACCACGAAATCGTGGTCCGGAACGCTGATCTGGATCAGGCAGAGTTTCTCCACGTAGTGGTGAAGGCTGTCCGCTTCGCAGTCGACCGAAGCCCAAGGCGCCGCCCCGATGAGACGGGCGGCTTCGGCGACCGATTCCGGCTTGTCGACGTATTTCATAGCGAAGACAATGCCGCGTTCTGGGAATCTTTGGCGGAAACGCGGTACGGTTCGTCGAGCTGGGGCCAGCGGATACCGAGCGACGCGTCGTTCCAGGCGATCCCCCGCTCGTGCGTGGGCGAATAGGGCGCCGACACCTTGTACTCGAACTCGGTGTCCTCTTTGAGCGCGAGGAATCCGTGCGCGAAACCGGCGGGTACGTAGAGCATTTTCTTGTTCTCCGGATTGAGGGTTTCGGTCACGTGCTTGCCGAAGGTCGGCGAGTCCTTACGGACGTCGACGACGACGTCGAACGCCTCGCCGCGCGTGACACGCACGAGCTTCGCCTGCGCAAACGGCGCGGCCTGGAAATGAAGGCCTCGCAGCGTCGCCCGCGAGGAGCAGCTGTGATTGTCCTGCACGAACTCCGTCCCGATCCCCTGAGCCGCGAAGAGATCCTTCCTGTACCACTCGTAGAAGAAGCCGCGCTGGTCCCAGAAAACCGACGGTTCGACCACGAACACGCCCGGTATCGCCGTCTCCGCGAATTTCATCAGTAGTTGGACAGCTCCTTCTCGTGAGCGGCGCCCGCTTTCAGCGCGGCCGTGACGTCTTTATGGAGCTTTCCGAGCGCCTCTTCGGTCGGGGAATCGAGCCGCACGTGGAAGAGCCACCGGCCCTTCGTCTCGAGCGCCTCGAAGTCGCCCATCGCTTGCGCGAGTTCGAGCTGCCCGAACGTGTACTTCTCGCCGGGCACCGGGATATCTTCCGACGGCGCCGCGGTGATAAGGAAGAACACTCCCGTCTTGGGGCCGCCCTTGTGGAGCTGGCCGGTCGAGTGGAGGTAGCGCGGGCCGAAGCCCAGCGTCACCGCAAGCTTCGTCCGGTCGCGGATCTCCTTTTGGAGGGCGACGAGCTTCTTCCGGAGCGGTTCGCGGTCGGGCACGAACGCGAGGATTGCCGCGTAATCGCCCGGCTCGGCGTTCTCCCAGAACGCGTCGAGCGGCACCGAGGATTCGCGGAGCGGGATCTCTCCGCCATCCTCGAGCTTCCTTAAAAGAGCCTTCGTGCGGTCCTTCGTGGACTGCACGTCCGGCTGGTCGAACGGGTTGATCTTGAGAAGCGCGCACGCGAGCGCGGTCGCGAACTCCCAGCGGAAAAACTCCGCGCCAATATCGGAACGGTCCGCGAGCGTGAGCGAGAGCACCGGGCGACCAGCCTTCTCGAGGGCCGCGACGCGCTTATCGAACGCTTCGTCCGGTTCGGACGCGAGGCGCAGCGCGACGAAGAAGCGGTCTTCTCCGTACTTTGCAACCTCGGCCACAGGCTCGGCGACGATCGGGACAACGCCCGAACCTTCCTTGCCGGTCGATTCGCCGACGAGCTGTTCGGCCCAATCGCCGAACGATTCGAGGGCTTGGGGCGCGAGGATCGTGAGTTTGTCGAGTCCGCTTTCGGCGAGCACCGCCATGCCCACGCCGAGCGCCGCCGCGGGATTCGATTCCGCGGCGCTCTCGGGCGAGCACGCCGAAACCATCCGCTCCGCGCCTTCGAGCACTTTGCCGAGATCGACGCCGATGAGCGCCGCCGGAACGAGACCGAAGCACGTGAGCGCCGAGAAACGGCCGCCCACGTCCTCGGGCGCCAAAAACACCCGGCGGAAGTTGTGCTGCTTCGCGAGCTCGACGAGCGGCGTGCCCGGATCGGTGATCGCGATGAAGCGGTCCCCCGACTTCACCTTGGCGTGGAAATACTTGAAGAACGAAAGAAGCTCGATCGTGCCGCCCGATTTCGACGAAACCACGAAGAGCGTCTTTTCGAGATCGATGGCCTTTTCGACGTCGGCGACGCGCGCCGGGTCGGTCGAGTCGAGCACGGTCAGCGCCGGGAATCCCGCGGCGTTGCCGAACGTGCGCTGAAAGACCTCGGGCGCGAGGCTCGAGCCGCCCATGCCCAGCAAAACCACGTGCTCGACGCCGGAGGCTTTGACCTCGTCGGCGAACGACGTCCACTCGCGCGCGGACTTCTTCGAACCGGCGACGGCCGCGAGCCAGCCCAGGCGGTTCTTGATCTCGGCTTGCGCGGCCGCTTCCTTCTTCCAAAGTGTAGCGTCTTTGTCCCAGATGCGTTTCACGACAGACTGGCGGTCGAGTTTGCCGGTCCATTCGGCGATCGCCTCGCCGTAGGTACCCCAGGCCGCTTTCGCGGCGAATTCGGATCGGTTCATGATTTTTTAGCTCCTATGCTCTGGATGATCTTCCTGTAAGAATCCGCGAACGATTCGACGCCGGCCTTTTCCAAGGCGTCGGTGATGCGGTCCAAATCGATTCCGGCGGCGCCGAGCGCGGTCATCCGCGCGAGTGCCTCGTCGGTTCCTTCTTTGAGCCGCGAGCCCGCCTTTCCGTGGTCGCGGAACGCGTCGAGCGTGGGCGGCGGCACGGTGTTGACCGTGCGCGGACCCATCAGGGCCTCGACGTAAAGCGTGTCGGAGTACGCGGGGTTCTTCGTACCGGTGCTCGCCCACAGAGGACGCTGCGCCTGCGCGCCGGCGGACTCCAGTTTGCGGAAACGCTCCCCCGAGAAGACGGTTTCAAATTCCCGGTAGGCCGCCTTCGAATTGTCGATCCCAATCCTGCCGATCAAAGACCGCAGCACGTGCTTCTCGGCCTCGGAAGCGGACGCCAGACGCGTGTCGATTTCCTTGTCCACCGCCGTGTCGACGCGCGACACGAAGAAGCTCGCCACTGACGCGATGCCCGTCAGCGGCTTACCGGCCTTCAGGCGTTCTTCGAGCCCCGAAAGATAGGCGTCCATCACCTCGCGGTAGCGCGTCAGCGAGAAAATGAGCGTCACGTTCACGTTGATTCCGTCGGCCGTGAGCGCCTTGATCGCGGGCAGGCCTTCCTTCGTGGCCGGCACCTTGATCATCGCGTTCGGCCGCGAGACGGCCTTCCAAAGAAAGCGTCCTTCCTCGATCGTGCCCGCGGTGTCGCGCGCCAGAAGTGGGCTCACCTCGATCGACACGTATCCGTCCTCGCCGCGCGAATCGCGGAACACGCCCGCGAACGCGTCGGACACCTGCTGGACCGCACGCACGGAGAGCGTCTTCCAGATCTCCTCCGGCGTCTCGGTCTGCGCCAGGCGCGCGATCTCGGCGTCGTATTCGTGGTGCGAGAGCGCCTTCTCGAAGATCGCGGGGTTCGTGGTCGCGCCGCGGATCCCGTCCTCGCGGATCATCGTCTCGAAATGTTTGATCTCGATCAGCCCGTCGTACCAGATGCTCTGCCCGTGACGCAGGATCTGTTTCACGGGGTTCTCGACGACGGTTTGCGGCGTGGGCGTCATGCCTTTTTCCTTTTTTAGGCTTTCGTGACTTGCGGTTTCGTCGGTTCCAAAGCTTTCGCGGCGGCGGCCGGGTCCGCGGTAGGCAACCCGCAGACGTGGTCGCGACAGACGTAGGCGGTCATCCGGCCTTCCAGTGCGGTCTGATCCTTCACGTACGGGGCGATCTTCTCGAGCGCGGCGCCCTGCCCTTCCTTGTGGAAGAGGACGACCTTGTTCGGCGCGAATGCGCCAAACACCGCCTTCGTGAACGCCGCGAGCGCCGGGTCGTCGGCACGGCCGGCGAGCACAACTTCGGCGGACGGGCCAATCGCGTAGTCGAGCGCCATGAGAAGGTAAGGTAGAGACGTGGGTTCAGCGGCGACGTCGGCGGAAAGCGCCTCGAGCGTGCGGTCGGAAAGGTCGCGCCACTTGCGGTCGGCCGTGATGCGTTCGAGCCGAACGAACGCGAGCGCGGCCACCGAGTTGCCGGACGGCACGGCGCCGTCGTGCGATTCCTTCAAACGCGCGATCGGAGCACCGGCGTCCGCGGCGGTCAGGTAAAAACCGCCGTCCTCCTCGTCGTGAAAAAGCCGGACGAGGATATCGGCCAACCGGAGCGCTTCGGTCAGGTGCGCCTCGTCGAACGTCGCTTCGTAGAGAGCGAGGCGCCCTTCGATCTGCGACGCGTAGTCGTTCAAATTTCCCGGGATTCCCGCTTCCCCGCCGCGCCAGCGGTGGTAGAGCGTTCCGTCCGGTCGCGTGAGGCCCGTTTTCGCGAATGAGGCGGCCCGCGCGGCGGCCTCCACGTAACGCGGCTCGTCCAGAGCACGGCCCGCGCGCGCGAAAGCGGCGATCATGAGGCCGTTCCAGTCGGCGAGAACTTTGTCGTCCAAATAGGGCGCCGGGCGTTTCTTCCGCGCATCGAAGAGCGCGCGGTCGATCCCCTCGAACCGCCGGACCGCCTCTTCCGCTTTCAGGCCGAATTCGGAGGCGGTCGCCTCAAGCGTGCGCGCGTCGTAGAGAACGTTCTGTTCCTTGAATTCGTTGTGCGGATCGGAAAGCGCGTTGCCAGCCGGCTCGACCCCGTAGCGAAATACCGCGAGTTTCGCGTTTTCGGCACCAAGAATTTTTTCGATCTCTTCCTTCTTCCAGACGAAGAAAGCGCCTTCGCGCTTCTTTCCGGCGACATGAGGGTCCTCGCTGTCGGCATCCTGCGCCGAGTAGAAGCCGCCCTCGGGGGACGTCATCTCGCGGAGGACGTAATCGAGCGTCTCGCGGGCGATCCGGGCGTAGAAAGCGTCCCCCGTCGCCTGATACGCTTCGACGTAGGTCGCCACCAGAAGCGCCTGGTCGTAAAGCATCTTCTCGAAATGCGGGATGCGCCACTGTCCGTCCACCGAATAGCGGTGGAAGCCCCCGCCCAGGCGGTCGTACATACCGCCGCCGGCCATGCCTTTCAGCGTCTTTTCTACGATCTCGAGAGCACGCGGCTCGCCCGAGCGGCGGCCCTGGCGGAGAATGAACGAAAGAACGTGGCTACGCGGAAACTTCGGGGCGCGGCCGAAGCCGCCATGTGCGTCGTCGAAGATGCGCTCGAACCGGGTATAACCGGCCGCGAGCGTCTCCTCTCCGAGCACCTTCGCTTCACCCTTTTGACGGCGAGCACCCAAGAAAGCGGCGGCAGAATCAGCGGATTCGACGATCTCAGAGCGACGCGTCTTCCAGGCGTCGGCGAGTTCTTTCAGAAGGCTCTTGAAGCCAGGCATGCCGTAGCGGTCTTCCGGCGGGAAATACGTACCGCCGTAAAAGGGTTTCCGGTCGGGAGTCAAGAACACGCTCATCGGCCAGCCGCCGCTTCCCGTCGTGGCCATCACGTAGTTCATGTAGACGCCGTCGATGTCGGGGCGTTCCTCACGGTCCACTTTGATCGAGACGAAGCGGTCATTGAGAAGCGCGGCGGTGGTTTCGTCCTCGAAGGATTCCTCCTCCATCACGTGGCACCAGTGGCAAGTCGAGTACCCGATCGAAAGGAACACCGGCTTGTCTTCGCGACGGGCCTTCTCGAAAGCTTCGTCGCCCCAAGGATACCAGTCGACCGGATTGTGGGCGTGCTGTAGGAGGTAGGGGCTCTTTTCGGAAGCCAGGCGGTTAGTATGACGATGCGCTTCACCGGCACGGGCGGTGCCCGCGGCGAAGAGAATCGGGAGGAAAAGCCCCGAGGTAATCAATGCGTGGAAATCTGTCATTATAAGGAACCCGTTCTCGCGAAAAAAACGAAACCGGAGCGGGACGGCCTACCGGCCTCCCGCTCCGTTCAACTGACCGACTTTTTTTCTTGGTTTAAGCCGGGTGCTCCGAGCCGCCGGCGGGATGCTCTTGCCCGTGCCCGTGCGCCGCCTTGCCTTCACCGTGCTCCGCCTTGCCTTCACCGTGCTCACGCTTGTGCGCGGCGATCTTTTTGAGTTTGGCTGCGAGCTCGGGGTTGGTGCCTTCAAGCGCTTTGGCGGCGTCGTCCACCGTCTGGGCGGACTGCTTCATTTCTTCGGGCGAGGACGTTCCGCAGCAGGCGTCGCCAGCGGCGGCATTCGAGGCGGCCGCAAACAGGCCGATCGCGGTCCAAACGAGAATCTTCTTCATTGAGACATCTCCTTGTGGTTTGTAAAAAAGCCTACCCTTAGATTTTATCGCGCCGACGCGCGCGTTGTCGAGGGCTTTCGGCAGAAGCGCACGTTTTTTTAGCGTGCCCCCTCGGGGTGGAGCCGTCGGATACGGAAGAGTTCGCGGGCCATTGCGCAGGAATCCGCGCCGAGGCGGATTTTGGAGTCCAGGCCCTCGCTCCACATGACCGGCACTTCCTTCACGCGTAAACCCTTCGTCCGGGCCAGGCAAAGGATTTCAACGTCAAACGCGAACCCATCGATCTTCTGCTCGCCGAAGAGCTCGCGCGCGGCCTCGCGCTTGAACGCCTTAAAACCGCACTGCGTGTCGCTGAACTTGAGGCCGGTGATGCTCCGGACGAGACCGTTGAATACCCGGCCCGAGAGTCGGCGGCGGGGGCTCTGCCTGACGTCCGCGCCGGGCGAACGGACCCCGCGGGAGCCGATCGCCACGTCGTAACCTTCAGAAAGCGCCGCGATCAGCTTTTCGCATTCTTTGATCGGCGCGGAAAGGTCGGCGTCGGTGAAAAGAACGATCTCGCCGTGAGAGGCCATCACGCCGCGGCGGACGGCGGCGCCCTTTCCGCGATTAACCTCAGTAGTGAGGAGCCGGACGCGGCCCTCGGGAAGCGCCTCGGCGAAGGCCTGGACCGCTGCGTCGGTGCCGTCGGTCGATCCGTCCGTGCAGACGACGATTTCCCAAGGCCGGGCGCCTAAGGACAGATAAGCCTCGATGCGGCGCAGGGCTTCGACGATCTTGTTTTCTTCGTGGTAGGCCGGGACCACCACCGACAAAAGGGGCGAACCGCTCAAAGCACCGCGCGCCGGAAGTAAGGGATCGTGCGACCGAGCCCGGTGACCAGATCGACCTTCGGTTTCCAGGAAAGAAGCTTTTTCGCCTGCCGGATGTCGGGGCAGCGCACCTTCGGATCGTCCACAGGGAGAGGCCGCTCAACGATGCGGCTTTTCGAACCGGTCAGTTGGATGATGAGCTTCGCAAGCTCGAGCACCGACGTCTCGTTGGGATTTCCGATGTTCACGGGACCGTGGTGGCGCGAAAGCGCGAGCTTTTCGATGCCGTCCACGAGATCCGAAACGAAGCAGTAACTCCTCGTCTGGTTGCCCTTGCCGTAGACGGTCAAGGGCTTACCCAAGAGCGCCTGCGTGACGAAATTCGGGATGACACGGCCGTCTTCCGGACGCATCCGCTCGCCGTAGGTGTTGAAGATCCGGACGATTTTGACATCGACGTCGTGCTCGCGCAGGTACGCGAGCGAGATCGCCTCGGCGAAGCGCTTGGCCTCGTCGTAGACGCCGCGCGGCCCCACGGGATTCACGTTCCCCCAGTAGGTTTCCGGCTGCGGGTTCACGAGCGGGTCTCCGTACACCTCGCTCGTCGAGGCGAGCACGAATGACGCGCGCTTTTTCTTCGCGATGCCCAACGCGTTGTGCGTACCGAGCGCGCCGACCTTCATCGTCTGGATCGGAAATTTAAGGTAGTCGGGAGGGCTCGCGGGGGAGGCGAAGTGAAAGAGGAGGTCGATCCGTCCGTCGACGTCGATCGGCTTCGAAATATCGTGGCGAAGGAGAGAGAAATTCCGCCGGCCCGAAAGATGCCGGACATTTTCGGGCGCTCCCGTGATGAAATTGTCGAGTGCGATCACCTCGTGCCCGCGCTCTAGGAAGCGCTCGCAGAGATGGGAGCCGACGAAGCCGGCCCCGCCCGTGATCAGAACGCGCTTTTTTCTCTTATCGCCCATTCGGTGGTTTCCTTGAGTCCGCGTTCGAGCCCCGTTCGCGGCCGCCAGCCCAGTTCGCGGCCGATCGCGCGCACGTTGGCGCAGGTGACATCCGGGTCTCCCCCGCGGCGGGGTCCGTATTCCGGCTTGAGGCGCGAGCCCGCGAGCCGGATCAGGGTACTCGCCAGGTCGTTGATCGAATGCGTCCGGCCAGAGCCCACATTATACACCTTGCCGTGGGATTTCCGGTTGCCGAGGGCGCGGAAGAACGCCTCGAGCACGTCGCCGATGTAGACGAAATCCCGCGACTGTTTTCCGGTGCCGTCTATCTTCGGCCTCTCCCCTTTCAGGATCTTCGAAAGAAGGCCGGGCACGACGAGCGAATATTTGGACTCCGGGTTCTGGCGTGGACCGTAGACGTTGAAGATGCGGATCGAGGTGGTTGGAAGGCCCTTCTCGAGCGAATAGTGGCGTGCGTACATTTCGGCGGCGAGCTTCGCGGCGCCGTAGGGCGAGATCGGGCGGAGCGGCCCTGCCTCGCTCTGGCGGCGGGCCGGCGTGTCGCCGTACACGGCACTCGTGGAAGCGAAAAGGAAGTGTTTCACGCCCGCTGCACGGGCCGCCTCCAGAAGCACGAGGGTGCCGGTGGCGTTCACTTCGTGCGCGAGGAACGGGTCCTCGACCGAGCGCATCACCGAGCGAATCGCCGCCAGATGAAAGACGGCATGGACGCCCTTCATCGCGCGCGCGGCGATCTTCGGGTCGCGGATGTCTCCTTCGATGAGCTTAATCCGCTGCTTCACGGAATCGAGCGCCTCGCGGCGGCTCGTCGAGAAGTTGTCGAGCACGCGGACGGCGAACCCTTTTTTAAGGGCCGCGTCGATCGCGTGCCGTCCTACGAACCCGGCGCCGCCGGTTATAAGGAGTGTTTTCATCTTATTCATGACTCAATTTATTCATGACTCAATGGGAAGGGTGTTTCGTTTCTTCGATTACGCGGAAACAACATTGTCTTGTATGCCACGTTTCTGCTGCATCGAATAAACGAAACACCCTTCCATTCTTCATCCATTAAAGAAAATGCACGTGCGAGCGGCCTTTATGGCGGCGCATCGCGTTCCGGGTGTCGAGGACGAGCTTCGCGTTTTTTGCGACGAGGTCGTAGTCGAATCCCGCGTGGTCGGTGATCACGACCGAACAGTCCTGAGCGGCGAGAAGCGACGCGGTGAGGGGCTTTGCCTTCAGCGTCTTTCCGGCCATCGAAAGCGATGCGATGTGCGGGTCCGCGAAAGAAACGCGCGCCCCACCCTTCACGAGACCGCCGATCACTTCGAGCGCCGGCGATTCACGCAGATCGTCGACGTCCCGCTTGTAAGCGACGCCGAGGACCAGGACCGACGCGTTCTTGAGCGGCACGCGGCGGTCGTTCAGAAGCTGCGCCACCTTCTGGACCACGTAATGAGGCATCGATTCGTTCACCGCGGAGGCCAGCTCGATGAGCCGGGCCTCGAAGCCGTGCAGGCGCGATTTCCAGGAAAGGTACAGAGGATCAATAGGAAGGCAGTGCCCCCCGAGACCCGGCCCGGGATAGAATGGCATGAAACCAAAGGGCTTCGTCTTTGCGGCCTCGATCACTTCCCAGACGTCGATGCCGAGACGGTCGCACATGAGCGCGACTTCGTTGATGAGCCCGATATTGACGCTTCGGAACGTATTCTCGAGAAGCTTCACCATCTCGGCTGTCTTCGCCGAGGACACCGGAACGATGCGGCGGATCACGGACGCGTAGAGGGCCGTCACGGCGCGTGTCGAAGCGGGCCCGATTCCGCCGACGACCTTCGGGATCGACACCGTGTCGAACGATTTGTTGCCGGGATCGACGCGCTCGGGCGAGAACGCGAGGAAGAAGTCTCGCTCCACTTTAAGTCCCGAGCGCTCGAGAAGCGGGAGCATCACCTCTTCGGTGGTGCCCGGATAAGTCGTGCTCTCGAGCACAATGAGCTGGCCTTTCTTCAGCCGCTGGGCGATACGTTTGGTCGCGTCGACGATATACGAGACATCGGGTTCCTTCGTCTTCGAAAGCGGCGTCGGCACGCAAATGATCACGGCGTCGACCGTGGCGAGCGCTGCGTAATCGGATGTCGCGCGGAGCTTCCGGGAGCGAACGAGGGCCTTCACGTCGGCCGACGGCACGTCCAACACGTACGATTTACCGCCGGTCAGCGAGCGGACTTTACGGGGGTCGACGTCGACGCCGGTGGTCCCGAAACCGGCTTTCGCGAAAGCGACCGCCAGGGGAAGACCGACGTATCCGAGGCCGACGATCCCCACGCGGAGGGAGCGGTCCTTGATCTTCAATTCGATGCTCTTGGGTTCGATGCCCTTCATGCGCCTTCCTTTACTTTTTTTCGCCAGTCTTCGAGCAGGTCGTCGAGCGCCCGTTCAAACGAAATCTCGGGCCGCCAGCCCGTCTCCCTCGAAAGCTTCGAACCGTCGCCCCAGGCGGCCGGCACATCGACCGGCCGCACGAGCGCCGGATCCGTCTCCACGCGGAACGGCTTCCGCGAGCGGAGGCGGAAATGCTCCACGATGTCCCCTACGCGCCGCCCGAGACCCGAACAAACGTTATAGGCCTCGCCGGGGCGTCCCGAATCGAGCACGAGCCAGAGAGCGCGCACTGAATCGCGGACGTCCGTGAAATCGCGGATCGCGTCCAAATTTCCCGTCTTCATCACCGGTTCCGCAAGACCCGCCTCGATGCGGGCCGTCTCGCGTGCGAAGCGGCCGGGCGCGAACCGTGCGTCCTGGCCGGGACCGATCTGGCTAAAGTTCCGTGTGCGCACTACGTGGAGGCCGTGCGCGTAGTGGAACTGATACGCTATGAGATCCTGCGCGCACTTCGAAAGCGCGTAGGGGCTCGTCGGCCGGAACGGGGCGCTTTCGTCGATCGGTAAATCCTCTTCGTCCACCGGGCCGTACTGGTCGCTCGAGCACGCGACAAGGACCCGCGCGGAGGGCTTCTCGGTAAGGACCGCCTCGAGGAGCCTTTGCAGGCCGAGAACGTTCGTCTCGAGCGTCCGCTCGGGCGAGAGCCACGAGGCAGCCACCGACGATTCGCCGGCCAAATGAAATATGAGATCGGGCGCCGCTTCCTTCACTGCTCGCCGCAAGGAATCCACGTTCGTAAGGTCTAGCTCGACGCTTTTTCCCTCGAGAGATATGCCCGGACGGCGCGTCCCAATAACGTCGGCTCCCTGCGCCGCGGCGTAAGCCGCGAGGTGTCGGCCGACGAAGCCACCAGAACCCGTAATCAGGACGCGCAAGGCGCACTCCGGACGAATTCCGCGAGCGCCTCGCGCCAATCGCGCATACGCACGCCGAACGCCGCCTCGTATTTAGCGGGCGACATCGCTCCGTAAGCGGGGCGAATCGCCACGCGTCCTTTGAGCTCCGACGCGTCCAGACGTTCCACGCGCGCGGGGCTTCCGGAGGATTCCTTCATCACGCGCGCCATTTCGAGCCGCGTGCCGGTCCCCGCATTGCAGACTTGAAAAATTTCCCTGTAGCGGCGCGCGCCGCTCCGAGCGGCCTCGAGCGCCGCCGCGACGCGCTCGAGCGCATCCGTGAGGTCTTCGACGTGCGTGGGCGCATCGACCTGGTCGTCCAGCACGCGAACGACGGGCTCCCTCTTCAGCTGCTCGCCGATGGCCGCGACAAAATTCTTGGAATTCCCCTCGCCGAAAAGCCAGCTCGTCCGCACAACCGCCGTCGGCGCCGAACACGCGAGCGCGTAGTGCTCGCCCGCCAGCTTCGTGAGCCCGTAAATCTGGACGGGCGATGCCGCGTCGTCCTCGGCGTACGGTCTTTCTTTCCGGCCGTCGAACACGTAGTTCGTGCTCACATGAAGGAACGGCACTCCGCGGCGCGAACATTCCACCGCGAGATTCTTCACGCTTTCGGCGTTCGAAGCCCAGGCCTGCGCGGCATCCCGTTCGCAGCCGTCGACGTCCGAAAACGCGGCCGCATTGACGACAAGCACGGGTTCGTCCGCGAAAAGGCGCGCGACGTCGGCTGCGCGGGACAAATCCGCAGTTTCCGCGCCGCCGCGGCCGCTGCGCGACACGCCCCGCGCCCGCTTTCCCAGGCGGCGCATCAGCGCCGAGCCGAGGATTCCAGAAGCGCCGGTGATGAGGATCATCCCCGGCGGCGGTCTCCGTAGGTTTTCAGATAGTATTCGCCAAAAGCGTTCTTTTCCTTAATGCCGCGCCACCAGGCCGCGTTCACCCGGTACCAATCAACTGTCGCCGTGAGGCCCTTTTCGAAGGACACACGCTCTTTCCAGCCGAGTGCGCGCAGGCGGCGCGAATCGATTGCGTAGCGGCGGTCGTGTCCAGCGCGGTCGGTCACGCGTTCGATGAGAGCCTCGGACTTGCCGAGCAGCTTGAGAATACGGCGCGTGAGGTCGATGTTGCGCAGATACACGCTCGAAGAGACGTTGTACGCTTCCCCGGCCTTCCCCTTCTTGAACGCGACGAGGATCGCGCGCGCATGGTCGTCGACGTGCATCCAGTTACGGACCTGCTTGCCGTCCCCGTACAGAGGAAGCTTTTTGTCCGAGAACGCGTTGGATATGAAAAGCGGGATGACTTTCTCGGGATACTGCCAGTTGCCGTAGGTGTTCGAGCCGCGGGTGACGACCGTCGGCAGGCCGTGCGTGTGGGTGTAGGAAAGGGTGAGGAGGTCGGAAGCGGTCTTCGAAACGGAATAGGGGCTCGTCGGGGCCATCGGGGCGCCTTCCTTGAAGAAGCCCGTCGGACGGCTGCCGTACACTTCGTCGGTGCTGACGGTCAAGAAACGCCGGACGCCCGCCTTACGGGCGGCCTCGAGAAGAACGTACGTGCCGTAGACGTTCGTGTCGATGAAGGCTTTGGCGTCGAGAAGGGAGCGGTCGACGTGCGTTTCGGCGGCCGTGTGCACCACGCCGTCGCAGCCCGCCATCGCCTTCTCCACTTCCGCCGGGTTCGCGACGTCTCCGCGCACGAAACGGTGCCGCGGCTCATTTTCGATCTCTTTCAAGCGCGCGAGGTCTCCCGCGTACGCGAGTTTGTCGAGATTCACGATCTCGATCTTCGGATCCTCGCGGAGCCACATCTTCACGAGGCACGAGCCAATGAAACCCGCGCCGCCGGTGACGAGGACCCTCCGACTCTTCACGCCTTCCCCTTGGACTTGGCATGCGCCATCTGGGCGACGAGACTGTTGGCGCGTAAGAGAGACTCGATCGTGCCGCTGTCCGTCCACCAGCCGTCCAGGACGTCGTACTCGAGTTCGCCGCGGCGGATGTACTCGTTGTTCACGTCGGTGATCTCGAGCTCGCCGCGCTTGGAAGGTTTAAGCGTCCTGATGATATCGAACACGCTATCGTCGTACATGTACACGCCGGTGACGGCGAGGTCGGACTTGGGTTTTAGGGGCTTTTCCTCGATCGAAAGGATCTTTCCGCCCGCCAGCTCCGCGACGCCGAAACGCTCAGGATCTTCGACTCGCTTTAAGAGAACGCGCGCACCTTTTTTCTGCTTCCGGTAGCGTTCCACGAACGGCTGCAGACTGTCCTCGTAGAGGTTGTCGCCGAGGACCACGACAGTCCGCGCGCCCTTGGTGAAGTAGTGCGTGAGGCCGAGCGCCTGCGCGATGCCGCCCTCGCCTTCCTGGTAGGTGTAATTAATGTGGTTCAGGCCAAACGCGTGGCCGTCGCCCAAAAGACGGAGGAATTCACCCGCATGATTGCCGCCGGTGACGATCGAAATGTCGGTGATTCCCGCTTCAACGAGCGAGGCGAGCGGATAGTAGATCATCGGCTTGTCGTAGACCGGGAGAAGGTGCTTGTTCGTGATCTTCGTAAGGGGCCAAAGGCGCGTGCCAAGGCCGCCGGCCAGGATTACGCCCTTCAGCTCTTCCACGTCACGACCTCCCGATGGACGCGTAGCGGAAACCGAGCGCCTTCATCTTCTTGGGGTCGTAGATGTTGCGGCCGTCCACGATCGTCGGCTGCGTGAGGAGCTTTTTCACCCGCTTCAGATCCAGCTGTTTGAATTCGCCCCATTCCGTCACGACAATCGCGCAGTCGGCGCCCTTGCAGGCCTCGTAAGCGTCCCGGCAGAAAACGACGTTCTTCATCAGCTTCTTCGCGTTGTCCATCGCGTGGGGATCGTAGGCGCGGATCCGGGCGCCCTGGGCCTGGAGCGCCGCGACGATGTCGAGCGACGGGGCGTAGCGCATGTCGTCGGTGTTGGGCTTAAAAGCAAGCCCCAGCACCGCGATCGTTTTCTGGTTGATGTTCCAGAGGACCTCCTCGATACGCTTCACGAAATAGCGTTTCTGCTCTTCGTTGATCCGCTCCACCGCACGCAGGAGATCGAAGTCGTAGCCGAGCTTCTCGCAGATGCGGATGAACGCGGCGAGGTCCTTCGGGAAACAAAAACCACCGAAACCGATGCCGGGCGAGAGGAAACTTTTGCCGATACGCGAATCCAAGCCCATGCCCAGCGAGACGAGCTCGACGTCGGCTTTCGCCGCGTCGCAGACGCGCGCGATCGCGTTGATGAAGGAGATCTTCATCGCGAGGAACGAATTGGAAGCGTGCTTGATGATCTCGGCGGACTTGATGTCCGTGACGAGGATGCGGGATTTGAGCGGCTTGTAGAGCTCGATGAGGACTTTTTTCGCGCGCGCGGATTCGACACCCAGGATCACGCGGTCGGGGTTCATGAAATCGCTCACCGCGCTCCCCTCGCGCAGGAACTCAGGGTTCGACGCCACGTCGAACTGGGCTCCCTTGGGCGCGAAAAGCCGCATCGTGTCGCGGATCTTCTCGCCGGTTTGGACCGGCACGGTGCTCTTCTCGACGATCACTTTGTAGCCGTTGACCTCGCGCGCGATCGTGCGAGCGACGTCCTCGATATAGGAGAGATCTGCGTCCCCGTTGGGTTTGGGAGGGGTGCCGACCGCGATGAAGATCACTTCTGCTTTCCGCGTGGCGCTTTTCAAATCGGTCGAGAACGTAATGGTTTTCTTGCGGATATTTTCGCGGACGAGCTCTTCCAAGCCCGGCTCGTAGATCGGCGATTTGCCTTTTTTCAGCATCGCGATCTTTCTTTCATCCACATCCACGCAGACGACCTTGTTCCCGAGGCTCGCGAAGCATGCCCCGGAAACGAGTCCGACGTAACCGGTACCGACAACGGCTATGTTCATCGTATCCTTCCTTATAGGGACTTTAGAGGCGTCCCGGCGACGCCTTCGGACGGTTGTACGATTGACTAAGACCGAAGGAGGCCTTCGGGAAACCCTTGAGCCGCAGAACCACGAAGAACGTGTCGCCTTCCCTGTGGTTGTACGTGAAATCGGCAATGACGCATTCGAACGTCTTGGAAAGGGTGATCTCGAACTCTTCGGACTCGTCGTCGTCGAACTCGAAGCGCTCGTACACGCGCACCGAGTACTCGGGGTTGATCGTCCAGCGGACTTCGGTGGTCAAAAGACTCGACTCGTCGCGCACGTAACGGTGTCCGACGCCGACCTGCACGCCGTCCTTCTCGCCCAGATAGAAATCGAAGTTCACGGTCTCGAAGTTGTCCTGGCGGGGATCGTAAAGCGCGTCCGACTCGATGCCGAGCCAGCTGTAGGGACGCAGCTCCACGTCGTACCCGATATTTTCGAGGCGCTTGGTGTCGAAATCCATGTCGAAGAACGGAATCACGCGCGCGATCTCGCGGGTGTAGAGAGCGCCCGTCCCCTTCTCGTGGTGCTTGGTCTGGAACTTGTTCTCGAACTGGAACCGGATGAAGTTGCGCTTGTCGAGGGCGTCAATCGCGTCGAACTGCTGCAGGATCGTACGCGGCGCGGTCGGGTTCGGGCGGAAATTGTAGCTCGCCGTGGGTGTGAAGATGTGGCGGATGCCGTTGTAATCGAGGCCCCACTTGTGCACGTTCTTGTTGTAGGTGCGGTAGAAGCGCGTCGAGATGTCGAGGCCCGGGTCGAAGGTGGCGCGGACGAGATCCTCGGAATCCTCGAGACGGCGCGAATAGTAGGTCTGACGGGTGCCCACGCGCGGCGTCACGGACACGGGACCGATCTGGCCGTCGTAGGAAAGCGTCTGGTTCACGTCGAAGCGCATCACGTCTAGCTGGTTCTCCGAGCGGGCAAATTCTTTCTTCAAGTTCGCGAATTGGAACTCCTGACGCAGGTAGAACGGCGTCTCGGCGAAGCGGCGGTTGTGCGTGTCGAAGCGGACCTCGGGGCTGCGTTCGACGACGGTGTAGAAGTCGTCGACGCGCTCGCGCTCGAGGAACGAGAGTGTGTATTCGGGCTTCGACGTGATCAGGGACACGTAGGTGTCGGGGAACGCGTCTCGTTCGTATTCCTCGTCGAAGAAGAAGTCCTTCACGATCTCCGGATCGGACTGCTTGTTGAATTCGGCGGTGAGGGTGGTGTCCGGCGTGAGCGGAACCTGGTGCCGCAACTGGCCGCGGTAGCGGCCCTTCGTCTCTCCGAGCGGCGGGGCGTCATGGTCGTCGGCGTAGTACACGCGCGCGGCGCCGCGACCGATCTTATCGCCCTTGTAGAAATTCTCGACGCCGACGCCGACGCCGCGCTTGATGCGGTAGTCGGCTTGGATGTTCCCCTTCGACTGAAGCGAAGGCGAATCGGCAAGCTCGTAACGCCAGCGGGAAAGAAGGAACGGGCCCCACTCGGAGTTTTTGCCTGGCACGAGCTGCACAGGGAAGCGGTCGAAATTCACGAGCGGCTGCACGTAGACCGGCACGAAAAAGACGGGGATGCCCTTCACGAGGATGAGCGCGTTCTTGACGACTACCTTCTTGCCGGGATAGATGTCGATCGACTTCGCCTGGACGCGGTAGAACGGGTTGTCATTGCAAGGGTCGCACGTCGTGAAGTAAGCGTCCTTCATGCGGTAATGACCTTCGGAGACGATTTCCACCTGCTTGGCCTTGCCGTGCAGGCCCGGCTCGATTGTGGCCGCCATTCCGGTGACGGTCCCGACCTTCCGGGCGTAATCGTATTCGGCGCGCTGTCCTTTGTAGGTCGCACCTTCCTGAGTGAGGGTCACGTTGCCTTCGGCAAGCGCGGTCTTTTGTTTCATGAAGACCGTGATCTTGTCGGCGGTAAGACGCGAGCCTTCGTAATCGATCGAGACGTTGCCGGTCCCGATTGCCTTCTCTTCCTCGTGGAAATATTCGACGTTGTCGCCCTTCACCTGGATCGGAACGAGCGCCTCGTTCTTCTCGGAGGCTCCGGCCGGCGAGGCTGGATTGGCGGCCGTTCCCTCGGGTGCGGGGGCGTCGGCGAAAGCGGGGGTCTGGAAAAGCGCGCCTGCGAGCAGAGCGGCGAAAAGGACGCGGCGAAGAAGGGTCACGTGCGCTTCCCCTCCGAGTTCGCGAAAACGAGCGCTGCCGCGCCGATGAGCCCCGCTTCGGTGCCGAGACGCGCCGGGACCACTTTCAGCGAACGGAAGGCGATCGGAAACGCCTTCTTCCGGATCGTTTCGATGACGTGCGGAAAAAGGATCTCGGGGTTCTGGGCTATTCCGCCGCCCAGGATGATCTTTTCTGGATTCAGGATGTTCACGAGGCCCACGAGGGCGTTGCCCAGATGCGTTCCCGTGTCCGCCCACATTTTCTTCGCGAAACGGTCGCCCTTCTTCCATGCTTCCTTCGCAAGGAGAGGTGTGAGCGTCTTCCCTTCTTTGATCCAAGCCGAAAGGACGCTTTTCTCGCCCTTGGCCAGGCGGCGCTCGATTTCCCGGGTGAAATAACCGTTGCCGACGTACGTTTCGATGCAGCCAGTGTTGCCGCAGCCGCATTTGGGGCCGTCCTCGTTGATAACGAGATGGCCGATCTCGGCCGCAGAGTACGTCGGGCCATGGAAAAGCTTGCCGTCCAGAATGATGCCGCCGCCGACCCCCGTGCCTAGCGTGAGGGCGATGCCGTTCTTTACACCGCGGCCCGCGCCGAAGAGGAATTCGCCGAGCGCCATGGCGTTGGCGTCGTTGTCGAGACGGACCGGCATCCGGAGGCGCTTAGAGAGGATTGAAACGAGCGGCGTGTCTTTCCAGCCGGGGACGTTCGGGAAGAAGTAGACGAAACCGCGATCGACGTCGACGGGGCCCGGAGCGCCGATGCCCACGCCCGCGACTTGGTGGCCGGCGGAGCGCGCCTTCGCGGCGAACGCTTTCACCTGGCGCTCGAGCTCCCGGAGGGTTTTCTCGCGGCCGCCCTTTTTATCGGTCGGAAAAGAGGTCTTCTCGATCAGGCGGCCCTGGCCCGTGACGAGGCCGAGCTTGATGCTCGTCCCGCCGATGTCTATTCCAATCGCGACTTTTGACATGGCGGGTATTATACCTTGGTACGAATCAGGATAAGAGAAAAAATTGTCAGGGGGTCGCGCCAGCCATGTGCACGCGGTTCTTACCCGCTCGCTTGGCTCCGTACAGGGCTCCGTCGGCGGTGTCGACGATACTCGCGGCGTCCTGCGGTTGACCCGCGGCGTAGGTGGAACAGCCGATGCTCACCGTGACCTTTAAGTCTTCGTCGTAGGCGCGGTACTGTTTGTCTTGGATCGCCTTCCGGATACGCTCGGCGACGAAGAGGGCGCCCGCCTCGTCGGTCTCGATGAGAAAAACACCGAACTCCTCCCCGCCGTAACGTCCCACGAGGTCGACCTCGCGGATATTCTTTCGGACGGTGTCGGCGACTTCACGGAGAACGACGTCCCCCACGAGATGCCCGCACTGGTCGTTGAACCGCTTGAAGTCGTCGATGTCGATGAGGAGGAAAGAAAGTTTGTGGCCCATGCGGCGGGAGCGGTCGAGCTCGCCCTCCAAACGCTCGAGGAGGGTCCGGCGTACGGCGACCCCGGTCAACCCGTCGGTCGTCGCGAGCATCTGGACGCGCTCGTACAGCCGCAGGCGGCGGATCTCGGCCGCGAAGCTCTCGGTGAGAATTGTGAATATCTGGACGTCCTTCTCGCTGATGCCGGTCAGGATGATCGCGGCCGCGAGCTTGTTCTGGAGAATGACCGGGTGCGCCATGTAGGGCGCGCCCCATTCGGTGGGCGCCGCGTAGAGGAGCCGCCCCCCGCGCGACAGCGTGTCGATCACCATGCGGTCGAAGTCAAAAATCTCACCGCGCGCGCGATCCGGGTTCTTTTTATAGGCGCTTCGGTCGAAGACGCCCTGGAAATCGGCCCAAGAGAGCTGGAAAACGCTTTCGGGTTTCGGGAACGCGTCGATATCCTCGAAGAAGACGAGCTTGAGCCGCTCGAATTTGAAATGCTTCGCGAGCGCCTCACCGAGGATCAGGAACGTCTCGAGGCGGTCCAGACTCTGGGACATTTCCTTCAAGCGGTCGCAGAGGTGTGTGATTTCATCCGCCTGAAGCGAGATGCCGCTCGTCTCGTCGGCGAGCGCCGCGAGCGTCCCGTGCTCCTGGTTCAAGCGCCGCTCGATCGCTTCGAGCTCTTCGCCGACGGCCACGGAACGCGCCGAAGCCCAGAGCCGGAATTTCCCGGCCCCCCAAAAAACGAGCAACGACGCCGTGGCGTAGAAGACCCACGCGAACGGATCCACGCCGGGAAGCGTCGCGATCCCCGCCGCCGCGGCTGCGATCGAAAAGAGCACGAACGCGCGACTCTTCGGAGTCCCGTAGAAATGGACGAGGAAAAGCATCGAGAACCACAGCCCGTTTAGGACGACGTAGCGCCACATACGCGGTTCCTTCCCGAATGCTTGGCTTCGTAGAGGTTCTTGTCGGCGGCCCAAAGAAGATCCTGCGGCGTGCGCCCGTCTTCCGGGAACGAAGCGACCCCGAAGGACGCCGTCACGTGGCGCTCGGCGCGGCGCAGCACGAACACGGCCTTTTCGATCTCCTGCCGCAGCTTTTCGGCGGCCTCGAGCCCCGACCCCTTCGGGCGTCCGGCCAGGAGCACGACGAATTCCTCGCCGCCGTAACGCGCCGCCGTGTCCCGTGGACCGCAGGCGTCGGACACGATCCCCCCGACGTTCTTCAAGACCAGATCCCCCGCCGAGTGGCCGTATTCGTCGTTGTAGCGTTTGAAGTGATCGATGTCGAGAAGCACGACGCAGAACGGCGCCGAGGCGGCCTCGGCCGCACGGACGAGCTCGGCCAAGCGCTCCTCGAAGTGGCGTTTCACGTAGAGGCCAGTGAGACCGTCGCGCGTGGCGAGCTCCTCGGCCGTACGGTAAAGGAGGATGTTACGGAGCGTGACGGCGCCGAATCCGGCGAACACGTCTAAGAGACGGAGGTCGTCCGCGGAGAAACAACGGGGCTTGAGGGAGTTGGCGCGGATCACGCCGAGGACCTTGTTCTCAACGACGAGCGGCGAGGCGCAAACCGAGCGCCAGTCGTCCAGATCCGGCTTCGCCTCGGAGGTGAAGCGGAAGTCGTCGCGCGTGTCCTCGATCATCACGGCCTGCGAGCGCTTCATGACCCACTGGTCGAAGACCCGTCCCGCCTTTTCCATGCGGCCCCGCGCCGCCGGAGCGGTCGAGGTCAGCGAAAGCTCCTGCTTATCCTCGTCGACCAGATAAAGTACGCATTCGTCGGCCTTCTCGAGCACGCGGCACGACTCCTCGACGATGAGCTTCGCGGCCGCTTCCAGGCCCTGAGCCTCCTTCAACTGCTCCGAAAAGCGTTCGAGGTCGAGGAACCGGTCGATCTTTCGGCGGAGCGCGCCTTTCAGCGCCGTCTTTTTCTCGATCTCCTTACGGGTGAGATGGAGATCTTCGGCGAGCTTCTCTCGCGCGATCTGCTTGTCCTTATAACGCTGCTGAATCGCCTGGAGATAGAATGCCATGAAGACGAAGAGCCCGGCGAAGATGAGCACCTGAAGGAAGAACGCGGGCTCCTTGGCGCCGAGCGCGAGGTAGAGCGTGACGATCGCCGCGAGACCCGAGAGCACCGCGGCCACGCCGGGGCCGGACAGTGCCCACGCGAATACGAGCACGAGCTGCAGAAGGAAGAAATGAGCGGCGACGAATTGGTCGGAGAGATGGAGATCGAGGCGAAAGACCGGGAAAAGCGACGCGAGGACGGCCAGCCATAGAAGATAGGCGAGGATCGGGATGAAATACGGCGGCAGCTGGCCCCTCCCTTTCCTACTATTTCTTAAAGAATCGTCTTTTCGGTATTCTTGTCGAAGAAGTGCGCCTGGCCCATATCGAACACGAGGTCCAAGTCCTGATTCACGCCGGGGCGGATGTGGCCCGACACGCGCGCGATGAACTGGTTCGGGCCACAGCGGAGGTAAAGGTACGCCTCGGCGCCCATGGGCTCGACGACTTCGCAGGTCGCGCGGACGGTGTTGTCCGGCGAGGCGGCCGACGTGAAAAGTTTGTCGTAGATATCCTCGGCGCGGATGCCGAAAACCACTTCCTTGTTCACGTATTCGGCGAGCTTCGGGCCCATCGCGTCGTTGATACGGACCTTGAAGGGGCCGTTTTGGAAGTAAAGCTTGCCGTCCAAACGGATGACCTGGCCGTTCAGGAAATTCATCGGCGGGCTACCGATGAAGCTCGCCACGAACTTGTTCACCGGGCGCTCGTAGAGGTTGAGCGGGTCGGCCAGCTGCTGGATCACGCCGTCTTTCATGACGACGATGCGGTCGCCCATCGTGAGGGCTTCGGTCTGGTCGTGCGTGACGTAAATGATCGTCGCCTGCAGGCGCTGGTGGAGCTTTTTGATCTCGGTGCGCATCTGAACGCGCATCTTGGCGTCGAGGTTCGAGAGCGGCTCGTCGAAGAGGAACACGTGCGGCTTGCGGACGATCGCGCGTCCGAGCGCCACGCGCTGGCGCTGGCCGCCGGAGAGTTCCTTCGGCTTGCGGTCGAGAAGCTTCTCGATGCCAAGGATCTCCGCCGCTTCGCTGACGCGCTTTTGGATCTCGTCCTTCGGGTATTTACGGAGCTTCAGCGCGAACGCCATGTTCTGGAACACGGTCATGTGCGGGTAGAGCGCGTAATTCTGGAACACCATCGCGATGTCGCGGTCTTTCGGCGGAATGTCGTTGACGACTTTATCGTTGATGTAGATCTTGCCGCCCGAGATGTCCTCGAGGCCGGCGATCATGCGGAGCGTTGTTGTTTTACCGCAGCCCGACGGGCCGACGAACACGACGAATTCGCGGCGCTCGATGTCGAGTGACACGTCCTGCACGGCGGTGATGTTGCCGGAATAGACTTTCTTCACGTTCACCAGGCGAACTTGGGGCATCCCTGTCTCCTACGAACGGTTGAAAAAGTTGATGTACTGGTGAAGAGCGCCTTTGAGCTGACGGCGGTGGATGATCTTGTCGATCATGCCATGCTCAAGGAGAAATTCGGAAGTCTGGAAACCTTCGGGCAGTTTCTGGCGGATCGTCTGTTCGATGACGCGCGGACCGGTGAAACCGATGAGCGCCTTTGGTTCTGCTACGATGAGATCACCGAGCGAAGCGAAGCTCGCCATGACGCCGGCCATCGTCGGATTCGTAAGCACCGAGATGAAGAGGCCGCCGGCCTCGTGGAGCTTGGCGAGCGCCTGTGAGGTCTTAGCCATCTGCATGAGCGAGAACATGCCTTCGTACATGCGCGCGCCGCCGCCTGAGCCCGAGACAATAACGACCGGAAGCTTTTCGGCGGTGGCCTTCTCGATGAGACGCGTGAGGCGCTCACCCACCACGGAGCCCATCGAGCCCATGATGAAACGCGAATCCGTGACGCCGAGAGCGAGCTTGGTGCCGTTCACCTGGCCGACGCCGGTGACGACCGCGTCGGTAAGGCCGGTCGCGGTCTGATCTTCCTTGATCTTGGCGACGTACGACTTGGGGCCCTTGAACTTGAGAGGATCGCCGGAGCGGACTTCGGAGAAGAATTCCTGGAACGTGCCTTCGTCGGTGAGTTGGGCAACGCGCTCGGGAGCCGAGAGGGTGAAGTGATAGTCGCACTTCGGACAGACCTTGGCGTCTTCCTCCAGGGTCTTGTTGTAGATGATCTCGCCGCATTCCTCGCACTTCGTCCAAAGCCCTTCGGGAATATCCCGTCGCCGGAGGATGCGGATCGTGTTGACTTTTAGTTTGGTGTCGAAGGGCATGGTATCCGTGAATCTTAACATAAGCGGGCCCCCGATTCAACGGGAATCGGGGGCGCCGCGGTCACTTTTCGGAGCGGATTCGGCCCCAAAGCCGGAAAAGCTCGAAGAAGGTCTTCAGGATGCGCGAAAGGCCTGTCGCGCTCGGCTTTCCGGCGGTCCGGGCGTAATGCGTGACGCCTATCTCCTCGATCCGAAAGCCCTTACGCTGGAGCCTCGCCAGGATCTCGGCGTGAATCAGAAGCTGGTTCGACTCGAGACGCAGGTCCTTTAAGGCCTTCTTGCGGAAGAGCTTGAACGCGCAGTCGACGTCGCGGACCTTGAGGCCAAAGAGCGTGCGATTGAGCGAGGTCCAGAGCCGCCCTTGGATCACGCGCCGGGCGTCGTCGCGGCGCTGGATGCGGTATCCCGTGACCACGTCGCAGCCGTCGATCTTCGAAAACAGCTTCTCGATGTCGGCCAGACGGAACTGGTTGTCGCCGTCGGTCAGGAAAACGAGGTCCTTCTCAGCGGCGGCCAAGCCCGTACGCAGAGCGGCGCCGTAGCCCATGTTGCGCTCGTGGGCCACCAAGCGCACGCGCGCGTTCTTCTCGGACCACTTCTTCACGATCTCGGCCGAGCCGTCGCGGCTGCCGTCGTCGACGACGATCACCTCGTAGTCGACGCCGTAGGTTTCCCCCACCTCGATGGCCTGCTCGATCATGGTGCCGACGTTCTCTTTCTCGTTGTAGCACGGGAAAAAGAGCGACAACGAAGTGAGCGAGCGCGGTTTGTGCATTTTTAGCCTTCGAGCGAGTGGAACACGAGTCCCGAAAGAAGTTTCGGGTAGAAGTAGGTCGACTTCTGAGGCATCTTGAGACCCTTCTTCGAAGCGAGGATCATCTCGCCGAGCGACGTGGGTCGGAGGAAGAGCGCTCCGTCGAGCTCGCCCGCGTTCACGCGTGCGACGGCCTCGCGCGCGTCGCGCGTGAAGTCGATCGCTTCGGACTTCTCGATCTTCGATATCTTGAATACGGGCTCGATCACGAACTTATGGAGCACCGAGACGTCCAGCGAATCCACGGGGTTCCTCTTCACCTTTTGCGCGAGCGCGTCGTCGAGCGTGAGGAGGAGGTAGCCGCTCTTCTTCGAGTAGAACCCGAACGAGTAGCGTTTGTCCCGGGCTTCCTCACGGCTTTCAGCGAGCGCTTCGAGGACGGCGTCGAGCTTCGACACGCGCTCCACATCCCCCAGGCGGGAGAGCGCGGACGGCGCGTCCTTCATCGAGGTCGGAAACTTCACGAGGCGGTGCGTGGGCCAGATCGTGAACGGATTGTTGCGGCAGTCGGCGAAATAGGTCATGACCCAGCCGGCGGCGCCTTTACCCGCGAGCTTCTTGTACTGGCAGGCGACTTCGAAGCGGTGATGGCCGTCGGCGATGAACATCGGCTTCTTCTTCATGAGGGCCGCAAGCCGCGCGATGCGCTTGGGGTCGGTCTCGACGTACAGGCGGTGACGGACGCCATCGACGGTGACGTCGTACACCGGCTTCGAGTTCGCACCTTCCTTCAAGAGCTTTTGGATTTCGGACGTCGAATCCTCGAAAAGGCCGAAGATCGGGCTCAGGTTCGTCTTGGTTTCCTTAAGGAGCGCGAGGCGGTCCTTCTTCGGGCCCGCGAGCGTGTTCTCGTGTTTTTTGACGGCCTTCTCGTCGATCTTCATCGCGGCGAAGAAGCCGTGGCGGGTGCGCTTCACCCCTTCCTCCTTGTAGTCCTGCACGTAGACGTAAAGGGAGGGCGCGTTTTCCTGAGTGAGGACGCCGGCTCCCTTCCACTGGCCGAGGTAGCGGGCGGCACGCACGTACTTGTTGTCGCGCGCGGAGTCGCCGGGCTTTTCTTCGCCGAGTTCCAAGCGGATCACGTTGTGCGGATCAGCCGAGTAGAGCGCCTTCTGCTGTTTTTTCGAGATGACGTCGTACGGGGGCGCGAAAAGACGTGCGGGGTCGGAAGTCTTCCGTTCATCGTAACGCCAGGCACGGAACGCTCGAATCTCAGGCATGAGGGGCGGAGCCTTTCGTCTTCTTGAGCAGGATGTATGTTCCGGCAGCGACGCCCAGCGCGTCCGCGGCCACGTCCATCGGGTCCGAATGCCGGCCCGGTATGAACTTTTGGTGCCACTCGTCCGACACGCTGTACAGGGTGCCCGCGGCGAACGTCGCGAGCGCGAGCGCGAGAGTCGAGCGGAAATTGTACGTCAGCCAAAATGCACGCGTCAAGAAATACCCGAAAATCGTGTACTCGAGGAAATGGAAGATCTTATCCGGCTGATACTTCATCCACGGAGCCGGCGCGACATGGAGGCGCGGGAAAGAGGAGACCCCGAAGATAAAAGCTCCCCAAACGACAACCGCGCACCACGCGCGCGCGCGCTCAGTCATTGGATTTCGAAGGCTTCTTCGTTTCCTTGGATTCCTTCGGTTTTTCGTCCTTGGACTTTTTGGCCGCGTCGGAAGCGGAGGGCTTCTTGTAGTCGGTGATGTAAAAGCCGCTGCCCTTGAAGATGAGTCCGGCGCCGGCACCGATCAGGCGCTCGACCTTGCCGCCCCCGCACAGCGGGCACTTCTTGACCGGCGGCTCGGACATACGCTGGAGGAGCTCGAACTTCTTGCGGCATTTCTCGCAGCGGTATTCGTAAGTGGGCATTCGCTTCTTCCTTTTCGGTTATTTCTTGAACAGTTCCTTCATCTTGTTCACGAACGACGCAGACAAGGGATTCACCTTCTCGCCCGACAGCGCGGCGAATTGCTTGAGAAGGTCCTTCTGCTTGTCCGAAAGGTGCGTCGGCGTCTCGACGACGACGTGCACTTCCATGTCGCCGAGGCCGCGGCCGTCCAGCGAGGCGAGTCCCTTACCCTTCAACTTGAATATTTTTCCCGGCTGGGTGCCGACCGGGATCTTGAGCGCCGTCGTGCCCTCGAGCGTCGGAACGTCGATCTCCGCCCCTAGAGCAGCCTGTACGAAGCTGATCGGCGCCTCGCAGACGAGCGTCGTGCCCCGGCGCGTGAAGATCTCGTGCGCCCGAACGAAAAGATCCACGTAAAGATCGCCGCGTGGGCCGCCCTGCGTGCCGGCCTCGCCCTCGCCCGTCATGCGCAGGCGGATGCCGTTGTCGACGCCGGCGGGAATCTTGAGCTTCACCTTCCGGTCCGCCGTGACGCGGCCGTCGCCGCCGCACGGGTCGCACGGCTCTTCGATGAACGTTCCGCGTCCGTGGCAACGCGGGCAGGGACGGGCGACGCTGAAAAAACCGCTTGAGGCTACGATCTGGCCCGTGCCGCGGCAGGTCGCGCAGGTGGTTTGGGCCGTGCCGTCTTTCGCTCCGCTTCCCTTACAGGCGCTGCAGGATTCCTCGCGACGCAGGCCCACTTCCTTTTCGACTCCGAACGCGGCTTGCTCGAACGAGATCTCGACCTCGACCTGCAGATCGCCGCCGCGCTGGGGGCCGCGCCGGCGGCGCGAGCCTCCGAAGAAATCTTCGAAGATGTCGCCGAAGATGTCCTCGAAACCAGCCGCGCCGAAACCGGGACCGCCCGCCCCGCGCACGCCTTCGTGGCCGTAGCGGTTGTACGCTTCGCGCTTCTGCGGGTCCGACAACACCTGGTACGCCTCGGTAGCTTCCTTGAAACGCTCTTCGGCTTTCTTGTCGCCCTGATTCTTGTCGGGATGGTGCTGGATCGCGGCCTTGCGGTAAGCGCTCTTCAGCTCTTCCGGCGAAGCCTGCTTCCCGATGCCGAGAATCTCGTAATAATCTCTTTTCTGAGCCATCGTTTCCTTCGTATTGAAAAAAGCGTATAGCGGATTTTACCCGCTATACGCTCGAATTCCCAGCAGTTCCTTCCGGGATTATTGCTTCTCGTCCTCGACCTTGTATTCCGCGTCGACGACGTCTTCCTTCGTCTCGGCCGAACCGTTTGCCCCGGATTCTTGCTCGGCGCCCGGCGCCTGCTGCTTATACATGGCCTCCGCGAGCTTGTGAGAAGCCGCGGTGAGATCCTTCTCGGCGGCTAGGATCGCGTCGACGTCTTCCTTGCCAAGCGCTTCCTTGGCGGCGCCAAGAGCCTTCTGAACGCGTTCGCGGTCGCCGGCGTCGACCTTGTCGCCCACGTCGTTCAGCGACTTCTCGACTTGATAGACGAGCCCGTCGAGCTTGTTGCGCGCCTCGACCGCCTCGCGGCGTTTTTTATCTTCTTCCGCGTGCGCCTCGGCGTCCTTGGTCATCTTTTCGATGTCTTCCTTCGAAAGGCCGCTCGAGGATTCGATACGGATTTTCTGCTCTTTGCCCGTGCCGAGGTCTTTCGCCGACACGTGCACGATGCCGTTCGCGTCGATGTCGAACGCGACTTCGATCTGAGGCACGCCGCGCGGCGCTGGCGGAATGCCGACCAGGTCGAACCGGCCGAGCGTGCGGTTTCCGGACGCGATCTCTCGCTCGCCCTGGAGGACGTGGATCGAGACGGCGTTCTGGTTGTCCGCCGCGGTCGAGAAGACCTGGCTTTTTTTTGTCGGGATCGTGGTGTTGCGCTCGATGAGCTTCGTGTTTACGCCGCCGAGCGTCTCGATGCCGAGCGAGAGCGGGGTCACGTCGAGGAGAAGCACGTCCTTCACGTCGCCGACCAGGACGCCGCCCTGGATGGCCGCGCCGATCGCGACGACCTCGTCCGGGTTCACGCCCTTGTGCGGCTCTTTCTTGAAGAGCTGCTTCACGACCTCCTGGACCTTCGGCATGCGGGTCATGCCGCCGACCAGGACGACCTCATCCACTTCCTCCGCCTTCAGCTTCGCATCGCTGAGCGCTTTCCTGCACGGCTCGAGCGTCTTCTGGACGAGATCGTCCACGAGCTGCTCGAACTTGGAACGCGAAAGCGTCATCGTCAGATGCTTCGGCCCGGAGGCGTCCGCCGTGACGAACGGGAGGTTGATTTCGGTCTGCATGTTGCTCGAAAGCTCGATCTTCGCGCGCTCGGCCGCTTCCTTCAAGCGCTGGAGAGCCATGCGGTCCTTGCGCAAGTCGATGCCTTCGGCCTTCCTGAATTCGTCGGCGATCCAGTCCATCACGCGCTGGTCGAAGTCGTCGCCGCCTAAATGCGTGTCGCCGTTGGTCGAGCGGACTTCGAAGACGCCGTCGCCGATCTCGAGGATCGAGATGTCGAACGTACCGCCGCCAAGATCGTACACGGCGATCTTCTCATTTTTCTTTTTGTCGAGTCCGTACGCGAGCGCGGCCGCGGTGGGCTCGTTGATGATGCGGAGCACCTCGAGACCGGCGATCTTGCCCGCGTCCTTCGTGGCCTGGCGCTGCGAGTCGTTGAAATAAGCGGGCACGGTGATGACGGCCTTCGTCACCTTGTGGCCCAGATAATCTTCCGCGGTCTGCTTCATCTTCTGAAGGATGAGCGCGGAGATTTCCGGCGGAGAGAATTCACCGTTCCCCGCCTTCACGCGCACGTCGCCGGACTTCGCCTCGACGATCTTGTAAGGGACGAGCTTCTCTTCGCCGAGTACTTCGCCGTGTTTGCGACCCATGAAACGCTTGATGGAGAAGATCGTGTTCTCCGGGTTCGTGATCGCCTGGCGTTTCGCGGCCTGCCCGACGAGACGCTCGCCGTTCTTCGCGAAACCGACGACGGACGGCGTGGTCCGGCCGCCTTCTGCGTTCGGAATGACAACGGGTTCCCCGCCCTGCATGACGGCGACGCACGAATTCGTGGTGCCGAGATCGATACCGATGATTTTTTCAGCCATGTTCGTAACCCCCTGTTTTCTTACGGATTTATTTTTTGGCCGCTTGTGCGACTCGCACGCGGCTCGGGCGGATCAAGCGCCCATTGAGAAAATAACCTTTTTGAACTTCGTCGACGACCGTGCCGTCCTCGGCGTCGTCGGTCTCGACGATCCCGACCGCCTCGTGCAGGTTGGGATCGAACGGTGCGCCGACGCTCGAGACCGTCTCGACGCCGTGGCGCTCGAGCACTTTCTTAAGCTCGTCGCGGACGATCGAGAGACCCTGCTTCACCTTCGCCGGGTCGTGGCCCTGGTCGATACTGGAGAGCGCGCGCTCGAAGTTGTCTGCGATCTGGAGCACGTCCACGAGAATTTTCTCGTTCGCGTACTTGACGGCGTCCGACTTGTCGCGCTCGAGGCGCTTCTTCACGTTTTCGAATTCGGCTTTCATGCGCAGCATCTGGTCGCGGTACTCGGCGACCTTCAGATCTTCCGCGGGCTTCGGGGCTTCGGCCGAGTCTCGAGGCTCTCCGGAGGGCTGCGCGCCCTCGGCGTTCGTTTCGGAATCTTTTTTACCGAACATCAGATCCTCTTCATCTTTTCGGAAACGGTGTCCGCCACGAACTCGACGACCGAGACGATGCGCGCGTAGCGCATGCGTTTGGGACCGACGACGGCGATGGCGCCGAACGGCGTGAGCCCTAGGTGGCAATCTTTGACGACGAGACTCAAATTATCGAGCTTCTCGGGCGCGTTCTCGCTCCCGATGTGGACCCGCAAACCCTCGTCCCGCGAGAGATCCTTCACGAACACGCGCACGAGGCCGTCCTTGTCGTCGAGCGTCTGGAGAAGCAGGCGCATCTGCTTGGAATCCTGAAACTCCGGCTGCTCGAACATCCGGAACGCGCCATCGATGAAAAGCTCGGCGGCCGCCTCATCGATGAGGGCCGACAACTTACGCGCCTGCTCGGGATCGTTCTGCCCGGATAGGAAAGAAATACGCTTGATCCCCTGAATGTAAATGAGCGCGGTGTTCTCGGTGAGTTCCGAGATGAGCTTGGAAACTTTGAGCGCCATGCCGTCGATGGACTTGGCTTTGTCGAGCTCGGCGCGGATCTCGGCCTTTTCGTCATCGTGCAGCTCTTCACGCTCCATGAGCCGGTCGACGTAGTAACGGTAGCCCTTGTCGGTCGGCACGCGGCCGGCCGACGTGTGGGGCTGGGCCAGAAGACCCTCTTCTTCGAGGTCGGCCATCACGTTCCGGATGGATGCCGAGGATAAACCCAGGTCGGAACGGCGGGAGATCATGCGCGAGCCCACCGGTTCGGCGGTCTCGATATAAGCTCGGACGATGAGTTCGAAAACCTTGTCCTTGCGTGCCTGATTGTCGCTCATTCCAGGGCTCCTTCTAGCACTCACAGAGAGTGAGTGCTAATGCTTAGAATAGCACAATCCCGGCGGGTGTCAAGATTCTAGCTGGATTCGGCGGGACGGCCCTGCTTCGGGAGAGTCAAACGGAAAAGACAGCCTTGTCCGGGAGAGCTTTCGGCGGCAAGCGTCCCCCCATGGCTTTCGACGATCTTCTGGCAGATGGAAAGCCCCAGGCCCGTCCCCTCGAACTCGCTGTGGACGCGTTGGAACGGGCGGAAAATACGCTCCTTTTCGCGCTCCGGGAAACCGATGCCGTTGTCGCGGATCGTGACTTCGACCTGCCCGTCGAATTCGCGGCCCGAAATCTCGATGCGGGGCGGTTCCTCTTTCTTGCAGAACTTGAGCGCGTTCGAGAGCAGGTTCTGGAAAAGCTGGCGGATCTGGACGGGCTCCCCCCTCAGCGTCGGAAGGCTCCCGACCGTGATCGCGGCGCGGGTCTCTTGAACGCGCATCTCAAGGTCCGCCAAAGCCTCCCGCACCGCCTGGGAAAGGTCGATCTCGTGCTGCTCACGGGGCTGGACGGCGACTTTCGAGAAAAGAAGCAGGTCGTCGATGAGCCGGCCCATCCGCGCGCCGGCGCGCGTCATGCGTTCGAGCGAATCGTGGTCGTCGGGCTCGAGCGTGCGCGAGAGCTTCTCTTTCAGGCGGTCTCCGAAATGGAGGATTTTCCGCAGAGGCTCCTTCAAATCGTGGGAAGCGGTGCGCGCGAAAAGCTCGAGCTCCCGGTTGGACCGCGCGAGCTCCTCGGCGCGTTTTCTTTCGGTGAGGTCGAAGAGGGTGGTCCTGCTTTTAACGAAATTACCGCCCGCGTCGTAGACGCCTGTGGCGCTCATAATAACCGGCATCGCGCGGCCGTCCTTCCGTATAAGATCGAGCTCCAGGCCGCGGATCTCGCCGCGGCGTTTGAACTGGGCGAAATGCCATTCGAAGAGCTTGCGGCTGTCTTCGGCGAGAACGTGCGAGATTTTCATGCGCCCGATCACGTCCGTGCGCGAATAACCCAGCCACGAAAGCTCGGTGTCGTTCATTTCGACGAACGTCCCTTCGCTGTCGACGGAATGGTAGCCGCAAGGCGCGTTGTTGTAGAGATCGCGGATCTCCGCCGACGAGTCGTGGAGTGCCTGCTCGGCGTGCTTGCGTTCGGTGATGTCCTCGGAAATGCCGAGAAGGAAGAGCGCGCGGCCGTCCAGGCCTTTCAATGGAATCTTCTTCGTGTGGAGGATACGCACTCCCTTGTGCCTGGTTTCGATCGGCTCCTCGGTTACGTCCACAACCTCTCCGCGCTCGAGCGTTTCCCGGTCTTTTTGCGTGAAGAAATCGGCCTCGGACTTCGAGAAGAAATCGTAATCGTTCTTTCCGATGAGCTCACCGCGCGGATAACCCAGGAGCTCCTCCCCCGCCTTGTTGAAACGCACGAAACGAAGATCCCGTGCGTCTTTCACGAAGATCATGTGGGGGATGTTTTCGATGATGGAGTCTAAGAAGACGTTCATCTCGGCGCGCTCCTTCTCGGCGCGCGCCCGCGCGCGGTCCCCCTGGTTCAGTTCGCGCTCGACGATGATCCACGCGCCGGCTATCCACAAGCCGAGGATGGCTAGGAGTAGCCGGTCTTTGAAATCTGAGGAGTGCACCTGGAGCGCCAAAAGCGGGATCAGGGTGAGGATGGAAAAGAGGGCGAGTTTTCTGCGGCGGCCTGAGACCATGGATGCCTTTTTGAAACGTCGTTAAACTTATCCAGAAGCGAAACGGCAGAAAAAAAGTCGCGCAAGGCGCGGAAGGGAAAAATAAGCCGTAGAAACGTTTATTACGATACCAATTCAGCTTTAAGGGGTCAACCGAAATGTGTTTTCTTCATAAACTTCTTTTTAAAATCTCTATTCCAAGGATTTCAGCCGCTTAAGGAAGGTTTCAGCGGTCTCGGGGGCGAGAGTGACGGTCACGTGCACGCCGCGCGCGTCATCGACGCGGGCGGTGACGTCGCCGTTTTCATAGAGGAGGTGGAGAAGGCTGGAAGCCCGGGGCGGAAGGAAGAAGCGTTTCGTCACCCGTTCAGGCAGCGCGGCCGCGAGGCGCTCGACGAGCGCGTCGATCCCCTCGCCCGTCAAGGCGGAGACGAGCGAGGCGTCGGGATCGGCGGCTTTCAGCGAGCGGCGGTCTTCGGGGGTGAGGCGGTCGGCCTTGTTGAAGACGAGGATCGTGCGCTTCTCGTCGGCGCCAAGACTCTCCAGCACCGAAAGAACCGATTCCTGCAGAAAATCCCGGTCCGGGCGGCTTGCGTCGACGATATGAAGGAGAATATCCGCGTGCACGGTCTCTTCGAGCGTCGCCTTGAATGACTCGACGAGATGGTGCGGCAAATCCCGCACGAAACCGACCGTGTCGACCAGAAGCGCTTCGCGGCGGCCCGGGAGCGTGGCCAGACGCGTGGTCGTGTCGAGCGTGGAGAAAAGCTGGTCTTTCACGAGGCCGGTGGAATTCGTGAGCCTGTTGAAGAGGCTCGATTTCCCGGCGTTCGTGTAGCCGGCGAGCGCCAAAAGCGGCAGCCTCTGCTCTTTTTTGCGCGCAATGCCCGCACCGCGCCGCACTTGGAGCTCGGCCAACGCGTCGGTGAGACGCGCCACACGCTCGCGCACGCGCCGGCGGTCGACTTCGAGCTTCTGTTCGCCCGGACCGCGCGTGCCCACGCCGCCGCCCAAGCGGGACATTTCGTTCCCCTTTCCGGAAAGCCGCGGCAGGAGGTACTGAAGCTGCGCGAGCTCGACCTGGAGTTTGCCTTCGTTCGAGCGGGCGCGCTGGGCGAAAATATCGAGGATGAGCTGCGTGCGGTCGATCGTCTTGCGGCCGTTCGCCTCCTCGAGGTTGCGCTGCTGGCTCGGTGAAAGCTCGCTTCCATAAACGACCACGTCGGCCTTCGCCGCGCGGGCGAGGGCCGCGAGCTCGACGGCTTTGCCGCTCCCCACGAGCGTCGCGGCCGTGGCGCGCGGCTGACGGAATTTTACCGAGCCGCATACCGCGAGGCCCGCGGCCCGCGCGAGTTCCTCGAGCTCCGCCGCGTCATCTTCGAGCCGCGAGGACCGCTTGTCGTTCTCGAACGAAAAATTGACCAAAAACGCCCGCTCTCTCATGCGCTCAAAGCTCCGATTATTTTTTCCGCGGTTTCCTCCGCCGTCTCGGCGGCTCCCACAAGGACCGGCTCCACGCCCTTCTCGTGGCGGAACCACGAAAGCTGGCGCTTCGCGTAATGGCGCGAATTTTTTTTAAGAAGGGCCGCCGCCTCTTCGAGCGTGATCTTCCCTTCCAAATGGGCGCGCATCTCGGGGATTCCGAGCGCGGTCGCGGCGGTTTTGCCGAGCGGCCGCCCGGCGAGCCGCCGGACTTCGTCGAGAAGCCCTTCACCCGTCATCCGTTCGACGCGCCGTTCGATGCGGGCGTAGAGATCCTCCCGCGAACGCTCGAGAAGGAATATCCGGCACGCGTATTCCGTGCGAAGTCCGCTCCGGCGCGGCTCTTGCTCGGACATCGGCCGGCGCGTGAGCTCGCAGACTTCGAGGGCTCGGACGATGCGTCGAAGGTCGTTCGGATGCACGCGCCCCGCGCGCGCTGGATCGAGCACGGCCAAGCGCGCGTGGAGCGCGGGCGCTCCCGATACGGCCGCCTCGGCGACGAGCCGGTCACGGAGCGCCTGATCCTTCGCGGCGCCTTCCTCGAAAAGCCCGTCGAGAAGCGCGCGCAGATAGAGGCCGGTCCCGCCGGTCACGAGCGGGAGGTGCCCGCGTGACGATATCTCCGCCGCGATCCGCGAGGCGTCCTTCCGGAAAAGGGCGGCGTTGTATTCTTCCGACGGATCAAGAAAGGAGACTAGGTGCGCCGAGCCGGGCGGCGGCGCCTGCGTGACGACCGCCATACCTGCGTACACTTGCATAGAATCGCAGGAAACGATCTCGACCGGCAGGCGCCGGGCGACGGCCGCGGCGACGTCGGATTTTCCAGAAGCCGTCGGGCCGACTATCGCGACGAGGCGGCGCGCCTCCCCGCTCACGAGCGTCCGGCGTTGTCGTGAGGTCGTTCTTCTACCGCGCCGCGGCCGAGAGGACGGCTCTGCGGAGGGCCCGGTGGCGCCCACCCGGGGAATTCCGCGGACAAGCGGCCGCCGAAATAATCGGCTTCGCGTCCGTGGCCGAGTTCGCGCGCGAAAGCCGCCAGGCGCTCGAGAAGAAACGGCGCTTCGGAGAACGACGGGTAGCGGCGGAGCGTGTCCTGATAAATCCGGTAGGCGGACGAATGGTCGCCCTCTTCCACGAACGAGTCGCCGATCGCCGCGGCGGCGCGGGCTTTTTTCTCGGGGTTCGTCGCGCCGTATTCGAGGCGTTCAAGCTCGGCGCGCGCTTCGGCTCCGCGGCCGAGCTTGACGAGAGAGAGCGCACGTAGGAATTTCACGTCCTGTGCCTTCGGTTGGCGCGGCGTCTCCAGATACTCGCCGGAGAGCCGCTCGACAGAAACGTGGTCGTCCGACAGGAAACATTCGTGGATGCGCTCGTAGAGCCGGGAAGCCGCGCCGCGGGGCGAGAGAGCGGCTTCGCGTTCTTTCCGGGTCGTCGCGCGGCCAAAATTCGCGTGCGCGGGCGCGCAGGCGGCTATAAGCGCGAAAACCAGCACCGCGCCCGTCCCCCGCTTCAAAGAGCGATCTCCCCGAGCAGTGTCTCGTCGGCGATGCCCGTGATCCGGACGCTCCGGAGCTCGCCTTCGAGCGGGACCGCGGAGGCGGCGACGACGCGCTTGTAGTCGCGCGAGCGCCCAACCCAGCGACCCTCGTCGCGGCGCGAAGGCGTTTCGAAAAGCACTTCCACCGTGCGTCCCGCGAAACGGCCGTTCCGCCGGACCGACGCGGACCTCTGCGCGGCCAGGAGCGCGCGGTGGCGGCGGCCCTTCTCTTCCTGCGGTACGTCGTCGGCGAGCTTCAGCGCCGGAGTACCCGGCCGCGGCGAGTACTGGAAAATGAACGCAGAGTCGAACTCCGCCCGCTCGACGAGCGCGAGCGTGTCCAGAAAATCGTTTTCGGTTTCGCCCGGGAAACCGATGATGAAATCGGTCGTGAGGCTGCCTTCGGGAAGGTGCGCGCGGTAGGATTCGACGCGCTCGACGTACCACTCGACCGTGTGCTCGCGCTTCATGCGCTTGAGGACGGGGTTCGCGCCGGACTGGACGGGCAGATGAAGATGCTCGCACACCGACGGCAGGTCGCGCATCGCGCGGAAAAGCTTGTCGCTCGCGTCTTTCGGATGGCTCGTGATGAAGCGCAGGCGCGGAAGACCCGGGGCGGCCGTCTGGATCTTCTCCAGGAGAACGGCGAAATCCATTCCCTCTTCCCCGAGATTCTTGCCGTAGCAGTTCACGTTCTGGCCTAGGAGCATGACGTCCTTGAAGCCGCGTGCCGCGAGGTCCGCGACCTCGGCCGTCACGTCGCTCGAAGGCCGCGAGCGTTCGTCTCCGCGCGTGTACGGAACGATGCAGTAAGTGCAGCGGTGGTCGCACCCGGTCATGATCGTGACGAGTGCCTTCACCGAGCCCTCGCGGTACGCGATTCCGTCCAAGCCGTATTCGCCGCCCAAGCCGTCGACCGCCAGGCGCGGACCGCGCTGACGCTCGATATCCTCGACGAGCGCGGGAACGTCCGCGAGGTTGCCGGTGCCGCAAACCAGATCGATCCCGGGATTCCGGCGGAAAAAATCCGTGCCGTGCTCCTGGGCCATGCAGCCGAGGATACCGATGATGAGCTTGGGATTCTTTTCTTTGAGTTTCCGGAAACCGCCCATGCGGCCGAACACCTTCTGCTCCGCATGGTCGCGGATCGAACAGGTGTTGTAGAGGAGGAGATCCGCTTCTTCGGGGGAGGAAACGCCGGTCCAGCCGCGCGCGTAAAGAAGTCCGGTCACGGCCTCCGAGTCGCGCTCGTTCATCTGGCAGCCAAAGGTTTGAAGGAAAACCTTTTTCACGCCCGGTTCCTTCAAAGCACCCGGACTTTTTTCATCGCGGTCCGGATGCGGCCGAGGCCCTCTTCGATCTGCTTCACGTCGAGTGCGTAGCTCAAACGGATGCGGTCGGGGGCGCCGAACCATTCGCCGAGATACGTGATAACTTTGTGCTCCTGGTACAGCACCGAGAGGAACTTCCGGGCGTTCTTCGCCTTCGGCAACACGTAAAATGCGCCTTCGGGTTTCCAGAGATCGAAACCCAGGTCGAGGAGGCCCTTGTAGATGAAATCACGCCTCTCGCGCCAGATGAGGCGCTGTTTTTCGGTGTATTCCTTCGGGGCGCTCAAAGTGGAAAGGGCCATATCCTGGCCGACGAGGTTCGTATTCATCGAGGTGTGGGTCTTGAATTCGCAGACGTCCTCCACGACCTTCTTGTCCGCGCTCCACAGATACCCCACGCGCACCCCGCACATGCAGTACGTTTTCGAGAACGAGTTGATGGTGATCACGCGCTTGCCCTGGATCTCGTAATTCTCGCGCTCGTAGATGAGGTCCTTGTAGACTTCGTCCGAGACGACGTAAATGCCGAGCTTCTGCGTGGTCTTCTCGATTTCTTTGAGCGTCTCGATGGATTCCACCCGGCCCGTGGGGTTCGACGGCGAATTCACGAGGACGGCCTTGCAGCCGCGGATCTTCCGGCGGAAATCTTTGATGTCGATGCGGCCGTCGACGAGATCGGTGAACACGGGTTTCATGCCGGCCATCAGAATGAGCGGCAGGTACGAATAATAATAAGGACGCGGCAGGAGGATCTTCTCCCCCGGCCACATGCGGAAGACGAGATCGAGCGCCTCGGAGGCGCCGTTCGTAATGACGAAATTCGCGGCGGTCGAGCCGGGGTACTCCTTCGAGAGAGCCTCGCGAAGGTTCGTTTCCCCCTGGATCAGGCCGTAGCGGAGATCCCGCTTGACGTTGATTCCCTCGAACGCCTCTTTGGGCGGCGGCAAGTCGGGCTGTCCGGAGCCAAAGCTGATGACGCCGGAACCCTGTTTCCCGATGAAATCCGCGGGACTTTTCAGTTTGAGCAAAGGCATACGCGATCCCCTTTTGTTCGAGAGGGTATTATCCTACACTTCGGGGAAATCTTCTATTTTTCTGAAATGAGGTAAAGCAGGTTGTCTTCGACGCGGTAAAGGATAGGCCGGAAGACGACGTTCGGGTATTCCCGGCGGAGACGCACCGCTTCGCCCGCCATAAACTCCGTTTCGTTGCCGATCTCGAAAGAAGGCGCGAACTCATCGAAGTGGGCGGCCGCGCGCTCGGCGGTCCATCCCGTGGCGACAAGGCCTTTCACGAACTCCTCTTTTTGGGAGACCAGGTTCATCATGCGGCACTGCGTATGCGCGATCATGGCGACGTGGCGCACCGCGCCGACGCCGATCGCGAAAGATATCTTGAATTCGCTGCGGCGGATATTCGCTCCCGCGGCGCGGACGATGTAGGCGAAGTTGTCCGGTATGTGCAGGTACTTGCGGTTGTCCATGCACATGACGACGAGGAGCTCGGCGTTCTCGCACGTCTCCCAGGAGCGGCCAAGGTTATGGTACTCAAACAACTTGCCGATGGGAGTGGAACGGAGCTCTTCGGGGATCTCGTCAGATTGTCGAACGGCAACGAGGTTGTGCATCGGGCGTATTATGCCTAACGGGAGCGCCCGTGTCGAGAAATTATGCCGCGAGCTTCCGGCGGATGATCGCGAGGAGGTCTTCGGAGCGGAACGGCTTGGGCAGGAAGCCGTCGGCGCCCGCGGAAAACGCCTTTTGCCGGCTTTCGTCGTCGGAGTAGGCCGACACCATCACGACCGGAATGTTGCGGGTCTGCGCCTTTTCCTTCAGCGCCTTGCAGAACCAGATGCCTGAGAGCGTGCGCATGCGGATATCCATGAGGACGAGGTCGATGCGGCACCGGTGCGTCTCGCGGATCGCATCGGCTCCGTCGGGAACGACGCGCACCTCGTAGTCGCGGCTTTCGAGAAGCTCGCGCATGTAGCTTGAGATTTCCGCGTCGTCGTCGACGATGAGAATGCGCGGACGGGCCGTCATGCGGAGGCCGGAACGGCAGGAAGCAGCACGCGGAAGGTCGTTCCGGCGCCGGGCTCGCTTTCCACGCGGATCGACCCGCTGTGGCGCGCGATGATTTTCGCGCAGATGGCCAGGCCCAAACCGCTTCCGTCGTACTGGTCCCGCCGGTTCAAGCGTTCGAACGGCTTGAATATCTTGTCCGCGTGCTTGGCTTCGAAGCCGATCCCGTGGTCGCGCACCGCGATCACCGCAAACCCGTCTTCCTCGCCGTCTCCGAACACCTCGACGCGGGGCTTCTCCCCTTTTTTCGCGAACTTGACCGCGTTTGCGACGAGATTCTGAAAAAGCTGGCGCACCTGCGCGCGGTCGGCGAGGACGCGCGGCAGCGCGCGCACCTCGACGGCCGCCTCCATCTTCCGGATGCGCACCTCGAGATCGGACACGACCTCCGTGAGGACGCCGGACAGCTCGACCGGCACAAGCGGGTCGGCCTCGGCGCCGGCCTTCGTGAAACGCAGGATGTCGTCGATGAGCGTGCCCATGCGCATCGACGCGCCCTGCATGCGGTCGACGAGACTCACGGCTTTGGTGTCGAGCGAAGCGGCCTGCATCTTGAGAAGGTCCCCGAAACACATAATCTTCTGAAGGGGTTCACGCAGGTCGTGCGAGGCGACGTACGCGAAGAGCTGGAGCTGTTCGCGTTCGGCTTCCGCGAGCGTGAGCGCGCGCGTCTTTTCGATCACTGCCGCTTCGGCGGCCTTGCGGTCGGTGAGATCGAAAAGCACGCCGTCCAGCCAAAGCGGCTCGCCGTTTTCCCCGATCACCGGGCGGCCCTTGTCGTAGATCCAGCGCACCGCGCCGTCGGCGCGGCGGATCCGGTACTCGACGACGTAAGGCTTCCGCGCCGCCATCGCTTCCTCGATCGCGCGCGACACGGCGGGAGCGTCTTCGGGCTCGATCAGCGCGCCGAGCGTCACGCGGTGCTCGAGGAATTCCGACGCAGCACGTCCTGCGATCTCGCGGATGGGCTCGGTCACGAAGCGTAGAGCGCGGGCAGCTTCCGGTTCCGCACGGTAAACCGCGCCGGGAATGTTCGTCACGATCGAACGGTACTTTTCCTCGCTGTGCTGGTTTTCGAAGCGCATCGCCGCTGCAGCCTGCTCGGAGAGGCGCTGGCGCGTCACGTCGCGCAGGATCACGATGCCGCCCTGGAACGCGTCGCCCAGGATGATCGGCGTGACGCTCGCTTGAATCCAGAGCCCCAGCGGCACGCGGGCGTTCCTGAGGAAATAAAGCGCGTTGTAAAGAGTCCGGCCTTCCATTCCCCGGACGAACGGAAGATCCTCGTACGGACAGGGCGTGGTCTTGTCGGAAAGGTAGAAGCCGAACCGGTCATCGGGCTCACCGTCGGCCGGCGCGGGACCGAGAATAGACTCGGCGGCGGCGTTCCAAACGAGCGTCCGCCCTCCGGCGTCGACGACCACGACCGCGTCGGAGAGCGCGTAGAGGACCGAAAGGAGAACCGGAACGGGTACGTTGTCTTGTCGGATCATATTTTTCTATCTAAAGTTATTTAATAACTAAGTTCGGTTAAATATAACATACAATTCTTAGTAATTCTAATTAATAATAATTCGTAAGTCGAAACGGGACAACGGGTAACGGAGGGCTTAAATAAGATAAAAAGCCCCCGGGAAGTGGGGTCCCGGGGGCGGTGGAAAAGGCGGCTTATTCTTTCTTCGGGAACATTTTTCCGAACACGCCAGAGACGTCCATGAGAGAGGTGTTGTTCTGCCCCGTCGGGATACCCCAGATTTGGAGCTTGTCGGGGATCATCTCGGCGAACTTGTAGGCGACCACGTTCATTCCTCCGCCCAGTGCCTCGGCCAAGAGGCGCTTGCCTTCGGCGTCGGCTTTATTGATCGCGAGATTGCCGGCGGCCTGCTGTTCCAGCTGGTAGCGTTCGGCGTCCGCGCGGATCTTCTTCGACGACGCGTCCGCTTCCGCTTCGATCTTCACGGACTGGGCGCGGCCGTCCGCCTGCTGGAGCACGCGAAGCTTCTGTCCGCGCGCTTCGGCTTCAAGGCGCTTAGCCTCTTCTTCTTCGGCGAGAGCCTTGTTCTTATTGATCTCGACCTGCTGGGCCGCTAGCTTTTTCTGCTCGATCGCCCGCTCGAACTCGGGGCTGAACCGGAAGTGGCGGATCAGCGCGTCCTGGATTTGGATCGCCGGGTATTTCGAGAGCGATTTCTGGAGCTTGTCCTTGATGCTGAGCTGGATCGTATCGCGGACCTTGCCTTGATAAATTTCCTCGGCGGAACTCGATCCAATCGCCAGGCGCGCTTCCGAGCGGATCTGCGGAAGAAGGATCTGGTCCTCGAAGTTAGGTCCGATCTTTTGATGCAGCTGCGGCACTTCGTTGACGCGGAGCGAATAGATGATCGTCAGATCAACCTTGATGTTCTGACCGTCGTTGGTCTTGAGGTCGAGTGAGTATTTCTTCGAATCCTCAGTCTCGATCGTCTCCGGCGGGTAAGCGCGCGCGGCGACGCGGTAGATCACCATGTCCGTCATCCAGCGGTTGAAGAAATGGTACCCAACGGTCCGAGGCGTCTCGCTCACCTTGTTCGCGACCTTGTTGACCTCGACGGCGGCTTCGGTCGGATCGACGTCGATCCAGCCGAACGTGAGGATGAACGCGAGCGCGATGACCGCCGCGACGACGGCTGAAGCGATACCCTTCATGAATTCCCCTTTCGTTTGAACTCGTTCCGGATCCATGTTTCAGACAAAGCGAAAAAGAGACCGGCGCGGCCGCCTTTTTTAAAGAAAAGGTAACGAAGGATGTTGGCGACGAGCCAGGCGAGCGTCAAAACGGCCGTCCACTCAAGCAGAACGAATACTCTCATGCGTTTCCTCCGGTTTGTGAGGATTATAACGGTTTATAAACTTGCTTGCAAACGGATAGGCGAAAAGGACGCAGAACGGCGGGGTTCTCTGACGCGGCGAAAAGGCGTAAAAAGGACTTAAAAAAATCTACTGAATGCGCGTGATCGCGCTACAGACGGCGACGCCCGAATAATCTGTGTCGTCGCAGCGACGGCGCAGTTTCTTCAAGTGCGATTCGACCTCGCGCAGCCGACGATCGCAGTACCGCATTTCCTCGCGACCGAGATTTGGACGCTCGCCAAGTTCTTCGACGAGATCCCTCAGCGTGGTCAATTCCTTCGAGACTCCCTGCATGACCCTGTTCTTTTCCATCGCCGCAATCTCCCTTTTTGTAAAAAAATAACGGCGCCTGTTTCGTCGTGCATTTTCTTCGGCGAAACGGGCGCGGGAACTAGAGGGTCAGGATAGCACCGGGAAATTAGAAACAGCTTAGAAAATAATTAGAATTCCTTAATAGAACGTACTTTTACAGAGCTTTTAATGGAGGGCTTAAATAGAAGAGCTTCAGAGATATTTTTTGAGGACTCGCATGAAATCGACGAGGCGGTCGAAGCTGTGTGGCTTGTTCATGAAGGAGTCGGCGCCAAGCGCGAGGCTTTTTTCCATGTCCTCCTTCACGTTGGAGACCGTGAGAACCACGACCGGGATTTCCGCGAGAGCTTCGTCTTCTTTTATTTCCTTAAGCGCTTCGTGTCCGGTCTTCCGGGGCATGTTGAGATCAAGAAGGATGAGGTGCGGCATCGGCGCCTGCGACGGGTCGGTGTACGCGCCGCGGCGCTTCAAGTACTCGAGGAGCTCTTCGCCGTCCTTCACCCAGTAGAGATCGCATTCGAGGCTCGCTTCCTTGACGGCGTCCATCGTCAGGAGGAAATTGTCGTAATCGTCGTCCGCGACGAGGAGTATTTTCCGGCTATCCATGCGCAACTTCCCCGCGGACGTCCGCGCGGCGCGACAACGGAAGATCGACGACGAAACGGGCGCCGAGGCCGGGAACGGATTCGGCGCGAATCGTGCCTCCGTGATGGGTCACGATGCGCTCGCAGATGGCGAGACCCAAACCGTGCCCTGCGTACTGGCTGCGTCCGTGAAGGCGCTCGAACGGCCGGAAGATGCGCTCAGCTTGCCCCGGATCGAATCCGATGCCGTCGTCCTCGACCGTGATGCGGGCGCTCGAATCGACACACTCGCCTCGGACGACCACTTTCGGCGCCTGGCCCGGACGGCGGAACTTGAGGGCGTTCGAGATGAGATTCTGGAGGAGTTCGTACATCTGGGAGCGATCGGCTTCCACGCGCGGAAGGCCTCCGATCTCGACGGTCCCGCCGCTTTCGGCGACGCGGTCCTCGAGATCCGTCAAGACGTCGCGGAGCGACGCCTCGAGATCCACGGGTTCCATCTTCGACGGCGTGGCGGTCACGTGCGAAAGCCGGAGGAGCGCGTCGATGAGCCCACTCATGCGCGAGGAAGCCGACTGCATGCGCTCGAGGTAATCGCGAGACTTGGCGTCCAGCGCCGGGCCGGCATGGGACTTCAAGAGGTCTCCGAACGAAAGAATTTTGTTGAGCGGTTCGCGAAGATCGTGCGAAGCGGCGTACGCGAAAAGTTTGAGCTGTTCGCTTTCGGTCTCAGCTCGTGCGAGCTCGATGCGTTTTTGGATCAACGTCTCGACCGCCCGGCGGTGGGCGGTGACGTCGCGCGCGATAAGGACGTACGCCAGAATCTCGTTCCCCTGCCCCCGCATGGCTGCGGTGCGCACGTTGAGAACGACGGGCCCCGCAGCGGAACCCAGCGTGACCTCGTAGTCGCGCCGGGATTCGCCCGGGAAAAAGGCCGGGTCGAGCTCGCGGATCGTACGCCCGATGATCGACGCCTCGGAACGCGCGAGCAGACGCTCGGCGGCCGGATTGGCGACGCGGACGAATCCCTCGGCGTCGAGAACCAGGAGCGCGTCGGACATGCTGTCGGTGATCTGTTTGGCCGCGAATTCCGGAGTGATGTCGATGAGGTGGTACCGGCGGATCGCGACCGCCGTGAGAACGACGAATCCGAGAACCGCCGCGTATCCGAACGGATATATCCGGTGGCCGTAGGCGGGAAGGAAATCGACCGCCGATGCGGAACCCACAAGAAGCGCCCCCAAAAGAAGACCCAGACGCTTTTTCATACGCGACGAATGCGCGGCGCGGAACTTCGCCACGAGCACCGCCGCGCTGACCGCCATCGCAACGACGAAGAAAACGATAAAATGGACGCTTAAAGGACCGAACTTCGAATAATAACCCCAGGGATACTCGTACACGCCCGCAATAAAAGAATTCCCCACCGCCACGCGGAGAGCGAACCACGCAGAAACGCCGAAGGAAACGGCTGCGACGGGGCTCCAGGAGCGGAAGCGGTCGGTGACCGCGAGCGCGAAAGCGAGCATGAGGGTCGGGAGGAAAACAACCGACAGGCCTTTGACGCGTGCCCATTGGAGCGCGATGGGGCTCACCGCAGAAGAAAAAACGCCGGCATAGGACAAAAGCCAAGAGGCGGCGAATACGGTAAGAAGAAGGAAAGCAAAGCTTGCAGAGCTTCTCTTTTCCCTGAAAAAGACCAGGGTTCCGAGAAGTCCGATCAGGATGCCGACGGCTATCGGCGGATAGATGTAAGGATTATGGAAGTAGTTGCCGGCATGGAACATACTGCCGAAATTATATCACAAAAGAGACCTTCTGAGGGCCCTCTAAAGGTCAGGCCGAGGCGAGGATCGTGCGGGAAGCGAAAAGCCGCACCGGTTCGACGCGCGGCAACTCCGGCATGAACGGCAAGGTGTTTTCCTCGAGGGCGGGCTCGGCAGTTTCGACAACGGGCGCGATGCCCTCACGGAATACGGGCAGTCGAACGGCCGAAGCCTGGAGGCCTCGCGCTTCGGCGGCGCCGGTGAAAAGGACATAAAAAAGGATCAAGAAAAGCGCGACTGCGTTCTGAGAAAATGTGGTGATTCGGGGTTTCATCGGGGCCTCCTGTGCTGGAAACCACGATACCAAAAACCGGATTAAAGGCGGGTTAGAGGGGGATTAAAAGTTTCTAAGGAAAACGGGTCCGAGGTCGCGGAAATCCCGTATGACCCGGAGGGATCGGGGTTTCAGCTCGCGCTTCGAATGGGTGGTGGACACCGCCACGGCGCGCATTCCCGCGCGGCGGGCGGCTTCGAGCCCGGCGAGCGAGTCTTCGACGACGAGGCATTCGGCGGGCCGCCGGCCCAGACGCAGCGCGGCTTTCAAAAAAATATCGGGTTCTGGCTTCCCCTTCTTCACGTGCCGCGCGTCCACAATCGCCCGGAAACGGCGCGAGAGGCCGGTGCGAGCCAAAGTGAAGCGGACGTTAGCGATGGGCGCGGACGTCGCGACCGCCACGGGGATCCCCCGCGCGCGAAGGGCGTCCAGGAAAACTTTAAGTCCCGGCAGCGGTTTTACGTGCGGCCCGTAGATGTGGCGGTAGAGCGCTTCTTTTTCGTTCTCGTAACGCTTCGAGCGCGCTTTCGTCAGCGACGGACCAAAGAGCTCGCGCAAAACGTCCGCGTTCGTCCGCCCGAACACGCGGCGCTCGAAGTCGGCGTCGGAAAGCTCGAGGCCGTACTTCTGGCAAAAAATCCGGTACGCCTTCTTGTGGAAGACGTTGTTGTCGACGAGAACCCCGTCCATGTCGAAAAGGACGGCTTTAAATTTTTTCAGGACGTACCGCCGCTTGCGCCCGAAGAGCCTCCCGATGCCGTGCCCGTCGAGGAGCCGCCGTCGCCTCCGGCAGGGGCCGGATCGGTGGCGCGGGAAACGCTGCCGGTGCCGCCCATGAAAGGCGTCTGGTCGATCTGTCCGCCGGCCGGTGCCGTATTCCGGGTCACACGGGAACCGCTTTCTGCACGACCGGTCGAGCCCGTCCCGCCCATGAAGGGAGTCTGATCGCCGGTGGAAGCTCCTGCCCCCACCGTCGGTGTGCTCGTCGCCGAAGGCGTGCGCACGGACTCCTGCGATTCGATCGTCGCATCCGAATCCGAGAGGGACGTGCGAAAGCCGGTCGAAGGAAGCGTTGCGATATCCGAAGCGGCGGTCGCCCCCGGTGAAAGAACACTCGGCGACACCGTGTCCGCCGTCGCCGCGGAAGTCGTCAGGCCTTCCGCCACGACCGTTCCGCCCGTGCCGTCCGACCCCGAACCGCCTGCGGGCGACGCGGGCGCCGCGGCTGCGGAAGAGGCGTCCTTGCGGGAGGCACGCGCCGCGGGAACCGCCTGGAAGAAAAGATCGTCTCCTTCGACCGCGGCCGTTCGCGCGGATTCGAGATTCTTTTCCGTTTCGTCCGGCGTGCCGAGGAGCTCGAGGGAACGCGCTTGCCACGCGTCCTCACCCCGGTCGGCGTCCACTTTCACTTCGCTTCCGCGCTTCAAATCCTGCACCGAAGTCACGCCCGTGAGAATGGTTTCGGAATCCACGTGCAGTCGGACGCGCCGGGGCTCGTCCGACGTGTCCACGCGGAAAATCGATACGTTCTTTGAGAGAGGATCGAAGTCTTCGACGATGCCCTGTAAATTTTCCGCCCGGCAGACGGCCGGGATCGCGGCGAAGGCAAAAAATAAAATCGCGGTTTTATTCATCATGGGTAACTCCTTTCGGCAACCCCATTAGATTATATAAACCGCGATTAAACAATCGTTAAAATAGGATTAGGATTTTTTAACCGGACGGCCGTGCCGGTCGATGCGCACGGTGCGGTTCACCTCTCCTTTCCCGTCGTAATACTGGACCACCGAAGAATCGTCCGGCTCGATATGCGTCACCGACAAAAGAACCTGGTTCCCGTCTCCGTTCTCGAGGTACCGGTTCACCCGGATATGCTCGCCTACGCTGTAACGAACTTCCACTTCGCGCGCGCTTTGCGTGGACATCTTTTTAAACATCCTTAATTAGCCGTTAAAAAAAATCCGCCCGTTTCGGCGTTGCCTGATCTTCTTACGTGCTTCTAAGCAAACGTTACCCGTTCCGTAGACGGTAAACAAGACCCTGCTAACATAAGCACAGAGTATATAAAAGGTTTATAGTTCTGATTAAACATGTTAATTCCAAGCCTTCCTCTCAGAGCCCTCCTCGGGAGTCGTTTCGGCCGTCGAGGAGTCGGAGGCGTTTCCGTTCACCGTCCAGTCGACGTCTTGTGTTTTTTCGGTCGCTCCGGCGATCTCGACAGACCGCGCTTTTGGCAGCCCCAGGAACATCGCGTTTTCGCTGACGACGCTCACGTTTTCGCCGGGCTTCAAGTCGCTGACGGGCCTGCCGTCGGCGAGCTTAAGATCCTTCGACACCATGACGCTCACGTCCTCCACCTGTCCCCCTTCGGACATCCGCGAAACGACGAGGACGTCGTCCTGAATCGCGGTGACCTTCCCCTGCACGGTGTCCGCAAACGCAAACGACGCGGCGAACAGGCCAGGAACAAACACCGCGGCTGCCAGAACCTTTTTCATGACTCTCTCCCTGGATTGGAATGTTCGTACGGCGTATCGGATTGGCATGCCTCTTTCCTTTGGCTGTCAGGTTAAAGCCCAAGGCATTAGAGTGCCGTTAAAATACCGTTAGATTGTTTTAATCTGCTACAATCCGGTCAGGAGGAACTTCCTATGCGCCCCAAACTTTACCAGTACGCCGCTTGCCCGTTCTGCTCGAAGGTGTCGAGCCTTTTGCACCTTAAAAACGCCGATTACGAGACGATCGAAGTGCACCCCCTGAAGAAAAAAGAAATCGCCTTCTCCGCCGGATACCGCGCGGTGCCGATTTACGTCGACGGCTCCGGCGTCCAGGTCAACGACTCGACGCCGATCATGCGTCACATCGAGCGTGAGTTCCCGGAACCCAAGGTTTTCCGCGGCGACGCCGAGGAGGAAAAGTGGCTTACGTGGTCGGAAAATTACGTGAAAGGCCTCCCCACCGCAATTTACGGCACGCTCGGGCAGTCGCTTCGTTCGTTCAGCTATGTGACGAAGGTCGGTAAATTCAACGCGTGGGAGCGCTTCTCGATCAAGTGGAGTGGCGCGCTCGTGATGACGATGGTCGCGGGAAAGATCAAGAAGAGGCAGGGCATCGAGCATCCGGCCGCGTTCGTGCGGGAGAAAGCTTCCGAATGGGCGGAGGGTCTGGCGGGG
>CAYSKO010000006.1:0-126696 GCA_964431835.1 uncultured Planctomycetia bacterium | reverse complement strand
GACGTCGTTGTTTGGTACGAGGGAAAACGACGCGCCCGCGGGAATTCCCGCGGGCTTCGCGGCGTCGAGATAGCCGCTCGTCGTCACGTGATAACGCGTCGCGCAGCCGGCGGTTGCGACCGCCGCGAACGCGAGCACGAAAAGCGCTTTTTTCATTTCAACCGCTTTAGTCTTTAGTCCACCGGGGTTTCGAGTTCCGCGAACGCGCGTCCGTCTTCCCGGCGGGGTTGGGGGCGGCGCGCTTCTTTCTCTTCGGTTTCCTGGCACTGGATGCAGAACGCCGCGTAAGGCACCGCTTCGAGGCGGGCTTCGGCGATCACAATCCCGCAATTATCGCAGATTCCGTAAGTGCCGTCTTCGATTTTCGCGAGGGCCAGGTCCACCCGGTTGAACAGAAGCTCTTCGTTTTCGGCGATGGCCGTCACGAATTCCTTGTCGTTCGAGTCGGTGGCCATGTCGGCCATGTGCAGACGGTGGCCTGTCCGACCACCGTCTGCACATGGCCGACATGGCCACCGGAACTGGCTTTAAGGGCCGCGTCGGTTTCCTCGAAACGATCTCGGAGCTCGGCTTTCTTGTCCTGCAGGATCTTCTTAAAACGTTCCTTGTCGTTGCGGCGCATGGCGTGTGGGCTCCGGAGGTTGATGAATGACCGTTATTCTAACGAAAAGCGAATTAAAGAAGGATTAAACGAGTATTAGAATTCTCCAATCTTTTTCGCTAGAATAACGCTCATGACCCCTGAGCGATTCCTTCTCTTGACCGGCGGTTCCCGCGGCATCGGCCGCGCGATCGCCCTGCGCGAGGCCGCCGCCGGCACGCACCTCATCCTGAATTACCTCCGCGACGACGAGGCCGCCGAGGACGTGAAGCGCGAAGCCGAAAAACGAGGTGCCAAGGTCACGCTCGTGCGCGCGAACGTCGGCGACCCCGACGCGGTGAAGGAGCTTTTCGTGGAGACCGGACGCGTGGCGTCGCGGCTCGACGCGGTCGTCCACAACGCCGCGCTCGGCGTGTTCAAACCGGTCCACCAGCTCCGCGTGAAGGACTGGGACATCTCGCTCGACGTGAACGCGAAGGCGTTCCTTTTGCTCGCCCAAGGCGCGCTTCCGCTCATGAGGGAAAAGGGCGGAAAGCTTCTGACGATCTCGTCTCTCGGCTCGACGCGTTACACTCCCAATTACGGCGCGATCGGCATCTCCAAGGCCGCCCTGGAAAATCTCGTGCGGTACCTCGCGGTCGAGCTTTCCCCCTACAAGATCGGCGTGAACGCGGTCTCCGGCGGGCTCGTCGCGACGGATTCGCTCAAGAGCTTCCCCGATTTCGAAAAGATGAAGCGCGAATTCCTTGCGCGCACGCCCGGCGGACGCGTCGGGACACCCGAGGACATCGCCGGCATCGTCTCGTTTCTGCTCGGTCCCTCATCCGATTGGATCTTCGGGCAGACGATCGTCGCCGATGGCGGTTATTCCCTCTCCTAGCGCGCTCGTCCCGGTCTACCTCGGCGTCGTCCTCGCGGTCTGGACCGCGCGCGTTTTTCTCGTCGCGCGCATCCGGAAAGCGAACTCGCCTCTCGAACCCCGCGCGGCCGCGCCCGCTTCCCCCAAAGTCACCGTGATCGTTCCCGCGCGGGACGAAGAAAAGAACATCCGCCGCTGCCTGGAAAGCTTGTTCGCACAGGAGTACCCGGATTACGAGGTGATCGTCGTGGATGACCGCTCCGCCGACGCGACGCCCGCGATCCTCGAGGAGGAAAAACGGCGCGCCCCGGTCACGATGCGCGCGGTGCGTGTCGAGAAGCTGCCTCCCGGCTGGACCGGCAAGAACCACGCGATGCACGTGGGCTCGAGGGCCGCCACCGGCGACTGGCTCCTATTTACCGACGCGGACACCTTCCATTCCCCGAAGAGCCTCTCGACCGCGGTCGCGACCGCACTCGAAGGCGGCGTCGATCTCCTCACGCTCGCCCCCGAGGCCGAATCGCGCTCGTTCTGGGAGAAGACCGTCCAGCCGCTCGCGGTGACGAGCCTCGCCGTCTGGTTCGATCCCTTCAAGGTGAACGACGACTCGAGCGGCGTCACGCTCGCCAACGGCCAGTTCATCCTCGTGAAGAAATCGGTCTACGACGCGGCGGGCGGAAGCGAAGCGGTGAAGAACGCGGTCGTCGAGGACGTCGAGTTTGCCGTAAAGGTGCGCGAGAAGGGTTTCCGGGTGCGCTTCCTGAACGGAACGAAACTCTACCGCACGCGGATGTATTCGTCGCTCGCGGAAATCCGCCGGGGCTGGACGCGCATCCTCACCTACCTCTTCAAGAAGAACGCGGCGGCGATCCTCCATAAGATTTTCCTCTTTCTCGCATTCTCGATCGGCCCCTTCGTGGCACTCGCTTGGGCACTGGTCGCGCGGCCGGAAGGCCTTGCGCTGCCGCTGGCCGCCGCCGCGTGCGGACTCATCGTGGCGCTCCGCGCCGTCGGAAACACGATGGTGAAGACGAATCCTTTTTACGCGGTGCTACATCCTTTGGGGTCGCTCGTGATGGTTTGGATCCTGTGCGAATGCCTGGACCGTATCTGGAAGGGAAAGGGCTCGCCCTGGAGGGGCGACGTGCACGCCTAGAAGGCGAGAATGGCCTGGTTTAAGGTGACGAAGGCCTGGTCGACCACTCCCTGATAGAAAGAGGCTCCGACGAGGGCAAGATAGAGGGCAAGAAAGTACTTAATTTTAGATCTCCTTAGCAAGACTTGATTAATCTTGTTAAGGAGTATGCCCGACGATCCCGGCGATTTCAACCCCGGGCGTGGGTCCAGATGCGTTTCAGCTTCCGGTGGAGAACCTTCTCGAACACCGGGTCCATGTCCCCTAGGTTCAGCGCGAGCTCCGTGTATTCGTACGTGCCCACCGGCTTTTTCTGCCAGTCGTAAAGCTCTATGAAGACCGGCAGGCCTGTCACGGGATCGAATCGCACGAGGACCTTTTCCGCGAAATAAACGTCGTTCTCGACGCTGCCCGGAAACGAAACGTCGAAGCTACCTTCCGCGCTCGCGCGCTCCACCCTGAGCTTTCCTTCCGCGTGCCCCGCGAGGACCGCGAGCGTGAATTCCCTCAGAAAAGTGCCGATACCCGCATCCTCGATGTCGAACGAGGCGCTTCCTTCGCGGACGTGCGGGCTGTCCTGCGGCAGGAAGACGACCTGGGGCCCCAGACCGAAGAGCAGACCGGGTTTGTGGATGCCGAGCTTGTCGTCGTGCTTCCCGCGCTCGTAGAGGACCTGCAGCCCCTTCTTATCCGTGTTCTGCCAGCCGAGTAAAATCTTGAACGGCTTCACGAACTTGAGGAAAATCTCCTCGGTCTGGCCCATCGCGCCTTCCTTGTTCTTCTCTCGCTTCTTGAAAAGCGACCGGTAGTCGTCGACGGCCGCGTAACGCTCGAGCGCCGTCGAAAGCGCCGCCCCGAGAGCGCGCGAGGCGTCGTCGGGGGCGGCGGCTTCGAACGCCTTCACCCGCGGCGCGAGGTCGGTCTCCCACGGCTCGACGGCGGCGGGCGCCGGTGCCGAAAAAAACGCGAGAGCCGCGGCGAGCGCGAGTACGCGCTTCACGACGCGCTCTCCAGGAATTCGCGGACGGCCGCTTCGTAAAAGGCCCGCGCGGTCACGACGCCCTGGTTGTGGCCCGCCTCTTCGACGACGACTTTCCGAACCGCGCGTTCGCGCGCGAGCCGGCCGAGGAAACGGCGATGGCCGTCGGGAATGACGTCGTCTTTCGCGCCGTGGATCATGAGAAGTGGCACGTGCTTCCGCGCCAGGAGCTTCTCGACATCCACGAAACGGCACTTCGCCTGCTTCTCGCTGTAGCGGAATCCGAGCTCGGTGAAGCTTTTGACGATCCACTCGGGAAATTTCTCCCCGAAGAAGTTGGGACGAACGAGAACGGGAGCCCAGCGGCGGATGTAATCCCGGAAGATCTCCTTCATCGAGAACAAGCCGTCGGCGACGACCGCCTTCACCGCGTCGTCGCGGAACGAGGCCGCGAACGCGATGTCCGCGCCGTTCGACACGCCGAAGAGCACGATCGAGACGCCCGGCCGGAACGCGCGTTTGGACCAGCGGATCACGGTGACGAGGCGCTCGACGTCCGCCTGCGTCGGCCACTGGATAAGCGCGTTCTTTCCGTCGCCGGCGGATGTGGCGGGTTTCAAGTCCGCGCTCACGACGGCATAGCCGAGATCGGGCAGAAAATACGCGTACTTTTCCCACGATTCCTTGCTCGAACCCGATTCGTGGCAGAAGATCGCGACCTTGCGGGGAGACTTCTTCTGAATGACGAGGATCTCGATCTCCTTCTCGGAGGAGTCGAGGATTGTCAGACGCTCCCCTTCGCCGGCGGGCGTCGTCTCGACGGGGGGCGAATAAACGAGGCTTAAGAAGATGTTGGAGATCATGCGCGTGTACTTGGGGATCGCCCACGCAAGATAGACGCCCAGCGCGACAAAAGCGGCGGCTCCCGAGAGAAGAAGAACGCCTCTCACCGGACGCCCCCCCGGGCCGAGTGCGCACGGCGGCCGATGAAAACTGCGATGAGAACGCTGATCTCGAAGAGAACCAGAAGCGGCAGCGCCAGGAGCAATTGGCTCGCGATATCGGGCCCGGGCGTGAGCACCGCGGCCGCGATGAAGATGGCGACGATCGCGTGCCGCTGAAAACGGTTGAGCCCCGCCGCGTCGGTGATCCCCGCCCCGACGAGCGCAAGGACAAACACCGGCAGATTGAAAGCGACGCCGAAGGAAAGGACCAGCATCGTCACGAACGACAGGTACTCTTCGACTGAGATCATGGGCTTGAGTGATCCGGTCTGCATGCCCAAGAGGAATTTCATGGCGGCCGGGAGGACCACGAGATACGCGAACACCGCGCCCGTCACGAAGAGGGCGCTCGTGACCGCCGCCAGCGGCACGACCGCGCGGCGCTCGCGCGGGTAGAGCGCCGGCGAAACGAACGACCAGAACTGATGAAGGACGACCGGCGATGCTGCGAGCGCGCCCAGAAGAAGCGAGGCCTTCAGCTTCACCGTAAAAGCGCCTTGGGGAGAGAAGAAATAGACCGCGCCCGCTTCGGAGCGCAGCGGAGCCGTGAGGAATTCGACTGCGGGACCGGATGCGAGGTAGCCGCCGACGGACGCGACGCCCACCGCGGCGAGCGAGATGAGAAGGCGTTTTCTAAGCTCTTCGAGGTGCTCGAAGAACGAGAGGTACGGGTTTTTGGTCAAACGGACGCTCGTTCCGGGTTACGGTCGCGGCGCTTCGTCGTCGCGGTTTTCTTTAGAAGCTTTCTTGAACGCGTGGACGCCCTTCCCCAGGGAACGGGCGATCTCCGGGATGCGCGTGGCGCCGAAGACGAGGACCACGATGAGAAGAACAAGGAGGATTTCTCCGAATCCGGGCATGGACCCACTATAATCCGCGCGCCGGGTCGAGTCAAGAAACGGCGCCCCCCAGCACGTACACGTCGAAATTTTCCCACGCGGCGTGCTTCATGGACGCCGCGAGCGGCGCGCGCTTGAGAAAAAGCGCGAGCGAACGCTTGGAGTAATAGAACCGCGTTCCGCGGGCGTACGGCCGTTCGTACGGACCCTCGGGAAACAAAGAGTGGCCGATCAGAAAAATGACCGGGCGGCCCGTCCGGTGCCGGAGACGGTTTCCTTCGGCGAGGAGGCGCCGGAGCGAAAGGTGCCGCCCGTTCCGGTTCGTGAAATTGACCTTCCGCCCGAACCGCTTTTCGCGCACCAGATAGAGGGGGCTTTCCGGAAGATAATAACTCATCGGCTCTCCGTAGAAATCGGGCTCCGAGAGAAGGACCGCCCCCTCGAGCGCCGGCCGCCCGCGCACGAATTCGGCCAGTTTTTTGCTCGAAGAAAACTCGTCCCTTACGGTTCCCACGGCCGCGGCGCCCGTCATCGTGATCTGGAGCGCGAGGATCACGTGGAGATAAGCGTTTTTGAAACCGGCGTACTCGCGCGGCTCCGCGGCGCAAGCTTCCCGGTCCGTCCGGTCCATCCAGAGGAGCGCGACCAGGTACATCACGAGGAACCCCTGGTGCCGCAGGTAGCCCGCGTAAATCAAAAGGAAAAAAGCCGTCATCCCCATGACGCCGAGAAGATAGGCAACGAAAAGGCCCGGCCGCTTCCAAAAAACGAGGTAGCCGAGCCAAACGAGCATCACCGAGACGTACGCGCTCTCGAAACCGAAGGCGTGGCGGAACGCGTACCCGCCGATGACGAGGCCGTCGAGAAGACCTGGAATCACGCCCCATAGGGATATTTTGTAGATGGTCGTCATGTCGGTCGTGCGGTCGGGCAGGATCTGAAGAACGGAGAGTGCGATGCCGCATCCGGCGAGCGCGAGTCCTCCGAGCACCGCGTACGGACGGCTCGCCGAGCGGCCTTCTTTGGAGAAGGTGCCTTCGAACGCCCATGCACTCACGAGCGCGATCGCGAAGATGAGGCAGTTGGCGTGCGTGTTCGCGAGAAAAAAAAGCGCGGCGCCGTAGAGAGCCGGACGCGTGAAGCGCTGCCGCCACGCGTCGGCCGAGAGACAAAGAGCCAGGAGCCCCATCGAATAATTGCGCGCGATGATCCCGTACTCGACGAGCGGAAAATAGCCGAATACGAAAGCGATCCGGACGGGCCACGAAAAAGGCGCCCGGCGGAGGAAGTAATAGGCAGCGGCGGACGCGATCGCGAGGTTCGATAGCGGAAGGACCAGCGGCGAGTGAAAAATCTTCCAGCCGGCGAAAAGGATAAAGTGCCAAAGAAGTGGGTGGCCTTCGTTCTTGAGTCCCCGCACGACGTCACCCGGCGTCCGGCTCTCCTGGATTACGCCGAGCGCCCGCGCCTCGTCGCGCCAGATTTCGTGATGGGCGAGGAGGGAGCCGGCCGCGGCGAGGTAAAGCGTCCAAACGATCAGGGCGACGGCGCGATCCGAGAGAGGCGTTTTCCAAAAGGTCCGGTTCATGGGCCCGATTATAGCAGACGGGCCCCGTTTGCCTGTCCGGGACCTTTGTGTTAGCATGGCTTTCATGACGAGCATTTTCTCCCCCGAAAATCTGCTCCAGAAAGTAGAGGCCCTCCAGGGCCAAAACGACGCGCTGTCCGAAAAAAGCCGCCATTTGAACGACCTCGTCCAGAAACACGCTCTCGAACGCAGGGAACTCCGTCGCCGCTCGCTCCTGGCCGCGGGTGGAGCCGCCGCGGTCGCTCTCCTTTTTGCGGGTCTTTTCGCTTGGAGCTTCAGCGGCCGGGGCACCCTTTCGGAGCTGAACAAAGCTCTCGAGACCACCCTCGCCCGGCTGGAAAACGAGAACCGCGAGTTCTCGGGCCGCGCCAATTCGCTCCAGACCGCGCTCGACGCCGCCAAGCGCGAGAACAACTCCCTCAAGAACGACATCCAGAAGAACGCGAGCGCGATCGAAGAGAAAGTTTTCCTCGAGGAAATCCTGATCAATAAGACTAAGCAGATCGAGGCGCTTCGCGGCGGCTCGGTCGGCGAAGAACAGGGCGCGACGCTCAAATCCAAAGACGAGGAGATCGTCCGTCTCGCCGAGCAGAACCGGGTCCTGGCCGAAAAGCTCGAACGCCTTTACGGCGCGGTCCGCGAGAGCCTGGGTGCGATCAACGTCTCGAGCCTGACGATGTCCGGGCTCGAGCAGGCTATCGAGGCCGCCAAACGCCGGGTCGAAGAGGAATGGAACCTCGTGGATCTCGGATCCATCAAGGTGGACGGGGCCGGTGGGAGCGGAGAAGCCGCCGAAGCGCCCTTAAAGAAACAAGGCAGCGTCCGCGCGGTGAATGAGGAGCACGGCTTCGTGGTCGTCGACATCGGCAAAGCGGACGGCATCAAAAAAGACACCGTTCTTCAGGTCGTGAAGAACGGTGAATGGCTGGCGACTTTGCAGGTTTTAGAAGTGCGCGACGTGATGTCCGCGTGCGGCGTGAAGAACGCCGTGCCCGGTTACAAGATCCGGGTCAACGACTCCGTAACGATTCGGAAGTAAGCTTTTCCCCGCCCGAGCCGTTCCCGTTCCGGGGACGCGCGGAAATCCCGAGAGTTCTAAGGACTTCCTGCCGCATCTTCGCGGCCGAGAGGCCGATCGAATCCAAAAGCACGTCCCGTTTGCCGTGCTCGATGAAGCGGTCGGGAATACCGAGATTCTTAACCGGCGGCATCGCCGTGTCCTGGCGAGCGAAGAGCTCCAGCACCGCGGCTCCGAATCCTCCCGGCAGCGATCCTTCCTCCGCGGTCAAGACGAGTTTCTTCCCGTCCGCCAGGCGCAGGATCGTTTCTTCGTCCAGAGGCTTCGCGAAACGGGCGTTCAAAACGGCCGCTTCGACCCCGTCGGCGGCGAGCGCTTCGGCCGCCTCGAACGCGGGGTACACCATGCTGCCGAACGCGATGAAAAGGACGTCTTTGCCGGCGCGGAGCGTCTCGGCGGCGCCCAGGCGGAGCGGTTCGGGGGTACGATCGCGAAGCGGGCTCGCCGATTCTTCGGCGACCGGACCGCGCGGATAGCGGAGCGAAATCGGTCCCGCCGTGTGTTCGGCGACGAACGCGGTCATGAGCGCGAGCTCCCGGCCGTCGCGGGGCGAAAGAACGGTCATGCCCGGAACTTTCCGCATGTACGCGATGTCGAAGGTGCCGTGGTGCGTCGGGCCGTCTTCACCGACCAGCCCCGCACGGTCGAGACAAAAAGCGACCGGGAGCCGCTGGAGCGCGACGTCGTGGATGATCTGGTCGTGTGCGCGTTGGAGGAACGTGGAATAAATGGCGGCCAGAGGCCGGATTCCCGCCTCCGCGAGCCCCGCAGCGAACGCGACGCCGTGCTCTTCGGCGATGCCGACGTCGAAAAAGCGGTCCGGGAAACGCTTCGAGAATTCGAGTAGTCCCGTGCCGTCGCACATCGCCGCCGTGATCGCGACGACTTTCGGATTCTTCTCGGCGGCTTCGAGCGCCGCTTCGCCGAACGCCTGCGTGTACGTGCGCGAGGAGGAGGTCTTCCGCACGCAACCGGTCTCGAGCTCGAACGGAGTCGAGGCGTGCCATTTCTGCGGGTCCCCTTCGGCGATCTTATAGCCGCGGCCCTTCTTCGTGACGACGTGCAGGAACACCGGGCCCTTGATCAGCGAGACGTTGTGCAGGATCTGGACCAAGCCGTGGACGTCGTGTCCGTCGATCGGACCAAAATACCGGAATCCCATCTCTTCGAAGAGGAGGCCCGGCATGAACAGGTTCTTCACGCCCTCGTCGATCTTCTTGGCCTTCTTCACCATGCGCTCGCCGACCTTCGGGATGTGGCGGATCGCGTTCTCGACGTTCTTTCGCATACGGTTGTAGGACGGGTTCGAAATGATGCGGTTCAAATACCCCGAGAACGCGCCGACGGTCGGAGAGATCGACATCTCGTTGTCGTTCAGGATCACGATGAGGTCGTCCTTCAAGTGGCCGGCGTGGTTCATCGCCTCGAACGCCATGCCCGAGACGATCGACGCGTCGCCGATGATCGCGACGACCTTACCGCCTTCACTCGAAACACGCCGGCCGACCGCGATGCCGAGCCCGGTCGAAATGGACGTGGCTGCGTGGCCGGTCGTGAACGGATCGTGCTCGCTCTCGTCTTTGTTGGAGAAGCCCGACATCCCGCCGGGCTGACGGAACGTCTTGAACGCCTCGCGGCGTCCGGTGAGGATCTTGTGGGCGTGCACCTGGTGGCCGACGTCCCAGACGACGGTGTCGACGGGGGTCGTAAAGCAGTAGTGGAGCGCGACCGTGAGGTCGACCGCGCCGAGAGCGGCGCCGAGATGGCCGCCGTTCACGGAGACGACCTCGAGAATGTACGCGCGAAGCTCGGTCGTGAGCTCCTCGAGCTCCTTGTGCGAAAGCTTCTTCACGTCGTCGGGACTTTGGATCCGGGACAACAAGGGGCCCATCAGCTCGTCCTCATGAGAATAAATTCGGCAATTTCTTCCAAGACCCGCCCCTGGGCGCGCAAGGGGGCGAGGTGGCGCTTGGCCCGCTCGAGGAGTTCCTCGGCTTCCTTACGAGCTTCGGGGACGCCGATCACCTTGGCGTACCCTTCGCGGTCCAGTATATCATCCACGACCTGGAAAAGCAGGCCGATCGAGCGACCGTAATGCGCGAGCGCGGCGATCTCTCTAGGAGTGCCGCCGCCCAGGATCGCCCCCGCCTCGAGCGCGGCGGCGATCAGCGCGCCCGACTTGTGGGCGTTGATGTATTCGATAGTCGGGAGATCGGGTTCCTTTTCCTTGAAGAGGACGTCGACGGCTTGGCCGCCGACCATTCCGTGAAGACCCGCCGCTTCGGCAACCACCGCCGTCGCGCGCAGACGCCGCGCGAACGCGGTCGCGCCACGGAGACCGTCGGGGTTCGCAAGCACGCGGAAAGCGAGGGTCAGGAGCGCGTCGCCGGCCAGAAGCGCCGTGACTTCCCCGTACTTCTTATGGCACGTGGGCTGGCCGCGACGCACGTCGTCATCGTCCATGCAGGGCAGGTCGTCGTGGACGAGCGAGTAGCTGTGGATGAGCTCGAGCGCCGCCGCTGCGGGCAGGGCGTCGCGTTCGTTCCCGCCGACGGCGCGGCAAGCCTCGAGCGCGAGGATCGGCCGGATGCGCTTGCCCCCGGAGAGCACCGCGTAGCGCACAGCGGCGCAGAGGTCTGCCGGGCGGGCTTCCGCCCTCGGCAGAACGCGCTCGAGATGTGTTTCAATCTTCTTTTTTTCGGCCTCGAAAAAAACGTCGAGGTCGAACGCCTTATTTGCGGCGCTTTTTCTGGGCGTCATCCTCTCCCTCTTCGAAAGCGACGATCTTAGGCTTTCCACCGGTCGACTTCATGAGGACCTCGATGCGCTTCTCGGCCTCGGTCAGGCGTTTCGAACAGACGTCGGCCATGCGGACGCCTTCCTCGTAGGCCTTGAGCGCCTCGTCGAGCGAAAGCTCGCCGCGTTCCAGGTTTTCGACGATCGTCTCAAGCCGCTTGAGCGCCGGCTCGAATTCCATGTCCTTGGGTTCCTGCGCCATCTTCATCTCCTTCACTCCGGATGCGTTTCCTTCACTTCCCCGATGAAATATCCCTTCGCGAGCCTCGTCTCGACGCGGTCGCCGGCTTTGAGCTTCCGCACGTCCGTGACCACGCGGCCTTCCGGCAATTTAAGAGCGACCGCGAAGCCGCGCTTCAAGGTCGAGAGCGGCCCGAGAGCTTCGAGCCGTCCGGCGAGCGCGAGCGCGCGTTCGCGCTTCCAGCGCACGACGGCCTCGAAACGCGACGCGATCTGGCGGCGGAATTCGTCGAGCCGCTGGCACTGGACCTCGAAATACCGCAAAGGGTCGCGCATGACCGCACTCGAGGCGAGCGAATCGACCTCGCGCTTCAAAATTCGGACGCGCGCCAGGGCCGCCTGAAACCCGCGGCCCTTCAGCTCCTCGATCCTCCCCAAAAGTTCGTCGCGCACCGGAACGAGGAGCTCCGCCGCCGCCGAAGGCGTCGCCGCGCGCAAATCCGCGACGAAGTCCGCGATCGTGAAATCGATTTCGTGTCCGACCGCCGAGACCACCGGAATTTCGGAACGGTGGATCGCCCGCGCAACGATCTCCTCGTTGAACGCCCAGAGGTCTTCGAGGCTTCCGCCGCCGCGCGTCACGAGAAGGACGTCCGCGAGCCCGAGTTCGTTGGCTTCGTCGATCGCCGCTGCGATCTGCACCGCCGCGCCAGAGCCTTGCACGGCCGTCGGAAGGATCACGACGTGCTGGCACGGCATGCGCCGGCCAAGCACGTTCAAGACGTCGCGGAGCGCGGCGCCATCCGCCGAGGTCACGATGCCGATCGTTTGAGGCAGTGCCGGGATCTCGCGCTTCCTGGCCGCGTCGAACAGGCCTTCCTTCTCGAGCTTCTCTTTGAGCTGCTGGAAACGCAGCTGGAGCGCGCCGAGTCCCTGCGGCTCCATGCGCTCCACGTAAAGCTGGTACTGCCCGCGCTGCGAGTACACGCTGAGACGCCCGTAGACGAGAACTTTGAGTCCCTCTTCGGGCTCAAACGCGAGCGCCTGGCCCTCCCGGCGGAACATCACGCACGAAAGCTGGGCCTCCGCGTCCTTCACGCAAAAATAAGAATGGCCGGACGAATGGCGCTTGAATCCGCCGATCTCGCCTTCGACCCAGACCCCCGGAAACATGTCCTCGAGGAGAAAACGCACGTTCCGGGTGAGCTCGGCGACCGTGAACACCTGCCGCTCCACCGGGGCGACCGTCAAAGCGCTCTCTGGACCCGTTCGATCGCGGTCGCGCGTCCGGTGAGCGAATCCACCGAAACGAGCGCCCCGCAGAGCTTGACGTCGTTCTGCGCCACTTCCTTCCGCTGGGCGCCGGCTTGAAGAAGAAAACGCTGGATGATCGCTTCCTTCTCCGCGCCGATCACCGAGTCGTGCGGCCCGGTCATGCCGAGATCGGTCAGGCAGGCAGTGCCCTTGGCGGTCACGCGTTCGTCGGCGGTCTGAACGTGCGTGTGCGAACCGACCGCGGCGGCGACGCGTCCGTCGACGTACCACGAGAGCGCCATCTTCTCGCTCGTGGCCTCCGCGTGGACGTCGATCACCACCACCTGAGCGCCCGCCTTCTTCACTTTCTCGATCTCTTCGTCGACCGCGCGGAACGGCGAATCGAAATGGTAACGCATGAACACCTGCCCCGCGACGTGGATCACGCCGATCTTCACGCCCTTGCACTCGATGACGCACGAGCCCGCTCCGGGAAGCGCCTTCGGGAAATTCGCGGGACGCAGGAGCCGCGGGTCGTTCTTGAACGCGGCTTCGATGTCTTTTCTCTTGTCGAACGCGTGGTCGCCGCACGTCAGGACGTCGCACCCCACCTGAAAAAGTTCACGGGCGATGCGCTCGGTGATGCCCGCGCCGTCTGCCGAGTTCTCGGCGTTGCAGACCACGAAATCCGCTTCGCCCGAGCGCTTCATCGCGGCGACGTGCTTCTCGACGGCTTTGCGGCCCGGCTCGCCGTAGGTATCGCCGATGAGAAGGATCTTTAAGATCACGGGCGCCCTTTCGGTTTACTTCGCGGCGTCTTCGACCCGCGTCTCGCGGATCACGATGACTTTGATCTGCCCGGGGAAATCGAGCGTTTCTTCGATCTTCTTCGCGACCTCGCGCGCGAGCGCCGGGAGCGAATCTTCAGGCACCCGCTCGGGGCGAACGACCACGCGGACCTCGCGGCCGCCCTGGATCGCGTACGACTTCTCGACGCCCGGATGCTTGTCGGCGATCTCTTCCAATTGCTTCAGGCGCTTGACGTAATTTTCGAGGCTCTCGCGGCGGGCGCCGGGACGCGCGGCCGAAACGGCGTCGGCGGCCTGGACGAGCATGGGCCACGGCGACTTCATCTCGATGTCCTCGTGGTGCGCTTCGATTCCGTGAATCACGTCCGGGTGCTCGCCGTAGCGGCGCGCGAGTTCGCCGCCGATCAAGGCGTGCGGACCTTCGACGTCGGACGAAACGGCCTTGCCGATGTCGTGCAGGAGCCCAGCGCGGCGCGCCAGGAGCGGGTCGAGTTTCATCTCGCCGGCGATGACGTTCATGAGATAGGCGGTTTCCACCGAGTGGTCGAGCACGTTCTGCCCGTAACTCGAGCGGAAGCGCAGACGACCGAGGAGCTTCACGAGCTCGGGGTGCATGGTCGGCACGTTCGCGTCGGCCATGGCTTTCTCGCCTTCTTCCTTCAAAGTGTTCTCCATGGAGCGCTTCGTCTTCTGGACGACTTCCTCAATGCGCGCAGGCTGGATGCGGCCGTCGCGCAGAAGCTCGACGAGCGCCTGGCGCGCGACCTCGCGGCGGACGCCGTCGAAGGCCGAGAGCGTGACCGTGCCGGGGGTTTCGTCGATAACCACGTCGACGCCGGTGAGCGTCTCGAAGGTCTTGATGTTGCGGCCGTCCTTGCCGATGATGCGGCCTTTCATTTCGTCGCTCGGGAGCTGGACCAATGTCGCGGTGGATTCCATCGAGTGCTGGGCCGCGCAGCGCTGGATCGCCAGGGAGAGGATCCACTTCGCCTTCTTGTCGGCTTCCTCGCGGGCTTCGGTCTCGCTTTGGCGGATGAGCTTCGACGCGTCCCCCCGCAGGTCGATTTCGAGGCGGCGGAGATATTCGCGCTTGGCCGCTTCGACGTCGAGCTGGGCGATCGCCGCGAGCGCGGTGCGCTGCGCGTCGAGGAGCTTGTCGATCGAGCGGTTCTTCTCGTCGAGCGTCTTCTCGACCGTCTCCGCTTCCTGGAGCCGGAACGCGGCTTCGCGCTCCTTTTTCTCGATCCCCCGTTCGCTGTCGCGGGTCGTCTCTTCCTTGTGCGAGAGGACCTTCTCGCGGTTCTCCAAGTCCCGCATGCGCTGGGCCGTCTTCGAATCGAACTCGCTCTGCGCGCGGAAGACGAGCTGTTTGGCGTCTTTGTCGGAGCGCTTCAGCGTCTCTTCGGACTCGCGTTTGGCGGCGACGAGGATCTCGCGCGCTTTGGATTCGGCGGTGCGGATGAGCCGTTCGGCCACGCGCTTCCGCACGACCCAGCCGGCCGCGAACGCGACCGCGCCGAAAAAGAGGCTGCCGACGAGATAGATAACGAGAATCGTGAGGTTCATACTTGTCCTTCTTCGGTTAAGATGAGGTCCACTTTCACGTCGAACTCTTCCACCGGCACACTCGGCAGGATCTGGCACGCGAACGCGATCGCCACTTTGGGCGTCCCTGGCGCGAGTGACGTGAGAAACCGGTCGTACAAGCCCGCGCCGCGGCCGATGCGGTTCCTGTCCGCGTCGAAGCCGAGACCCGGGACGACCGCGAATTCCACTTCCGACGCCGAGGCGCGCCGCGCAGACGCGGGGTCGGGTTCGGGAATTCCGAGTGTCGCGCCTTTTTTCAACTCCGAACGGTCGCGTATCTCGAAAAGATCGAGCCGCCGAGCCGCGAGATCCGTGAGCGGAACCAGCACGCGCTTACCGCTCTCGATCGCCGCGTCGATCATCGAGGCCGTGTCCACCTCGCCGGGCAGGGAAGCGAAGAAAAGCACGCAGCGCGCCTTCCGGAACGTCTCCAAGTAAAAGAGCTTCCGTTGGATGAGCAGGCTTCGCCGCGCCCGGTCGGTCGGGTCTTGGGCGGAGAGCCGCGCTCGCAGTTCCTGCCGTGCGTTCTGTTTGGTCAGCATATCCTCATAACTCATTCTAACATAAGGAATTACATATAATGTTAGAAGATAAAATATCCGCTCGCCCAGAGAGGGAGCGGCTTTAAAAGTCCGATCATTATAGCATGGGCTTTCGAGGAAAGCGAAAAAACGGGAGGGCGTGCCGAGCGGTTTTAGATATGGAAATTGGGGGAGCCTGAGGACTTGGTTTTCTTCACGCGGCGGGCTTCGTCGATGAGGTCTTTTAAGGTGGTCGCGCCGAGCCCGGCATCGATCGAATCCTGGAGTTTCATCCAGAAAATACGGTTCCCGATGGCCACTTCGTCGCCGTCGGGGCCGTGAGCCTTGCCGTTGGATCCCGCTTCGGCGCCCTCCTCAAGCGCGTAGAAGAGGGTCTTCAGGGAAATCTCGGAAGGTTTCTTCGTGAGCACATAGCCCCCTTGAGGGCCGCGCACGCTCTTGACGAGGCTCTTTTTCTTGAGCGCGTTCAGGATCTGCTCGAGATACGCCGTCGAGAGGCTTTCCTTGCGCGCGATCTGCGACACGGAGAGCGAGCCCTCGCCGAAGCGATTGGCCAGGACGAGCACGGCGCGGAGTCCGTAGAGGGTGCGGGTCGAGAACTTCACTTTTTAGCCCCTTAAGGTGGCCCGGACTTTCACGATTTCGAGCTCCCTTTTGATCTCCTCGAGCTCCTTCAGGATCTGTTCCTGATTGGCGAGGACCTTATCGAGGCGCGGGTCGGCGGACGCGGCGCTCTGGAACGCGGGCGCGACGAGGGAACCCAGGATGAACAAGGCGACGAAAGCGGATTTCTTCATACGGGCACGCTCCTTTTTTTCAAGAACGACAGGGCGACGACGGAAATCGAAATCGCGAAGCAGGCGGCCGCGGCGCCGGAGACGGCTGCGAACGGCTCGTGCGGAAGCGCTACCGCGTGCGAGCGGAAAGCGCTTTCGACTTCGGCGCGAACGCGGAAGAACGCCCACGCCGGAAAGGCGGCGTACGCGGCCGCGTAAAGGACCGCGCGGACGAGAACGCCGAAGACGCGTTTCAGCGCGCGCTGTCCCCGGTCACGGGCTCGACCTTGATCCCGCGCGATTCCAGGTACTTGATACCGTCGACCAGGTTCTTTTCGGCACCCTCGAGCTCGAGGGTCATCTCGCCGACGGTCTCGGTGACGCGGGCCTTTCGGATGTTCGGCATCACGTCGTACTTCTTGGCCATCGTGAAAACGACCGGTTCTTTGATCTGATCGGGCGGAAAAACGAGCGTGACGCGTTTTTTCGAGGTCTCGGCACCACCGGCGATCGCCGGGATGATCGAAATGTCGTCGCCCGTCTTGAGCGCCGTCTCCTGGCCCTGCAGAAAGCGAATGTCCTCTTCGTTCACGTACACGTTCACGAAGCGGCGCAACTTGCCCTCGGTGTCGCAGAGGCGCTCTTTGATGCCGGGATAGGTCTTCTCGAGCTCGCTCAGGAGCTGGTTCACGTCGGAGGCCTCGCACTGCACCTCGCTCTGGTTGTTCGTCAGTTTCTGAAGTGGAGTCGGAATCCTTACTTTGACGCCCATACGTCCTCCTTTATTTTCGATTCGTTCCGGAGGTTCTGCTCGAACGAATCCAGACTCGGTTTGATCTTGTACGGTTTGCCGATGTGGTCGGTGATGGCTTCCTGGGTCTTGAGTCCGTTGCCGGTGATGCAAATCACCATCGACTCGTCTTTCTTGACGACGCCTTTTTCGACGAGCTTCTTCGCGCACGCCATCGTAACGCCGCCGGCGGTCTCGGTGAAGATGCCTTCGGTAGACGCTAAAAGCTTGATCGCGTCGATGATCTCCTGGTCGGTCGCGGTCTCCGCGGAACCCCCCGATTCCTTCATAGCGTCGAGTGCGTAGATGCCGTCGGCCGGATTCCCGATTGCGAGCGACTTGGCGATCGTCTTGGGTTTCACGGGTTTTATGATCTCGCTCTTGTCCCGCCAGGCGGCAGCGACCGGCGAGCAGCCCTCGGCCTGCGCGCCGTGGATCTTCGAATCCACGGAATCGATGAGGCCGAGCTTCTTGAATTCCTTAAACGCCTTCCAGATCTTCACGAGGAGGGAGCCGGATGCCACCGGTACGACCACGTGGCGCGGCGTCTTCCAGCCGAGCTGTTCGGCGATCTCATAGCCGTAGGTCTTCGAACCTTCCGCGTAATACGGGCGGATATTCACGTTCACGAAGGCCCAACGGTACTTCGCGGCGATCTCCGCGCAAAGGCGGTTTACGTCGTCGTAGTTACCTTCCACCGAGATGAGGTTCGGTGCGTACGTGAGCGAGCCCACGACTTTCCCGAGCTCCAAGTCGTGTGGGATGAAGATGAAGCGGTTGAGGCCGGCCCAGGCGGCCTGCGCGCTCACCGAACCTGCGAGATTCCCGGTGGAAGCGCACGCGACTGTTTTAAAGCCAAGTTCTTTGGCGCGCGTGAGAGCGACCGCCACCACGCGGTCCTTGAAAGAGAGCGTCGGATGGCAGACCGAGTCGTCCTTGACCCACACTTCGCGGACACCCAGGACGCGCGCGAGGTTGTCGGCCTTGAAGAGCGGCGTGAAGCCCGCGTGGAAGCCGACGGTTGGCTCGCCTTCGATCGGCAGGAGGTCGCGGTAGCGCCAGATCGACTTCGGACCGCGTTCGATCGTCTCGCGCGAGATGTTCGATTTGATCTTGTCGTAGTCGTAATCCACTTCGAGCGAGCCGAAACAGAACTCGCAGACGTAGAGCGCCGCCGCAGGATATTCGCGTTGGCATTCCCTGCAGCGTAAGCCTTTCACGTAACTCATTCGCGCGTCCCTTAAATGTTAAAAAACGGTTCGATGCTGAGGTACCGCTCGCCCGAATCGGGGAAAATCACGACCACCGTCTTGCCGGCGCCCAAAGTCTTCGCGACCTTCACCGCGACCGAGCAGGCTGCTCCGCACGACAGCCCAGCGAAAATGCCTTCCTCGCGCGAGAGCCGCTTAGCCATCTGGTACGCTTCCTGGTCGTCGACGGTGTGGACCTCGTCGATCACCTGGCGGTTCAGGACGTCCGGAACGAAACCCGCGCCGATACCCTGAATCATGTGCGGCCCGGGGCGGCCACCCGAAAGGACCGCCGAAGTTTTAGGCTCGACGCCGATCACGCGGATCTTCGGGTCGTGTTTCTTCAGCACCTCGCCGACCCCGGTGATCGTCCCGCCGGTGCCGACGCCCGCGACGAACGCGTCGAGCTGGTCGAGCTCCTTCAGGATTTCTTTCGCCGTGGTCTTCCGGTGCATCGCCGGGTTGTCCGGATTCATGAACTGCTGTGGCATGAACGCGTCCTTCTTCGTGGCGACGATCTCGCGCGCCTTTTCGACGGCGCCGATCATGCCTTCCTTCGCGGGCGTAAGAACCACCTCCGCGCCGAAGCTCTGGACGATCTGAATGCGTTCCTGGCTCATGCCTTCCGGCATCGTGAGAATGACTTTGTAGCCTTTGACGGCTCCGACGATAGCTAGGCCAATGCCCGTGTTCCCGCTCGTCGGCTCGACGATGACAGAACCCGGCTTGAGGAGGCCCTTCTTCTCGGCCGCGTCGATCATGTTGAGCGCGATGCGGTCCTTCACGCTGCCGCCCGGATTGAACATCTCGAGCTTCGCGTAAACGGTGGCGCTCCCCTTTTCGACGACCTTCTGGAGCTTCACGAGGGGCGTGTTTCCGACGAAGTCGAGGATCGACTCGTACGGCGCGCCGCCGCCCATGTAGAACACGAACTCGACCTTGTCGCCTTCTTTGATCGCGGTCTCTTCGTATTCTAGTTTCTGCAGGATGTTCTCGTTGATCTCGACCGTAACGAGCTCGGGCCGGATCTTCCATTTCGCAAGGAGCGCCGAGACCGTGGTGCCGCCCTGGATCTCGTTCGGCTTGCCGTTCAGCGTGATCTTGATGAGTTCGGCTTGGTTAGACAATTCGGATCTCCTCCTCGCTGACCTTCTCCTCGTTGATTCGGAACGATCTCAAAACCGGCTTCTCCATGTCCGAAAGCGACACGATGAGATAGCTCACCTCGGGATAGAACGCAAGGCGCACGTCCTTCTGCGACGGGTACGCTTCGCTCGTCACGTGCGAGTGGAAAATGCCGCGCATCTCGACGCCGCCCTCGCGCATGGCCTTGAAGACCCGGAGCTGCTCCTTCGGGTCCATGAAATAGCTGATCGGCGATTCGTCCGCGTTCTTGAGCGGATAGAAACGCTCGCCGGTGTCCGCGCCGCCCCCGAGAATTCCGCAGGCTTCGTTCGGGTAGCCGGCTTTCGCGTGCGCGATCATCGCGTCGTAGGCGGCTTGCTTCAGCGTGAGCGTGGCGGTCGAAGCGGTCATCAATGTTTTCCGTTCGGAAGCTTGGGGTGGTTCGGGTTGTTGTGGAGCCCGCACTCCTTGTGCTCGGGGCTCTCCCACCACCAGCGGCCCGCGCGCACGTCCTCGCCGGGAGCCGTCGCGCGTGTGCACGGCGAGCAGCCGATCGAGGGGTATCCCTTGTCGGCGAGCGCGTTGTACGGGACGTCGTTCTTCTTGATGTACGCCCACACGTCCGCGAGCGTCCAGTCCGCAAGAGGATTCAATTTATAGAGGAGCCCGCCCGCGTCGGATTCGATCTTCCGGATCTCGGTGCGCGTCACCGACTGCTCGCGGCGAAGCCCCGTGATCCAGGCCTCCATCCCTTTTAGCGCGCGCGAGAGCGGCTCGATCTTCCGGATCGCGCAGCACTCCTTGCGGTTTTCTACGGATTCGCGGAAGGAGTAAAAACCCTTCGCGCGTTCCAAGTTCTCGACCTTCGTCGCGTCCGGGAAATAGCTCTCGATCGAGACGTCGTACTTCCGGCGCACGCGCTCCATCACGTCGTAGGTCTCCTCGTTCAGTCGCCCGGTGTCGAGCGTGAAGAACCGCACGGAAGGATCGATCTTGTGAACGATATCGATCACCACCACGTCTTCCAAGCCGAACGACGAGGCGAATGCGATCTTCCCGGGCGTGAACGTGCGGAACGCCCACTGAAGGAACGCGACGGCGGACGCTTTTTCTAATTCGGCGTTGGCCTTCTCGAGGTCTAGGACGGGATGGGTCACGGAGATCAGATTGCCGAGTAATGCTCGACGAGTTTGTGGATGATGCCGCCGCCGCGCACGTCGTGCTCGTGCACGATCACGAAACGGCCGGTCTCGGGGACCAGGTCGAACGTGTCGAAGGCGATCGGCTTCTTCGTGGTGAGGATGATCTCGGCGACCTCGTTCTTGGCGACCTCGGCGGCGTTCTTCGAGATCTCCTCGAGCGTGGAGGAATTGATGACGCGCGGGATCGAGTCGATCACGCACTCGATGTCCATCGTCGCGAGCTTCAGGATGTACTTGCCGCCTTTCTGGAGGTGCTTGTTGCCCATCCAGAAGATATTCGCGGTGAAGCGGTCGGCCACGAGCGCCTGCTGCTCGTTCTTCTTGCAGGCGATGTCGCCTCGCTCGACGAAAATCTGCTCTTCCATCGTCAGGCCCGTCGATTCGCCCGCGATCACGAGCTCGGGCGTCGCTGCGTTCCATTTCTCGATGGATTTTACCTTCGTGGTCTTGCCGGAGGGCAGGAAAACGAGTTCGTCGCCCACCTTCACGCTGCCGGCCTCGACGCGGCCCGCGATGATGCGGCGCTTGTCGAACTTGTAGACGTCCTGCACCGGAAGGCGCAAGGGCAGCTTCGAGCGATCGTCCTTCGATTCGAAAGCGTCGAGCGTCTCGAGAAGCGACCCTCCCGCGTACCAGGGCATCTTGTCGCTCTTTTTGACGACGTTGTCGCCGTGGTAGGCCGAGATCGGAATGAACGTGTAAGGCTTCACGCCGATCGTCGAAAGGTATTCGAGATACGCGTCGCGCGTGCGGTTGAAGACCTCTTCGGAATAGCCGACCAAGTCCATTTTGTTCATCACGACCGCGATCTGGCGGATGCCCAGAAGCGAAAGGAGGTACGCGTGGCGCTTCGTCTGCTCCTGAATACCCTCTTCGGCGTCAATCAGGAGGAACGCCACGTCCGCGTTCGAAGCGCCCGAGATCATGTTCTTCAGGAATTCTTTGTGGCCGGGAGCGTCGATGACGACGTAGTTGCGCTTCTTTGTCCGGAAGAACATTTGCGCGACGTCGATCGTGATGCCCTGGTCGCGCTCTTCCTCGAGGCCGTCCAGGAGGAACGCGAACTCGAAGCCCTTGCCCTGGTCATCGCAGACTTTCTTTACGTGTTCGACCTTGGTGTCGGGAATGAAGCCGGTCTCGTGGAGCAGGCGGCCGACCAGCGTGGATTTGCCGTGGTCGACGTGGCCGACCATGACGAATTTCAGCGTTTCGTTTGTCTCGGCGACGATCTCCTCGCCGCGCAGGGGAGCGGTGTTCATCACATGTATCCTTTGGCGCGGAGGCGCTGCATCGCGTAGGTGTCTTCCTGGTCCTGGGCGCGCCCGGCACGCTCAGAGGTTTTCGTGGCCTTGAGCTCGGTGATGATCTCGGGGATCGAAGAAGCCTGCGAATCAATCGTGGCCGTGCAAGGCGCGCACCCCAGGCTCCGGTAGCGCTTGCCGTTCTTCGAGAAATAAAGCGACACGACCGGAATCTGTTCACGCTGGATGTATTCCCAGACGTTCACCTCCGTCCAGTGGAGAAGCGGATGGATGCGGATGTGCGTGTTCTCGTCGAAGTTGGTCTTAAACTGATCCCAAAGCTCCGGCGGCTGGTCCTTGAAATCCCACTCGAAGTTCTTATCGCGGGGCGAAAAGTAACGCTCCTTGGCGCGTGTGGATTCCTCGTCCCGGCGAATGCCGAGGATGAGACCCTTGTAATCGTACTGTTCCATGATCTGCTGAAGGCCCGTGGTCTTCAAAGCCGTGCAGCACGTAATGCGCCCCTGCGTGAAGTTCATTCCGTCGGCGAGCGCCTGCTTGTTCTGCCCGACGATGAGATTCAGGTTCCACTCTTTGGCGTAGCGGTCGCGGAACTCGATCATTTCGGGGATCTTATAGGAAGTGTCGATGTGAACGAGCGGGATCGGGCAATACCCATAGAAGGCTTTCCGTGCCAGCCATAGAAGGACGTTGGAGTCCTTTCCGATGGACCAAAGCATGGCTAGCTTCTTGAACTTCTTATAGGCCTCGCGAAGGATGAAAATCGACTGGTTCTCGAGCTTATCGAGATGGTCGAACTTCTGGGAATCTGTCATTGGATGCACCCTTTAAACCTGACTGGTAGGCTTAGCTTTAATGAGCCATAATGATATCATACATGACCATCTTCGTCAAATACCTTTTGAACCCCTGAATCCCGCTTGTGGCGCCCATATTACACTTGTCCACAGTTTCTAATAACCTGTGAATAAATGAAAGTGGAGATAACAATCTATATAGTTCGAAATAATTATATTTAAACCCAGAATATAGTATAAATATATCTATTAATGAGTCTATTGACCCATTATAAGAACATATGATAAGTGAGACGATTATCTAAGCTTTAACAATTATTCCGGGCGTAAGAAGAGGCTGAGAGGATAAATGAAAACCCCGGGAGGAGGGCTCCCGGGGCGGTTCCTACGGGGGGACGTTTTGAAGAGCGGTTAGGAGAGGCGGTGGATCCTCTCCGCCCGGCTGGAGCCGGGTTTAAGCCACACCTCGACGACGTTGCGGTCGTGGAGGGAGTGGATGATCGGGTCGAAGACAAAGATGTTTTGCCTCTTACGCGTGCTGCGGTTTTCCACGACGACGAGGTGTTGCTTGGCGTCGACGTGCTTGACCGGACCCACGACGAAATACATCACGCTCGATTCCTGAGGCACGAGGACGAATTCGTCCGGGAGCCGGGCGGAACCGTTGAGAGTGAAATCGGTCGGGCCGGCGGAAGGAAGAGGCCGGGAGCCGCCGCCGCCCGATGAGTCACGCGTGGGGCTGCTGTTTTTGAGAGGATCGAACGAGGTGAACGCGCCGTCGGGACACGCGACGCATTCGCTGCCGTTCCAGTATTCTTTGGCGGACGCGTCGACGCAGAACAAAGTAAACGCGCTGAAGAAGAGGACGTGAAATATCCGTCGTCTGTTGAGCATGTGCACCCCCTAAACGTGAATGTTCGGAGCAAGCTTAACGGAGGATCTTGGAACGAGTAGACCGGAAGGACTCCGATCTGAAGTGACGTTATTGTACTAAATTCCCTCATGAAAATCAAGGGGAATCGGAGAAAGTGCGCAAAAAAAGACTCCGCCTTGCGCCGTCGGCTTTAAATCCCCGAAAATTTCGACGGCAACGGCGGATTCTTTTTTTGCGCACTTTTCTTTCGGGTTTCGTCTTATGCGGGACGAAGGAACCGGCCTAAAGACGAAATCCTGCCGTTTGCCGTCGAAATTTTCGGGGATTTAAAGCCGACGGCATGAGGCAGGATTTCGTCTTTAGGCCGGTTCTTTTTTCAGGAGGCTTTTCCTTTACCGCTAAGAGACAGCGCACGACGGACCGCGTCGCCGACGGCCGCGGCGTCGGGGCCGAAGGCTTCGCACGCGACGGCTTCGGCGGGCACGAAACCCTCGTCTGCGCCGCGGTTCTGGTACGGAATCGCATGAATTTTCTCGGGCGTAAATTCCACCGAGCAGAGCCGGCAGTAGTTCAGGAATTCGGCTTCGGAGCGCGCACCGAACGCCTCGCGCGCGGGGTGCGTGCTTTTTTTCGTCCACACCGGCACCGGCACTCCAGCTTCGAACCGTTTACGCGCCGCGAGCACCGCCTCCCCGATCTCGTTCCAGTCGGCTTTCAAGAGCTTCGCGGGATCCTTGTCGACGTAGAAACCGGCGAGCGTTTGGGAAGTCGGGACGACGACGATCTTCCCGTAGCGTTCGTAAACGTTGACGATCGGGAAAGCCGTCTTGCGCGGGGGTTTCAAAGAGCTCCTTTTCGGTCGAGGAATTCGCGGACGCGTTCGGCGATCTTCCGGTAACCTTCTGCGTTGGGGTGGACGTAATCGGATTTGTAGCGGCCGTCAGCGAAGGCCGTCGGGGCCACGGCGCGCTCATTGGGAAAACCGGTGACGGCCGTCCGTTCGCGGCCGAGCTTGGGGGGAGAAACCGCCTGAGACATGAAACCTAAAGATCCTTTCCAATAAAACGATCGCACGAGGGGTAGATTTAGCCTAACTCAGAACGAGGCGGGCGGTCAAGCGGGCTTAAACTTCGGCGGCTCCGAAGAAATCCTCGTCGTCGCGCCGGCCGGAAGCATTGCGCGTGCGGGCCTTTAAGTCGGAGGGGGCGCGGCGAAGAGCCTGGGGCGGCACGGGAGAGGTGAAAGACGGCACGAAGTGTTCGGCGGGACGGATCCGGAAAGGCTCGGCAGCGCGCTTTTCGACGGCCGGCAGAGACGAGTGGATCACGATTTCTTCGACGGCTGCGGGCGCCTCGGCTGCGGCAGCGATTTTTTCCTCGGTCAGACGAACCTCGCCGCCGGCCAGGTCGATGCGGTAAGTCACGCCTTCCAGCTCGACCGTCTTCACTCGCGGGTAATCAACGACCACCTGCACTTTGCGCTCTTCTCCTGGAACGCCGCCGACGTACTTCGTGAAGGCGAGGCCGTAGCCCTCGTAAATCGTGCAGCAGAAACCGTTGGCGGCTTCGTAATTGTCGCCGAAGAAGGTCGACCAGCCGCCGACGGAAGTCTGACGGAAGACGAGATCGTCCGAGCCGCCGTCGCGCGGATCCGCCTCGCCCACGACGATCCGGATCGTGCCATCGGGAAGGATGGTCCTCTTGTCGCGCAGTACGCCCGCGGCGTCGCGCTCGCGGTCGGCGAGGAAACGAAGACGGCCGGCGCCGTAATGCGCTTCCGTCACGACGATCGCCCGCGAGATTACCGCGTCTGCGTCGGCCGCACCGATGGTCCGGAAGAGATTCTCCTCGAGACCGTAAAGCGAGGCGCTGGTCCGAACCTGGCCCGAGGGGGAGTCGGTCCATTCGAAAGCGGCAGCGCCGTAAAAGTCTTGTCCGTTCTCCACGATCCGCTGAAGCGAAACCGAGCTTTCCGCAGCGCCGTCGGTGCCGTACCGCGTGGACGCGCGGGTTTCGGCTTCCTGCAGGATGCGGCCGTCGGAGTCCGTGAACCGCCAGAGACTCGTCGTCGCGTTCACGATCGGACGGCCGCCGATACGCGCGTAGGCGAACGTGTCGGCGGTCTCGGAAACGCTGCCGTCGGAGAAACGCGTCGCTCCCGTGCGGGCGGCAAGAAGCCCGCTGCGGTCGAATTTCCTGTCGACCGACACGCCGCCTTGTTCCGTGCGGAACGAGGCGACCGTGCGGACTCCGGCCTCGTCGCGAATCGAGATCGTCCACGTTTCGAGAGAATCGGCGCTCTTCAGAACCGCGCGGCCCGAGACGAAATCATATTTTCCGGTGAGCGTACGGTTTTTATAGGCGGCGCGGAGGACGCCTTTGGCGTCGACCGTGACCGCGAAATCCGGCCGGCCGTCCGTGCCGGTCGAGGCCATCGCGGTGAAAGGCGACGCGCTGGGGGCTGCGATGGCGGCGCGGTTCAGCGCCTCTAAGTCCGCGAGCGCATTCAGGCTCGCGACGTGGCCGCGCTGGGCGGCTTCCCGGCTTTCGGAGGCGGTGAAAGGCATGGTCCCGAAGGGCTGCTGATTAAATGAAGCCTCTTCGGCGAAGGCGACCTGAGGCACGGACTGAATCGTCACGATCGCCGTCAGGATTGCGGGGAGCAGCTTCTTCATCTTACTTTCCGCCTTTTTTAAAGTCTTCAATTAGAGCTTAAAAGAATCGGCCTCAACTTGCGTCTATAAGAAGACTACCTTGCAATGTCAGTCTTTTCAATAGGTTATCAAATACGCACAGAGGCTAATAATGAATGATAGTCTTTAATAGACTTATTAATACAATTTTGTTAGTAAAACCGTTTCAGCGACCGACGTAAGCGTCTGCTTCGATTTCAACTAGCATTTCGGAATCGATCAGCTTCGCGACTTGGACCATCGTCGTGGCCGGACGGATCGTGCCGAAGAATTCCCCGTGTGCCCTGCCGCACTTCTCCCATTCGGAAATGTCCGTCATGAAAATCCGCGTCCGGACGACGTCTGAGAGCTTCGCGCCGGCCTTCTCGAGCGCGGCTTCGATGTTTTTCAACGTCTGAACGGTCTGCGCATGGACGTCCCCTTTTCCCACGAGTCCGTCGGGACCGGAGGCGGTCGTGCCCGAAACGTGGACGTATTCTCCCGCCTTCACCGCACGCGAGTAGCCGATGAGGGGTTCCCACTTGCCGCCTGTCGAGACGTTTTGACGGGTCATTCGCGGTTCTCCTTATTTTAAGCGATCTGTTTTTTACGCACGGACCAAACGAAGCCATCATACCAAAAGTGGAGCAGGGACACCGTCAAAAGCACGGCGAACGCCGCGTGCGAAGATTCGCCCCACAGTTTCGCCCATACGCCGTAGGCGAAACCGGCGCCCAGAAGAAACGGCAGGAAGCGGATGCGCGTTTTCTCGGCGTGCCAGACGAGCGCGAAGTACTGGAGCGCGTGGAAAAAATTCATGATGAAGAATGCCTGGCCGAACGAGTTGAATCCCCACGTGTAGATCGAGCAGGCGGCGGTGGAGGCGAAGAGCACGGTCTTTTCGCGCGGCACCGGGAGACCTGCCCGGACGAGCGCGCGGACGCGCCAAAGATAATAGGCCACGTACGCGGCGCCCGCCCCGAGCGCGGCCAACGAGAGCGGTCCGCGGCGCGCGTCGAGCGCGGCGGGAATGCCCGAGAGGAACACGGCGCCGAGATTGCCGAATTTGTCGAAGTGGGCCGCGTGATCCATGAGGGTTGCCCCGGCGAGGATCGGGCCAATATAGAGGACGAGATTGAGGCCCCGGTCGAGACGGCGGGCTTCTTCGGAATCCGCCCCCGCTTTCGCGTCGTACAAACGGCCGAGACCGAACGTCTGGAGCGCCGAGTGATACACGTCCCACCAGACGGCGAGGACAAACGCGGTCACGAGCGCCCATTTCGAAACGAGCATCGCGCCCAAAAGAAGCGGCGGCGCCAGAAGAAAGCGTTTCGGATAAAGGCTGAAAATCGCGGGGTTCCCGTGGCTGCGGAAGAACACGATCGAAAGATGCGCCATCGTGAACGCGCCCGAAAAGAGCGAGACCCAGGACTCGGACCTGCCGTAGAGAGAGAACGTCTCGTCGGCGAGCGGCGTGAGCGACGCCGCGACGCCCAGTGCGAGTGCAAGGAGGGGTGAATAAACGAAGAAGAGCCGGTCGCGCGCGGGACCTAGGATCCAGCGCGAACCGGCTTCTTCCCGAGGGACCGCCGCGGAGGCGGCGGACTCGGCGGCGATCAAGCGCCCGTGACCGTCACCTTCGTCATCTTAATCTCGGTCCGCGGCTTGTCGCTCGAGTCTCTTTCGGCGGTGGCGATCTTTTTCACGACGTCGAGTCCGCCGGTGACGCGGCCGAACACCGAGTGCCGTCCGTCGAGCCAGGGAGTCGCAGCGTCCGTGATGAAGAACTGGCTTCCGTTGGTGTTCGGTCCGGAATTCGCCATCGAGAGAACGCCCGGGGCGTCGTGCTTGAGAGACGCCGAGAATTCGTCCCCGAATTTATAACCAGCGTCGCCGGTGCCGGTGCCCGTCGGATCGCCGGTCTGAATCATGAAGCCCGGGATCACTCGGTGGAAGACGATGCCGTCGTAAAAACCTTTCTTCGCGAGCGTGACGAAGTTCTCGACCGTCTTCGGCACTTCTTTGGCGAAAAGCTCAGCTTCGATCGTTCCGGCGGTCGTTTCGATACGGACTTTCGGATTGCCGGTAAAAACTGGAGCGGGTGCCGGTTCGGCGACCACGGTGACGGGAATCGTCGCCGAGGCGGATTGCCGGGGTTCGGCGGACTTTCGCTCGTCGCGGGTCTCGACGGTTTTTTTTGAACGGGGGCCGAAGTTGGTGGTGGCGGCGTTCGCGTCGACGGCGACGCAAAGCGCTGCGAGGAAAAGGCCGAAAAAAGCGGAACGTTTCATGGGAGTCTCCTTAAATGCGGTCTGTCAAAGCGGCGGCGTCAGGCGCCTATTTCTTGCCTTCTTTTTGCTTCTCTTTCCACTCGGCCTTCTTTTCTTTCCATTCTTTCTTCATGTCTTCGTATTTCTTCTTCTGCTCTTCGGTCAGGACCGCGTGGATCTGCTCGTCGGTCCGGCGGCGCATGTCTTCCATTTCCTTCTTCTTCGATTCGAGGATCGAGCGGATCTGCGTCTGCTGGTCGGCCGTGAGCGACAACTTCTCGGTCATTTTCTCAAGCTTCTTCTCGAACATCTCTCCCTTGCCTTCTCCGGCGAAGGCGGGCACGGAGGTCAGGACGAGCGCCAGCGCGAACGCGGGGCGGTCCCTTTACGAATGATGGTATTCATCGGTCTCTCCTTGGTTTTAATAGACGTCGCTTATCGGATCATTGTATCAGGTCGTGCGCTTCTTTGTCTCACGGAGAGGCTCGACGAGCGCCGGGTTCTCGAGAAGGCTACCGTAATGGAAAACCACGGGGGCCCTGGCCCCCGAACGCTCGGCGAGCCGGAACTGCTCTTCGAACACCGCGGGGTTTTTGAGCGCCGTGTAAGCGCCGACCGCCACGTGGACCTTCGATAGGCTTCCGATCCGCCGTTCGGCGTCGCGGATCATCTCTTCGAAGCGGGGCGTGGAAATATTGTAAGCCATGAGAGTCACGAAGTCCGCGAGTCCTTCCTCCACCCAGAGTGCCCAATCCTGGAAAGCCTCTTCCCGCGCGCGCGAATAAGGCACGAGTCCGGTCGTGGACACCCGGAGCCGCGGATTGATTTCGAGTGCGTGAGCGCGGAGCACGCGGACGAGACTCGTCACCTGATCGCGTTTCCATTCCCGCCAAAGCGGATCCTGCTCGTCGATGGTCTGAACGCCTGTCGCCTGCCGGAAACGGAACTCGTTGGCTTCCGTGCGTCCGTACGCGGGCTTCCAATCGGGGTAGCGCACGTAGTCGAACTGGAGTCCGTCCATTTCGGGATAGGCGTGGGCGATCTCCCCCACGATCTCAAGCAGCGTCTCTCGGACTCGCGGGTCGCCCGGCTCGAGGAAATACTGGTCGTCGATGCGGTAATCGGCGAGCGTCTTTTTCGGCTCGGCGTTCCGGGTAAGGATGGCCGGACCGTGCTCTCGGAGAAGCGGGGCGTTTTCGTTCTGACTCAGACTAAGAAGGTTGATCCAGGCGTGGACCTCGATCCCCTTCGCGTGCGCCTCGCGCACGAGCCGTGCGAAGGGATCTTCCTCGACGGCGGCCTTCGCGGCCTCGTAGGGCGAAGCGTCGGCGACGGCGGAGGGAAACCAGGCTTTATTCTCGCGGTAGATCTGGACGAAAAGCGTTTTCACGTTCGTTTCTTCGGCGAATGCGACGAGGCGGCGGATGTCCTTGCGGCTCTCGAGGACCGGAGGCTCCTGGATCACCGAGACGAAAAGCGCCTTGCCTTCCTCGGCGTGTGCGGAAACGCCGCAAAAAAAAGCGAGCGCCCAAAGAAAAAGAACGTGCTTCACCGGACGCCGTTCCGGTATTCGGCGATTTCCGCGAGAAACGCGCCGCCGAACTCTTCCAATTTCTTTGCGCCCACCCCGCCAATGCGGGCAAACTCCATCTCGTCACCGGGCAGGTCGCGCGCCATGATGCGGAGCGAGGCGTCCGAGAAAACGATGTAGGCGGGCACGTTTTTCTCGTCGGCCAGGCGTTTCCGCAGGCGCCGCAGCTTTTCGAAGAGCGCTTCGTCGCAGACGATTTCCCCTCGGCGCGCGGGCCGGGGCGCCGCGGCGGGCTTCCCTACGGGCCGTGAGAGCGTGATCGACCGTCTTTCTTTCAAAGCGACGCGGCCCGCTTCGGTGAGTTCGAGGACGCTAAATTTGCCCTCGGTCTGCCGCAAAAAACCCATCCGGACGAGTTCCCGGCCGATCGAGGACCACTCCGGGCGAGTGTGTTCCTTGCCGATACCGTACGTGGAAAGCCCCTCGTGGCCCCACTTGCGGATCTTTTCCGTGTCGGCGCCCGTCAGCACCTCGGTGACGTGCGCTAGACCCACCCCAAAACCGTTTTTTTCGCGGATGCGGACAACGCAGGACAGAAGCTTCTGAGCCGAGACGGTGCCGTCGAAGGTCTCTTTGGGCGTAAGGCAGTTGTCGCAGGCCCCGCAGGGAACGCGGTCGTACGTCTCCCCGAAATAGCGCAAAAGCTCGACGCGGCGGCACGTCGAGCTTTCGGCGTAATGGACGACCTGCTGAAGCTGGCGGCGAGCCACCTCACGCTCGCGCAGGTCCCCTTTTTCGTCGATGAACTGGGCGTGCTTCACGACGTCGCCCGCGCCGAAAAGGAGGAGGCAGTCGGCGGGCAGGCCGTCGCGGCCCGCACGGCCTGTTTCCTGATAGTAGCCTTCCACATTCTTCGGGAGGTCGTAGTGCGCGACGAACCGCACGTTCGACTTGTGGATGCCCATGCCGAATGCGATTGTGGCCGTCACCACGCGCGCGTCGTCGCGGAGGAACTTTTCCTGATTGCGGTCGCGCACGGCCGCGTCGAGCCCCGCGTGGTACGGAACGGCGCGCACGCCGTCCTCGTTCAACCGCTCTGCGACGCTTTCGACGGTTTTCCTGCTATGGCAGTAGACGATTCCGCTCTCGGACGGGTTTTTCGAGACGTACTCGATGAGCTGGTCGTAAGGCTTATGCTTGGCGACGACGCGGTAGGTAAGATTAGGGCGGTTGAAGCTCGCCAGATGGACGGACGCGCCCGAAAACCGCAGCTGGCGCACGATGTCCTCGCGTACACGCTCGGTCGCGGTGGCGGTGAGTGCCAGAAACGGCACGCCCGGCAAAAGATCGCGCAGTTCGGCGAGGCGCCGGTATTCGGGCCGGAAATCGTGTCCCCACTCGCTGATGCAGTGCGCTTCGTCGACAGCCACCAGTGAAACGTTCCATCGCCGGAGCGAATCGAGGAACCCAGGAAGCATGATGCGCTCGGGTGCCGCGTACAGAAGCTTGATGCCACCTTCTTCGATTCCACGCAGGCGCTCGCGGGCGTCGTCGGCCTCGAGCGACGAATTGAGGCAAGTCGCGGGAATGCCGGCCGCCTCCATCGCGTCCACCTGGTCTTTCATGAGCGCGATGAGCGGCGACACGACGACGGTGAGGCCCGGCCGGAGCATCGCCTGAAGTTGATAGCAGAGGGATTTGCCGGCTCCCGTCGGAAGGATCGCGAGCGTGTCCCGCCCCATCAGCGAATCTTCGATGATTTCGCGCTGGAGCGGCCGGAACGTCTCGTAGCCGAAGAAGCGCTTGAGCGCCGCGGTGAGTTCGGGAGTCGTTGGGGTCATCTTGGCGATTCCTTTATCCGACAAGACGACGGCGGTCTTGGGATTCGTTCAAAAAAACGGCCGGACGCCCTCTGAAAAAAAGGCGGCCGGCCGGCGGTTTTTTAATTACGCGTATTTGACGGAGCAGCCGTAGGGCTTCGTCGAAGACTCGGTGACGGGCTTCCCGGCCAGGGCTTCGTCGAGCGCGGCCGACACGTGATTCTTCGCCTTCGGAACGTCGGAGGTCTCGGTGCTCGCGATGCTGTCGATCGCGCCCTTGTACACGAGGTTCCCGGCGGGGTCCACGACGTACATGTGCGGCGTGGTCTTCGCGCCGTAGAGCTTGCCGACCTTGCCATCGGCGTCGAGAAGCGTCGCGGTGGCGGAGGAATTCTTCTCCTTGAGAAGGCCCTTCCACTCTTCGGCGGTGTGGTGTCCTTGCTTCCCGGGGGCGGACGAGCAAACACTGAGCCACGTCACGTCCTTGCCGGTGTAAGTCTTCTGCAGATTCTGCATGTTGCCGCTTTCGTAGTGCTTCACGACGAACGGGCAGCCGTGGTTCACCCACTCGAGCACCACGAACTTGCCTTTGAACTGCGACAGCGAATGCGTCTTGCCTTCGACGTCGGTCAGCGTGAAATCCGGCGCCGGCTTCCCGACCTCCGGTTCGGCGGACACGGGCGAAACGAGCGAGAAAGCCAGGACGAGCGAAAAAAGTGTTCCGAAAATCTTTTTCATAGCGAGCCTCCAGTGAGATTGAACGTACCGATTATACTCCGAGCTTCATTTCTTTTTGAGAGCGTCGAGGGCCTCGAGCACGATCGAAGGAGTCAGGATCTCCGGCAGGACCCTCGGTTCGGCCTCGCCGGGGACGTACAGCACGTAGAGCGGGACGCTGTTGCGCCCGTAACGCGCGAGCGCGCGGGCGATGCCCTCGTCCTGGTTGGTCCAATCGCCCTTTAGCGCCGCGACGCCGTAATCCTTGAACTTCTTTTGGACCGCGGGCACCTCGAGCGCGACCCGCTCGTTCACCTTGCAGGTGAGGCACCATGCGGCGGTGAAATCGAGAAAAACGGGTCGTCCTTCGGTGAGCAGCGCCTCGAGGCGCTCGTCCGAATACGGCTCCCAGGAGATGCCGTGCGCGGAAGCGCCGGCTCCCGTGGCCGCAGGTGCTTCGGAAGGCAGGAGTTTCCAGGCGATCGCCACGCCGCCGGCGATCGAGAGAATAAACACGGCGGTCACGAAACGACGGCGAGCGGCCGGAGCGATCGGGGTCCCCCAGCGTCCGTACGCCCACGCGCCCACCGTGGAAACGAGAAGACCCGCGGCGAGCGCGATCGAAGCGTCGAGGCCCCGCTGGAGACCCAGCACCCACGCGAGCCAGATAACCGTGGCCGCGAGCGGAAATCCGAGCGCCTGCTTCAACGTTTCCATCCAGGCGCCGGGTTTGGGCACGTATTTGAGAAGCGCGGGCTGGGAGCAGAGAAGCAGATACGGCGCGGCCATGCCGAGGGCGAGCGCGGTGAACACCGCGAACGAAGCGACCGGAGGCTGGGAGAGCGTGAAGCCGAGCGCGGTGCCCATGAACGGAGCCGTGCAGGGTGTGGCGACCACCGTCGCGAATGCACCGCTGGCGAATGCGCCGCCCAAGCCACGGCGGCGCGTCAGGGAGCCGCCGGCGCCCGTCAGCGACGTGCCGATCTCAAACGTTCCGAAAAGATTCAACGTGAAGAGGAAGAAAACGAACGCGAGGACGATGACGAACTGCGGCGACTGCAGCTGAAATCCCCAGCCTACCTTCTGCCCCGCCGCCTTGATCGCCAAAAGCACGCCCGCGAGCGTCCAGAAGGTCGTCACGACGCCGGCGGTGAACGCCAGACCGTGGGCAAAAAGCGCTCGCGGGTTCTCGCTCGCTTCCTTCATGAAAGCGAAGATCTTGAGGGAGAGGACCGGAAGAACGCAGGGCATAAGGTTCAGAATGAGACCGCCCACGAACGCGAAAAGAAGGGCGGACCAGAGCCCCAGCGGAGAAACGGGAGCCGGGGGCGCGGCGGCGGACGTCGTTTTTTCGAGCGGCACGCTCACCGCGAGCGCCTTTTCGGAGCCCGGGCCACGCCATCCGGTTTCAGAGAAAAGCACGCCTTCGAGCTTCGAGGGAATGCGGTCGGTCACCGAGGAGCGCGGCATGTCGAGCGTCCAGGAATCGCCGGCGCGGGCGAAGCTCTGCGGCTCGGCGTGATCGACGAGCTCGTTGTCGTCAGGGAAAAAGTACGCTTCGGAAAGCTCCGCCGGCACGCCCGCCTCGGGGGTGAACGTGAGCCGGTAGCGCGAAGCGTCGTAGGCCGCCCGCACTCTCCAGGGGGCTCCGGCGATCGGAAGCTTTGAGCGCGCGGCGGCGAACACCGGCGTCCACCGGAGGTCAGGTTCGGGCGTCCCTTCTTTTACGGGGAGGGCGAGCGAGAGTTCGGCTTTGCCCGGCACGCATTCCACTTCACAGGCGAGCCAGCTCACGGAAGCGCCGATTTCGAGCGTCGCGCCCGGTTTCGCGGAGGCGGGCACGCGAACCGGAACCACGAGGAGAATATCCTCCTCGAATGCGTAATTCACGATGTTGCTGACGATGAGCTTTCTGGGATAAGGCCACTCGACCGGACCCATCGTCGCGCCTTCGGGCAGGCGCCAATCGATCGTCGGCGGAAGCCCGGAATCGCCCGGATTCTTCCAGTACACGTGCCAGCGCGGATCGGGACGCAGATGCACAGCCACGCGGATCTCGGCTCCGGGCGACGCCGATGCGGAAGACGAGACAAGCTCCACCTCCGTGTGGGCGTCGCGCACCGGAGCGGCATGGGCGGAAAAAGAAAAAGCGGCGGCAAAGAGGATCGTTGCCGCCGCTTTCATGGAATACCGAACGGTGTTCACTGTTCGAGAAGACTTCTCAACATCCAGGCCGTCTTCTCGTGGATCTGCATGCGCTGCGTGAGAAGATCCATCGTGACCTGATCCTGCGCCTTGTCCGCGGCTGGGAAAATAGAGCGCGCGGTGCGGATCACGGATTCGTGCCCGGAGACGAGCGAGCGGATCATCTGCTCCGCCTTGACCGGGCCCCTCTCCTCTTGGATCGAGCTCAAGGTCGAGAATTCCGCGTAGGTGGCCGGTGCCAGGACGCCCAGCGCGCGGATGCGTTCGGCGATGAGGTCGGTCGCGGTCCAAAGCTCGTTGTAGTGCTGCTCGAACATGAGATGCAGGGTCTGGAACATCGGACCCGTCACGTTCCAGTGGAAATTATGGGTCTTGAGATACAGCGTATAGGTGTCCGCGAGAAACCGGGAAAGACCTTCGGCGATCGCCTTGCGGTCGTTTTCGGGAATACCGACGTCGATGGGAACGGACGTGGAACCTGCTGGCATACGAGCCTCCTTTTGTCTTTGGGGTGTCCCTATTCTACACCCGGAGGCCGCTTTCGACTAGTCTTGCTCGGACCTGGGCTCTTCTTCAACCTGGCGCTGGAAGAGACGGCCAAAGTCAGTCCGCCTTACGAACGACTCCGTCCAGCGAGTATTTACCGGCTCCGGTCAGGATCAGCGCTACAGAAATGACCCAGTACACGAGCGCGAGCTCCTTCACTTGGAACGCATCCGCCCGGTGTGTGACGAAGAAAGCCACGCTCATCGTGCAGAAGATAAAAAAAGCGGCGTACCGCGCTCCGAAACCCAGGACGAGGAGGATTCCTCCGACGAACTCGGAAAGAGCCGCCGCCCAAGCAAAAAGCGCGGGCATAGGAAAGCCCATCGCCGCGACTCCCTCGATCATCCGCGGCATCATGCCGCCGAACACCTTGGGATACCCGTGATAAACCATGCCCGCGCCCGTGAGGACGCGCAAGAAAAGGATTCCGAGATCCGTCCACTTCGCGCTCTTCATATTCCGGGTTTCTCCTTGAAAAGTTCGCCTTGCCGTCCGATGCGGACGACCTCGTCCACTTTGACTTTGATCACGATGACCTTGTTCGGGATCTCAAGCTCGTAGTGCCCGGTCTGCTTGCCGCTCTTCATGCCCTCAATGAAACGGTCCGCCGAGAGTTTGAGGAGCCTCTGGTCGAATTCCTTGAGAAGCACCTCGTGCTCCGGGCCGTCTTCGACGAGCGAGGCCGGGCCGCTCAGCCGGTAACCCTCGAGTTCGTCCAAGTCCATGAACGACACCGAGACGCGCGGGTTCGCGCGGATGTTCTCGGCGGTCTTGGCGATCGCGTAGTCGATGAGGAATAGATCTCCCTCGGACAGCTTCAAAACGAACTTCGGAGCCGCGTGTGGCTCGCAGTTCTTGCTGGCCGTGGCCACGCTCAGAAACGAGCGCTTCCGAAGCAGAGACTGAATTTTTTCGAGAATCATCGAAGACCTTCCTCTTTTCCGCCTTCGATTATAGCCTCCAACGACACGGGGGCGAGTTAATTTTGTGTTAAGAACCGCCGGTCTCGATGGCGCAGGCTTTCGCCCGGCATTCCTCGAATACTCCCGGAGGGATCATTTTGAGAGCGGATCGCACGAGAAAAACGGCAACCGCCCAGTCGTCCAGCTGGCCGAGAACGGGAATGAAGTCTGGGATGAGGTCGATCGGAGAAGCGACGTAAGCGAGGGCGAACCCCAAAAGCCATTTGGCCCGTTTGGGGGTACGGGGGTGCTCGAGGACGAGCCGGTAGGTCTTAAGCTCGCTCTTCACCCCGGCCAGGAACGTTCGTACGCTGGAAGGAAGCACCGGGAGCCATTGTAACAAAAAAAAGGCTGGGCCAGAAGCCCCGCCGCTTAAGCCAGCGCCTGCAGCTTCCCGAACGGGAACTGCTCCATCACGTCCCATGCCTGGAGACCGCCGTAGTACGGCCGGTACGGGTCGCCGCCGTACGGAGTGGGATCCTCGCCGAAGAACGTCACGGAGGCGGCGGCGTCGCTCACCACGATCCCGTAATCCCGCGCGGCCGCGACCATCATCTGGATGAGGGGGCTCCATTTCGGATCGATCGCGGTGTTTTTCGGCAGGCGGAAACGCAAGCCCTCGGGGATGCCGCTCGCCTTCGGGATGCCTCCGTCGGCGCGCGCGGCGGGCCACACGAAGGAGTTCTTCGGGTACGGAATCGCCAGAGAGAGGGCGTGCGGGATCTTCCCGCTTTTCAACTCGTGCAGGAGGATGGTCCCGCCGATCGCCGGAAGGCCTGAGGCCGTCGCGCCCCACTTCTCGGACCTGCCGACCGGATTCTTCACGATCGGCATCACGCCGTTCGAGGACTTTACGTCGTCGATGATCCCACCCCAGCTCGTCCGCCACTGGCCGTTCTTCTTTTCGAGCCGCCGGAATTCGTAAAGCTTCCCAGTATCGACGTTCAGGATCGTGGGCAGACCGTCGTTTCCGGCGGCTTCCGCGATATTCGCGGGGATCGGGACCCCCTTCCGGAACTCGGCGTGAAGCTTGGAGTCCTTCAAAAGGACGCCGGCGGGCGTGATTACCGACACCGGCGCTTTCGGCGTTTGGTCGTTCACGAAAAAGAGCGGTGTGCCGTGCTTGCGGTTCTGCAGGAGCGGCACCCCTAACTTGGTCTTCGCCACGAGCTCCCCGACGAGCGCCGCGGAATTGGGATTTAGTTTCCGACCCGGAGCGAGGGCGGCGTTCCAAAACGAGCTCGGCGAGAAGAGGCGTCCTGGATTCGCGAAAGAACCCTTGGCCGGCAGAGGGACGACGCCGGGCTCAGGCTGCGCCGGCAGGTTTCCGGAAGGCGCGCCCGGCTGCATCTCGGAAAACGCGACCGCCGCGTTGCGGCTTTTTTCTTGGGCGACCGTAAAACCGTCCGGCCCGGTCGGACGATCTTCGGTCGAACTCGCCGCTGATAAAAGATTTTCAGAAGTAGAGAAAAAGAACACGCCCGCTAAAAAAAGGATAAAACCCGGCTTCTTCATGATGCCCCCGTTTGATTTTTTGTCGAGTAGGGTATGATACAGCCGGGCGATTAGCGTTGGATTAGAAAGGCATTAAAAGAAACCAATCTCGGTGGATCGGGAATAAAAAAACCAAAGCGGGCCAGGGGGCCTGCTTTGGTTTTTCGGAGAGAACGAGCTTAAGCGGAGGCCTTCTTCTGGCTGGCGGCGGCCTGCTGACGCTTCATCTTTTGGATGTAGTTGTACAGCTTGTCGTTCTGCGTGGGCTTCTCTTTCTTCGTCTCGTGGTTCCGGAACATGTTGTTGCCTTGAGGTCTCATGGATTCATCCTTTGTTAGCCCCCTATTGTACCCTGCCGCGGGCGGATGGGAAGCAAAATTCTAGACGGACCCCTCCGGGGCCGCGGGGGGCGCCGGGTTTGCTGCGGGAGCCGCGGACGGCGCTGCAGGGGTCGCCAGAGTGGGCACGGACGGCAATTCGCCGGGCGCGGGCGGAGCGGAAAGCTCGGGCGCGGCAGCCGGGGCGGTGTCGTATTTGCCCAGAAGCGCACCGATGGGCTTCTCGAGCACCGGCCGCAGCAAAAGAAGCGGCCCCATCACGAGGATTGCGCCCAGAAGCAGGCTCGCAGTCGACTTGAGCTTGGAAAAGCGGCCGATAGCTGAAAGACCGATCACCGACAACACGATCTTGTAGAACTGGATGAACGTTTTGATGAGCCCGATGACGATGAGCACGGATCCCGCCGCCGTCAGCACGCCCATCGTCTTCAGAACGAAAAGCGGAAGGAAAAGCAGCACGCACAAAAAATCCGGCAGGAGCGTCCATCCCAGAAAAAGCCGGATTTCCTTCGAAGTCGCGTTCCCCCGGAAAAGCTTCACTCCGGCCAGAAGCGCGTAAGACATCGGCCAATAAAGAACGAGCGAAAAAACGTGCGCCGCAGCGAAGCCCGGCACACCGAAGCGAAAATCGCTGGTGTCCGGGAACATCACACCGGCGGCCGCGCTCGCCAGCGAACCCAGGAAGTAGAGGCCGAACGCCTGCGCCTCGGTGAAACCGCCGTCACGGAGCTTCTCGAGCGCCCGGCGGGGCCTTACGAACGATTCGATCCAGGGATTGCCGTTCCAGCCTTCGTTCATCGCGTTCTCCTTTTATGACTTGAGCAGTATTTCGCGTTCCGGAATCCCCAGCTCCCGCCACTTTCCGGCGGCGAGGTCGAGCGGCAGACCGTTCATCGCGACCCGAATGAGCCGGAGCGTGGGAAACCCCACGGCCGCGGTCATTTTACGCACCTGCCGATTCTTTCCTTCGATGAGCGTCAATTCGATCCAACTCGTCGGAATGGCTTTACGGAAGCGAATGGGAACGCTCCGCGGCGGATGGCCCGGATCCTCCAGGAGACGCGCCTTGCAGGGCTTCGTCTTCCAATCCTGAATCGCGACTCCCAACCGCAACTTCGCCATCGCCTCTTCGACCGCCACCCCTTCCACCTGCGCGTGGTACGTGCGCTCGTGCGCGTGCCGGGGATTGAGCAGCCAGTCGTTCCATTCCGGCTCGTCGCTCAAAAGGAGAAGGCCCTCGCTGTCCGAATCGAGGCGTCCGATCGGGTACACGTCTTCCGGGAACCCAAACTCGGCGAGCGTCAAGTGATCGGGCGCCTGTTTCGTAAACTGGGAAAGAACCCCGAAAGGCTTGTGGAACGCTAAAAGCACGGCCGCTCCTTTTAATGCTATTTTAATGCACCTCTAATGGAATATGTTATAAGTTCTTTCTATGCCGACTCTCCCAACCCACGCTTACGCGGTCCTGACTCCGAACGGCCCGTTCGTCCGACACGTCGTCGAACGGCGCTCACCCGGCCCCCGGGACGTTTCGATCGACGTCCTTTACTGCGGCATCTGCCATTCGGACATCCACCAGGCCCGCGACGAGTGGGGCGGCGGCATTTTTCCGATGGTTCCCGGCCACGAGATCGTCGGGAAGGTGTCGGGCGTCGGCGCGGCCGTCACGAAATGGCGCGCGGGAGACGTCGTGGGCGTCGGGTGCATGGTAGATTCCTGTCGCACCTGCGAAGCGTGCGGCGACGGCGAAGAGCAGTTTTGCGCGAACAAGCCGTCGTTCACTTACAACAGCTTCGAACGCGACGGCAAGACGCCCACGTACGGCGGCTATTCGGCGCGGATGACAGTGAACGAGGATTTCGTCCTCCGAATCCCCGCGGGACTGCCGCTCGAAGGGGCCGCCCCGCTTCTCTGCGCCGGGATCACGACCTACTCGCCGCTCAAACGCTACGGCGTGAAGAAGGGTCAGGAGATCGGTATTGTGGGCCTGGGCGGGCTCGGGCACATGGGGGTGAAGATCGCCAAGGCCATGGGAGCGCGCGTCACGGTCCTCAGCCACTCCCCTTCCAAGCGCGCCGACGCGTTCCGCCTGGGCGCCGACGATTTCATCGCGACGAAATCCGTGAAATCCGAGGGAGGCACGTCCGAGGAAGCGGATCCGTTCGCGCGGAACGCGGGTCGTTTCGACTTCCTTCTCGACACCGTCTCGGCGACGCACGACTACAACGCGTATCTGCGGCTCTTGAAACGCGACTGCACGATGGTGCTCGTCGGAATCCCCGACCCGACCCCGGTCGACGCGTCCGCACTCGTCATGCGGCGCCGGAAGCTCGCGGGTTCTCTGATCGGAGGCATCCGGGAGACGCAGGAAATGCTCGATTTTTGTGCGGCGGCGGGAATTTCGGCGGACGTAGAGGTGGTTTCGCCCGAACGCATCGACGAGGCGTTCGAACGGACCGTGAAGAGCGACGTGCGTTACCGCTTCGTGATCGATTTCGCGCAGTCCGCGTGACGAAAGCACGAGACGAGATGATCGTTCACCATTCCGGTCGCCTGCATGTGCGCGTAGCAGACGGTCGAACCGACGAAACGAAATCCCCTCGCCTTTAAATCCTTCGAAAGCGCGTCCGATTCTTTGGTCGTGGCCGGAATCTCTTTCACCGTCTTCCAGCGGTTCACGACCGGTTTCCCGCCCGTGAATTTCCAGACGTAGGAATCGAACGAACCCTCTTCCTCGCGGATTTCGAGGAACGCCCGTGCGTTCGTGATCGAAGCTGCGATCTTCAAGCGGTTCCGGATGATTCCGGCGTTCGCAAGGAGCGCCTTCGTCTTCGCCGCCCCGTAGCGCGCGACCTTCTCAGGGTCGAACCCCTCGTACGCCTTCCTGAAATTCTCCCGCTTGTGAAGCACGCAGCGCCAGGAAAGCCCCGCCTGCATCGTCTCGAGCACCAGGAATTCGAAGAGCCGCCGGTCGGCGTGGAGCGGAACGCCCCACTCGCGGTCGTGGTACTCCAGCATAAGAGGATCTTCGGCGGGCCAGGGGCAGCGGCTCATGCGACGAACGTCAGCTTCCGAATTCGAGGCTTTTGCCCGTCTCGACGACGTTCTTCAGGTTCGAAAGGATCGCGGGCCAGCCGTTGTTGACGCCGAGGAACGCGTGCGGGTTCAATTCGACGTCGCGCGGGAGAAGGTGTTCATGCACCAGGCGCAGACGCGTCGCATTTCCTACGGCGGAGAGCTCGAACGTCGCGACGGTCGATTTTTCGCGCGGCAGCGTGTCCTGATCGTGTTCGAACGTGTAGGAGAGCGTTTTGCCCGGCTCGCACTTCAGGATTTTTCCGAAAACGTCCCGCTTGCCCGGCGCTTCCCAGAAGTTGATCGGCGTGCCTACCCTCCAGGACGATTCGACCCGGCGGCCGAAAAAATACTTCTCCGTCAGATCGGGATCCACGAGCGCCTGCCACACTTTTTCGGGCGTGCCCAGGACATAGACGGGATAGACGAACGTCGTGTACTTCGAGACGATATCCGCTTTCTCCGGATCCCCGGCGTCGAGCGACTCGAACAGCTGGATTTCAGGGGGGCCCGCGAGGAGGTCGGGCAGTTTGGAGAAAAGTTCGGCGATATGGGGAGAGGTCAGGTGGAGGTCGAGCGCCTCCTTCGAGGTCCACTTTTCGACGATCACGTACGAGGAGGGGTCTTCGAGGCAGCGCTGAAAGGAGTACTTGAGACAGCCTTCTTCCGCGTGCGTCGGCGTGACGGCGGCGCGAATCACCGCTTCGAGCACGGGCTCGAAACCGGGCTTGGCCTTGCTTCGGGCGATGACCGTGACGGGATTCATGCGCCCATTCTACAACGTTACCGGAAAACCCACCACTTCTTGCAGATGAAGCTCAAGACGGCCGTCAGGAGCGACGCCGTGAGCATCGATTCCCACACGCGGCCCGAAGAAAGGAGAAGCGCGGCGTGATTCGTGGCGACGTTGAACGCCAGCAGGGAGAACTGGATGACGAGATACCGGGCGGCCTCCGCCGGAGAAGACCGGTGCTTCGCGAACGTGACGTGCTTGTTAAGAAGATACCCCGTGACGGCCGCCGCCGCGAAAGAGAGCGCCTTGGCCGCGGCGAGAGGCATCACGTGCTGCGCGCCGTAATAGGTCCCGAAATCCACGAGACCGACGAACGGAGTCACGAGACAGTAGCGCACGATCTCCTTCATCGTGTTCTTGTGGTCTTGCGACGCGGTCTTCACTTCCACTGCGAGTACGCCCGCACGAGCGCCGCCAGAGTGCGCCGAATCAGACGGCGGCATCGGCGACGGCCGGCGTTTCCTCGAGCTTCGGAGCGGCCTTGGGGACGACCATCCGGAGCCCGCCCGCGATTACCTGCGCGTGAAAAGGGGCATTGTCGAACATTTCGCCGTCGCACTCGAGCCTTTGCCGGGGTTTGGAGGTCACGTGGATGTCCTTCCCCTGCCAATGCGCGACGAGGTCCCAGTTGTCGGCCCGTTCGCCCCGCCAAAACGTCGCGGCGATGTGGCCGACGAGACCGAGGCTCGCCTTCTTGACGACGATGACGTCGAGAAGCCCGTCCGAGACGTCGACGTTCTTGTCGAGCGAGACGCGGCTGAAACCCAAGTTCCCCGCGTTTGTGACGATGCAGGTGAGCCCGCGCGTGAAATAATCCTCGCCGTCGATACGGATCGTGTATTCGGCGAGCCGCAGCTTCTTCAGCGCACGCAGGCCGGCGACGAAATACGCAAGAACCCCGAAGCGGTTCTTCGTTTTGCGGTCGGCGCTCCGGACCATGTCGGCCTCGAAACCGAGCGCCGCGCGGCCGAAGAAACACCCCTTATGAAACCGAGCCGCGTCGATGCTGCGAATTTCGTAGCGGCTCTCGGCGAGAATTCCGCACGCCTCCTCGACACTTTTCGGGATTCCCAACTCAGTCGCGAGTACGTTCGCCGAGCCGCCGGGCAGGATCAAGAGCGGGATGTCCGACTCCACGAGACCGTTGCCGACCTCGAGAACGGTCCCGTCTCCGCCGCAGACCGCCACCGCGTCCGCGCCGCTCTCCACCGCTTCCTTCGCGAAGCGCAGCGCGTCGCCGGCTCCCTCGGTGGTGGAAAGAACAACCACGATTCCCGCGCGTTCCATCGCCTCGCGGATGACTTCGGGCGTGGACTCTTTCTTTTTTCCCGCGATAGGATTGACGATCACGTGGACCGTTTTAAGCTTCTTAACGGGGGTAATCACTTGAGGGTGCCTCCTGGAAGGGGAGCGGGGTTCGAGCCCCGCCAGTATTTTTCGAATTCATGGATTTTATGCCGGACATACCAACGGCGCGGGTCGGCGACCTTGCGCGCTTTCACGAGGAGCTCCGTGGCCTCGTCGGCGGAAGCGCCGAGGGCGATCAGGATCGCGGCTGCCATCGTCACGCTGCGACGCCTCCCCTGTAGGCAGAAAACGAGCACCTTTCCGCCGCCGTGGATCACGGGCAACGCCGCGTCGACGCCGCTTTGGAGCTGTTTCAGGGAAATGGGCGTGAAGAAAGTGTCGTACGCGCGGATCCAGATCGTCTTGAACGGAGGCAGCATGTAGATCTCGTGCGGCGCGGACTGTCCGATCATGGAGATGATCAGGCCGAAGTTCAGAAGCTTCAGTTCTTCGGCGTGGTCCGACCCAACTTTCGAGCCGACGTACAGATGGTCCGTTATTTTGGAGATATCGATCATGGGGTAGAGGTGGATCGGAATGAGTTCTATTTTACCACAACCGACACCGAAAAAAAAGACCGGATCGGCGAGGCTACTGGAGAAAAAACCGTTTCGCGAGCAGAGAGTGCGCGAGATAGCCGAGCGTCACGCAGACGATTCCCGCCAGGTACGTCGCCCCGAATCCGAGCTTCATCCAGCGGTGCAAAACGAACGGCAGGAAGAAAAGAAGCGAGAGCGGCACGGCCGCGAGCACCGAGAGCGCGAACGTGTTCGCCTTCGCCATGTCGCGGTACTCCGCGTACATGAAGAGGAGGCTCATCATCGACATCATGGGGAGCGCGATGATGAACCCCGCGAGCACGGGCTTCTTTCCCGCGAGCGACGAGGCGAACGCGATGACCGCGCCCGAAAAAAGCATTTTGAACACGAACCAGACGGGTCCGGTCACTTTTAGAACCTCCCCAGGAACGCCGTGAGCTTCTCGTTGAACGCGGGCGCGTTTTCGAGATTCGAGAGGTGCCCCGCGCCGGGGATCACGTGGAGCTCGGCCTGTGGGAGCAGTTTCTGCATCGCTTCCGACGCCGCCGGCGGCGTGAGCTTATCCTCGGCCCCCACGAGGAGAAGAACGGGGAATTTCATCTTGCCTAAGGCGGGTGTCGTGTCGGTGCGCGCCGCGAGCGCGAGGAGCGTGCCCGCGACCGCGTTCGCGGAGTTCCCGCGCACGAGTTTCGCGACCTCGTCCACGAGCGCGTGGTTTTTCTTGAGCGTGGTCGCGCCCACCACCGAATCCACGAAGTCGTCGGCGAACTTCTCGACTCCCAGCCGCTTCACGAGATCCATCGTCTTGAACCTCTTCAGCTTCGCCTCGTTGCCATCCGGCTCGCTTTTGGTGTCGGCGAGAACGAGCCCCGCCACGCGCGCGGGTTCGCGCTCGGCCGCGCGAAGCGCGATGTAGCCGCCCATCGAAAGCCCACAGAGAACCGCCTTCTCGATCTTAAGGTGATCCAGCAGCGCGAAAAGGTCGTCCACGAAAAGCTCGATCGAATACTGGCCGTCCCCTTCCTCGCTCTCCCCGTGCCCGCGCACGTCGTACGTCACGACACGACGCGACTTCCGCAGAGCCGCGAACTGCGGGTCCCACAGGTGGCGGTTGAAGGGAAAGCCGTGGATGAACACCACCGGCGTGCCGGAGAGACCGTTGTCTTCGTAAACGATGCCGCTCGGAGTTTTCATGGGAACCTCAGGGGTTGGACGAGGAGAAAAAAGCGCCGGGGGGTTTGGCCCCTCGGGCGCTTGAAGACCGGACTTCTTAAGCTTTTACTTTCTCGGGAATACGCATTCCGTAGAAGGACTTCCAAACGAAGAAGAGACCCACCAGGAAGAAGACCGTCCCTGCGATGCGCGTCGTCGCCGGATTCATCTTGATCGCGATCTCGACGGCGAGAAGGCCGAAGAGCGTCGAGAACTTGATGATCGGGTTGAGCGAAACGGAAGTCGTATCCTTGAACGGATCGCCGACGGTGTCGCCGACGACGGTGGCCGCGTGGAGCGGCGTGTTCTTCTCGCCCAGGTCCACCTCGACGAGTTTCTTCGCGTTATCCCACGAGCCGCCCGCGTTCGCCATGTACATGGCTTGGAAGAGGCCGAACACGGCGATGGCCATGAGGTAGGCGATGAAGAAGTAAGGGTCGAAAAGCGCGAACGCGAGGGTGAACGCGAGAAGGCCGAGGAAGATGTTCCACATGCCTTTCTGCGCGTACTCGGTGCAGATGCGGACGACCGTAATCGAATCCTCGCGCTTGGCTTCTTTGATCTTCAGGTTCATGTTCTTCTTGATGTACTCGACGGCCGAATACGCGCCCGTCGTGACGGCCTGGATCGACGCGCCGCAGAACCAGTAGATCACCGCGCCACCGCACAGGAAGCCGAGGAGGATCGGAGACGACGTGAGGGAAAGCTTCTCGTTGAGAAGGATCTCGCCGATGTTGTCCGGGACGATTCCGCCGTTTGCCGCGGCCACCGCACCCGCGCGCAAGTGCTCCTGGAGGATCAGGATGATCGAGAAGATCATCGTCGTCGCGCCCGCGACGGCCGTCGCGATCAGGACGGGCTTCGCGGTCGCCTTGAACGTGTTGCCCGCCGAGTCGTTCGCTTCGAGGTAGTGCTTGCCCTGCTTGAAGTCGGGCTTGAAGCCGAAATCCTTCTGGATCTCGTTCTCGATGCCCGGGATCGATTCGGCCTGCGAAAGTTCGAAGATCGACTGCGCGTTGTCCGTGACCGGGCCGTACGAATCGACCGCGATATTCACCGGGCCCATGCAAAGGAACCCGTAAGCCACGAGGCCGAACGCGAACACCGACGCGTACGGCATGATGTTCTGGAGGCCCATTCCCGAGATCAGGTACGCGACGAACATGAGGCCCGCGATCAGTATCCCCTTCCAGAATGCCGAGAACGAACCCGCCACGATGCCCGAGAGGATCGTCAGCGACGCCCCGCCCTCGCGGGAAGCCGTCACGATCTCATGCACGTGCTTCGAGTGAGACGACGTGAAGGCCTTCGTGAATTCGGGGATCAGGAACGCGCCGAGCGTGCCGCACGTGATGATCGAAGCGAGCTTCCACCAGAGCGTCCCGTCCGGAAGATCGCCGATGAGAAGGTACGACATGCCGTACGAGGTCGAAATACAAAGCACCGTCGCGATCTGAATGAGGCGCGTGAGCGGTTCTTCGAAGTCGAATTCCTTGAGGCCCTTGTACTTTTTCTCCGAGATCGCCTTGTTGATGAAGTACGACACGCCCGACATGAAATCCATCAGGAAGCGCATCGCGAAGATCCAGACGATCAGCTTAGCCTGAAGGTCCGTGTCCTTGACCGCGAGCGTGATGAACGAAATGAGCGCCACGCCCGTGACGCCGTACGTTTCGAAGCCGTCCGCCGTGGGGCCAACGGAGTCGCCGGCGTTGTCCCCCGCGCAGTCGGCGATGACGCCCGGATTGCGCGGGTCGTCCTCTTTCACCTGGAAGACGATCTTCATGAGGTCCGAACCGATGTCGGCGATCTTCGTGAAAATGCCGCCCGCGATGCGAAGCACCGAGGCGCCCAGCGATTCGCCGATCGCGAACCCGAGGAAGCAGTAGCCCACGATGTCGCGCGGCACGAAAAGAAGGATGATGACCATCATGACGAGCTCGACCGAAATCAGGAAAAGGCCGACCGACATGCCCGCGCGGAGCGGAATGTTCACGACGTCCCACGGAATGCCACGGAGCGAGGCGAACGCGGTGCGCGAATTCGCGTAGGTGTTCACACGGATACCGTACCAGGCGACGAGCGTGGAGCCCGCCATGCCGACGATGGAGAAGAAGAGAACGAGCGCGAGGGTCCCGAAGGTTTCGTGCTGGAGGCCGATGAAGTAATAGGACATCGCCGAGGCGATGATCGCGAAGAGCATCATCAGGAACTTCGCCTGCTGCTTCAAGTAAGTCACACAGGTCTGGTAGATCGTCTCGGCCACTTCAAGCATCGAACGGTGGGCCGGAAGCTTCTTGATCTCGAGGAACTGGAAGATCGAGAGGCCGACGGTTCCCAGAATGATGAACGCTCCGTAAAGGAGGATCTGGTAGCCTGTGAGGTCCCCGAACATCTCGAAGCGGCCTTCGCGGAGGTCAGGGATCCGGAGATCGGCTTCGCTTGCCCAAGCGGGAGCCTGGACGGTAAGGAATGCGGTCAGTACGGCAAGTCGACGGAAAAGGGTCTTCATACGCCTCCAGTAGAGTTAATGGGCGCCTGCTTTATTTTCTCCGCGCCGATCCGGTGCGGCATAGAAATGCGTGGCGCTATTGTACCACTTAACTACTTCATTTTCAGGCGTTATGCGCCGTCCCTCAGACGCACGCAGGCGTCGGGAGCGGCTTGTCCTTACGCTTGAGCCATATCACGAGGCAGGTCAGAACCCCCCCGACGGTGTTGCAGACCAAATCCCACCCCGTATTCACGTACCCGCCCACGTTGGTGTCCCCGGGTACGGTCTGTGAGGCGCCGAACTCGAGGAGTTCATTGAGCGCACCCACGCCGATGCCCGCGAGGAAGCAGATGAGTAGGAACACGGGCCGCGCCGGGATGTCCTTGATCTCTCTTTTCACGACGAGCGCGATGCTGTAGCGCAGAAGGTGCCAGCAGAGCCACGTGGCGATCGCGTTGCCGTAGGTGTGAACGACCTGGTCGAACTTGAGCTTGTCGGGGATGAGCCACCAGTTGTAGAGCCATTTCTTGCCGTCGGTCGGCCAGCTTTCCGGAACCATGACGAGTCCGCCGACGCAGTGGACGAGGCCCAGGAAGCTGAGCGCCCAAAGCAAGGAAACGGGCAGATCGAGCTTCCGGTGTAGAAACACGACCCCGCCCACGATAAACGGCGACACGGCGAGATAAAGAAGAAATTCCTTCGACCCGGTAGCCACCGCGTACGCCCCCGCGGCCAGAAGATAAACGGCCGTTAACCCCAGCACGAAGTAAGTGCTTTTGCGTACCTTGTCTTCTTTTTTCATCTTAACCTTTCGTAATCTTGGTTTCTTCGATGAAAAACGGCTCACACTGGTGCCCGTTCAAATCCGCGAAGCTCCGCTCGTACATCCAGCCGTGTTCTTGGGGTTCCTTCTTAAACGAACCGGGCGATATCCGACAACGGTTTTACGATCACTTCCTTCCGGTCGCGCACCAATTCTTTGAAATCTAGCGGAAGGATCGCCATACGGGATTCTTTTTGAAGCTTATAGTCGCTGTTCTTGGAAAACAGTTTTTCGGTCGAATCGCTTAAACCGGCGAGCTTCTTCGCATTGAAATAGGCCACGTTTCCGAGGCAGCCTTTCCAGTTCATTTCCTTGAGAGCCGCGTCGAGGCGATTCGCGAATTCCCGCTCGTCCGTGATTTCGAGACACGCGTCGGCTTTGAATTCCTTATACATCTTCTCGTCGAAGGTACCCGCGAACGAGATGAAATAATATTTCAGAGTGTTTCCGTAGGTGTGGTAATCGACGCGAAGCTCGGCAGGACTTTTCACGAGACCGCCACCGGTCGCCGGCTTCGAGCGTCCGGCGTCTTTGGGAGCGGCCACCTTCGCGGGGTTCTTGAACTCGGCAGGGCCGAACGAAAGCCTGCCATCGTTGAGACACGTTTCCAGATATTTACGCTTTCCGAACCGGAATAAACTCATTTTTTATCGCCTCATGTTTTATGTAGCAGTGCTTCGAGGCGGTCGAAGTTTTCTTCGTTAGCCGCCGTGATGAACTTTTTAAGCTTCTCGTCGGCCTCGACTCCGTGCGGCGAGTTTCACAGGGTCGGAGAAGGCCTCCCAAACCTGTTCGCGGGAGTGCACGAAGCGACGAGTGGTAAGGACTTCCGAGAACGGCACGCTGGCGCCCATCAATCAATCCCCTGCGCCGATGTTCGGGTTTTCGCCAGGGTTTTCTTCTCCCGGACGAGCTTTCGGGGACCGTCCGATCCCACGACAAGAGACCGTATAAAAGAAACCCCATTCCGACGAGAAGCAGTAGCTTCATTTGAACCAGCATGATCTCATCCTCTTAAAAGGTGCGCCGCCGTTCTCGCTCTTAGGGGGAAGAAATCCAAGCCCCGGGATTAAGCCCTTGGCTTGGATTTTTAAGGAACGATCAAAAATGGCGACCCCAGCGGGATTCGAACCCGCGTCATCACCGTGAAAGGGTGATGTCCTAGACCAGGCTAGACGATGGGGTCGCTGAAAGGTGGGTTACTTGTCCGACTTCTTTTTGTCGGCTTTCGCGGATTTCTCGGCCTTTTCGGCTTCGGCTTCCACGATCGCTGCGGCCTTCTCGGCCTCGGTCAGCTTCTCTTGCGCCATCGCCTCGTCTTCGGGCTCGACCTCGGCGACGGCGACGACCTTGTCGTTGTCCTTCTTCAAATTGATGACCCGGACGCCCTGCGCCACGCGGCCCGTTTCGCGGATGTCCTTCACCGAGCACCGCACGACCATGCCTTCTTTGGTCATGATCATGACGTCGTCGTGGTCGGTGACAAGTTTGAAGCCCACGACCTCGCCGTTCTTCTCGGTAACCTTGATATTCGTGACGCCCTTGCCGCCGCGTCCGGTGACCCGGTACTCGTCGACCATCGAGCGCTTTCCGAAGCCCTTCTCGGTGACGGACAGGATCGTGGCGTCCTTCGAGTCTACCACTTCCATGCCGATCACGTAATCTTTACCGTCGAGCGTGATTCCGCGCACGCCGCTGGCGGCGCGTCCCATCGAGCGCACGTCGTCCTCGTCGAAGCGGATGCACTGGCCTTCGCGGGTGGCGATGAGGATCTGCTGCTTGCCGTTCGTGAGGTCGGCCTCGACGAGCTCGTCCTTGGGATCGAGCCCGATCGCGATGATGCCGCTCTTTCGGACGTTCTCGAAATCGGTCAGCTGGCACTTCTTGATCGTGCCGTTCTTCGTGACCATGACGACGAAGATGCCCTCGTCGAACTTCTTCACGGGCATGTAGGACGTGACCTTCTCGCCCTGCGAAAGCGAGACGAAATTGGCGATAAACTTGCCCTTCGAGATGCGCGACGCCTGGGGGATGTCGTACACCTTGATGACGAACGCCTTGCCCTTGGTCGTGAAAAGAAGCAGGTTGTCGTGCGTCGACGCGACGAAGAGCTGCTGGGTGAAGTCCTCTTCCTGGCCGCCGGAGCCTACGCCCACGCCGCCGCGCTTCTGCTTGCGGTACGTGCCGACCGGGAGGCGCTTCACGTAGCCCTGGTGCGAAATCGTAATGACGACCGCCTCGTCCGCGATCAGGTCTTCGATGTTGAGCTCGGTGTCCATCGAGCGCGAAATGTCGGTGCGGCGCTCGTCGCCGTAGTCTGCTTTCAGTTTCGCGAGCTCTTCCTTGATGATCTCGAGGACCTTCTTCTCGGACTTCAGGATCGACTCGAGGAAGTCGATCTTCTTCATGAGCTCCTTGAACTCCTCCTCGAGCTTGTGGATCTCAAGGCCGGTAAGCTTCTGGAGCTGCATCTCGAGGATCGCCTGCGCCTGACGGTCCGAAAACTCGAACTTCTCGATGAGCTGGGCTTTGGCTTCCGCCGGGTTCTTCGAGGCGCGGATGGTCTTGATAATCTTATCGAGGATGTCGACGGCCTTCTTCAGTCCCTCGACGATGTGCGCGCGGTCGCGGGCCTTGTCGAGATCAAACCGCGTGCGGCGGAGGATCACTTCCTTGCGGTGCTTGATGTACTCTTCGATGATCTGTTTAAGATTCAGAACCCGCGGGCTGCCGTCGACGAGGGCCAGGAAAATGATGCCGAAAGTGGTCTGCATCTGCGTGTGCTTGTAGAGCTGGTTCATCACGACTTGCGCGTTCACGTCGCGTTTCAGCTCGATCACGATACGCATGCCTTCGCGGTCGGACTCATCTCGGACGTCCGAGATGCCTTCGATCTTCTTGTCGTTCACGAGATCGGCGATGGTCTGAATCATGTTCGATTTGTTGACCTGGTACGGGATCTCCGAGATCGCGATCGCCTGGCGGCCGTTGCGCGATTCCTCGACCGCCGCTTTCGCGCGGATCTTGAGGATGCCGCGGCCCGTCTCGTACGCCGACTTGATGCCTTCGACGCCGCAGATCGTGGCGCCCGTCGGGAAATCGGGACCCTTGATGTATTTCATGAGTTCCTTCGGCGTGATCTCGGGGTTCTCGATCGCCGCGATGATGCCGTCGGAAACTTCGTTTAGATTATGCGGGGGAATGTTGGTGGCCATGCCGACCGCAATGCCGGCCGAGCCGTTGCAGAGAAGGCCCGGGAGCACGGACGGCAGGAGCGTCGGTTCTTCTTCGGACTCGTCGTAGTTCGGCGCGAAGTTGACGGTGTCCTTGTCGATATCGCGGAGCATCTCGTTCGAGATTCCGGCCAGGCGCGCTTCCGTGTAACGCATGGACGCCGGCGAGTCGCCGTCGACCGAGCCGAAGTTGCCCTGGCCGTCGACGAGCGGATAGCGCAGCGAGAAATCCTGAACCATGCGAACGAGCGAATCGTAAACGGCGGAGTCGCCGTGCGGATGGAATTTACCGAGCACTTCACCAACGATCTTGGCGGATTTCTTGTAGGGCTTGTTGTGATCGAGGCCGAGGCCCTTCATGGCGTAGAGAATACGGCGGTGGACCGGCTTCAAACCGTCGCGGACGTCGGGCAGCGCGCGGCCGACGATAACGCTCATCGCGTAGTTCAGGTACGCGGTCTTCATCTCTTTTTCGATGAAAACCGGGATGACCTTCTCGTTCCGCGTGTACTGGTTGTCGGTCTTGTCCGCCATTTTTCTTCTCTACCCTTTAAATGTCGAGGTTACGAACTTCGCGGGCGTACTTCTGGATGAACTCGCGGCGCGGCTCGACTTCGTCCCCCATGAGCGTCGTGAACGTCTTGTCGGCTTCGAGCGCGTCCTCGAGCGTTACTTTAAGCACGGTGCGCTTCTCGGGGTCCATCGTGGTCTCCCAAAGCTGCTCCGGATTCATTTCACCCAAACCTTTGTAACGCTGGATCGTGAGGCCCTTCTTGCCGGCGGCCTGCACGTAGCGCAGAACGTCCGCGAGATTCTGGAGGTACTCGTCGGCCTCTTCCTTCTGCTCGATCTTGAAGAGCATCGTCTTCTTGAAGACTTCGGCGCTGAGCGCCTTGCCGTTCTTCGAGACGTGCAGTTTTTCGTCATGGGAGCCGGCCTTGTAGTCCGCGATGTCGATCCCCTGCTTCTCGAGCTCTTCCAGGGCGGCGGCGAGGTCGTCGGCCTCGAAGAATTCGACCACGTCGAGCGCCTTGTGGATCTGTTTGTGAACGTGGTCACCGTTCTTCTGCTCGCCATTCTTGGCGGCTTCCCCGAGATCCAGCTCTTTCCCGAGCTTCTTTTCGTATTTCTTAACAAGCTCGCCGAGCTCTTCGTCGGTATAAAGAAACTGGTCTTCCCCCTCCACTTTGACCCGATAATAGGGGAGTTTTTTGGTCTTTTTATCCTTTAAAGACACGTATTTCTCGACATCCACTCCACGGCGCTCTAAACCGGCTACGATCTTGTCGAGATCGACGAGCACGTTTAGGAGGTGGAAGAACTTCTTCCCCTCGAATCTTTCCTTCCCCTTCACGCGGACGAGGCTCATGTCTTCGGAGCCGAGTTCGAGGAGGAGTTCGCTCATCTCTTCTTCGGTGTCGATGTATTCCTCGCGCTTGCCGCGCTTGATCTTATAGAGCGGGGGCTGGGCAATGAAGATGTGTCCCTTGTCGAGCAGAGCCGGCATCTGGCGGAAGAAGAACGTGAGAATGAGGGTGCGGATATGGGAACCGTCGACGTCCGCGTCGCACATGATCACGATCTTGTGGTAACGGAGCTTGTCGATATTGAACTCTTCACCGATTCCCGTGCCGAGCGCGTTGATGACCGTGCAGATTTCTTCGTTCGAGAGGATCTTGTGCAGACGCGCGCGTTCGACGTTCAGAATTTTACCTTTGAGTGGAAGGATCGCCTGGAAACGGCGGTCGCGCCCCTGCTTGGCCGACCCGCCGGCCGAATCGCCCTCGACGAGATAGATTTCGCAGAGCGCAGCGTCGCGCTCCTGGCAGTCGGCGAGCTTGCCCGGCAGCGAACCGGATTCGAGCGCGCCTTTGCGGCGGGTGAGTTCGCGCGCCTTGCGTGCGGCCTCGCGGGCTTTGGCGGCCAAGATCGCCTTTTCGATGATCTTGTTCGCGACGCTCGAATTCTCTTCGAAGTATTTCGAGAGCCCCTCGTTCACGATCGATTCCATCAGGCCTTCGACTTCGGAATTGCCGAGCTTCGTCTTCGTCTGTCCCTCGAACTGCGGATTCGGGATTTTGCACGAGATGACGCAGACGAGGCCTTCGCGGATGTCGTCTCCCTGTACCGAAACGTCGTCTTTCAGGAGATTCTTCCCCTTGCAGTACTGGTTCACGACGCGCGTGAGAGAAGATTTGAAGCCGGAAACGTGCGTGCCACCCTCGGTCGTGTTGATGTTGTTCACGAAGGAGAGGATCGTCTCGGAGTACCCGTCGTTGAACTGCATCGCCACTTCGACCTGGATCTGGTCTTTTTCCTTCTCGAAGTAGATCGGCTTCGGGTGCAGGACCTGCTTGTTCTTCATGAGCTCCTGCACGAAGGACACGATGCCGGCGTTCGAGAAATACTCGTTCGACTGTTCTTTGCCGGTGCGTTCGTCGGTCAGCTTGATCTTGAGTCCCTTGTTCAGGAACGCGAGCTCGCGGATGCGGTTGGCGAGGATTTCGTAGCTGTACTCGATCGGGATGTTGAAGATCTCTTTGTCGGCCTTGAAGGTAACCTTCGTTCCGGTCGACTTCGATTTTCCGACGACGGTCAGTTTCGAGACCGTCTTTCCTTTCGAGAAACGGATGTGGTAAACCTTGCCGTCGCGCTTGACCTCGACTTCGAGATTGTCCGAAAGCGCGTTGACGCAGGAAACGCCGACGCCGTGAAGGCCGCCCGAAACTTTGTACGTTTTTTTGTCGAACTTGCCGCCCGCGTGAAGCACCGTGAGGACGACCTCGACGGCCGGCTTCTTCTCGGTTTTGTGCATGTCGACCGGGATGCCGCGGCCGTCGTCCACGACCGAAACGGAATTGTTGTTGTGGATGACGACTTCGATTTCTTTAGCGTAGCCGGCAAGCGCTTCGTCGACCGAGTTGTCCACGACTTCGTAGACCAGGTGGTGCAAGCCGCGCACGCCCACGTCGCCAATGTACATGGCGGGGCGCTTGCGTACGGCTTCCATTCCCTCGAGGACTTGGATGTTTCCGGCGTCGTAATTCGCGGGGTTTTGGGGTCCCCCGGTCATTTCCGCCTTTTTATCCTCTTTACCTGCGGTCTTCGACATTAAAACTCTCCAATCTTAAAATTGATTTCGGAAATTCTATCTTTTCCGAGAGCCCTTTGCAATGCTTTTAAAAGAAACCGCTTCTTCATCGTGAGTTCCTGCATCCAAACGGGGCTGTCTACCCGAATGGTAAGAACGCCTTTTTTCAGGTCCGTCGGCTTCGAGTGGCCGAACCCCGCGTCTCCGGCCGCCTGCTTCCAGCAGTTCTCGATGTACTCCCTCGAAACGGACTTCTCATCTTCGATCCGCGTGAAGACCGCCTTGATGACGTCTCCGATTGGGACCGCGTTGCGTTTGGGTCTTTCGTTCAAGCCACTTGCATCGGGAGGACGATGTACATGTAATCCTCGCCGCTCTTAATAACCGCGGGTTTCTCGGGATCGATGAATCCGAAACGCACGTCGGGGTCCTCGAGATTTTTGAGAACATCAATGAGGAACGCGGGGTTAAACCCGATCGCGAGTTCCCCACCTTTATAATCAACATCGAGTTCCTCGCGCACTTCGCCGAGCTCTGGCGTGTTCTTGGTCAAAATCATCTTATCTTTGATGATATTAATCTTAATCGACTGCGAATCCTGGTTCGTGAGGATACTCGCGCGGCGCGTGGCTTGCAGGAATTCCTGCGTTCCGATTTTCAGTTCTTCTTTTGTTTTCTTCGGAATAACCTGTTCGTAATTCGGATATTCGCCTTCAATGAGTCTCGAGCTAATCGTGATCGCGCCGAGATTCACTTGGAGCTGGTTTTCCTTGAACGAGAAAATCACATCACCCGTGTCCGATAGGTTCCTATTTAATTCCTGAATCGTCTTCATCGGAAGGATCGCATCGCGCCGCAACTGTCCCATTTCCGGAACCGCTTTTTCGATGATCGCAAGACGGCGTCCATCGGTGGCCACCATTTTGAGCGCCTTTTCCTTAAACGAGAACAGGATCCCGTTTAACACGTAACGCGTCTCATCATGACTCATCGCGAAACTTGTGAGCTGAATCATGTGTTTTAGTAATTTCTGCGGAAGCTTCGCCGCGTCGATCGCCTTCAAATTCGTCGGAAACTCTGGAAGTTGTGGGAAATCCTCTTTCGAAAGCCCGTTTAACTTGAAATAACTTTTTCCGGATTCGATACTCACCGACTGCGCTTTTTTCATCGCGATGTGGATCGGCAACTGCGACGGCAGCTCTTTCACTATTTCGCTGAACTTTCTTGCCGGTAGCGTAATCGCTCCTTCTTCAGCCACTTCGCCTTCAATCGTCACGGACACACCAATCTCAAGATCGGTGGCCACAAGACGCACCGCGTCCTTCTTCGCGTCCAAAAGGACGTGGGAAAGAATCGGAAGGGTCGCCTTGGTGCTAACCGCGTTCTGCACCGCTTGGATTCCCTTGAGTAATGCGTCCTTCGACGTAACGATTTTCATGTTATCCACTCCGCCTTATTTCGATTTTGATTTATAGATTTCCATAACCAGTGTTAGTACTAGGCGCTCGAGTTCCGGGGTTAAGTCCATAACCCCTGCAGTTTCCTAGTTTAAATGGACCCGTAAGTTGTGGACAAACTCTTTCTTATCCACAGTCTGAATCATTTGCGAATTTCAGTCATGAGTTTATCCACAAGCGATTTAGACTTCTGATCCTTCTTAATTTCCTTCCTTACTTTCTCGCACGCATGGAGCACGGTCGTGTGGTCCCGACCGCCGAATTGTTCGCCGATTTCAGGGTAGGAAAGCCCGGTCATCTCGCGCGAAAGATACATCGCCAAATGCCTTGGAAAAACGACGTTCCGGGAGCGGCGCTTAGCGGTCATGTCCGAAGGCCGGACCTCGAAATATTCCGCGACCCGCCGCTGAATGAGATCGACCGTGATTTTTTTCTGCGTCTCGACGATCATGTCCTTTAAGACGTCGTACGCGACCGCCTCGTCGATTTCCTTCCCCACGAGTTTGGAATAGGCGACCACACGTATCAACGCGCCTTCGAGCTCGCGGATATTCGACTTCACGCGGTCGGCGATGAACGACGTGACGGAATCGGGAACGTAGAGGTTCTCTTTTTCCGCTTTTTTCCGGAGAATTGCCGCGCGCGTCTCGTAGTCGGGCGCCTGGATGTCCGTGACGAGTCCCCACTCGAAGCGCGAGATTAGTCTCTCCTCGAGGTTGTTGATTTCCTTCGGGGGCTTGTCGCTCGAAACCACGATCTGCTTGTGCGAATCGTAGAGCGCGTTGAACGTGTGAAAGAATTCCTCCATCGTCGCCTCTTTGCCGGCGATGAAATGGATGTCGTCGATGAGAAGCACGTCGACGTTCCTATACTTCTCGCGGAACTTGACGGTGGTGCCGGTCTTGATCGCGTTGATGAGCTGGTTCGTGAACTTCTCGCTCGTAATATAAAGAACGCGGGTCTGAAACGACTTCCGCATCGTCTCCTGGCCGATCGCCTGCATGAGATGGGTCTTGCCCAGGCCGACCGGGCCGTAGATGAAAAGCGGGTTGTACGCTTTAGCCGGGCTTTCGGCGACCGCCATGGAAGCCGCGTGCGCGAAACGGTTCGAGGGGCCCACGACGAAGTTCTCGAACGTGTACTTCCCGTTCAGCATCACTTCGCCGGCGAAGATCGGCTGAAGCGCCGGGGTGTTCGGGCCGGCGGGAACCGGTGAAGGTGTCGGAAGACCGGGCGCGGCCGAGACCGGGACCGCGAACGATGAATCGGCGTCGACCCGGAAGTCGAAGCGCGACGCGCCGGCGTCGGCCGCTTCCTTTAAAGCCGCGTTCATCATTCCGCCGTAATGGTCGACGATCCAGGATTTATAGAATTCGTCCGGGACGCTTAAAAAAAGAGTGTCGTCGGCGATCTCGAGAGGCTTGATGGGGCGAAGCCAACGGTCGCAAACGTGAGGAGAGAGTTCCTTGGCGAGGGAGGAAACAACCTGCGCCCAGAGCGTTTCCGCGTCTCTATGCGTCAGGTTATCCACAGGTAGCCTGGGGAAAACACTTCAGAAGTTTTATATTGATATTCTAACCTATTGAAATTAAATAACTTAACTAATAAAACGATGTTCACAGCTTTTACCACGGCCCTATGGAAATTATCAACAAGTTATCCACAGGCTATTATTTGTGACGTCTTAACGAACTTCTTAAAAATTTCAAGAAATTATAGCAACCGTCCTAGGCAAAGCGCAACAAGTATTTCCCTCGTCCTTGACTCGAACCGCGCCTGTGTTATAATCCTCGGATTCTAATAACGGGATACCATGAAAAAAACCCTTACCAATAAATCGAATATTAAACGGAAAAGAACCCACGGATTCCGGAAGAAGATGCAGTCCAAGGACGGTCGCGCCGTTCTCAGGAAGCGTCGTCAAAAGGGCCGCTGGAAGCTGACCGTCTGACCGGATGCCCGAAGAGCCGATCTGGCTCGCGGTCACTCTCGTAAGAGCGGACACGCCCGGATTACCGGGCGGCCGCGGTCCCTTGATCTCCATCCCCAAAAAAACGGTGCGATTGGCGACGAAGCGGAACCGTATCCGCCGGGTCTTGCGCGAGGCGATACGCGGCCTCGAGGCTCCGACGGGACACGTGTTCCGTTTCCGCGTGACGGCGTCTCCGGCGGAGCCGTCTTTGGAAAGCGCGAAGTCCGAGCTGAAAAACGCACTCGTGCGCGCTGACAATAAAAGAAGGAAAACCCTTTGATCCTGAATCGTCTTGCGGTCGTCTGTATCCGTCTCGTGGCCAGTTTCTTCCGGTATCTCGCGCCCCGCGCCTGCCGTTTCCACCCTTCCTGCTCGCGGTACGCGGCGGAAGCGTTCGGTTCCTACGGTTTCTTCCGCGCCTCGGCGCTGACCGCCGCCCGGGTCGGACGTTGCCACCCGTTCTCGGCCGGCGGCTGGGATCCCATTCCCGCCGGAAAGGCGGCTTAAGATGGAAAAGCGCACCGTTCTGGCCCTCATCCTCTGCTTCCTCACAATCGGCCTGTACCAGGTCTTTGTCGAAACCATGATTCCGAAGCCCGTCAAGACCGCGTCGCGGGCTTCCGTCGCGGCCCCCGCGGTTTCCGCGGCCGGTGCGCCCGCGGTGGAGCTCCCGGTTTCGGCTGGTTCGCCGGAAACGCCCACATCTTTCACCGCCGTGAACGACGTTGTCGTCGACAACGGCTCGGTGAGTCTCGCGTTCAATCCGAAAGACGCGGCCGTGCGCCAAGTCGCGTTTCAGCGTTTTGCCGATCCTGAAACGAAAAAACCGCTGCGGCTCTTCGACCTCACCGGCGCAGGCACCGCGCCCCTCACCGTCCGCGTTGACGCGGCGGGCGTGCCCGGCACCGCGGCGGATTACACGCTCGAGACCACGGAGGACGGCGTGCGCGCGGTCGCACAGGCCGGCCCCGTCGAGATCGAGAAAATTTTCACGCTTCCGCGCGGTTCGTACGCGGGCTCGCTCGTCCTTCGTTTCCGGAATACTACAGGCGCGCCGCTTCCGATGCGTTACCGCCTCTCGGCCGGCGAAAGCTTCCCCCAGCGCAATTCCATCGACGGCCAGTACATCGAGGCGAACTTCTACGAAAAGCGCGACGGTAAAAAGAGCGACCTTCGTCACGTGAAAGAAAACAAGGCCGGGAAGACGCTCGAGAGTCGCGGCCCCGTGGAATGGCTCGCCGTGAAGGACCGGCAGTTCTCGATCATCCTGCGCCCCGTCTCGGAAGGCGCGTTCACGGGTTTGATCGCGGGTCTCGGAAAAGACCGTTTCTCGGGCGCGCTCGTTTCTCCCACGGTTTCCGTGCCGGCCGGCGGCACGCTCGAGCATTCGTTCGAATTTTACGCGGGTCCGAATGATCTGGCCACGCTGCCCGACGCGCTCGACCCGATCGTGAATTTCGGAAAGCTCGACGGCATCGCGAAGCTCCTCGTCGGCGGTCTCGAGCTTCTTCAGAAGATTTTCCGCAACTGGGGCCTTGCGATCATCGCGCTCACGATCCTCATCAACCTCCTCCTCTTCCCGTTCACGCGCGCGAGCTATCTCTCGATGAAGCGCATGCAGCTCATCCAGCCGCAGATGAATAAACTGAGGGAGCAGCACAAAAAAAATCCGGAAAAGCTGAACCGCGAGATGATGGAGCTCTACAAAAAGCACAAGGTGAACCCGTTCGGCGGTTGCCTGCCGATGATCGCGCAGATGCCGGTGTTCATCGCACTGTATGTCGCGCTCTCGAAATCGGTGGTTCTCGTGAACGCCGGGTTCCTTTGGATTCGCGACCTCTCCTCTCCCGACCGCGTGCCGCTGCCCTTCTCGCTCCCGCTCGTCGGAAACGAACTGCACGTCCTTCCGCTCATCATGGCGGTCGCCATGTTTGTTCAGCAGAAATTCACGCAGACCACGATCGAAGGCCAGGACCCCGCGATGGTCGCGCAGCAGAAGATGATGGCGTACACGATGCCCGTCCTCTTCGGATTCATTTTTTACGGAATGCCCTCGGGACTCGTTCTTTACTGGCTCACGAACACCGTCCTTATGACGGCTTATCAGCTCAAAATCAAGAACCTCCAACTCTCCCCCGCCGCCAAATAACAAAAGCAAGGATGGCCGCATGACGGTCGAGTGCGGAAAAAAATACGACGTGATCGTGATCGGCGCGGGCCACGCTGGCTGCGAAGCCGCGCTCGCTTCCGCCCGCATGGGCGCGAAGACGCTCATGCTCACGATGAATCCCGACACGGTCGCGCAGATGTCTTGCAACCCTGCGATCGGCGGCATCGCCAAAGGCCACATCGTGCGCGAGATCGACGCGCTCGGCGGCGAGATGGCGAAAGTCACCGACCGCACGGGCGTGCAATTCCGGATGCTGAACATGTCCAAGGGTCCAGCCGTATGGGCGCCGCGCGCGCAGGCCGATAAACGCGCGTACGCGACCGCGATGAAAGAAGTTCTCGAGTCGCAGGAAAATCTCGATTTGAAACAGGGCGAGGCGAAGGAAATTCTCGTCGAAAGCGGCGAGGTCGCGGGCGTCCTCACGCAGATCGGAACGCTTCACCGCGCACGCGCCGTGATCGTGACGACCGGAACTTTTTTGAACGGCCTCATTCACATCGGGGACGTCACGTTCGGCGGCGGCCGCGCGGGAGACAAGGCGTCGCACGGACTCTCCGGATGCCTCGCGTCGCTCGGCTTCGAAGTGAAGCGCTTGAAAACGGGAACGCCTCCGCGGCTCGACGCGAAAACGATCGATTTTTCGAAGCTCGAAATCCAGCCCGGCGACGCAACTCCCCTCCCCTTCAGTTTCCAAACGGAAAAAATCACGCAGGAGCAGCTCCCCTGCTGGCTCACGTACACGAACGCGACAACGCACGCGCTTATACGCGCGAACATCGCCCGCTCTCCCCTTTATTCCGGAAAAATTCAAAGCCGAGGCCCGCGCTACTGCCCTTCGATCGAAGATAAAATAAATCGTTTCGCCGATCGCGAGAGACACCAGATTTTTCTCGAACCGGAAGGCCGCCAGACGCGCGAAATATATGTCAACGGCTTATCCACAAGTTTTCCACAGGATCTTCAGATAGAAATTGTAAGAAGCATACAAGGTCTTGAAAATGCTGAGCTTATGAGATTTGGGTATGCCATCGAGTATGATTTTTGCCCTCCCACTCAGCTGACCGCTACGTTAGAGACCAAAAATGTAGCTAATTTATATTTTGCAGGGCAGATCAATGGCACCTCAGGGTACGAAGAGGCCGCCTGCCAAGGACTAATGGCCGCAATAAACGCTGTTTTAAAATTGCGAGGGGAAGCGCCGTTCATTTTGAAACGCTCTGAGGCCTATATTGGAGTCCTCATTGACGATTTAGTCACGAACGGGACGGAAGAACCTTACCGGATGTTCACTTCTCGAGCGGAACACCGACTTTTGCTGCGTCAAGATAACGCGGACGACAGGCTCATGCCTCATGGGCATCGTCTAGGACTGCTCCCAGACAATGTGTTCGAGACGTTCCAGCGTAAGAAGGGGAGAATCGACGGTTGGCTTGCGCGGCTCAAGAAGGAACGCTACAAATTAGTCTCCCTCGAACAATATCTTAAAAGAAGCGAAGTGAGCTTCACGGATGTTTTGGACATCCTAAACGAAACAGAAGAAACGGATGTTAAAAATCGTGTAGAAATAGAAGTTAAGTATTCGGGTTATGTCGAGAGGGAAGAGGGGATAATTAATCGAGTGCGCCACTACGACGATAAAAAGATCCCAATGGACCTTTGTTTTAAGGATATCCGGGGTTTAAGCCGGGAGGCCCAAGAAAAACTCGACCGCGTCCGGCCTGTTTCCTTCGGTCAGGCGTCGCGGATTTCCGGGGTTACGCCGTGCGACCTCTCTCTATTAGCTGTTTACCTCGAGAAGCGCTCCCGCCGAAATTGACAGTTTCCACGTGGAAACTGCTTAAATACGCTTAAACCGTGTTTCCACGTGGAAACTCTTTGACATCCTTTCAATAAATGATAGGATCATTTCAATGACCAAAATTATAGCCATTTGCAACCAGAAGGGCGGTGTTGGGAAAACCAGCACCGCTGTTTCTTTAGCTTCCGGCTTAGCCCTAGAAGGGCAGAAATGCCTTTTGGTCGACCTCGACCCTCAGGGGAATGCGACAAGTGGGGTGGGGGTCGACAAGCGGGCCGCAAAATATTCCATCTATCATGCGCTCCTCGAGGGGACGCCCATTCACGAAGTTGCCGTCGCGACGGAGATAAAGAATCTTTACGTCGTCCCTTCGAATGAGAATTTAGCCGGCGCCGAAGTCGAGCTGGTATCCGAGCTGGGCCGTGAAACGAAGCTTCGCAAGTCGCTCCAGGGAGTGGACCCCTCCTTCAAATTTATTTTTATCGATTGCCCGCCGTCTTTCGGACTCCTCACGATCAACGCTCTGACTGCCGCTCATTCCGTAATTGTTCCTATTCAGTGTGAGTACTATGCTCTCGAAGGCCTCGGAGCGCTGACGAAGTCGATCCAGCTCGTTAAAGACAATTTGAATGAGTGTCTCGAAATCGAGGGGATCCTCATGACGATGGCGGATTTCAGGACGAACCTGACTCAGGAAGTCATTAATGAGGTAAAAAAGCACTTCGGTGAAAAAGTTTATAAGAGCGTGATTCCGAGGAACATCCGTCTCAGCGAAGCGCCCGGGTTCGGTAAGCCGATCTTCCTCTATGATAAAGAGTCCGAGGGTGCTCGCAAATACAAAGAACTGGTTCGCGAGATCAAAGCTAAATATAAAGAACCGGGTGCCAAGGCGGTCGATTCGCCCGAGACGCCTGAAGACGAAACGGTGCAACCGCCGGTGGAAGCTCTGAACGAAGCGTTGCCGGTGGTCGAAACCAAAGCGGAGGAGGCATGACCATGGATCGAAAAGTTTTGGGACGAGGACTGGACTCGCTCATTTCGTCCGATGCCGCACCGAAGGAACGGATTCAGACCATTGGAGTCGAACGGGTACGGGCGAGCCGTTTCCAGCCGCGGTTGACGTTTAACGACGACCGGATCGAAGAGCTCGCCAACTCCATCCGCGAAAAGGGCGTTATCCAACCGATTCTGGTGCGTGCAGCCGGAAACGACTATTTTGAGCTTATCGCCGGTGAGCGCCGTTGGCGCGCCGCGCAAAAAGCGGGTCTCACGGAGATCCCTGCGATCGTTCGTCGCGTGGCGGATGAAGATTTGCTCGAGCTCTCGATTATCGAGAATGTTCAGCGCGAAGAATTGAATGCCATCGAAGAGGCGAAAGCTTATCAGCGCCTTGCGATGGAGTTTGGTTTGACGCAAGATTCCATCGCGCAAAAGGTCGGAAAAGATAAATCATCAATCTCTAACCTGTTGCGAATACTTAACTTACCACAAGAAGTACAAGAGTGTTTGTCGAAAAATCTCATCACGTTTGGACACGCCAAAGCGCTTTTGACGCTGGGCGACCCGGCGCGACAGGAAGCGGTTTGCCGCGAGATCGTCGAGAAGGGGCTTTCGGTGCGCCAAATCGAACAAGTGGCGTCTCCCGAAGCTCGTAGCCGCCGAACGCCCAAGCTTGTCGCGAAAGACCGCGACGTGCAAGACGTCGAGCAGCGCCTGGCGCGCCGCCTCGGCACGCGCGTGCGTATCAAACACGGAAAAAAGCGCGGCAAGATCGTGATCGAGTATCTTTCGTTGGACGATTTGGACCGCGTGCTGCGCTTGGTCGGCGCTTAACCGTTCGCGGGGTTGACTCTTCGCCCGCATCCCCGATAAAATAGAGGAACGTATGCAAGAAGCGACGCTCGTCATCATCAAACCCGACGGTCTTCAGAAATCCCTCACTGGAAACGTGCTCACGCGTCTTTCCGAATCGCATCTGGTCATCGTGGCCGCGAAGGTGAAGCAGGTCTCGCGCAATCTCGCCGAAGAGCATTACCGCGATCTGCGCGAAAAGCCTTTCTTCGAAGAGATCGTTCAGTATTTGATGGGCGAATTCCACACGAAGCGCACGATGGCGCTCGTGTACCACGGCGAGGACGCGATCAAGAAGGTTCGTAAGATCTGCGGCGCGACGAACCCCGAGGAAGCCGAGCCGGGAACGATCCGCGGTTCGTTCGGGCGCATCACGACGAAGGGCGTGTACGAGAACGTGATCCACGCGTCGTCCAGTCCCGAGGACGCCAAGCGCGAGATCCAGCTTTGGTTCGGACCCGACGAGATCGTGCTCGAGACTCTTTACCCTGTAAAGGACCTCGTCGTCGAGAAAGAAAAACGGAAAATCTGGGATTCCGTCGCCGTCAGCTCGGCGCGATGAAGAGCATGACCGGCTTCGGCCGGGCCGAACTCCGGTCGCCGCACGGTCTCGTCCGTGTGGAGATCAAAACCACGAACCATAAATTCCTCGAAGTCGCCCCGCGTCTTCCGAACCATCTCGTCGAATTCGAAGACCAGCTTCGCCGTCTCGTGTCGGCCGAACTCCGCCGCGGGAAGGTCGTCGTCACCGCGAACGCGCCGGATCCAGCCGCGTATTCGGGACGCGTGCATTTGAACGAGCCCCTCGCGCGTGCCGTCCACAAGAGCGTTCTGCGCCTCCGTCAGATTCTGGGCACGCGCGGCACGGCGGAGGACGCCTCCGTTTTTTCCGAAGTGCTCCGTTACCCCGACGTGCTCGTGCGCGAGGTTTCGCCGGAAGGCCGCGGCGAGCTTTCGAAGACGATCACGCGTGCCGCGCAGCTGGCAGTCGAGAATCTTCGGGCGTCGCGCACAGACGAAGGGAAGGCACTCGAACGCGATTTTCGGAAGCGCCTGGACGAGATCGCGGCAGCGCTCGCGGCGATCGAACGACGGCTGCCCGCGCTCGCGAAGGAATTCCGCGCGCATCTCGAGAAAAAAATTTCCTCGTTCGCACCCGAGGCCGGACCGGAGCGCCAGCGCGCCGCCGCCGACGCCGCCGCGGCCTACGTCAAGAATTCGGACATCTCGGAAGAAGTTACTCGCCTGCGCGCGCACATCGCCGCGATGCGGAAGTCGCTCGCCGAAACCGGCGAGCTCGGACGCAAACTCGATTTCATCGCCCAGGAGATGGTGCGCGAGACCAACACCATGGGTTCCAAATCGGGTGACACCCTGATCGCCGAGCAGGTGATACGCGCCAAGAGCGCGATCGAGAAAATAAGGGAGCAGGCGCAAAATGTCGAGTAAACCCGTCCAAGGCCGCCTCTTCGTCATCTCCGCTTCTTCCGGAACGGGGAAGACGACCCTCGCGAACAAAATCTTCGAGGTCGACAAGAACATCGTCCAGTCGGTTTCGTACACGACGCGCAAGCCGCGCCACAATGAAATCCAGGGCAAGGATTACTTCTTCGTCTCAAAGCGCGAATTCTTCAAGATGCGCGACCAGAACGGCTTCCTCGAGTGGGCGAGCGTGTTCGGCCAGTATTACGGCACCGCAAAGAAACAAGTCGAGGACCATTCCGAGAACGGCCGCGATGTCCTTCTCCTCATCGACGTGCAGGGCGCGAAGAAGGTCAAGAAGACGAAGCCCGACGCCGTCTTCATTTTTCTCGCGCCGCCTTCGAAGGAGGAGCTGAAGCGCCGTCTCGAAAAGCGCGGGACGGAATCGAAGGGCGAGATCATGAAGCGTTACCGCGTCGCGACGCGCGAGCTCGTGGAACTCAACGATCTTAAGCTCTGCGACTACCGCATCGTGAACCGGGAGATCCCCGTGGCGACGGAGGTCTTGAAGACCATCATCCGCGCCGAGCGACTCGCGAAGGTGAGCCGTGGACACGAATAAGAAAAAGATCCTGCTCGGCGTCTCGGCGTCGATCGCGGCGTATCGTGCGCTCGACCTGATCACGGAGCTCCGCGCCGCAGGCTACGCGGTGCGCGTCGCCATGACAAAAGACGCGCAGCATTTCGTCACGCCGCTTTCGCTTCAGAGCCTCGCGGCCTCGCGCGTGATCACGGATTTCTTTTCGGTCGACGCGCAGATCAAGCCGATCCACATCGAGCTCGCGCAAGAATCGGACGCGGTCCTCATCGCGCCGGCCTCGGCCGACGTACTCGCAAAAATTTCACACGGCCTCGCCGACGACGTGATCACGTGCACGGTGCTCGCTACCGAAGCGCCGATTGTCGTCGTCCCCGCGATGAACGAAAAAATGTACAACAACCCCTTCACCCGGGAGAATCTCGAGCGCCTGAAGAAGAACGGCGTTCGGATCGTTCCGCCCGTCCACGGCCACATGGTCTGCAGCGGCGAGGGCATGGGGCACATCGCCGAAAACGCGGCGATCCTCGCCGCCTTGCGCGAGGCGATCGCTTCCAAGAAATGAAGCGCCTGCGTTTCCTCGTGGTGTCGGGCCCGACGCGCGAGCCGCTCGATCCCGTCCGTTACCTTTCCAACTACTCCACCGGCGTCATGGGGGACCGCGTCGCTCAAGCCGCGCAGAAGCGCGGGCACGAAGTGACGCGCGTGCGCTGCCCCGAAGACGCGGAAACGGCGCGCGAACTCCTGGCGAAGCTGAAAAAGCTCGTTCCCCGGTGCGACGTCTTCGTGATGGCGGCCGCGGTCTGCGACGTGCGCCCGGTGACGGTGCGCTCCGAAAAAACGAAAAAGACGGCTTTAAAGAGGATCCGCCTCGTCCGCAACCCGGACGTACTGGCGACGCTGGGGCGGACCAAAAAGAAGGCCCAAGTTTTCTTCGGATTCGCGCTCGAATCGAAAGATCTTCTTCGGAACGGTTTCCGGAAGCTGGATTCAAAAAAGCTGGAAGCTATTCTCGTGCAAAGGGTTAGTTCGAAAATCTCTCCGTTCGGGGAGGCCCGCCTGGAAGCGATGCTCCTAACTTCTGACCGCCGCTACAGGCATTTTGATTCGATTAATAAGCAGCAAGCCGCGGAGCTCGTCGTCCGCGAGGCCGAAGATTGCGCCGCCCATGCGCTCCGCCCGAAAAAAATAGCGTAGACGGGACCGCCGCATTTTTGCTACATTTAAAGGTTCCTAGCCCCCGAACACTGCTCCACGTAAGGGGCTAGAAGGTTTCGGCGCGATGGCCGAGGGGTTAGGCAACGGTCTGCAAAACCGTGTACACCAGTTCAAGTCTGGTTCGCGCCTCCATTTTGTTTCGAGCCATGGGCGAGTGGTGGAATGGCATACACGACAGACTTAAAATCTGTTGGGCTCCGGCCCATGTGGGTTCGACTCCCACCTCGCCCAGGGGGGAATTGAAGTCTGTGCCGATGGACACCGGCGGGTTCGTGTCACTGCAAGATCATTTAAGGTTACGCTAATGCCCAATACGCTTTTATATCTCATAGCCACCGCGGTCGTCGTCGTTCTCGTCCTGGCTTTTTTCCTGCGCCACATCCTGGGCGGCATGGTCGGCCTTTACCGGGTAGTTCCGGTGAATGAGGCGCACATCCGGATTCTGCGCCACAAGAAGGATATTTTTTCCACGCGCGAAGGGCGCAGCGCTTACTGGATGGTCCCTTTCATCACGAAGCTGAACCGCCTGCCGCTCTCGAATCTCGCGATCCCGGTGAACGACATCAAGCTGAACGACAAGAACATGGCGAAGTTCGTCTGCGATATCGTCTGCTTCATCAATATCAAGGATCTGAACCTCGCCGCCGAGCGCCTCGTCCTCTCCGACAGCGAGAAGGAGCTCGGCTTCGATTTCATGCGTCTCTCGGAAGATCTCCGGGCGATCATGGAGAGCATCGGTCGCACCGTCGTCACCAAACAGACGATCCTCGACATCTACATGAACCGCCAGCTTCTCGACGAAGCGATCACGAAAGAAGTCGAGATGGTGTTCCCGAAGTGGGGCATCCAGCTCGTCGATCTCGAGCTTAAGGACATCAAGGACGCACCGGGCAGCACGATCATCGCGGACATCGAGCGCAAGGCCGCTTCCGAAATCCGCCGCGACGCGGACATCCGCGTGGCCACGACGACCAAAGAAGCCGAGATCGCGAAAGCGGAATCTGAAGAGATCTACCGCAAACGCCAGATCGAGAAGGACCAGCAGATCGGCATCGCCGAGCAGATGAAGAACCAGCAGATCGCGCTGAAAGAAGCGGAAGCCAACGTCCAGAAGATCGAAGCCGCCCGCAAGCTCGAGGTCGGACACGCGGACATCGAGAAGCAGAAGATCGAGCAGCTGGCGATGGCGCAGAGAATCAAGTTCACCGTCGAGGCCGAAGGCCACTCGAGCGAGATCGAATCGGTCGGCCGCGCCGAAGCGAACATCATCCAGATCAAGAAAGAGGCCGAAGCGGCCGGCACGCTCAAGATCGCGCAGGCGCTCAAAGAGTTCAACGAGCTCGCGCTGAACGTGAAGATGCTCGATCTCCACAAGGAAATCATGCTTTCGAAGTACGCCGCGCTCGCCGAATCGATCCAGAAGGCCGACATCAAGTGGATCATGAGCGGCGCGAACGCCCAGAAATTTTTCGGTCTGAACCTCGACGCGGAAGGCGGCGCCAACCTCGAACAGTTCTTCGAGGAGAGCGGCCTCGACGTCGACAAACTGCGGTCTCTTTTTGGCAAACAAGAAAAAGAAGTAGCCGTAGCGGCCAAGACGAAGTAATTTAGGTAGGACGAAGGGCAATTAGCTCAGTTGGTTAGAGCGTTTCCTTGACATGGAAAAGGTCACAGGTTCGAGTCCTGTATTGCCCACCACTTTTTGAAGGTCGCACGCTCATAGGCGTGCTTTTTTAAGAGTCTCTGGACCCATTCATTCGTACTCAGGCGGGCTCTAAAGCTTTCGACGAAAGCTGCCTAGACCGAGTCGGAATTTAAATTAGGACGTGTGTGCCCAAACTAGCGGAACAGTATACCGAGCTGGACAAGCTGCGCCACAGCTGTTCGCACGTGCTCGCGCAAGCGGTGAAGCGGAAGTATCCGCACGCGCAGCTCGGCATCGGCCCGCCGGTCGAGGACGGTTTCTTTTACGACATTCATCTCCACGAGATCCTCAACGAGGCTGCACTCGAGGAAATCGAGAAGGAGATGATCAAGATCATCAACGCCAATTACCCGTTCGAGAAGAAGATGGTCTCGGCGGACGAGGCGCGTCGTCTCTTCAAGGAAAAGAACGAACCGTTCAAGCTCGAGATCGTCGAGATGGCGTCCGCAGGCGGGGAAGATCTCTCGATCGTGGTGGACGGCGATTTCACCGATCTTTGTAAATATCCCCACGCGCATTCGACGGGGCTCATCAAGGCGTTCAAGCTGACGAACGTCGCCGGCGCCTACTGGCGCGGCAAGGAGCAGAATCCCGTCATGCAGCGCGTGTACGGGACGGCGTTCTTCTCGAAGACCGATCTCTTCGAGTGGAAGCGGCTCCTCGAGGAAGCCAAAAAGCGCGATCACCGGAAGCTTGGAAAGGAACTCGATCTTTTCATGTTTTCGCCGATGGCGGCGGCGTCGCCGTTCTTCAAGCCCAAGGGCACCGTTGTTTACAACCTGCTTCAGGACTACATCCGGGAGATCTACCGCCGCGAAGGCTACGACGAGGTGATCACACCGCAGGTTTTCGACGTGGAGCTCTGGAAGAAGTCAGGCCATTACGACAAGTACAAGGACAACATGTACTTCACGACGGTGGAAGAGAAGGAATGCGCCGTGAAGCCCATGAACTGCCCGAGCCACACGCTAATCTATTCGTCCGACATGCGTTCGTACCGGGATCTGCCGATTCGCTACGCTGATTTCGGCCGCCTGCACCGTTACGAACGTTCGGGTGTGACGGCGGGCCTCACGCGCGTCCGCACCTTCTCGCAGGACGACGCGCACATTTTTTGCCGGGAAGACCAGATCGGCCCCGAGATCGCGGGCGTCTGCCGGATGATCCGCGAAGTGTACGAGACGTTCGGTTTTCAGGACCCGAAGGTTTTCCTCTCGACGCGCCCGGACGTGAAAGTGGGATCGGACGAGACCTGGGACAAGGCCGAGAAGGCGCTTGAGGCCGCGATCCAGGAAAACGGTCTCGACTACGTCGTGAATCCGGGCGACGGCGCGTTTTACGGGCCGAAGATCGATTTCATCGTGCAGGATGCGCTCAAGCGCGACTGGCAGCTGGGAACCATCCAGCTCGATTTCAACATGCCCGAGCGTTTCGGGCTCGAATACACGAACACCGAGGGCGGCACGTCGCGTCCGGTCATGGTGCACCGCGCGGTGCTCGGCTCGCTCGAGCGCTTCATGGGGATCCTGATCGAGCAGTACGCAGGCGCATTCCCTCTTTGGCTCGCGCCGGTGCAGATGAGCGTGATCCCGATCGCGGCCGCGCACGAAGCTTACGCGGCGGAAGTCGCAGCGCGGCTCAAGACCGCAGGATTCCGCGTGGACGTGAAGCCTTCGAGCGACACGCTCGGCTCGCGCATCCGCCAGGCGCAGACCGAAAAAATTCCGTACATGCTCGTCGTGGGTGAAAAGGAGATCGAGGGGCGCATGGTCGCGGTGCGTACCCGCTCGAAGGGAGACCTTGGACAGGTTTCCTTAGAGGAGTTCGTCGGGAAAGCCGCGGAAGAAGCCCGGAACCGGGCGAGATAATCTCGAGAGGAGAGGCCTATTTCTTCGAAAAACAGCACACGAATCAATGAAGGTATCCGCGTTCCGCAGGTGCGCCTGATCGACGCCGACGGCAATCAGGCCGGAGTCGTGGCGACGCAGGAAGCTCTGAAGATGGCGCGCGAGGCCGAGCTCGACTTGGTCGAAGTGGCCGGCACGGCGTCACCGCCGGTCTGCCGCATCATGGATTTTTCGAAGTTCAAGTACGATCAGGAAAAACGCGAAAAGGAAGCACGGAAGAAGCAGAAGATCATCCATCTGAAGGAGATCAAGTTTCATCCGTTTATCGAAGAACACGATTACATGGTCAAGCTCCACAACCTGGAGCGTTTTTTAAAGCAAGGCGACAAGGCGAAGATCACGATGGTCTTCCGCGGTCGCGAGATGAATTACGTTCCGACGGGCCGCAAGGTGCTCGAGCGGCTCGCGCAGGAAATCTCGCACCTCGGGGAAGTCGAAAAAGCGCCTTTTATGGAAGGCAAGATGATCACGATGATCATCATGCCTAAATAAGGAAAGGGAAACATGGGCGGCAAGCTGAAGACGAACAAGTCAGTGCAGAAGAGGATCCGGAAGACGAAGTCCGGAAAGTACAAAAAGAGTCGCGCGGGCAGGAGGCATCTCCTGCAGGGCAAGTCCGCCAAGCGCAAGCGCCAGATGCGCGGCAAGGATCTGGTCGCCAAGGGAATGGAAAAGACGCTGAGGAGGTTATTGCCTTATGCCTAAAGCAAAGACCGTACCGGCCGGCCGCAGACGCCGCCGGAAGTTTCTCAAGCGCGCCAAGGGTTTCGTCGGAGGCCGCCGCAAGCTGTACCGTACGGCACGCGAGACCGTCCAGCGCGCGATGGCATTCGCCACGCGCGATCGCCGCGACCGAAAGAGCACGTTCCGGAAGCTCTGGATCACGCGTATTTCCGCCGGCTGCGAAGCCAACGGCCTCACGTACAGCCGTTTCATCGGCGGCCTGAAGAAGGCGAACGTCCGTCTGGATCGTAAAATCCTCGCGGAGCTCGCGCACAACGACCGCAAGGTGTTCGCGCAGTTGGCGACCCTGGCCAAAGGAAAGTGACTCTCCAGCCGGCGGGCCCTCGCACCGGCCCGCCGGCCGGAAATTCTAAATGATTGAAGAATCCCTCCGACAACTCGAAGAACAGGCCCGCGAAGAACTCGCCGCGCTCTCGGACTCGAAACTTATTCAAGACTTAAAAACGAAATATCTCGGCCGCAAAGGGCTGTTCGCGGGGCTTTCCGCGCGCATCGCGGAGCTCCCGTCCGTCGATGAAAAGCGCTCGGCGGGGCAGGAGATCAACCGCGTGAAACAGTCGCTCGAGGCGATCTTCTCCGAAAAGGAAAGCTCGCTCGGCGACGGCGCTGCGAAGAAGGCCGCCCGTTTCGACGTGACGATGCCCGGTTCGTCGCGCCGCCCCGGTTCGCTCCATCCCCTCACACGCACGATCGTCGACCTCACCTCGATTTTCCGCAAGCTGGGCTTTTCGGTCGTCGACGGCCCGGAGGCCGAGACCGAATACTATAATTTCGAGGCGCTCAACATCCCGCTCGAGCACCCCGCCCGCGACAGCTTCGACACGTTCTATCTTGAAAACGGCAAGGTGCTGCGCAGCCAGACTTCGCCCGTTCAGATCCGGGTGATGGAAAAGACGCGCCCGCCGCTCAAGATCGTCGCGCCCGGCAAGGTGTACCGTCCGGACGCCGTCGACGCGACCCACTCCTTCATGTTCCACCAGTTCGAAGGGCTCGTGATCGACGAAGGTATTAGCTTCGCCGATTTGAAAGGCATTCTCTCCCGCTTCGCGAGCGAATTTTTCGGTGCCGGCACGAAGGTGCGCCTGCGTCCGTCGTTTTTTCCGTTCACTGAGCCGAGCGCGGAAGTGGATATCTGGTCGCCGACGCGCGGCTGGCTCGAGGTGCTCGGCTGCGGCATGGTACACCCGAACGTGCTGCGCGCGGTGAAGATCGATCCCGAAAAATACACGGGCTTCGCGTTCGGTATGGGGATCGAGCGCCTCACGATGCTTCGGTACGGCGTCGAGGACATCCGCTGGTTCTACGAAAACGACACGCGCTTCCTGAGGCAGTTCCCGTCATGAAGGTTCCCGTCCGCTGGCTGAACGATTTCATCGCGACCGGGCTTTCGACCGAACGCGTCGCCGAACTCCTTACGCTCTCGGGGAGCTCGGTGGAACGTGTCTCGGGCTCGGGCGACGACGCCGTGCTCGAACTCGAGGTCACTTCGAACCGCCCCGATTGCCTTTCGCTGGCCGGCGTCGCGCGCGAGCTTTCGGCGCTGACCGGCAAGAAAGCGCGTGTGCCTTCCGTGCGTTCGTCTGTCGTTAAGACCCCCGAGCGCGTTTCAGTGACGATCGAGGATAAAAAAGCCTGCCCGCGCTACACCGCGCGGCTGATCCGCGGCGTCCGCGTCGCGGTCTCGCCGGAGGAAGTCCACCGTCGCCTCGAGCTGGCGGGCGTGCGTCCGATCTCGAACGCGGTCGACGCGACCAACTACGCGATGCTTGAGTGCGGCCAGCCCATGCACGCGTTCGATTTCGACAAGCTTTCGGGCGGGCGTATTCACGTCCGCCGTTCCCGGAAAGGCGAAAAATTCACCGCGATCGACGGCGTCATCCACGAGCTGGACAGCGAAACGATCGTCATCGCCGATGCCGAAAGAGCCATCGCGATCGCCGGCGTGATCGGCGGCAAGGACACCGAGGTCACGGATTCCACCACGAACGTGCTTCTTGAGTCCGCCTATTTCGACCCGATCGCCGTGCGCCGCGCGCGGCGCAAGTACAAGACGCAGACCGATTCGAGCTACCGCTTCGAGCGCGGCGTGGATCCTTCGGTGGTGGGGGACGCGTCTGCCCGCGCCGCCGCGCTCATCGCCGAATGGAGCGGCGGCAAGGACGTTTCCGGCCTTCTTGAGGCAGTTAAATGGACGGCCCCCAAGCCCCGCTCGATTGAGCTACGCGCCGCGCGCATCGAGCGGCTCCTGGGTATCAAAGTGCCGCTCGCGCGCGCAGCGGCCATTCTGCGCAATCTCGGGTTCGAAGCGAAGCCGAAGACGGCGGGTACGCTCACGGTGAAGACGAATCCCGCGCGCCGCGACGTCGCGCAGGAAGCGGACTTGATCGAAGAAGTGCTCCGTATCGAGGGTTTCGACAAAGTTCCCGGCCGTCTGCCGGTCACGCGCCATCCGGTCGAATCGCCGGAAAACCGCGACGCGGCGGCGATCCTGGAGCTCAAAGGGTTTCTCGCGCACCGGGGCCTGAACGAAATTCTCACGTACAGCCTGCTCTCCTCGAAAAATTTGTCCGATTCGGGCGTCGACCCGTCGAGCGCATGCCGCATAAGGAATCCACTCTCGCTCGAGCTCGAATACTACCGTCCGGACCTTTTGCCCGGTATGCTAAACGCTATTCTTTTCAACGTGCGCCGAAAGGCGACGTCGCTCGGCTTTTTTGAAATCGGCCGTTGTCTGCGCTCGGGCATTGAAGAGACCTGGCTTTCGGTCGCGTTCCATGGAATGGTCGACGAGACTTGGAATCGGAAGAGCCCCGCGAGTTTCTTCGACGCGAAAGCCGCGCTCGAGGACGCTCTCGCTTTTCTGCGCGCCGGAGACGCCGCATGGGAAGCTGTCGACGACGCGCGCTTCTCTACCGCCGCGGCTCTTTCTCTCTCGAGCCGCGTGATCGGCGTGGCCGGAGACGTCTCGGACGAACTTTTACGGCGCTGGGACGTTCCGCATCCGGTGCATTACGCGGCGCTCCGCCTGGACGGCGTCGGCGAACGTGCGACCGCCCCGGTCCCCGCCCGCGTGAAGCCGGTCCCGAAATTTCCGGCGGCGCGACGCGACGTCGCATTCCTCGTCAAAAAAGACGTGCCGGTGCGAGAGATCGAGCGCGCGATGCGCGAAGCCGCGGGCCCGACACTCGCCGAGATCCAGCTCTTCGATCAGTACACCGGCAAGGGCGTTCCCGACGACAAGCGCAGTCTCGCGTTCGCGCTGGAATACCGGAAGCCCGACGGGACGTTCACCGACGACGAGATCACCCGCCTTCAGACCGCGGTGATCGACGGCCTCAAAACCGCGCACGGGGCGGAGATGCGCGCGTGAGCGGCGCTCCCGAGTTGGATTTCATCGGCGTGGTGGGGGCGCTCGCGAGCGTGGTGCTGCCCCTTTTCAACATCCCGCTTATCGCCAAGCTCATGAAGTGCAAGAGCTCGAAGGAATACAGCCTCGTGTGGTGCGGCGGCGTGTGGGCGTGCATCGTCCTCATGACGCCGCAGTGCCTGCGTTCGGAGGATCTCGCGTTCCGCGCGTTCGGGGTCGTCAACGTTCTCTTTTTTAGCATCGTCGCGTTCCTGATCTTCAAGTACCGCAACCATCCCGCACCTTCGAAGGAGAATTGCTAATGAAGCGTATGGCTTCCGTCCTCACCCTTGCGATCCTGCTCGGAAACACCGGCGTCCTCGCCGAGGAAGCGCACGGAGCCGCCGCCGCCTCGGGAGTCGCCGTGGACGCCGATCCCGCGTACCAGAAACTCGTCCAGGAAGCCAACCGCAGCCGCGAGATGATCGAGATCTGGAAGGACCACGTGCGGACGCTCACCAAAGAGCGCGACGAAGCGTACAAGCGTCTCGAGGAGCTTCAGGAAGGCACCGCTCCCGTTCCGGGCGCCGCGCCCGCCGAAGACTCCGCGAAGGTAGCAGCGCTCGCGCGCGAACGCGACGAGGCGGCCCGCAAGGTGCAGGCGCTCGAACTCGAGATCCGTTCGCTCAAGGCCGAGCGCAAGCCGGACATGACCGAAAAGGAGCTCATCGAGACGCGCGCGGACAAGAACGTGATCCTGCGCGAGAAGGAAGCGGCGCTCGCCGAGCTTGAGACCGTCCGAAAGCAGCTGGATAAACTGAAGGCGGAGAACAATTCCCTGCAGTCCCGTCCGGCGGCGATGGTCGTTCCGATGGCGGAGGACCCCAAGCTCCGCGGAGAGCTCCGCGCACGCATCGCAGCGCTCGAGATTGAAAAGAAAAATCTGACGGCCAAAGTTGCGGAAAACGAACGCGCCGTATTCGTCGCCGAAGCCCGCGTAGGGACGCTCGGGAAACAAATCGACTCTCTCAACGCCGACTTGGCGAAAGTGGGGGACGAGGCGAAGAAGGCGCGCTCCTCCGTTTCTTCGTCATCGGCCGAAGCGGCTTCGCTCCAGCGCCGTCTCAGCGCGGCGGAGAACGAACTCAAACGCGTCGAGAAAGCCGCCTCCGAATCGCACGCGCTCCAGGGACGCCTCGCGGCGCAGCAGGCCGAGATCGAACGCCTCCGCTCTGCGAAAACCGGAACGGAATCAAAATCGACGGAGCAGAACTCCCGGATCGAATCGCTTCAGGCGGAGCTTTCCTCGCGCTTAAAAAAACTTGAGACTGTGGAGCGGGAACTCGCTCAGGCCCGCACCGCGCGCGAAAAGATTGCGGCCTCCTCGCATTCCGAGACGTCCGAACTCGCAGTGCGGGTCGAGACCCTCGAAAAGGAAAATACGAGTCTCACCGCCGATCTCGTGGCCGCCCGCCGGGAACCCGCGAAGTTCGAGGGCAGGCTTTCAGACCTCACGGCCGAGAACAAGGAGCTTTCCGCCCGCGCGAAGAAACTCGACGCGGTCGAACGGGAATTCGCCGAAGCCCGTACCTTCTTCACCTCGCGCATCGAGGAATTGACCGCCGAGAACAAGAAACTCGGATCCGCCGGCGACGAGAAGCTCCGCGCGCTCACCGACGCGAAGGCCGCCGCGGACCGCGAACTCGCGGACCTGCGCGCCGAGAGCGCCAAAGCGCGCTCCGCAGCCGACCGTGCGTCGCAGATCGAAAAAGAAACCGCCGTGCTCCGTGCCGACCGGCGCGCCCTCGAAGAGAAGCTGAAGGGTTCCGCCGCCGCTCGCGTGGCGCTCGAGGAACGACTGACGGCGCTCGAAGCCGAGAACGATCGCCTCCGCGCCGCCGAGGACAAGCTCAAAGCCTCCGGGGCGCGTCTGGCCGAATCCGTGCGCGCCACCGAGGAAACCGCACGGCGTGCGGCCTCCTTCGAGGCCCGGAACGCTGCGCTTGAAACCGAACTCGGCAAAGCCCGCAACGCCGCGGGGTCCGCCGAACAAGCCCGCCGCTCCGTGGAGACGCTCCGCGGCCGCGTCGCCGAACTCGAAGCCGCTTCCTCCGAGAAGGACGCGCGCCTGGCGGCGATCGCCGACGACAAACGCGCTTCGGACCAGGAGATCGCGCGCCTGCGCTCCGAAGCCGGGGAACTCGCCGCCGAGCGCGAGCGCGCCGACGCGCTCGCCGAAGAGCTCAAGGGGGTCCGCGCCCAAGCGGAAGCCGCCCAAAAGGAACGCGACGATCTTTCGCGCCAAGCGCAGGCGTTCCGCTTCCAGCTCGAGAAGGCGCAAGGGAAAGTCGCGAAGGCCGCCGAAAGCGACGCCGCGCTCGCGGAAGCCCGCGCCGAAGTTGGGACGCTTCGCGCTTCCTACAATTCGCTCGAACAGGAACTGAAGGCGGCGCAGGAGGCCAATACCGCCCTCGCGGCCGCCCGCGACGAGGCTCAGAGCCGCGCCGGACAATCCGTGAAGCTTTCCCAGGCGCTCGAGAAAGCCGAAGAACGCGCCCGCGGCCTCGAGACCGAAATCACGCACGTGAAGGCCACGCAGACCATCAGCGAAGAGGAGCGCGACGCGTTCAATCGCCAGATCCGCGATCTCCTAGCCGAGAACCAGACGCTCCAGGCGCGGAGCCAAAAACTTCCCCTCGTCGAAGCCGAACTGAAAGAAACGCGCGAGTATCTCTCGGGGGTCATCCAGAATCTCGAGTCGCAGCTCGCCAAGCGTTCCGACGAAACCGCCGCCGCGCGCGCCGACCGCGACCGCGCCGTCCGGGAGCTTCGAGACAAACTCGCTTCGACGGAGGCCGAGCTTTCGCGCGTGCAGACCGAAGCCCAAGCATTGGAATCGCTTAGGACGGAAAACGAACAGCTTCAGTCCCGGCTCCGGCAGAACGCGTCGGACCTTAAGAACCTCAAGGAAAATCTCGGAGCGCTCCTGGAACCACTCGAGTCCGACTTCCAAAAACGCTCTTAAAAAAATATGATATAATAGCGACGTCCCTGGGATGCGCGCGGATCATGAGCGTCGTTCACGCGAATCCAACTCGTAAAAAAATAGGGGGCCGAACCGACCGCTGGTGTGCCGCCTCTTTCGAGAGGATGGCCTAAAGGCGCCGGGAGGCTCCCGCCCTTATACAAGGGATTCAGCATAGGCGCGGCAGCACGGCATCTTGGGGACACCCTTTTTCTTTCCGCGCCCGCGGAAAGCACGCATGGACCTCTTCGAACAAGAACCTAAAAAAAGCACCGTCTCCGCGAACGAGCCTCTTTCGGTTCGCATGCGGCCGGCCACGCTCGCCGAATACGCCGGCCAGCGCCACCTCCTCGGCCCCGGCAAACTCCTCACCCGCGCAATCGAATCCGACCGACTTTCCTCCGTGGTCTTCTACGGGCCTCCCGGCACCGGAAAGACCACACTCGCGAACGTCATCGCGCGCGAGACCAAGGCCCATTTCGAGCCGCTGAATGCGGTCACCTCTAACGTGGCGGAGATCCGGAAAGCCATCGTCGACGCGAAGCGGCGCCTAGCCACCGGCAAAAAAACGATCCTCTTCATCGACGAGATTCACCGCTTCAACAAGGCGCAGCAGGACGTCCTCATGCCCGACGTCGAGCGCGGGAACCCGATCCTGATCGGCGCGACGACCCACAACCCTTTTTTCTCGATCGTCCCGGCGCTTCTGTCGCGTTCGCTCGTCTTCGAGCTGAAACCTCTCTCCGAGGATGAACTGACGTCGGTGTTGAACCGCGCGATCGGCGACTCCGAGCGAGGTCTCGGGAAGATCAAACTCGAGGTCGACGCCGACGCGCTCGCCTTTCTCGCGAAAGTCTCCGACGGCGACGCACGCCGGGCGCTCAACGCGCTCGAACTCGCCGCCGTCACGACGAAGCCCGAAAACGGAACGGTGCGCGTCACGCGCCCGATCGCCGAGGAATCGATCCAAAAAAAAGCTGTGGTTTACGACCACGACGAAGACGCGCACTACGACACGGCCTCGGCGTTCATCAAATCCATGCGCGGATCGGACCCGGACGCGGCGATCTATTACTTGGCGAAAATGCTCTACGCGGGAGAGGACGTCCGGTTCATCACGAGGCGCCTGGTGATTTTCGCGGCCGAGGATGTCGGGAACGCGGACCCGCAGGCGATCGTTGTCGCCGTGGCGGCGATGCAGGCCGCCGATTTCATCGGGATGCCCGAGGCCCAGATCCCGCTCGCCCAGGCCGTCACGTATCTTGCGTGCTCGCCCAAGTCGAACGCCGCTTACAAGGCCATCGGAGCTGCTTGGGAGGACGTGGCGACGGGAAAGACGCTCGAGGTTCCCGAACACTTGAAGGACACGCACTATTCCGGCGCCGCCCGCCTGGGACACGGTAAAGGCTACAAATACCCGCACGACTACGAAGGCCACGTGGTCGATCAGGAATACCTTTCCAGCCGCAAACGCTACTACGAACCCACCGAGCAAGGCTACGAGAAGAACTTCAAACGGTATCTCGACGCTCTCCGCCAGCAAACCCGTCCGACTTAAAGCCCGTTTTCGGTCCGTTTAAGCTGTTTTCGTTGACTTTGTGAACAATTTTTATTAGGATTAGTTAAAATTATACATAAATGAAGATAAAATCCGTCCGCTCCCAGCCTTTTTTCTTGCTGACGGCCTTTACGATGGCCGTTAATCAAAATTTTGCTTACGCGGAACCGGCAAAAGCGCCGGCGGCGGAGCCGAAGGCGGCGCTCGCCCAAGAAAAGCCGACGCTGTCGGTGGAACAGCCCACGAATCTCGACCGGGAAACGCAACGACTCATGGACGACATGATCGCGCGCGGCATCGCCGAGAAAAAAGAGCTTCCCGAAGGCAGTGACGCCCTCGTCACTGAAATGGCCGACGACAAGTCCTTCCAAGAGCTGACCCGCGCCAAGAAAAGCTTCGAATCGCCGCCCGACCGCGTCGTCCAGAAGGCTTATCGCCACAAAAAGCTCGAAGAAGGCGACAGGATCTACCGCGTCGCGATCTCGGACAAGGTGATCACGATTTCTGAGGCCCTCGACATCGGACTGGCGAACAACGTCCAGATCCGTTCGATGCGTCGGAAGGTCGATGTCGCGCGCTCGAAGGTGACCGAGGCCCGCCGCGCGCTCTTCCCGACCGTGCAGGGCGTCATGGAGTTCAACGGCGGCAAGGCCCAGGGCAGCCCGACGAACCTAGGTGGCCGCCTGTACAAGGGCAAGAACCGCAAGGTGAACGTGACCCAGCCGCTTTTCTACGGCGGCGAGCTCGTCTTCACCGTCCGGCAGGCCGAAACCAACTTGAGAATCGCGGTCGAGGAATACAACAAGGCCAAAGGCGAGTATCTCGCTTCCATCGCCTCGGCGTTTTACGGTCTCGTGAAGCAGGAATACAATTTCCAGTACCAGGCGTCTCTTTTCAACGAAGTGCAAAAAGTGCACAAGCGCATCCGTGAAGAGCGCTCGCGGAAACTGATCTCCGAGATCGACTTCCTGAACGCTGACTCGCAGTACTACCAGGTGTTCTACCAGCTCGAATCGGCGAAGACCGATCTCACGGCCCAACGGCTCATTCTGTTTCAGACCTTATTCTTAAGCCCCACGGACGAGATCCCCGTGGATCTGCGCCTCGATTTCAAGAAGGTCGACGTGAAGCTCGACGACGTCATCGACATCGCGCTCCGGAGGAACCCGGACGTGAAGATCAAAGAACACTCGCTCGAAGCCGCCGAGATCGGCATCAAGATATTCAAGGCCAAGAAGCTTCCCAAGATCGATCTGCGCGGTTCCTACGGTTTCCTCGGCGAAGTCTTCAAAGACACGACGGCGATCGAGACCGACAACCACGATCTGGATCTCGAGAAGGAATGGTTCTTCGGGGTGGGCGGCAGCATGCCGCTGGGCGCCAACAGCGTGGAGTACGAATTCATCAAGCACCGCTACGGCCCAACGATTCTCGCGCTCACGGGTTCCGAGGATTGGCGCCACAAGGTCGCGTTCAACCTTCTCGACCGCTTCGCCGACATCACCGACGCCCAGAACGCGGAGGCCAGTTATCTTACGGCCGTTTTCGAAGTCGACAAGGCGCGCAACGACACCATCGTGAAGGTCAAAGACGAGTTCTATAATCTGCAAAAGTCGCTGATCCAAATCGACGCGTCGGTCTCGAAGATGCGTTACCAGGACAAGCAGGTCGCCGCGTACCGCTACCTCGTGAGCCTTCAAGAAACGACGGTCGCGTCGCTTTTCGAAGGCCTGATCGAGCAGGCGTCCAACAAGTTCGCGTTCATCCAGGCGGTCGCCGACTATCATTTGTCAGTGGCCTCGCTCAATGTCGCCATGGGAGATCCCGGTCATTTCCAAAGCCAAACTTAAATTGCCCAATTTCAAGTTCCCGAAATTCGACCTGAAGGGACTCTTCCGGAAAAAGCCCGCCGCGCCGATCGATCCGGCCGCGCCCGCGGCCGTTCCGCCGCGTCTGAAAGGCCAGGGATTGAAGAACGTTTTTTCGCGCTTCACCGATCCGCAAAAGCGCAAGAAACTCCTCACTCGGAAAGTGCTTTTCCCGGCGCTCATCGCAATCTTCGGTCTCGTTCTTCTGGCGGGTTTCGCGAAAGACCGCATCGGCTGGGTCGGCGGCTTCCCCGTCCTCCAGAGCAAAAAGAAGAAGGTGGAGGAAGAAAAGAAGCCGGTCGAGACGCCGATGCCGGTGAAGGTTTACAAAGTCGCTAAGGTCAGCTTTCGCGACACGCTGCCTTCACTCGGCACCATCAAGGGATTCCGCGAGCTCGATCTCAAGTTCGCGACTCCGGGCAACATCGAGTACATCAATTTCAAGGAAGGCGAGCGCATCACGCAGGGTGACATCATCGCGTCGCTTGACCAGCGCGAGCCGCTTCTCAAGCTCGAGTACGCGAAGATCGAGATGGAAAAGCAGGCGAAGCTTCTGGAGCTGGGATCCATCGTCGAATCGAAAGCCAAACAGAGCTCTCTCGAGTACCAGTCCGCCAAAGCGGAACTAGACAAGACGAACCTCGTCGCGCTCGCGGATGGCTACATCGGTTCCATCGAGGTCGATAAAGGTTCCTACGTGACGCCTCAGGACAAGATCGGCACGTTCGTGGACGTGAAGGACGTGTTCGTCGAGTTCGGCGTCATCGAGAAGGACGTCGCGAAGGTCAAAGAAGGCCAAAACGTCGAGGTCACCGTCGAATCCTTCGCCGACCAAATCTTTAAAGGACAGCTCGAGTCGATCTCGCCGCTCGTCGAAGGCCGTTCGCGCACCGTCAAAATCAAGGCCAAGCTGACGAACGCGGATGAAAAGATCAAACCGGGCATGTTCGGCCGCGTGAACGTGCTCGTGTACGAAAAAGAGCAGGCGCTCGTGATCCCGTCCTCCGCCTTCAAGAAGAAGGATGACGTCTACAACGTCTTTCTCGTGCACCCCGAAGAGGCGCCCGCCGCGGTAGAGAAGCCGGCCGAGGACCCTAACGCCAAGAAGACTAAGAAGGGAGGGCTCAAGGCTCTTTTCAGCTTCGGCAAAAAGAAGCCGGAAGCTCCGAAGGCAGCCGGTCCCACCGCTCCAGGGTCTCCCGAGGCGCCCGCGAACGACGAGCATGGCCATTCTCCCGATGCGCACGGTCCTGCTGGCGGGCCTCCCGGCGGCGAGTCTCCCGAGGAGCCCAAAGCCCAGTTCGGCACCATCGAAATCCGTCCGATCGAGATTGCCTACGCGACCCCGGACGCCGTCGAACTTAAGGAGGGTCTAGACGAAGGAGACCTGATCGTCATGGATACCGAACAGGATTTGCAAGACAAGGCCAAGGTTGAGATTACGGAAACGCAAGAAGGCATTTTTTAACGCTTAACAACCTTCCTTTTTTTCGCCCAAACCCCTTTTAATGTCATTTTTGTCATGTACAATATGGATATGTCATATTGTGTCTAATAAAATATAAAACTTTATTAAAACGTTTAAACTAGTCAAGAAGGGCTCCGCGTGAGTTTACCGGAAACGTCGATCAAACGGCCCGTCACGACGCTCATGGCGTACACGGCGGTTTTCCTTTTCGGCATCATTTCCTTAAGCCGCCTTTCCCAAGAGCTCTTTCCGCCGATCAGCTACCCCCAGCTGTCGGTCGTCACCCCTTACGAAAACGCCGCGCCGGAAGAAATCGAAACGCTGATCACCAAGCCCATCGAAGAGGCCGTCGGCGGCATCTCGGGCCTGCGCAAAGTCTCTTCGACGTCGCGCGAAGGCGTGTCGCTCGTTGTCGTCGAATTTGGCTGGAACCAGAGCATGGACTTCGCGAGCTTGGCCGTCCGCGAGAAGATCGATCTCATTAAGGAACGCCTTCCGCGCGACGCCTCCGAGCCGGTCGTCATTAAGTTCAATCCGTTCGAGCTGCCGGTCATGTCCATCTCCATTTCGAGCGCCGAACGCACGCCGGTGCAGCTTAAGGAACTCTCGAAGAAATGGTTCAAGGACGAGATCGAAAAGATCCAGGGCGTCGCCTCCGCGGGTATCTCGGGCGGCCTCGAAGAGCAGATTCTCGTGGACGTCGATCAATCGAAGCTCCAGGCCGCCGGCGTTTCGATTAACGAAGTTTCCGATGCCGTCGGCCAGGCGAATCTGAACTATCCGGGTGGTACGATCAAAGAAAGCTTCTACGAATACCTCGTGCGTACACTCGGCGAATTCAAACACGTGGACGAGGTGGGGCAGATCCCCGTTCGCCGCGACGACAAGCTCCAGAAGAAAGACCCACGACGCTCGCCCGAAGAAGAGGACCCGACGAACCGGCTCGTTCTTTTGAAGGACGTCGCGGATGTCCGCCGCACGGTTAAGGACCGCACGAGCTACTCGCGCTTCAACGGCCGCGAGAACGTGACGATCGCGATCCAGAAGCAGGCGTCGGCGAACGCCATCAAGGTGGCCGGCGACATCAAAAAGAAACTTGCCGAGCTCCAGGAGCAGCTTCCGAAGGACATCCACGTCGACATCATTTACGACCAGTCCAAATTCATTTCCGAAGCGCTGAACGGCGTCACGGACTCGGCCGTCCAGGGCGGCATGCTCGCGTTCCTCGTGCTCGTCATTTTCCTGCGCGACGTCAAAAGTTCGGGGCTCGTCGTCACGATCACCCCGGTCACCGTGCTCGCGACGTACACGCTCATGTATTTCATGGGTATCTCACTCAACGTCATTTCGCTCGGAGGAATCGCGCTCGGCGTCGGTATGCTTTTGGACAACGCCGTCTGTGTCATCGAGAACGTATACAGGAGTTTCCGTTTGAAACCGGAGGACGGCATCGCCCGCGCGGCGATCGTGGGGTCGGAGGAGGTCATGGCGCCGATGTTGGCGTCGACGCTCACCACCGTCTCGGTTTTCCTGCCGATCATCTTCGTCACCGGCATCGCAGGCCAGATTTTCAAGCAGCTCGCCTGGGTCGTCGTCGTCACGCAGGTCATCTCGGCCATCATCGCCTTCACCCTGCTTCCGATGCTCATCGCGAAGGTGGGTGGAAAATCCTCGCTGACCCAGCGCGACATCCACGAGGGCGGCGAGTCCCAAAAGCTCTCGCGCGGAATGAGTCCGTGGAAGATGACGACCGTGCTTTTCGACCGCGTGCTCGAGATCTGCGGCAGGCCGATCCACATGATCGAGGTCGCTTACGCGAAGCTCTTTCCGGCGTTCGTCCGGCGGAAATGGACGTATCTCGCCCTCATCTTCTGCCTTTTCTTCGCCAGCGTGTACGTTTTGGGCAAGTTCGACAAGCTCCTTCTTCCGAAGGTCGATCAAGGCCAGTTCATGGTGAAGATCGACCTGCCCGTGGGCATGCGCGTCGAGATGACGAATGAGACCGCGCTTAAGGTCGAGAAGTTCCTGATGGCGATCGGCGAGGTGAAAAACTGCGCGGTCGTCGTCGGCTCAAGCAAGGGCTCGGGTTCGAAGGAAGTCGTCGAGCGGCTCGGCGCGCACCAGGCGCAGATCGTCGTTACGCTGAAGGAAGACAGGAAGCGCGTCACCGACGAAGTCGTGCAGGACGTCCGCGAGAACTTCGAGCTCGGCGCAGGCCGCCAATCCATTCTTCCCGCCCGCATCTCCTACATTCTCTACGACAGCGCGTTTTCGACCGGAGGGGAGAACGACGCCCCCGTCATCATCGATATCAAGGGGCCGAAACTCGACGAACTGCGTTCTCTCGCCGTTCAGACCCAGGAGAAACTCGAGAATATCAAGGGCGTCTACGGCGTCACGAATTCCATCGCCGAACCGTTCCCCGAGACCAAGATCATCATCAACAAGGACCGTGCGAGCTACTACAAACTGAACGTCACGTCGATCGCCCAGGCCGCGAACATCGCGATGAAGGGCTCGACGACGAGCAAGTTCAAGGAGGAGGGCCGTGAGATCGATATCCGCGTCCAGCTGCAAGCCCGCGACCGCGACCGTCTGCGCAAGCTCGAAAGCATCACGATCCATTCGCCGATGGATCTAGAGGTGCCGCTCGCCGACTTCGTCAAATTCCAGACCGGCAAGGGCCCGAGCGAGATCAAGCGCGTTTCCCAGGAGCGCACCGTGCAGGTGTTCGCCAAGATCTTCGGCCGGAGCTTGAAGGAAGTCGTCGACGAGGTCCAGACGGGACTCGACGCGATCGAAGTGCCGAACCGCTACAGCGTGAAGATCGCCGGCCAGAGCGAGGAGATCAAAGAATCGTTCGATTCGCTCACGTTCGCGTTCATGCTTTCGGTTGTCCTCGTCTACATGATCATGGCCGCGCAGTTCGAGTCGCTCTGGCAGCCGTTCCTCATCATGTTCTGCGTGCCGCTGTCGCTGATCGGCGTGGTCATCGCGCTGTGGGTGTCGAAGACGCCGCTATCGGTTGTCGTCATCCTGGGGGTGATCCTATTGGCGGGTGTCGTCGTCAATAATGGCATCATTCTCATCGATTACATCAACGGCCAGCGAAAAGACGGCATGTCGCTCGCGGACGCCGCGTTCCTGGCGGGCAAGACCCGCTTGCGGCCCATTTTCATGACGGCCTTTTCGTCGGCCATCGGCAGTTTGCCGTTGGCTCTCGGCCTCGGAGAAGGAAGCGCGCTCCAGGCGCCGATGGCGCGCGCTCTCATCGGTGGCATCCTGATCGCCACGTTCCTCTCCCTCATCGTCGTGCCCTCGCTCTATATCGGCACCGAAGAAATCGGAGCGAAGTTCAAACGACGCCGCAAGGTTGCGCCCGCCGCGCTCGACGCGGGTTCCGGAGCCGCCGTCGATGTGACGCCATGAATCTATCGGAAATCTCAATCCGCAGGCCTGTCACCGTCTTCATGGTGACGCTCATCGTCCTCCTTTTCGGCGTCGTGTCCCTCACGAAGCTTCCCGTCGAGCTCTACGCGAACACCTCCTTTGGCGAAATCTCCATCATCATCCAGGTCCGCGGCGGCATTCCACCCACCGAGGTCGAGACGCAGGTCACTAAGATCGTCGAGGAGGGCGTCGCGACGGTTTCGAACCTGCAACAGCTTCTTTCCATCTCGAAGGAAGGCGAATCGACCGTCGTCCTCTCATTCCAGTCCGGGACCGACATGGAGTTCGCCGCGCTCGAGGTCCGCGAAAAATTCGCGAAGGTCAAGAATCAGCTCCCGAAAGAAATCGAAAAGCCGGTCATCGCCCAATTCCAACAGGGCGACGTGCCGGTCATCATCGTCTCGGCGACGAGCGAGGTGCGTTCGACGGAAGATATCCGAAAGATCGTCGACGGCACGATGAAGGAATCGCTTAAGCGCATCGGCGGGGTCGCGAACGTCGAGGTGGCCGGCGGCCGCGAGAGGAAAATCATCGTCGACGTGGACCAAGTGAAGCTCGCGTCGTTCGGCATCCCCATCGACGAGCTGACCTCGACGCTCGGCGCGAACAATTTGAATCTTCTTTCCGGAGAGATCGAGCGCAAAACGGACCGTTTCCTCGTGCGCATGATGGGCGAATTCGAGACCGTCGCCCAAATCAACGAGATGGCGCTCCGCGTGACGCCGCTGGGCACGATCATCCGCGTGAAGGACGTCGCCACGGTGAAAGATTCGTTCATGGAGGCCAAGGAATACGCGCGGCTCAACGTCAAGCCGGTCGTCACGCTCTACGTGCAGAAGGAGAGTTCGAAGAACACGATCACCGTCGCGCAGGATCTCGTGAAGGAAATCGACAGTCTGAAGAACAAGCTGCCCAAGGACATCCACCTCGTCATCACCTCCAACCAGTCGGAGTTCATCAAGAAGGCGATCGACAACCTGACCGGGTCGCTCCTCGAGGGAATCATCCTCATCATCCTCACGTTCCTTCCGTTCTTGTACCGGCTCGATCTGAAACGGTTCGCGATGGTCGGCGCCCTGATCTTCCTGACGCTTTTCTCGAAATTCATTTTCCCGTTCCACCACGAGCTCGTTCTCAACCTGGTCTTCGTAACGCTCGTCGGGACTCTCGTCATCCGAAAAAAATACCGACCGATCCTGATCGTCACCGCGCCAATTCCGATCTCGTGCATCGGCGCCTTCATCTTCATGCGTAGCTGGGGCCTCACAGTGAACGTCATGACGCTCTTCGGCCTCGCACTCGGCGTGGGCATGCTCGTCGACAACGCGATCGTCGTCTTCGAGAACATCTTAAAGATGACGGAAGAGGGCAAGGACGTATTCGAGGCCTCCGGCGCCGGCGCGAGCGCGATGTTCCTCACCCTCGTCGCATCGACCGCAACAAACGTCATCGTGTTCCTTCCGCTCGTTTTCATGGGCGCGGAGCTTCAAAAGCTGTACTCAGGTATGGCCGCGACGATCGTCGTCACGCTCATGATCTCGATGGTCTGCGCCGTCACGATCGTGCCCATGATGTGCGCGCGGAAGATGTTTTCAGTCCAGTCGGTAGTGGATGAGCAGATGAGCGGGAAGGCGGACAAGAAGGGCGGACTCGCCAAGTTCAAGGTGATCCAACGGAAATTTCTTTTTAAGTCCATTCGCTACCGCAAACGCGTGGCGCTCATCGCGCTCGCGACCTTCCTGGGCTCCGTGCATTTTGCTTCGAAACTTGGCAGCGAATACTTGGGTAGCACGGAACAGAACAAGTTCACCGCGTACGTCGAGATGCCTACGGGTGTGAAGCTTGAAGCGTCGGACAAGGTGGTTAAGAAAGTCGAGAAGATCGTGGCGGAAATTCCGGAAGTCGTGAACGTGAGTTCGCGCATCGAAGGATGGTCGTCGAAGGTCTACGTCGAAGTGACGAAAGCGAGCAACCGCAAGCGGACAGTCGACGAGATCATCGAGACGCTTCGTCCGCAGACCGACAAACTTTCTCCGGCCTTCGTCTATTTCCAGCAGGACGAGCAGGTCGGCACGAAAGAAGTCACGCTCGAGGTGTTCGGTCACAGCTACGAGAAGCTGAGAGAGCTCGCCATCGCGATCGCGAACCGTCTCGGACAAATCAAAGGCCTCACCGACACGAAGATCCGCATGCGCGAGGGCCGGCCCGAAATGCAGGTCATCGTGAACAAAAAGCGAGCCGGCGTGCACGGTCTCTCGGTGCACGACACGGCCAACCAGATCCACGGGCAGATGCGTGGGCTCCGTGCGACCGTGTTTCATACGGAAGGCACAGAGATTGAGACGATCTCGCGCCTCGACGAGAAATACAGGAAAACATTCAAGGATCTACACAATCTGATTATCACGAACAAGGACGGAGACCCGCTCGTTCTCGACCAGCTCGCGGACTTCAAGTTCGGCCTGGGTCCGAGCGAGATCTGGCGAAAGGACCGAAACCGCATGATTCAGGTGAGCGCGAACATCGGCAAAGTGCCGCTCTCGCAGGTCGTCGAGGAAATTCGTACGGGAATGAAGACCGTTCCGTTCCCGGAGGATTACTTCTACCGGATCGGCGGCGATTATCCGACGATGGTGCGCACGTCGAAACAGCTCAAGATGATGATCGCTTTCGTGTTGGTCCTTGTGTATCTGGTCCTGGCGTCGCTGTTCGAGTCGTTCTATCAGCCCGTGCTCATCATGATCGCCGTGCCTCTGGCGCTGTGCGGCGCGGTAGCGGCACTTTACATGGGCCCCAAGACCCTCGGCGTGGGTGCCATGCTCGGAATGATGATGCTCGGCGGCATCGTCGTCAACAACACCATCATGCTCGTCGACCGGATCAACTACTATATAGCGGAAGGCCTCTCGATGGTCAAAGCGGCCGTCCTAGCCACGCAGGACCGCATGCGTCCGATTCTTATGACGATGAGCGGCAGCGTTTTGGGTCTCTTTCCCATGGCCATCGATCAATCCGAGGGCGCAAACCTCTGGTCTCCTCTAGCAATGACCGTCATCGGAGGTACGTTAAGCTCTACTGTTCTTACACTTATGGTCACTCCCGCCTTTTTTATCCTCTTCCAAGACTTCCTTGGACTGTTCAGACGACACCCCGCCAAGGCCAACCGCAAAGCGGACCCTCCCGCCGATATCGCAATAGTTAACTAAAGTATAGAATAGCTAATTATATAAAATTATTATTGATTTCAAGTAAGAATATTGTAAGATATAGCGTGGTATCATAAGCGCGATAAGTTTTAGATTAAGGATATTGTGTCCTCACAATCGTTAATAAATAAATATGTAGAAGTGGTTATTTCGGCAATAAATTTGGTATTCGCTAGCTTTATATGCCATAATTTGAGGGTGAAGTGAACTTAACGGCATTTTATAAGATATATAAAGTGAAATTAAAAGTCTTGCATAACTGATGACGCACGAATGAAAAACCAAAATTTTTTCATCGTGCCTTATTTGCTCGTTCTTAATAAAAAAAGTTTATATAGTTTTTTACAGCAACCAATTAACACGGGATGTAATGGACGATAACTCGTCGCAACCCAACGAATCTCAGACACCCGACGACGCGCGCGTATCCGACGCGTTTCGGAGCCGCTATCGCTTCCGTTTAAAAGCGATCGCGTCGCTGCTCATCGTCGCGTTCCTCGCGCAAGACGTCGCACAGGCCGCGCCGCGCGACCGCGATCGTAACAAGCGCGACGAGAACCGTCTTCTTCCGAGCCGTCTCGCGGAGCAGCAGCGCCGTCACATGGATCTCATGGACCAGCGCAGCCGCGGCGAAGATCAGGATTTCTTCGCGGACCAGATGAAGGCGGCGTTCGACGAGCAGCTGCGTACGCCGCGTCCCAAATGGCAGGACGAGGACAACCGGCGCGGCGGCGGCGGCGACGGTCTTCCAGAGTGGGAGCTCGACGATGCCGAAGACCCGGACAATCCCAACGACGACGAGACGACCGTACGTTTCTTCGAGAACGTCGGCGACCGTACCGTCGCGATATGGACCGCCCACTTCGACCCCGAGGAGATGGGCGAGTTCTACGGCAATTACGTGGAACAGGACGCCGGCGACGGCAAGAAGAAGAAGGTCGGCTTCAAGAAGATCCCCAATTTCAAGGAACGCTTCGCGGATCATTTCGTCAGCGTCACCTACTTTGACGAGAAGGGCCGCGTCTCTCACGTGGTCGGAGGCTTCGAGGACGACGAGCCCACGGACGTGACGCTGTTCTTCTACGGCGGCAACGGCGAGAACGACCCGATGATCGAGCAGCGCGTCTACAGCATTGAAGGCTTCGGCAAAAGCTTCATGAAGAAGGACCGCCCGCTCCTGTCCTCGCTTTCTGACAGCGACCTGATCTCGCTCTCGCGCTTCACCGGCAAGAAAGGCGAAGAACGCCAGACGATCAAGCTTTCGAATTACGGCAAGAACGACGAGCCCGCGTCGCTCACCCTCTTCTCCTATAAGGCGGACGGCTCCCTCGACGAGACGATTGAACTCGAGATCGAGGACATCTCCACTTACCTTAAGGACAACAAGTACACGTTCGACTTCGACGACGATACGTTCCGCGATCTCCTGGTCTCCGAGAAGCTGAACAAGGACTTCAAGGCGCGGGGCCTCCTCGAGCTTCTCAAGAAGAAGGGACTTCTCAAGGCAGACCAGGAAATCGACGACATCCTCGACGAGCTGACCCAGAACGGCAAGGCTCTCGCGGAGCTCACCGCCGAAGAAATTTTTGACGCGCTCTACTCTCTCGGCCTCGTCGAATTTAACGGCAAGGACATGCTGAACCAGATCAGCTTCCAAGACGTATTCGACAAGCTCGAGGCCGACGACTTCTTCAAGTTCCTCGAGGAAAACGAAATGCTCGCGGACGGTCAGACCGCCGCCTCGATCCGCGCTGCGCTCCTGGCTCGCGGGATCGATGTCGACAACCGTTCGAACGACGACCTTCTGCTGGACATCGAAGGCCGCGGCCAAAATGACAGTCTCCTTAAGAACAGCGCCTCCGACACCAAGAGCGCGATGAAGATCGAAAAACTCCTGAAGGGGATGGATTCCACGAAGCTCCTCGACTTCCTGAAGGAGAAGGGCTTGATGGACGCGACGACCGCCGAAGCGCTCGCGCAGCTCACGGCCGAGAAGGCGCTCGACGCGGTGAAGCTGAAGCGTCTTCTCACTATCCTTTCGAACAACGGGAAGCTCAAGGCCGGCCTTTCGATCGCCGACGTGTTCGAGGACCTCAAGGAGACCTACTTGAACAAGCTTTCGTACGACGAGATGTTCGACATCCTCAAGAACAACCGCCTGGCGGGACTCACCAAGTACGACGGCAAGAAGGGCGAAGAGAAGACGCTTTATTCCCTTTCCGATTTCTATTTCGACCGCGACCTCAAGACCCGCATCTTCGGCCGCAAGGTCGAGTTCGAGTACGCGGGCAAGGTGATCGACCGCACGCTTACCTACGATGTCCGCGACGTCGCCGTGGCCGACCGGCTCACGAAAGGCGTCGGCGAACTCGTCCAGGAAGACGACTACGAGGGCAAGATCAAGGGCAAGGAATTCATCGCGATGAGCTTCAGCGATTTCATCGACGGTGAAGCACAGGTGCGCACGGACAATGAATACAGTCGCTGGAGGAAGCAGCTCCGCACGTCGAACCGTTATCTCATCGACGAAGAAGCGCCCGAAGACCGCCGGAAGCGCGGCATGGGCCTCCTCACCACGACCACTCGTTTCCGCGGCGGCAAGGGTTACGAGTTCATGACCGAAACCGAGGAGAACAACCTCGACCGCGTCGTCGTCAGTTACCAAAAATTCGTTTACGCGGGCCGCGGCGCGAAGAAGTACGTCGACTACGTTCTGCAGGGCGACCCCGAGGACGACGAGCTCTCGAAACTGGATTATTATGGCGAAGACAAGAAGAGCTCGCGTCAGGGCCAGCTCCGCGGGCCGAACGACGTCTCGTTCTTCGATCTCGGCGTGCCGCCGACCGACCCGAAGGAAGTCGCGCGGATGATCCAGAACGATCCGACGCTCGGCCGTGTGATCTACGAAGAGTCGGGCAACGTGAATTCGCGCGTCCTTCGCATCGAGCTCAAGAACCAGGACGGATCCTACGACGGCAACGGGGACGGCAAGATCGATTTCGCGTACGTATTCGCGTACAGCGTGCGCGCGGCGATGGGCGGCGATGGCAATTCCTCGACGCTCGATTCTGTGTTCCTCGTCTCCGACCAGCTTTCGACCGGTGCGTCGCTTCAGGCCCAGCAGCTTTCCGCGACGCAGGCGTTCTGGGAGACGGGTGCGACGTCGGCTAATCAGCTCGACCTCTCGCTCGCGATCGACTTCCGATATACGCACGACGCGGACAATCGTCTCACGACGGTCCTACACCTCGGCCGGAAAATGGAATACACGTACGCCGGAGCCAACGGCCCGCTTTCGAAAGTCTCGACGTTCGTGAACGACAAGAGCTCGGGCACCACCAACTGGGTCAAGACGACCGAGACGATTTACGACGCGAAGACCGACGGCACGAAGCAGACCCGCATCCGCCACGTCGAAAACTTCAAGCGAGACGGAACCCGGAAGACCATCACGTACTACGATTTCAAATCGCAGGACCAGACAAGCGCCGATTGGCAGGCCATTGACGTGACGCGCGAATTCGACGCGGCCGCGAAATACAAAAGGAAGACTGTCTACAAGGGCGGATTTGGCCGCCAGCAGGTCTCGAGCATCCTCAACTTCAAGGGCGACGGGGTCAACGAGGCGACGTCCACCGTGAAGTCGGAGATGGAATATTTCTACGACCGCCCCGGCGGTTCGAAGGCGCTCAACTACGTGAAGCAGTTCAAGGGAAAGAAAGCCGATAATCACGTGCAGGCTCTCATCTTCTACAAGGGAGCCCAGTCGAAGGAAATGGAAGACTTCACCCTCACGTACAACTCGCAAGGCACCGAAATTCAAACCCGTACCGAAAATATCTACACGCGTGCCGACGACGTGGTCGAGGGCGACGACGACGACGCCATGGACGCGCAGAAATCCTTCTACGTCAAAGGTATGACGCTGGCCGATCAAAAAACCAAGGGCACCGGCACGCAGCGCAGTTTCACGAAGTACGTCGGCTCGGACGCGATCGTGGATTACACCCAGAGGATCCGCAAGAACGGGTCGGTGGCCGAGACGACCGTCACCTATTACGAAGGCGGGAAGCGCGCCACGACGATCGTTTCCGATGGCACGGCGACGATCGCGGCGATGGTCCGCCAGGACGTCTACCGCGTCTCCAGTATTTCCCAGGTCAACGAGACGACGAAGGAAAAGCGCAAATCTTCCTCGTATTACGACGTGCATCTCGAAAAGGGCCTGGAGAAACTGGACTTCGTGCAGGCTTATCTCGCGGACGGCAAGACCGTCCGCACCACCACGCTTTCCTATTATGAGGACGGCCCCGACGCGGGCACCGAACTCGACCGCGCGGCCGCCGCCGGGACCGAGTCGGCGCTCCGCGAGAACAAACAGTTCCGCGGCGGTACCGAAGCGTCGTCCGCCGTAGGCGCGCTGAAGCTTCAGGTATGGACGTATTTCAAGGGCGCCGTCGGCGAAGAAAAGACCGATTTCCTCCAGAATTACCGTTCCGACGGCTCGAACGTCCGCAGCACGCAGGTTTATTACTACGGCGCCGGACTCCGGGCGTCGAACGCGGCCGTTTGGGACGCGATGGTCCGCACCGATCTCTTCCGGAAAGGCACGGGTGGTTCGGACCTCGTCGCCGGGCTGAGGCTCCAGACACGAACCTTCTACCAGGGCGCGGTCGGGGAAGAGAAAGTCGACTTCTCCCAAGGGTATAAGGCCGACGGTACCACCGTCCGCAACACCACGCTTTCCTTCTACGAGGACGGCCCCGACGCCGGCACCGAACTCGATCGCGCGCTCACGGCGGGCGTTGATTCGGCCCTGCGCGTCAGCCGCGTGTGGCGCGGCGGCTCGGCCGATTCGGCCGACGTGGCCGGCCTCAAGCTTCAGACCGTCAATTTCCTCCAGGGCGCCTCGAGCGAAGAAAAGAACGATTTCGTGCAGGCCTACCGCGCCGACGGCGTGACGGTCCGCACGACGACGCTTTCCTATTATGAAGACGGCCCCGACGCCGGCACCGAACTCGACCGCGCGGGCGCGGCACTCGCCGAGGCGGGTCTCCGTGTGTCGCGTCTCTTCCGCGGCGGCGTCGCGGGTTCAGACGTAGTCTCCGACCTCGTTCTCCAGAACGCGACTTATTTCCAGGGCCTATCCGGCGAAGAAAAAACCGACTTCGCGCAGAGCTACCGCGCAGACGGGACGTCGATCCGGAACACCACGGTTTCCTTCTACGAAGACGGCCCCGACGCCGGCACCGAACTCGATCGCGCGACGGCGGCGGGATTCGATTCCGCGCTCCGCGAGACGAAGCTTTTCCGCGGCGGCACCGCGGCGTCGGACGTCACAACGGACCTCAAGCTCCAGACCTGGAGCTACTTTCAAGGTCAGTCCGGCGAAGAGAAGGCGGACTTCTCGCAAAATTACAAAGGCAACGGCATCGACGTCCGATCGACGGCGCTCACTTACTACGAAGACGGCCCCGACGCCGGCACCGAACTCGACCGCGCCGCCGCGGCCGATGCCGAAGCGGCTGTCCGCGTGGCGCGGCTTTTCCGCGGCGGCAGCGTGGGTTCCGACGACGTCTCTGCGCTGAAGCTTCAGACCGTCACCTATTCGCTAGGTCTCGTCGGCGAAGAAAAAACCGACTTCGTCCAGAACTACCGTGCGGACGGCACGACCGTCCGCACGACGCAGATATCGCTTTATGAAGACGGTCCCGACGCCGGCACCGAGCTCGATCGCGCCGCGGCGGCCAATCAGGATTCTGCGCTTCGCCAGACGAAGCTCTTCCGCGGCGGCACGCCGGGCTCGGATGACCTCACCGACCTCAAGCTCCAGGCCTGGACTTACTTCCAGGGCCTCGCGAGTGAAGAGAAGACGGATTTCTCGCAGAGCTACAAGGCCAACGGCATCGAGGTTAAGAACACGACCGTTTCTTACTACGAAGACGGCCCCGACGCCGGCACCGAACTCGACCGTGCGGCCACGGCGGGCGTGGATTCCGCGCTCCGTTTGACGCGTCTCTTCCGCGGCGGCGTCGCGGGCTCGGACGTCGTCTCTGCCCTCAAGCTTCAGACCGCCACGTATTTCCAGGGCCTCGTCGGCGAAGAGAAAACGGACTTTTCCCAGAACTACCGCGCCGACGGCGTGAACGTCCGCAACACGACGCTCTCCTTTTACGAAGACGGCCCCGACGCCGGCACCGAACTCGACCGTGCGGCCGCAGCCGGTTCCGACGCAGCCCTCCGCGAGACGAAGCTATTCCGCGGCGGCGTCGCGGGCTCGGACGTCGTCTCCGATCTCAAGATCCAAAGCCGCACGTTCTTCCTTGGCCTCATCGGCGAAGAAAAAGCGGACGTCACCCAAAACTTCAAGAACGACGGTACGGTCCGCACCACGCAGATTTCTTTCTACGAAGACGGCCCCGACGCCGGCACCGAACTCGACCGCGCCGCCGCGGCTGGCGCCGACGCGGCTCTGCGTCTCAACAAACTCTACCGCGGCGGCACGCCCGGCTCCGACGACGTCACGGGTCTCAAGCTCCAGAGCGCGACGTATTTCCTGGGTCTTTCCGGAGAAGAAAAGACGGACTTCTCCCAAAACTACAAGGCCAACGGCATCGACGTCCGCAATACTACGCTCTCCTATTACGAAGACGGCCCCGACGCCGGTGCCGAGCTCGACCGCGCCGCCTCGGCGGGTGTCGACGCGGCACTGCGCGAGACAAAGCTCTTCCGCGGCGGGACGGCGGCTTCGGACGACATCACCGGGCTCAAGCTCCAGACCTGGACCTATTTCCGCGGCGTCGTTTCGGAAGAGAAGACCGACATGGTGCAGAATTACAAGGCCAACGGCCTCGACGTCCGCAACACCCAGATTTCCTACTATGAGGACGGCCCGGACATCGGCACCGAACTCGACCGCGCGGTCGACGCGGGCACGGACGCCGCGCTTCGCCGCACGATGCTTTACCGCGGCGGTGTTCCTGGTTCGGACGATTTCACAGCGCTCAAACTTCAGGTCTGGACGTACTTCCAGGGCCTGGTCGGCGAGGAAAAGACGGACTTCTCCCAGAACTACAAGGCCAACGGCTTCGAAGTCCGCAACACGACGATCTCCTTCTACGAAGACGGCCCCGACGCGGGAACCGCGCTCGACCGCGCGGCGTCGGCCGGCGTGGATTCGGCACTCCGCCAGACGAAGCTGTACCGCGGCGGCCTCACCGGTACGTCCGACGTCTCGGCGCTCAAGCTGCAGACGGCAACCTACTTGGACGGTTCTGTCAGCGAGGAAAAGACCGACTTCACTCAGAACTATAAGTCGAACGGAACGGACGTCCGCACCACGCAGATCTCTCTCTACGAAGACGGCCCCGACGCCGGCACCGCGCTCGACCGCGCTGCGACGGCGAGCTCGGACGCGGCGCTCAAACAGACCAAGCTTTTCCGCGGCGGTGTAGCGGGCTCCGATGACCTCACCGACCTGAAGCTTCAGACGTGGAGCTATTTCGAGGGCCTCGTCAACGAAGAGAAGGCCGATTTTTCGCAGAACTACAAGGCCAACGGCACCGAGGTCCGGAACACGACGATTTCCTATTACGAAGACGGTCCCGACGCGGGGACGGATCTCGATCGCGCTTCGGCCGCCGGCGTGGATTCTGCGCTTCGCGCGACGAGGCTCTTCCGCGGCGGCGAAGCAGGCTCGGACGACGTCGCCGACTTGAAGCTCCAGACACTCACTTATTTCCAGGGCCTCTCCAACGAGGAAAAGACCGACTTCACTCAGAACTACAAGTCCAACGGTGTGGAGGTGCGCAACACGACGGTCTCGTACTACGAAGACGGCCTCGACGCGGGCACCGCGCTCGACCGGGCCGCCTCGGCGGGTCAGGATTCTGCGCTGCGCGAAACGAAACTCTTCCGCGGCGGTGTCGCCGGCTCGGACGACGTGACGGGGCTCAAACTCCAGACTTGGACCTACTTCCAGGGTCTTTCGACCGAAGAAAAGAGCGATTTCACTCAGAATTACAAAGCCAACGGCACCGACGTCCGGAACACGCAGGTTTCCTTCTACGAAGACGGCCCCGACGCCGGCACCGAGCTCGATCGAGCGATGGCCGCGGGTGTGGACGCGGCGCTCCGTCAGACGAAGCTCTTCCGGAACGGCACGCCCGGTTCCGACGACGTCTCGAGCCTCAAACTCCAGACGTGGACCTACTTCGAAGGCTCCTCCAACGAGGAAAAAGTCGACTTCACTCAAAACTACAAGGCGAACGGGACCGAAGTCCGCAACACGCAGATCTCGCTCTACGAAGACGGCCCCGACGCCGGCACCGCGCTCGATCGCGCCGCCTCGGCGGGCGTCGACTCCGCGCTCCGCGAAACAAGGCTCTTCCGCGGCGGCGTTTCTGGCTCCTCCGACACCGCCGATCTCAAACTTCAGACCGTCACGTACATGCAGGGCGTCGTGAACGAGGAGAAGAGTGATTTCGTCCAGAATTACAAAGCCAACGGCACCGAGGTCCGCAACACCACGCTCTCGCTCTACGAAGACGGCCCCGACGCCGGCACCGCGCTCGACCGCGCGGCGACCGCGTCCGCGGACTCTGCGCTCCGCCAGACCAAGCTTTTCCGCGGCGGCGTCGCCGGCTCGGACGACGTGACGGCGCTGAAACTCCAGACCTGGACTTACTTCCAGGGTCTTTCGAACGAGGAGAAGGCCGACTTCTCCCAGAACTACAAGGCCGACGGTACCGAAGTTCGCAACACGCAGATTTCGCTCTACGAAGACGGCCCCGACGCCGGCACCGAACTCGAGCGCGCGGCCACCGCGAACTCGGACGCGGCTCTCCGCGAAACGAAGCTCTTCCGCGGCGGCACCGCCGGCTCCGACGACATCTCGGCTCTCAAGCTTCAGACGTGGACGTACATGAAGGGCTTGGCCAACGAGGAAAAAGCCGACTTCACCCAGAACTACAAAGCCAACGGCATCGACGTTCGGAACACCTCCGTTTCTTATTACGAAGACGGCCCCGACGCCGGCACCGAACTCGACCGCGCGGAATCCGCGGGGGTGGATTCGGCTCTCCGACAGACTAAAGTATTCCGCGGAGGGATCGCGGGCTCCGACGACGTCTCTTCCTTGAAGATTCAGTCCGTGACCTATTTCCAGGGCGTCGTGAACGAGGAAAAGACCGACTTCGTCCAAAACTTCAAGGCCAACGGCACGGATGTCCGTAACACGACGATTTCTTATTACGAAGACGGCCCCGACGCCGGCACCGCGCTCGACCGCGCGGCTTCCGCCGGCGTGGACGCTGCGCTCAAACAGACAAAGGCTTTCCGTGACGGCGTCGCCGGCTCCGACGACGTCTCGCTCCTCAAGCTTCAGACTTGGACTTATTTCCAGGGCCTCTCGAATGAAGAAAAAACAGACTTCGTCCAGAACTACAAGGCCAACGGCCTGGACGTGCGCAACACCTCGGTCTCCTTCTACGAAGACGGCCCCGACGCCGGCACCGAACTCGACCGCGCGACCTCGGCGGGCGTGGACTCGGCCCTCCGTCAGACGAAAATGTACCGCGGCGGCACCGCTGGCTCCGACGACGTCTCGACCCTCAAGCTCCAGAGCGCGACCTACATGCAGGGCGTGGCGAACGAAGAGAAGACGGACTTCACGCAGAACTACAAGGCCAACGGCGTCGACGTGCGAAACACTTCGATCTCCTACTACGAAGACGGCCCCGACGCCGGTGTCGAGCTCGACCGCGCTGCCTCGGCGGGTGCCGACGCAGCTCTCCGCGAGACACGTCTCTTCCGCGGCGGCACCGCCGGCTCGGACGATGTGTCGGCACTCAAGCTTCAGACGTTCACCTATTTCCAGGGTCTCTCCGGTGAGGAAAAGACGGATTTCACGCAGAACTACAAGGCCAACGGGATCGACGTCCGAAACACGGCGGTTTCGCTCTACGAAGACGGCCCCGACGCCGGCACCGAACTCGACCGCGCGCTGACCGCCTCCGCCGACTCGGCTCTCCGCGAGACCAAGCTCTTCCGCGGCGGCCTCGCCGGCTCCGACGACGTCTCGTCGCTCAAACTCCAGACGTGGAGTTACTTCCGAGGCCTTTCGAGCGAAGAGAAAGCCGACTTCGCGCAGAACTACAAGGCCAACGGGGTTGATGTGCGAAACACGCAGATCTCCTTCTACGAAGACGGCCCCGACGCCGGTACCGAACTCGAGCGCGCCGAAACAGCGGGCGTGGATTCGGCGCTCCGTCAGACCCGCCTTTTCCGCGACGGCACCGCAGGTTCCGATAGCGTGACCGGTCTCAAGCTTCAGACGGTAACCTTCCTGCAGGGCGTCGTGAACGAAGAAAAAACCGACTTCACCCAGAACTACAAGGCCAACGGCTTCGAAGTCCGCAACACGACGATCTCCTACTACGAAGACGGCCCCGACGCCGGCGCCGAGCTCGACCGGGCGACCGCGGCCGGTCTGGACGCGGCTCTCAAGGAGACGAAACTCTTCCGCGGCGGCACCACAGGTTCTGACAATGTCACGGGCCTCAAGCTCCAGACCTGGACTTATTTCCAGGGTCTCTCTGGAGAGGAAAAGACCGACTTCACGCAGAACTACAAACAGAACGGAACCGAGGTCCGCAACACACAGATCTCGCTCTACGAAGACGGTCCCGACGCCGGCACCGCGCTCGACCGCGCCGCCTCCGCGGGCGTCGACTCCGCGCTTCGCGAAACGCGTCTTTTCCGCGGCGGGGAAGAGGGCTCGGACGACGTGGCCGCACTCAAACTTCAAACCGTCACTTTCCTCCAGGGCGTCTCCGGCGAAGAAAAGACCGACTTCGTCCAAAATTACAAAGCCAACGGCACCGACGTCCGCAACACCACGCTCTCGCTTTACGAAGACGGCCCCGACGCCGGCACCGAGCTCGACCGCGCGGCGGCGGCCGGATCGGACGCGGCGATGCGTCAGACCAAGCTCTTCCGCGGCGGCACCGCCGGCTCGGACGACGTGACGAGCCTGAGGCTCCAGACCTGGACCTATTTCCAGGGTCTTTCCGGCGAAGAGAAAAACGACTTCACGCAGAGCTATAAGGCCAACGGCATCGACGTGCGCAACACGACGATCAATCTTTACGAAGACGGCCCCGACGCCGGCACGGAACTCGACCGCGCGGCGGACGCCGGCGTCGACTCCGCGATGCGCCAGGCGAAACTCTTCCGCGGCGGCACCCCGAACTCGGACGTCGTCACCGGCCTCAAGATCCAGACCTGGACCTACTTCCGCGGCATGGCCAACGAAGAGAAAACCGATTTCGTTCAGAATTACAAGGCCAACGGAACCGAGGTCCGCAACACCACTCTCTCTCTTTACGAAGACGGCCCCGACGCCGGTACCGAACTCGACCGCGCGGATATCGCGGGCGTCGACTCCGCGCTCCGCCAGACGAAGTCCTACCGTGACGGCGTGGCGGGTTCCGACAACGTGGCGCTTCTCAAGCTCCAGACGTGGACCTACTTCCAGGGCCTTTCGAACGAAGAGAAAACCGATTTCGTTCAGGCGTACAAAGCCAACGGAGTCGAGGTACGCAACACGACGCTCTCGTTCTACGAAGACGGCCCTGATGCGGGCACCACGCTCGACCGCGCCGCCTCCGCGGGCGTCGACTCCGCCCTCCGCGAGACCAAACTCTTCCGGGGCGGCACAGCCGGTTCCGACGACGTCTCCTCCTTGAAACTCCAGACCTGGACTTACCTGCAGGGCGTCTCCGGCGAAGAAAAGACCGACTTCGTCCAAAATTACAAAGCCAACGGCACCGACGTCCGCAACACCACGCTCTCGCTTTACGAAGACGGCCCCGACGCCGGCACCGAGCTCGACCGCGCGGCCTCCGCCGGCACCGATGCGGCGCTGCGCGAAACAAAGCTTTTCCGCGACGGCGCCGCCGGTTCGGACGTCGTCACGAACCTCAAGCTCCAGACGTGGACTTACTTCCAGGGCCAGTCGGGCGAAGAAAAGACGGATTTCTCGCAGAGCTACAAGGCCAACGGCGTCGACGTGAAGACGACGACCGTTTCCTTCTACGAAGACGGCCCCGACGCCGGCACCGAACTCGACCGCGCAGCGACCGCGTCGGCGGACTCGGCCCTCCGGCAGACCAAGCTCTTCCGCGGCGGCGTTCCCGGCTCCGACGACGTTTTGGCCCTCAAGCTTCAGGTTTGGACCTTCTTCCAAGGTCTCTCCAGCGAAGAAAAGACGGACTTCTCGCAGGCGTTCAAGGCCAACGGCACGGACGTCCGCAACACGACGATCAACTTCTACGAAGACGGCCCCGACGCCGGCACCGAACTCGACCGCGCCGCTTCGGCCGGCGTGGACGCGGCGATGCGCCAAACCAAGCTCTTCCGCGGCGGCCTGGCCGGTTCCGACGACGTTACGACGCTGAAGCTCCAGACCTGGACCTACTTCCAGGGACCGGCGAACGAAGAAAAAACCGACTTCTCGCAGAACTATAAGTCCAACGGCCTCGACGTGCGCAACACGACGATCTCCTATTACGAAGACGGCCCCGACGCCGGCACCGAACTCGACCGCGCAGCGAACGCGGGCCTCGACACGGCCCTCAAGCAGTCGAAGCTTTTCAAGGAAGGCGTCGCCGGCTCCGACGACGTATCAGCCCTCAAGCTTCAGGTTTGGACTTACTTCCAGGGTCTCTCGGGCGAAGAAAAGTCCGATTTCGTCCAGGCGTTCAAGGCCAACGGCCTCGACGTCAAGACCACGACCGTCTCGTTCTACGAAGACGGCCCCGACGCCGGCACCGAGCTCGACCGCGCGGCCTCCGCCGGCGTGGATTCGGCACTCCGCCAGTCGAAGCTCTTCCGCAACGGCGTTTCCGGCTCCGACAACGTTTCCGACCTTAAGCTTCAGTCTCTGACTTATTTCCAGGGCGTGGCGAACGAAGAGAAGACGGACTTCGTACAGGCTTACAAGGCCAACGGCGTCGACGTGCGCAACACGACGATCTCCTATTACGAAGACGGCCCCGACGCTGGGACGGAGCTCGACCGCGCCGCTTCCGCCGGCTCGGATTCGGCCCTCCGCCACACGAAGCTCTTCCGCGGCGGCGTCGCCGGCTCCGACGACGTCTCTTCCCTCAAGCTCCAGACCTGGACCTACTTCCAGGGCCTCTCGGGCGAGGAAAAGACCGATTTCGCGCAGAACTACAAGGCCAACGGCACTGAAGTTCGCACCACGTCGGTTTCGTATTATGAAGACGGCCCCGACGCGGATACCGAGCTCGACCGCGCGACGAACGCCGGAATCGACTCGGCCCTCCGCCAGACCAAGCTCTTCCGCGGCGGCGTCGCCAGCTCCGACGACGTCTCTTCCCTCAAGCTCCAGACCTGGACTTACTTCCAGGGTTCCTCGAGCGAGGAAAAAGTCGACTTCGTCCAGAACTACAAGCCGAACGGCGTCGATGTCCGCAATACGTCAATTTCCTACTACGAAGACGGCCCCGACGCCGGCACCGAACTCGACCGTGCGGTCTCCGCGGGCGTCGACGCGGCGCTTCGCGAGACCACGCTTTTCCGCGGCGGCGTTGAAGGGTCTTCGAGTGTCGCCGGTCTCAAGCTCCAGGCCTGGACCTATTTCCAGGGCGTCGCCAACGAAGAAAAGACCGACTTCGTCCAGAATTACAAGGCCAACGGCATCGACGTGCGCAACACGACGATCTCCTATTACGAAGACGGCCCCGACGCCGGAACCGAACTCGACCGCGCGGCCGCCGCGGGCGTCGACTCGGCTCTCAAGCAGACGAAGCTTTTCAAGGAAGGCACGGCGGGTTCCGCCGACGTGAACGGCCTCAAGCTCCAGACATGGACGTACTTCCAGGGCCTGTCGGGCGAAGAGAAGACCGACTTCGTCCAGAATTACAAGGCCAACGGCATCGACGTCCGCAACACGTCGATCTCCTTCTACGAGGACGGCCCCGGCGCCGGCACCGCGCTCGACCGCGCCGCGTCTGCGGGCGTCGATTCAGCGCTCCGTGAGACCAAGATGTACCGCGCCGGAAACGCAGCCTCGGACGACGTCACGGCCCTCAAGCTCCAGACCTGGACCTACTTCCAGGGCGTCTCCGGCGAAGAGAAAACAGACTTCTCTCAGAACTACAAAGCCAACGGCACGGACGTCCGGAACACGCAGATTTCGCTCTACGAAGACGGCCCCGACGCTGGCACCGAACTCGACCGCGCGGTGAACGCGGGTTCGGACGCGGCCCTCCGTCAGACTAGGCTTTTCCGCGGCGGAGCCACGGCGTCGGACAACGTGGCCGATCTTAAGCTCCAAACCTGGACCTATCTTCTCGGCGCGTCGGGCGAAGAAAAGACCGACTTCGTCCAGAATTACAAGGCCGACGGCACGAGCGTCCGCAACACGTCGCTTTCCTTCTACGAAGACGGTCCCGACGCCGGCACCGAACTCGACCGCGCGCTGACCGCGAGCGTCGATTCTGCATTGCGCGAAAACAAGCTTTTCCGCGGGGGTATTCCCAATTCGGACAACGTCTCCTCACTTAAACTCCAGACCTGGACGTACTTCCTCGGCCTGGTCGGCGAGGAAAAGACCGATTTCGCGCAGAACTATAAGGCGAACGGCATCGAGGCGCGGAACACCACGATCAATCTCTATGAAGACGGCCCGGACGCGGATACCGAGCTCGACCGCGCGATCACGGCAGGCGTCGACTCGGCCCTCCGCCAGACCAAGCTCTTCCGCGGCGGCGTCGAAGCCTCCTCGAATGTCTTCGGTCTCAAGCTCCAGACGTGGACGTATTTCGAGGGCGGTGCGAGCGAGGAAAAGACGGACTTCGTCCAGAATTACAAGGCGAACGGCGTCGACGTGAAGAACACGCAGGTTTCCTTCTACGAAGACGGCCCCGACGCCGGCACCGAGCTCGACCGCGCGGAGACGGCCGGTCAGGATTCCGCCCTCCGCGAGAACAAGCTCTTCCGCGGCGGCGTCGCCGGCTCCGACGTTGTCGCCGGCCTCAAGCTGCAAACGTGGACCTATTTCCAAGGCCTCTCAGGCGAGGAGAAGACCGACCTCACACAAAACTACAAGGCCAACGGCACCGAAGTGCGGAATACGCAGCTTTCGTATTACGAGGACGGCCCCGACGCCGGTACCGAACTGGACCGCGCGCTCGCCGCCGGCGTCGACTCCGCGCTCCGCGAGACCAAACTCTTCCGCGGCGGCACGACCGGTTCCGACAACGTTTCGTCCCTCAAGCTCCAAACGTGGACCTATTTCCAGGGCGTTTCCGGCGAAGAGAAAACAGACTTCACGCAAAACTACAAGGCCGACGGCGTCGAGGTCCGCAACACTCAGCTTTCGTTCTACGAAGACGGCCCCGACGCCGGCACCGAACTCGACCGCGCGGTGAGCGCGGGGTCCGATGCCGCGATGCGCGAAACCAAACTCTTCCGCGGCGGTCAGGCGGGTAGCGACGTCATCACGGTCGCCATGAAACTCCAGACGTGGACCTACTTCCAGGGCCTCTCGGGCGAAGAAAAGACGGACTTCGTCCAGAACTACAAGGCCAACGGCACGGACGTCCGCAACACGACGCTCAACTTCTACGAGGACGGCCCCGACGCCGGCACCGAACTCGACCGCGCGCTTGCCGCCGGCGTGGACGCGGCGATGCGCGAGACCAAGCTTTTCCGCGGCGGTATCGCGGGTTCGGACGTCGTCGTCGGCCTCAAACTCCAGACGTGGACGTACTTCCTCGGCGCCGCCGGCGAGGAGAAAACCGACTTCACGCAGAACTACAAATCCAACGGCATCGACGTCCGCAACACGCAGCTTTCCTTCTACGAAGATGGTCCCGACGCCGGCACCGAACTCGACCGCGCGGTGAGCGCTGGCTCGGACGCGGCTCTCCGCGAGAACAAGCTCTTCCGCGACGGAACCGCCGGTTCCGCGGACGTTTCCGGGCTCATGCTCCAGACCTGGACCTACTTCCAGGGCCTCTCGGGCGAGGAAAAAACAGATTTCGTCCAGAATTACAAAACCAACGGCATCGACGTGAAGAACACCACGATCTCCTTCTACGAAGACGGCCCCGACGCCGGCACCGAACTCGACCGCGCCGCCTCAGCGGGCGTCGACTCCGCTCTCCGTCAGACGAAGCTCTTCCGCGGCGGCACCGCCGGCTCGGACGTCGTCGCGTCGCTCAAGCTTCAGACCTGGACGTATTTCGGCGGCGTTTCGAGCGAGGAAAAGACGGACTTCACGCAGAACTACAAGGCGAACGGCACCGAAGTCCGTAACACGCAGATCACGTATTACGAAGACGGCCCCGACGCCGGCACCGAACTCGACCGTGCGTCCGTCGCCGGTTCCGACGCGGCGATGCGCGAAACCAAACTCTTCCGCGGCGGCATCGCCGGTTCCGACGCCGTGGCGTCGCTCAAGCTCCAGAGCTGGACTTACTTCAAGGGCCTCTCCGGGGAAGAAAAAACCGACTTCACTCAGAACTACAAGGCCAACGGCCTCGACGTCCGCAACACGCAGATTTCGCTCTACGAAGACGGCCCCGACGCCGGCACCGAGCTCGACCGCGCCGACGACGCCGGTGTCGAGGCTGCTCAGCGCCAGACGCGTCTTTTCCGCGGCGGCGAGCCAGGCTCCGACGACGTGTCCAGTCTCAAGCTCCAGACCGTGACCTTCTTCCGTGGGCTCGTGAGCGAAGAGAAGGTCGACTTCACCCAAAACTACAAGGCCAATGGGATCGACGTGCGGTCGACGCAGATCTCGCTTTACGAAGACGGCCCCGACGCCGACACCGAGCTCGATCGCGCCGTCGATGCGGGCGTGGACGCCGCGATGCGCCAGACCAAACTCTTCCGCGACGGCACGCCGGGATCCGACAACGTCTCCTCCTTGAAACTTCAGACTTGGACGTATTTCGAAGGCGCCGTGAACGAGGAAAAGACCGACTTCACGCAGAACTATCGGGCCAACGGAATCGACGTCCGCAACACCACGCTTTCTTACTACGAAGACGGCCCCGACGCCGGCACCGAACTCGACCGCGCGGCCTCCGCCGGCGTGGATTCGGCGCTTCGCGAGACGAAACTTTTCCGGGAGGGGACCGCCGGGTCGAGCGAGACCGCCGGCCTCGCGCTTCAGACGTGGACCTACTTCCAGGGTCTTTCTAACGAGGAAAAGACGGACTTCGCGCAGAACTACAAGGCCAACGGCACGGAAGTCCGCAACACCACACTTTCTTACTACGAAGACGGCCCCGACGCTGACACCGCTCTCGATCGCGCGTCCGCCGCGGGTCCCGACGCCGCCCTCCGCCAAACCAAGCTCTTCCGTGCCGGAACCGCCGGCTCCGACGACGTCGCTTCGTTGAAACTCCAGACGTGGACGTATTTCGACGGCGTCTCGGGCGAGGAGAAGACCGACTTCGCGCAGAACTACAAAGCCAACGGCTTCGAAGTACGAAACACGCAGATCACGTACTACGAAGACGGCCCCGACGCCGGCACCGCCCTAGACCGCGCCTCCGCCGCCGGCTCCGACGCCGCGCAGCGCGAGACCAAACTCTTCCGCGGCGGAACCGCGAATTCCGACGACGTCTCGGCCCTCAAGCTCCAGACGTGGTCTTATTTCCAGGGTCTCTCCGGCGAGGAAAAGGCCGACTTCCTCCAGAACTACAAGGCAGACGGCGCGAACATCCGCAACACACAGATCTCGTTCTACGAAGACGGCCCCGACGCCGGCACCGAGCTCGACCGGGCGCTCACCGCGGGCGTCGATTCGGCCCTTCGCCAGACCAAGCTCTTCCGCGGTGGCACTCCGGGCTCCGACGACGTCTCTTCGCTCAAGCTTCAGACAGCGACCTACTACCGCGGCCTCGCGAATGAGGAAAAGATCGATTTCTCGCAGAACTACAAAGCGGACGGTACGAACGTCCGCAATACGCAGATTTCGTTCTACGAAGACGGCCCCGACGCGGACACGGACCTCGACCGCGCCGCTTCCGCGGGCGCGGACGCCGCGCTGCGCGCGACCAAGCTCTACCGCGACGGTACGTCGGGCTCCGAAAATGTGTCGTCGCTCAAGCTCCAGACCTGGACCTATTTCCAGGGCCCCGCGAACGAAGAAAAGAGCGATTTCGTCCAGAACTACAAGGCCAACGGCATCGACGTGCGAAACACGTCGCTTTCCTTCTACGAAGATGGCCCCGACGCCGGCACCGAACTCGACCGCGCGGCCACGGCGGGCGTGGATTCGGCGATGCGTCAAACCAAGCTTTTCCGCGATGGTACTCCGGATTCCGACGACGTGACTGGGCTCAAGCTCCAAACGTGGACCTATTTCCAAGGACTCTCCGGAGAAGAGAAAACCGACTTCACGCAAAACTACAAGGCCAACGGCATCGACGTCCGCAACACGCAGCTTTCGTTCTACGAAGACGGCCCTGATGCCGGCACCGCGCTCGACCGCGCGGCCTCAGCGGGCGTCGACTCCGCCCTCCGCGAAACCAAGCTCTTCCGCGCCGGCACCGCCGGCTCCGACGACGTCTTCGCCCTCAAGCTTCAGACTTGGACGTATTTCCAGGGCGTCGCGGGCGAAGAGAAGACCGATTACGCCCAGGCGTATCGTCCGAACGGCACCGAGGTGCGCAACACCACGATTTCGTTCTACGAAGACGGCCCCGACGCCGGCACCGAACTCGACCGCGCCGCCTCGGCCGGAACGGATGCCGCCCTCCGCCAGACGAAGCTCTTCCGCGGCGGCACGCCGGGCTCCGACGACGTTTCTGCCTTGAAGCTCCAGACCTGGACGTATTTCCTCGGGCTCTCGGGCGAGGAAAAGACCGACTTCACCCAGAACTACAAGGCCAACGGCATCGAAGTCCGCAATACGCAGATTTCGCTTTACGAAGACGGCCCCGACGTGGGCACGGCGCTCGACCGCGCGATCGACGCCGGCGTCGACTCCGCCCTCCGCGAAACCAAACTCTTCCGCGGCGGCGTTTCGGGTTCGGACGACGTATTGGCTCTCAAACTCCAGACGTGGACCTATCTTCTCGGAATGGCAGGCGAGGAGAAGACAGACTTCACGCAGAACTACCGTTCCAACGGGACGGACGTGCGTTCGACGCAGCTTTCGCTCTACGAAGACGGCCCCGACGCCGGCACGGAGCTCGACCGTGCGATCGACGCCGGCGTCGACTCCGCCCTCCGCGAGACCAAGCTCTTCCGCGGCGGCACGACGGGCTCGGCGGACGTGAGCGCCCTCAAGATCCAGACGTGGACCTACTTCCAGGGCGTCGCCAACGAGGAAAAGACGGACTTCTCGCAGAGCTACAAATCGAACGGCGAAGTCCGCAACACGTCGATCTCGTATTACGAAGACGGCCCTGACGCGGGCACCCAGCTCGACCGCGCTGCCGCCGCCGGCGTCGACTCCGCCCTCCGCGAGACCAAACTCTTCCGCGCGGGCATGCCCGGCTCCGAGGACGTCTCTTCCCTGAAACTCCAAACTTGGACCTACTTCGTCGGCACTTCGGGCGAGGAAAAGACCGATCTCACGCAGAACTACAAATACAAGGGGTCCGTCCCGAGCGTCCGCAACACGCAGATTTCGTTCTACGAAGACGGCCCCGACGCCGGCACGGAGCTCGACCGTGCGGCGAACGCCGGCGTCGACGCCGCCCTCCGCGAGACCAAACTTTACCGTTCAGGAACCGTCGGCTCCGACGACGTCTCTTCGCTGCGTCTCCAGACGTGGACGTATTTCCGCGGCATTTCAAGCGAAGAAAAGACCGACTTCACCCAGAACTACAAGCAGAACGGCGTCGAAGTGCGTAACACGCAGATTTCCTTCTACGAAGACGGCCCCGACGCCGGCACCGAACTCGACCGCGCCGTGACGGCCGGCTCCGATGCCGCCCTCCGCGAAACCAAGCTCTTCCGCGGCGGCACCGCCGGCTCGGAAGACGTTTCGTCCTTGAAGCTGCAGACGTGGACCTACTTCCAGGGCCTCTCCGGCGAAGAGAAGACCGATTACCTCCAGAATTACAAAGCCGACGGCACGAGCGTTCGCAACACGCAAATCACGTTCTACGAAGACGGCCCCGACGCCGGCACCGAACTCGACCGCGCCGCCTCCGCGACCTTCGATGCCGCGCAGCGCGAGACCAAACTCTTCCGCGGCGGCACCGCCGCCTCCGACGACGTTTCGTCTTTGAAGCTTCAGACTTGGACGTATTTCCAGGGTGTCTCCGGCGACGAGAAGTCCGACTTCACTCAGAACTACAAGGCCAACGGCATCGACGTGCGTTCGACGCAGCTTTCGTTCTACGAAGACGGCCCCGACGCCGGTACCGAACTCGACCGCGCGCTCGCGGCCGGCGCCGAAGCGGCGCTTCGCGAGACGACGGTCTTCCGTGGCGGCGTCGCGCGTTCGGATGACGTGTCTTCCCTGAAACTCCAGACGTGGACTTACTTCCTCGGCAACTTCGGTGAAGAAAAGACCGACTTCACCCAGAACTACAAGGCCAACGGCACCGAAGTCCGCAACACGCAGATCTCGCTTTACGAAGACGGCCCCGACACGGGCACGGCCCTGGACCGCGCGATCGAAGCGGGTCTGGATACGGCGCTTCGCGAAACCAAGCTCTTCCGCGGCGGCACGGCCGGTTCGGACGAAGTCTCGGACCTCAAACTCCAGACCTGGACCTATCTCCAGGGCTATTCCGGCGAAGAGAAAGCCGACTTCACCCAGAACTACAAAGCCAACGGCGTCGATCTCCGTACGACTCAAGTTTCTTACTACGAAGACGGCCCCGACGCCGGCACCGCGCTCGACCGCGCCGCGGCCGCGAGCGTCGACTCCGCCCTCCGCGAAACCAAGCTCTTCCGCGGCGGCGTCGCCGGTTCCGACGATGTGTCGGGCCTACGCCTCCAGACCTGGACCTACTTCCAGGGCGTCTCGGGCGAAGAAAAGACCGACTTCACCCAGAACTACAGGGCGGACGGTCTGACCGTCCGGACGACGCAGATTTCGCTTTATGAAGACGGCCCTGACGCTGGCACCGAACTCGACCGCGCGTCCTCCGCGGGCGGGGACTCGGCTCTGCGTCAGACCAAACTCTTCCGCGGCGGCACGGCCGGTTCGGACGACGTCTCTACGCTGCGGCTCCAAAGCTGGACCTATCTCCAGGGCCTTTCGGGAGAGGAAAAAACAGATTTCGTTCAGAATTACAAAGCCAACGGAATCGATGTCCGCAACACGTCGGTCTCGTATTACGAAGACGGCCCCGACGCCGGCACCGCTCTCGACCGCGCGTCCGCCGCGGGCGTCGACTCGGCGCTCCGTCAGACCAAACTCTTCCGCGGCGGAATCCCGCAATCGGACGATGTCTCCTCCCTCACTCTCCAGACCTGGACTTATTTCCAGGGTCTCTCGGGTGAAGAAAAGACCGACTTCACCCAGAACTGCAAGGTGAACGGCGACGTCCGTAACACGATGATCTCCTTCTACGAAGACGGCCCCGACGCCGGAACCGACCTCGACCGCGCGGTGTCCGCGGGCGTCGACTCCGCCCTTCGCGAAACGAAGCTCTTCCGCGCCGGCACCGAGGGGTCGGACGACGTTTCCTCACTCAAGCTCCAGACTTGGACTTATTTCGAAGGCCTCTCAGGCGAAGAGAAGACGGACTTCACGCAGAACTACAAGTACAAGGGAGGCTTCCCGGTCGTTCGTAGCACGCAGCTGTCTTACTACGAAGACGGCCCCGACGCCGGCACCGCGCTCGACCGCGCCGCCGCCGCGGGTCCGGACGCCGCGCTCCGCCAGACCAAGCTCTTCCGCGGCGGCGAAGCCGGCTCCGACGATGTCTCTTCGCTCAAGCTTCAAACGTGGACGTATTTCGTCGGTCTTTCTGGAGAAGAGAAAACGGACTTCACCCAGAACTACAAGGCCAACGGCACCGAGATCCGCAACACGACGGTTTCCTATTATGAAGACGGCCCCGACGCGGGCACCGAACTCGACCGCGCCGCGTCGGCGGGTCAGGATTCCGCCCTCCGCGAGACGAAGCTCTTCCGCGGTGGTATCGCCGACTCGGACGACGTGTCGGACTTGAAGCTCCAGACCTGGACCTACTTCCAGGGCCTCTCGGGCGAAGAAAAGACGGACTTCACGCAGAATTACAAGCAAAACGGCCTCGACGTCCGTAACACCCAGATCTCTTACTACGAAGACGGCCCAGACGCCGGCACCGCGCTCGACCGCGCGATCTCCGCCGGTGCGGACGCTGCGCTTCGCCAGACCAAGCTCTTCCGCGGCGGCGCGTCGGGCTCCGACGACGTCTCTTCACTCAAACTTCAGACCTGGACCTATTTCCAGGGTCTCACCGGCGAGGAGAAAACCGACTTCACGCAGAACTACAAGGCCAACGGCGTGGCGCTGCGCAACACGCAGATTTCCTACTACGAAGACGGCCCCGACGCGGACACTGAACTCGACCGCGCGGCCGACGCAGGCGTGGACTCGGCCCTCCGCGAAACCAAGCTCTTCCGCGGCGGCGTCGCCGGTTCGGACGACGTCACGAATCTCAAGCTTCAGACTTGGACGTATTTCCAGGGAATCGCAGGTGAAGAAAAAACTGACTACACGCAGGTCTACAAGGCCAACGGAATCGACGTCCGCAATACGACGATCTCGTACTACGAAGACGGCCTCGACGCCGGCGAGGAACTCGATCGCGCGGCACTGACGACCGGGGAGTCGGCTCTCCGGCAGACGCGCATGTACCGCGGCGGGCTCGCCGGTTCCGAAGCGTTCGGCGACCTCAAACTCCAGACGTGGACCTACTTCCAGGGCGCGTCGAACGAGGAAAAGACTGACTTCGCACAGAACTACAAGGGCAACGGCGTCGACATCCGGACGACCACTCTTTCCTTCTACGAAGACGGCCCCGACGCGGGCACCGCCCTCGACCGGGCTTCCGCCGCCGGTCCCGATTCCGCGCTCCGCCAGACGAAGGCGTACCGCTACGGCGCCGAAGGTTCCGACAACGTCGCGCTTCTCAAACTTCAGTCGGCCACCTATTTCCTGGGCGTCTCGGGCGAGGAAAAAACAGACTTCTCCCAGAACTACAAGGCCGACGGCCTCGAAGTGCGCAACACCACGCTTTCGTATTACGAAGACGGCCCCGATGCCGGCACCGACTTGGACCGCGCCGCCTACGCGGGTTCGGACGCGGCTCTCCGCGAAACCAAGCTCTTCCGCGGTGGCGTCGCTGGTTCCGACGTGGTTTCCGGGACGATGAAGCTCCAGACCTGGACCTATTTCCAGGGTCTCTCGGGTGAAGAAAAGACCGACTTCACGCAGAACTACAAGCAGAACGGCACCGACGTGCGGACGACGCAGATCTCGTATTACGAAGACGGCTCGGACCCCGACACGCTTCTCGACCGCGCGTCCGACGCCAACGCCGACGCCGCCCTCCGCCAGACGAAGCTCTTCCGCGGCGGCATCGCCCAGACCGACGACGTGTCTTCGCTCAAGCTCCAGGCCTGGACTTACTTCGAAGGCCTCTCCGGGGAAGAGAAGACCGACTTCACCCAGAATTACAAAGCCGACGGAATAGAAGTCCGCAACACCACGCTTTCGTATTACGAGGACGGGGACGATATCGGCACCGAACTCGACCGCGCCGCCGCGGCCAATTCGGACTCCGCGCTCCGCGAGACGATGCTTTTCCGAAAGGGCACCGCGGGTTCGGCCGACATCTCGAGCCTCAAGCTTCAAACCTGGACGTATTTCCAGGGAGCCTCGGGCGAAGAAAAGACGGACTTCGTCCAGAATTACAAGGGAAACGGCACGGACGTTCGCAGCACGGCGATCTCGTTCTACGAAGACGGCCCCGACGCCGGCACCGAACTCGAGCGCGCCGTATCCGCGAACGTCGACTCGGCACTCCGTCAAACCAAGCAGTTCCGGGACGGCACGACCGGAAGCTCCGAAACCTCGAGTCTCCGTCTCCAGACGTGGACTTACTTCCAGGGCTTGTCGGGCGAAGAAAAAACCGACTTCATGCAGAACTACAACGCAAAGGGGACCGGAGGCCGCAACACCACTCTATCGTATTACGAAGACGGACCCGACGCGGGCACCGAGCTCGACCGCGCGATTTCCGCGGGCCCCGACTCCGCGCTCCGTGAAACCAAGCTCTTCCGAGGCGGCACCGCGGGCTCGGATGACGTCTCGCCGCTCAAACTCCAGACTTGGACTTATTTCGAAGGCGTGTCGGGAGAAGAAAAAAGCGACTTCACGCAGAATTACCGTTCCAACGGCGTGGATGTCCGCAATACCCAGATATCGCTCTACGAAGACGGCCCCGACGCCGGCACTGCGCTCGATCGCGCCACCGTGGCCGACTCCGACTCCGCGCTCCGCGAAACCAAGCTCTTCCGCGGCGGCGACGGCGGCTCGGACGACGTCTCGAGTTTGAAGCTCCAGACGTGGACCTACTTCCAAGGACTTTCCGGCGAAGAGAAGTCGGACTTCACCCAGAACTACAAGGCCAACGGCATCGACGTCCGCAACACGCAACTTTCCTATTATGAGGACGGCCCCGACGCCGGCACCGAACTCGACCGCGCTTCCGTGGCGGGCGTCGATTCCGCTCTCCGCGAAACGAAGCTCTTCCGTGGCGGCACCGCGGATTCCGACGACGTGTCCTCTCTCAAGATTCAGACCTGGTCGTATTTCGCCGGTTACGCGAACGAGGAAAAAACCGACTTCTCCCAAAGCTACAAGGCCGACGGCACGACGGTGCGGAACACGACGATCTCGTTCTACGAGGACGGGATCGATGTCGGCACCGAACTCGACCGCGCCGCCTCCGCGGGCACGGACGCAGCCCTCCGCCAGACGATGCTCTACCGCGACGGCACCGCCGGCTCGGACGATCTGACGGGTCTCAAGCTTCAGACGTGGACGTACTTCGAAGGCGCGGCCGCGGAAGAAAAGACCGACTTCACGCAGAATTACAAGGCCAACGGCACCGACGTGAAGAACACTCAGATTTCCCTCTACGAAGATGGCCCCGACGCCGGCAACGCTCTCGACCGCGCGGTCGACGCGGGGGTGGACGCGGCGCTCCGCCAGACCCGCCTTTTCCGCTACGGTGTCTCCGGCTCTGACGACGTTTCGCAGCTCAAACTTCAGACGGCCACGTACTTTCAGGGCGTCTCCGGCGAAGAGAAGACCGACTTCACCCAGAACTACAAGTCGAACGGGGCGGAAGTCCGCAACACGCAGCTTTCGCTCTACGAAGATGGCCCCGACGCCGGCACCGAACTCGACCGCGCCGCCTCCGCCGGTTCCGACGCGGCGATGCGCGAGACGAAGCTCTTCCGCGGCGGCACCGCCGGCTCGGACGTCGTCACTGGCCTCACCCTCCAGACTTGGACTTATTTCCAGGGCCTCTCGGGCGAAGAAAAGACAGATTTCACACAAAACTACAAGGCCAACGGAACCGAAGTCCGCAACACCACGATCTCCTACTACGAAGACGGCCCCGACGCCGGCGCCGAGCTCGACCGCGCGTCCGCCGCGGACGTCGATTCGGCTCTGCGCGAGACCAAGACCTTCCGGGGTGGCATCGCCGCCTCGGATAGCGTGGCCGCCCTCAAGCTCCAGACGTGGACCTACATGCTTGGGCTTTCCGGCGAAGAGAAAAACGACTTCACGCAGAACTACAAGAACGACGGCTTCACCGTCCGTAACACTCAGATATCCTTCTACGAAGACGGCCCCGACGCCGGGAGCGCGCTCGACCGCGCTGCGGACGCGGGTGTGGATTCCGCCCTCCGCGAAACGAAGCTCTTCCGCGGCGGCAACGTCGGCTCTTCCGCGGTGACGGCTGCGATGAAACTTCAGACCTGGACATATTTCCAGGGAATCGTCAACGAAGAGAAGACCGACTTCACGCAGAATTACAAAGGCAACGGCACGGACGTCCGCAACACGACGATATCTTATTACGAAGATGGCCCCGACGCTGGCGCCGCGCTCGACCGCGCGCTTGTCGCCGGAATAGACGCCGCCCTTCGCGAGACGAAGATGTTCCGGGACGGCACCGCCGGCTCCGACGACGTCTCTGCCCTCAAGCTCCAGACGTGGACCTACTTCCAGGGCCTCTCGGGCGAAGAGAAGACCGACTTCACCCAGAACTACAAGTCGAACGGCACGGAAGTGAAGAACACGCAGATCTCTTTTTACGAAGACGGCCCCGACGCCGGCACAGAGCTCGATCGCGCCGTGGCCGCCGGCGCCGACGCCGCGATGCGTCAGACGAAACTTTACCGTTACGGCACCGCTGGCTCCGACGTCCTCACCGGCCTTAAGCTCCAGACTTGGACCTACTTCGAAGGCGTCTCGGGCGAAGAAAAAACCGACTTCACGCAGAACTACAAATCGAACGGCACCGAGGTGCGCAACACGCAGATCTCGTTCTACGAAGACGGCCCCGACGCGGGCACGGAACTCGACCGCGCGGCCGGAGCGGCTTCCGACGCGGCGATGCGCGAAACCAAACTCTTCCGCGGTGGCGTCGCGAATTCGGACGACGTCTCGGGCTTAAGTCTTCAGAGCTGGACCTACTTCCAGGGCCTCTCGGGCGAAGAGAAGACCGACTTCACGCAGAACTACAAGGCCGACGGGGACACGGTCCGCAACACGCAGATCTCGTACTACGAAGACGGCGAGGACGCGGACACCGAGCTCGACCGCGCCGCGGATGCGCGCGACGACGCGGCCCAGCGCGAAACCAAACTCTTCCGCGGCGGGACTTCCGGCTCCGACAACGTTTCCACCCTCAAACTCCAGACTTGGACTTATTTCCTCGGTCCCGTGGGCGAAGAAAAGACCGACTTCTCGCAAAATTACAAAGCCGACGGCATCGTGGTCCGGAACACGCAGATCTCGTTCTACGAAGACGGCATCGACGCGGGAACCGACTTGGACCGCGCCTTTTCCGCGGGCACCGACGCGGCGATGCGCCGGACGATGCTCTACCGCGACGGCCTCGCGGGTTCCGACGTCGTCTCGTCACTCAAGCTCCAGACCGTCACGTACTTCCAGGGCGTCGTCAACGAAGAGAAGACCAACTTCGCGCAGAACTACAAACAGAACGGCGTCGACGTGCGCAACACGACCGTTTCCTATTACGAGGACGGCCCCGACGCCGGCACCGCGCTCGATCGCGCGGCCACCGCAGGCGTCGATTCCGCTCTCCGCGAAACGAAGACCTTCCGGGAGGGCACGGCCGGCTCGGACGACGTCTCCGTCCTCAAGCTTCAAACCTGGACCTACTTCCAGGGCCTCTCGGGCGAAGAGAAGACCGACTTCACGCAGAACTACAAGGCCAACGGCACGGAGGTGAAGAACACGACGATCTCGTTCTACGAGGACGGCCCCGACGCCGGCGTAGCCGTCGACCGCGCGGCTTCGGCCGAGCCCGACGCCGCGATGCGCCAAACGAAGCTTTACCGCGGCGGCGCCGCCGCCTCGGACGTCGTCTCCGGCCTCAAACTCCAGACCTGGACCTACTTCCAGGGCGTCTCCGGTGAGGAAAAGACCGACTTCGCGCAGAACTACAAGGCAAACGGCAACGAGGTCCGCAACACCACGATTTCGTTCTACGAGGACGGCCCCGACGCCGGCGTCGAGCTCGACCGCGCCGTCGCCGCCGGTTCCGACGCCGCCCTGCGCCAGACGAAACTCCACCGCGGCGGCACGCCGGATTCCGACAACGTCACAGCGTTCAAACTCCAGACGTGGACGTACTTCCAGGGCCTGTCGGGCGAAGAGAAGTCCGACTTCGCGCAGAACTACAAGTCGAACGGCATCGACGTGAGCAACACCTCGATCTCCTTCTACGAGGACGGCCCCGACGCCGGCACCGCGCTCGACCGCGCGGCGATCGCCGGTACCGACGCCGCCCTTCGCGAGACGAAGCTCTTCCGCGTCGGTACAGCCGGCTCCGACGACGTCTCGGCGCTCAAACTTCAGACGTGGACCTACTTCAAGGGCCTCTCCGGCGAAGAAAAATCGGATTATTCCCAGAGCTACAAGTCGAACGGCACGACGGTCCGCAACACGTCGATTTCCTTCTACGAAGACGGCCCCGACGCCGGCACCGACCTCGACCGCGCGGCGACGGCCGGAGTGGACGCCGCGATGCGCGAGACAAAGCTCTTCCGCGACGGCCTCGCTGGCTCCGACGACGTCTCGACCTTGAAACTCCAAACGTGGACCTACTTCCAGGGCGTCTCGGGAGAAGAGAAAACCGACTTCTCCCAAAACTACAAGGCCAACGGAACCGAAGTGCGCAACACCACGCTTTCGTTCTACGAAGACGGTCCCGACGCCGGCACCGACCTGGACCGCGCGCTGACCGCGGGTCAGGACGCCGCCCTCCGCGAGACCAAACTCTTCCGCGGTGGCACGGCCGGGTCGGACGTGATCGCGGTCGCCATGAAGCTCCAGACCTGGACCTATTTCCAGGGCTACTCCGGCGAAGAGAAGACAGATTTCGCCCAGAACTACAAGCAGAACGGAATCGACGTCCGGAACACCACGCTTTCCTTCTACGAAGACGGCCCCGACGCCGGCACCAGTTTGGACCGCGCCCTCGCCGCGGGCGTGGACGCCGCGCTGCGCGAAACGAAACTTTACCGCGCCGGCACCGCGGGTTCCGACGTGGTGACGGGCCTCAAGCTCCAGACTTGGACCTACTTCCAGGGCGTCTCGGGCGAAGAAAAAACGGATTTCGCCCAAAACTACAAGGCCAACGGAACCGAAGTGCGCAACACCACGCTTTCCTTCTACGAGGACGGCCCCGACGCCGGCACCGACTTGGACCGCGCGGCTTCCGCCGGGGCGGATTCGGCGCTCCGCGTCACGCGTCTCTACCGCCTCGGTGACGCGGGTTCGGACATCGTAACGTCGCTCAAGCTTCAAACGGTCACTTACTTCCAGGGCCTGGCGGGCGAAGAGAAGACCGACTTCACCCAGAACTACAAGCAGAACGGGATCGACGTCCGGAACACCACGCTTTCCTTCTACGAAGACGGCCCCGACGCCGGCACAGAGCTCGACCGCGCGGCGACAGCCGGCCTCGACGCCGCCCTCCGCGAGACGAAAGCCTACCGCTTCGGCACCGCGGGTTCGGACGACGTCGCGGGACTCACGCTCCAGACGCGCACGTTCTTCCTGGGCCTCGCGAGCGAAGAGAAGGTGAACTTCACGCAGAACTTCAAAGCCAACGGCATCGACGTCCGAAACACCTCGCTTTCATTCTACGAAGACGGCCCCGACGCCGGCACCGACTTGGACCGCGCGTCCGTCGCGGGCGTGGACGCCGCGCTCCGCGAAACGCAGCTCTTCCGCGGCGGCACCGCCGGCTCCGACGACGTCTCGGCCTTGAAGCTCCAGACGGCGACCTATTTCCAGGGTGTCGTGGGCGAAGAAAAGACGGATTTCTCGCAGACCTACCGTGCGGACGGCTCAACGGTCCGCAGCACGACGATCTCCTACTACGAAGACGGCCCCGACGCGGGTACCGCGCTCGACCGCGCCGCCGCCGCCGGAGCCGACGCCGCGCTCCGCGAGACCAAACAGCACCGCGGCGGCAATCCCGCCTCCGACATTCTGACAGCAATGATGAAGCTCCAGACGTGGACGTATTTCGAAGGGCTTTCGGGCGAAGAGAAGACCGACTTCACGCAAGCTTACAAGGCCGACGGCGTCGCGGTTCGCAACACCACGGTTTCCTTCTACGAAGACGGCCCCGACGCGGGCACGGCACTCGACCGGGCGGACACGGCCGGAGTCGACGCGGCTCTCCGTGAAACAAAGCTCTACCGCGGGGGAGTCGCCGCTTCGGACAACGTCGCGGCGCTCAAGCTGCAGACTTGGACCTACTTCCAGGGCCTCTCCGGCGAAGAGAAGACGGACTTCTCGCAAAATTACAAGGCCAACGGCCTCGACGTCCGCAACACGACGATTTCCTTCTACGAAGACGGCCCCGATGCCGGCACCGCGCTCGACCGCGCCCTGACCGCCGGACAGGACGCCGCGCTCCGCGAGACCAAGCTGTTCCGGAACGGGACGACCTCCTCCGATGACGTCTCCGCACTCAAGCTCCAGACCTGGACCTATTTCCTGGGGCAGTCCGGTGAAGAGAAAACAGACTTCGTTCAGAACTACAAGGGCAACGGCGTGGACGTCCGCAATACGACCCTCTCATTCTACGAAGACGGCCCCGACGCGGGAACCGAGCTCGACCGCGCCGCCTCCGCGGGCGCGGACGCCGCGCAGCGCCACACGAAACTCTTCCGCGGCGGCACCGCCGGCTCCGACGACGTCTCCGCGTTGAAACTCCAGACGTGGACCTATTTCCTCGGCCTCTCCGGCGAAGAGAAAGTCGACTTCACGCAGAATTACAAGTCGAACGGTTCGGACGTCCGCAGCACGCAACTTTCGTTCTACGAAGACGGCCCCGACGCAGGCACAGCGCTCGACCGCGCTTCCGTCGCCGGCGTGGACGCCGCTCTCCGCGAGACCAAACTTTTCCGAAACGGCGCCGCCGGCTCCGACGACGTCTCCGCCCTCAAGCTCCAGACGTGGACCTACTTCCAGGGCGTCGTGAACGAAGAGAAAACCGACTTCTCCCAGAACTACAAGGCGAACGGCACGGACGTCCGCAACACGCAGCTCTCGCTCTACGAAGACGGTCCCGACGCCGGCACCGACTTGGACCGCGCGTCCGTCGCGGGCGTGGACGCCGCTCTCCGCGAGACGAAGCTTTTCCGTCTCGGCGCCGCCGGCTCCGACGACGTGGCGAGCCTCAAGCTTCAGACGTGGACCTATTTCAAGGGCCTCTCCGGCGAAGAGAAGTCCGACTTCTCGCAGAACTACAAAGCCAACGGCATCGACGTGCGGAACACCTCGCTTTCGTTCTACGAAGACGGCCCCGACGCCGACACCGCGCTCGACCGCGCGGCGGAAGCGGGCGTGGATGCCGCCCTCCGCCAGACGATTCTGTACCGCGGCGGCCTCGCCGGCTCCGACAACATCGCATCTCTCAAGCTGCAGACCGCCACCTACTTCCAGGGTGCCGTGAGCGAAGAAAAGACGGACTTCTCGCAGAACTACAAGTCGAACGGCATCGACGTTCGCAACACGACGATCTCCTACTACGAAGACGGTCCTGATGCCGGCACCGACTTGGACCGCGCGTACGCCGCCGGCACGGACGCCGCGCAACGCGAAACGAAGCTCTTCCGCGGCGGCGCCGCCGGCTCCGACGACGTTTCCTCTCGCAAACTCCAGACCTGGACCTATTTCCTGGGGCAGTCCGGTGAAGAGAAGACGGATTTCAGCCAGAACTACAAGGTGAACGGCACGGTCCGCAACACGACGATCTCGTTCTACGAAGACGGCCCCGACGCCGGCACCGCGCCCGACCGCGCCGTCAACGCGGGCGTCGACGCGGCCCTCCGTGAAACCAAACTCTTCCGCGACGGCCTCGCCGGCTCCGACAACGTCTCTTCGCTCAAGCTCCAGACGTGGACCTACTTCCAGGGCCTCTCGGGCGAAGAGAAAACCGACTTCTCTCAGAACTACAAAGCGAACGGCACGGACGTCCGGAACACGCAGATTTCGCTCTACGAAGACGGCCCCGACGCCGGCACCGACTTGGACCGCGCGTCCGTCGCGGGCGTGGACGCCGCGCTCCGCGAAACGCAGCTCTTCCGCGGCGGCACCGCCGGCTCCGACGACGTCTCGACCTTGAAGCTTCAGACGTGGACCTACTTCCTCGGTCAGTCCGGCGAAGAAAAGACCGACTTCGCGCAGAACTACAAAGGCGACGGCATTACGGTGCGCAATACGCAGATTTCTCTCTACGAAGACGGCCCCGATGCGGGGACGGCGCTGGACCGCGCCGCGATCGCAGGTTTCGATGCGGCTCAGCGCCAGACCAAGCTTTTCCGTGGTGGCCTCGCCGGCTCCGACAACGTCTCTTCGCTCAAGCTCCAGACGTGGACCTACTTCCAGGGCCTCTCGGGCGAAGAGAAAACCGACTTCTCTCAGAACTACAAAGCGAACGGCACGGACGTCCGGAACACGCAGATTTCGCTCTACGAAGACGGCCCCGACGCCGGCACCGCGCTCGACCGGGCTCTGGCGGCGGACGCCGACGCAGCTCTCCGCGAGACGCGGCTCTTCCGCGACGGCACCGCCGGCTCCGATGACCTGACGGGCCTTAAGCTTCAGACCGTCACGTACTTCCTCGGCGGGTCCGGAGAAGAGAAGACCGACTTCACCCAGAGCTACAAGGCAAACGGCCAGGACGTGCGCAACACCACGATATCCTACTATGAAGACGGCCCCGACGCCGGCACCGCGCTCGACCGTGCGCTCGCCGCCGGAACGGATTCGGCTCTTCGCGAAACCAAGCTTTTCCGTGGCGGCACCGCGAATTCCGACGACGTCTCGAGCCTCAAACTTCAGACGTGGACCTACTTCCAGGGCCTCTCGGGTGAAGAAAAGACCGACTTCACCCAGAATTACAAGTCCAACGGCCAGGACGTGCGCAACACGCAAATCTCGTATTACGAAGACGGCCCCGACGCCGGCACCGCGCTCGACCGCGCACACACCGCAGGCGTCGATTCCGCTCTCCGCGAAACGAAGCTTTTCCGGGACGGCGCCGCTGGCTCCGACGACGTGGCGAATCTCAAGCTCCAGACCTGGACCTATTACCTCGGCCTCTCCGGAGAGGAAAAGACCGATTTCGCGCAGAACTACAAGCAGAACGGCGTCGATCTTCGCAACACGACGATCTCCTACTACGAAGACGGCCCCGACGCCGGCACCGCGCTCGACCGCGCAATCGCCGCCGGAGCCGACGCCGCCCTCCGCGAAACCAAGCTCTTCCGCGGCGGCGTCGCGGGCTCCGATGACGTGTACGCCCTTAAGCTTCAGACGTGGACCTATTTCCTCGGCGCCTCGGGCGAGGAAAAGACCGACTTCGTCCAGAACTACAAGGGGAACGGTATCGACGTCCGGAACACCACGCTCTCCTATTACGAGGACGGCCTCGACGCGGGAACCGACCTCGATCGCGCCCAGACCGCCGGTGTGGACGCCGCTCTCCGCCGGACGCTCCTTTACCGCGGCGGCCTCGCCGGCTCCGACAACGTCGTATCTCTCAAGCTTCAGACCGTCACCTACTTCCAGGGTGCGGTAAGCGAAGAAAAGACGGATTTCTCGCAGAACTACAAGTCGAACGGCCTTGAGGTACGTAACACCACGATTTCCTATTACGAAGACGGCCCAGACGCGGGTACCGCCCTCGACCGCGCCGTCGCCGCCGGCTCTGACGCCGCCCTCCGCGAGACGAAGCTCTTCCGCGGCGGCGTGATCGCCTCCGACGACGTTTCGACTCTCAAGATCCAGACGTGGACCTACTTCCAAGGCTCCGTCGGCGAGGAAAAGACCGACTTCTCCCAGAATTACGCTTCGGCCGGCGGCATCCGCAACACAACCCTCACGCTGTACGAGGACGGCCCCGACGCCGGAACCGAACTCGACCGCGCGTCGTCCGCCGGTGTGGACGCGGCGATGCGCCAGACCCTTCTCTACCGCGGCGGCACGGCGGGCTCCTCGGACGTCTCCGTGCTCAAGCTCCAGACAGCGACCTACTTCGAAGGCCTCTCGGGAGAAGAGAAGACCGACTTCGCGCAGAACTACCGCGCCAACGGCCAGGACGTGCGCAACACGCAAATCTCGTATTACGAAGACGGCCCCGACGCCGGAACCGAGCTCGACCGCGCCTCCGTCGCCGGCTCCGACGCGGCTCTTCGCGAGACCAAGCTCTTCCGTCTCGGCACCGCGGCTTCGGCGGACGTCTCTTCGCTTAAACTTCAAACATGGACGTACTTCGCCGGGCAGTCGAACGAAGAGAAGACGGACTATAGCCAAAACTACCGCTCGAACGGAACGACGGTGCGCAACACGACGATCTCCTGGTACGCGCTCACGACCGCTTCCGGAATTCTGACGGTCCGCGCCGCCGCCTCGACGGGCCCGGTCGCGGAGTTCGACTCACCGCTCCTTCACACGAAACTCTTCCGCGGCGGCGCCACCAGCTCCGACGACGTCACGAATCTGAAGCTCCAGACGTGGACGTACTTCGCGGGCCAGTCGAGCGAAGAGAAGGTCGACTTCACTCAGAATTACAAAGCGAACGGCCTGAACGTGCGCAGCACGCAGATTTCTTACTACGAGGACGGCGCGGACGCGGGCACTGCGCTCGACCGCGCGACTCTCGCCGACGCCGACTCCGCCCTCCGCGAAACCAAGCTCTTCCGCGGCGGCGTGATCGGCTCCGACGACATTTCAGCGCTCAAACTCCAGACCTGGACCTACTATCGCGGTTACTCCGGCGAAGAAAAAGTCGATTTCGTCCAAAACTACAAAGCCGACGGCGTCGTGGTCCGCAACACGCAGGTTTCCTTCTACGAAGACGGCCCCGACGCGGGAACCGAGCTCGACCGCGCGGCCGACGCCGGCGTCGACGCCGCCCTCCGCGAGAACAAGCTCTTCCGTGGCGGCGACTCGGGCTCCGACGACGTCTCTTCCTTGAAGCTCCAGACCTGGACGTATTTCCAGGGCTTGGCCAACGAAGAAAAGACTGATTTCTCGCAGAACTACAAACAGAACGGCGTCGACGTCCGCAACACGCAGATCTCCTACTACGAAGACGGCCCCGACGCCGGCACCGACCTGGACCGCGCGGCCACGGCGGACGTCGAGACGCCGCTCCGCGAAACGAAGCTTTTCCGGCTGGGCACGGCCGGATCGGATGACGTTTCGACGCTCAAGCTTCAGACGTGGACATACCTTCAGGGTATCTCGGGAGAAGAGAAAACCGACTTCACCCAGAATTACAAAGCCAACGGCGTCGACGTCCGCAACACCACGATCTCCTACTACGAAGACGGCCCCGACGCGGGCACCGCGCTCGACCGCGCCACCGGCGCGGCCGCGGACGCGGCTCTCCGCGAAACGAAACTCTTCCGCGCCGGTGTTGCCGGTTCCGACGCGGTGGCCGGGCTCACGCTTCAGACGTGGACGTACTTCCGCGGGGATTCGAGCGAGGAAAAGACGGACTTCGCCCAGAATTACAAATCGAACGGCGACGTGCGCAACACGACGCTTTCGTTCTACGAAGGCACCGCCGGCGCCCTCGACCGCGCCGTGAACGCCGGACCCGACGCGCCTCTACGTCAAACGAAGCTCTACCGCGGCGGTGCCGCCGGTTCTGACGCGGTCGCGGCACTCAAGCTCCAGACCTGGACTTTTTTCCAGGGCGTCTCCGGCGAAGAAAAGACCGACTTCGCGCAGAATTTCAAGGCCAACGGCACGGACGTGCGGAACACCACGATTTCGTTCTACGAAGACGGTCCCGACGCCGGCACCGCTCTCGACCGCGCGGTCTCCGCGGGTGTCGACTCCGCCCTCCGCGAAACCAAGCTCTTCCGCGGCGGAGCGTTCGGCTCGGACGTCGTGACCAACTTGAAGCTCCAGACCTGGACTTACTTCCAGGGCCTCTCCAACGAAGAAAAGACGGACTTCACGCAGAACTACAAGTCGAACGGAAGCGACGTCCGCACCACGCAGATCTCCTACTACGAAGACGGCCCCGACGCCGGCACCGCTCTCGACCGCGCTTCCCTCGCCGGCGCAGATTCCGCTCTCCGCGAGACGAAGCTCTTCCGCGGAGGCACAACGGGTTCGGACGACGTGTCGGCCCTCACACTCCAGACCTGGACTTACCTCCTCGGCGTCTCAGGCGAGGAAAAGAACGACTTCTCACAGAACTACAAATCGAACGGCGTGACCGTGAAGAATACGCAAATCTCGTTCTACGAGGACGGCCCCGACGCCGGCACCGATCTCGACCGCGCGCTCGCGGCGGATGCGGATTCGGCCCTCCGCGAGACCAAGCTCTACCGCGGCGGCACGACGGGTTCGGACGCCATCTCCGCAGCCATGAAGCTCCAGACTTGGACCTACTACGAAGGCGGTTCGAACGAAGAGAAGAGCGATTACTCGCAAAATTACCGCGCCGACGGTGTGAACATCCGCAACACGACGATCTCATTCTACGAAGACGGTCCCGACGCCGGCACCGAGCTCGACCGCGCCTTTGCGGCAGGCGTCGACGCGGCTCTCCGCGAGAGCAAACTCTACCGCGGCGGCACCGCAGGTTCCGACATCGTCGCTTCGCTCAAGCTTCAAACCTGGACCTATTTCCAGGGAATATCCAACGAAGAAAAAACAGATTTCGCGCAGAACTATAAGGCAGACGGCCAGACGGTCCGCAACACGCAGATCTCCTACTACGAGAACCCTGTCCAGCCGGGCCCGCTCGTACGGGCGGCAGGGGCGAATGGGGACTCGGCGCTCCGTGAAACCAAACTCTTCCGCGGCGGCACCGCCGGCTCCGACGACGTGAGCCTCCTCAAGATTCAGACGTGGACCTATTTCGAAGGCTACGCGAACGAAGAAAAGACTGATTTCGCCCAGAACTACAAAGCTAACGGCGTAGATGTCCGCAACACGACGATTTCCTACTACGAAGACGGCCCCGACGCCGGCACCGCGCTCGACCGCGCCTCCACCGCGAGCGTGGATGCCGCGCTCCGCGAGACGCAAATGTTCCGCGGCGGATCGGCCGGCTCGGCGAACGTTTCCGCCCTCAAGCTTCAGACCTGGACTTATTTCCTCGGCCAGTCGGGTGAAGAGAAAAACGACTTCACGCAGAACTACAAAGCCAACGGGATCGACGTCCGCAACACGACGATCTCCTACTACGAGGACGGCCCCGATGCTGGAACGGATCTCGACCGCGCCGTCGACGCGGGCGTCGACTCCGCCCTCCGCGAAACCAAGCTCTACCGCGGCGGTGTTCCCGGCTCGGATACGGTGACTGCCGGTATGCGTCTTCAGACTTGGACCTATTTCCAGGGGGTTTCGAGCGAAGAAAAGACCGACTACGCCCAGAACTACAAGGCCAACGGCGCCGACGTCCGCAACACGACGATCTCCTACTACGAAGACGGCCCCGACGCGGGCACCGCCCTCGACCGCGCCGTCAACGCGGGCGCGGACGCGGGCTTGCGCGAGACGAAGATGTTCCGGAACGGAACGGCGGGCTCCGACGACGTCGCGCTTCTCAAGCTTCAGACTTGGACCTATTTCCAAGGGGTTTCGAGCGAAGAAAAGACCGACTACGCCCAGAACTACAAGGCCAACGGCG
>CAYSKO010000005.1:22285-128097 GCA_964431835.1 uncultured Planctomycetia bacterium | reverse complement strand
GCCGCCGAGCCGTAGTTTTTTAGCCATTCGTCGACGTCGGCGGCTCGCTTGGTGACTCCCAGGAGAACGACGTAGGTCGTCTTTTCTTGGGGTCCGAGCGTGCGCGTGCGGAAGCGCAGCGCGCCGACAGCCGATTTTCCCTGAGGAAGGCGGTCTTTGACGGGGGCGGGCCAATTCTCGATCACCGCGCGCGGCGCTTCGAGGTTGCCGCCCTCGCCGATGAAGTCGGGAAGCGCGTGGAAGATGCCCGCGGGCGCTTCTCCCTCGGCGGTCGTGCCGACGACGGCGTAGACCATCTCATTGACCTTGTGCCCGCGCTCGTCGAACGACATCGTGGGCTTCACGACCGTGCCGTGCGCGTGGGGAAGGAAGCGGTTCAGAAGACTCGTGACGTGGTAATGATCGCGAAGGTTGTCGGCCGAGCGGGCGAAAATCGGAACGGCGGCGGTCGGCGTGATCTTAAGCGACTTCGACCCGACGTTCGTGACCGTGACGACCATGACCTCGACCGCGTCCTTGCCGGCCGGGGCGAAGTTGAGCGTCTCGAAGCGCAGGTCGCAGTCAGCGTTCTCGCGCGTGACTTTGTGCCAGAGAAGACCGGCTTCGACGTGGGTCTTCTCCGCGTTCGGCCGGGCGAAACGGGCGGCGATCTGAGAAGCCGACGCGCCCGCGGCCGACCACGCGCCGCGGCCTTCGACGTGGACCCAGAAATTGCGGCCCGAGCGCGTGTTGTGGAGATCGTCTACGGTGACGGGCGGAAGCAGGAAAGAATTGTGCCCGGTCTTCACGTCGCCATGCAGGGAAGGCGTGATGCTCGAGAGGATGCCCGCCTCGTTCGCGAGAGGGAAATAGAGCCGGCTCACGTAGTCCGGGGAAGCAAACCGGAAAGTGGCGTCGTCGTCGAGAAACTGCCAGAGAGCGTTTTTGGGATTCGGAACGGACATGGGGCCCTTTTTTTTGAGAAGTCCCTACTATAGAAAAAAGCGAACCGGATTTCAAGCCGATTATAAAACCCGTGTTAATGGACGCTATTAATAGGAGGAAAAACAAGCCGCCGGCGCTTTAAGCCGACGGCTTCGAAAATAGCCCCAAGGGGAGTCGAACCCCTGTCCCTACCGTGAGAGGGTAGTGTCCTAGGCCACTAGACGATGGGGCCGGAAAGGATGAGCCCCTATTTTTCGCGGAAAACGGTTTTTTGTCAACAGCTAAAACTCCCCCGGGAGAGACCCCCCCGTCTCTTGCGGGGTCTGATAAGAAATAGTTAAAATTGACAAGATTTGCATTTTCTTGTAAGGTCAGGAAAATGTCCAAGCCGACTCGACTCCTCATGAACGCTTGGACCGTCGCCGCGATCGGGGCGACGGTCTTCTTGTCTTCGGACGTCCGCGCCGAGACTGTGCCCTCGCGTGAAACGGCGGGTGCCGAAGAGGCTCGCTTTTCCGAAGACCGTCGCCGGGACGTAAGGGCGACCGCGGAACCCGTGCCTGCCGTCGAAGCGCCCGACGAACCCGCACGGCCCGTTTCTTCCGCGCCGTCCGAGCGTTTTCCGGTCACCGACGTGCGTTTTTCCGGAAACCTTTCCCTGCCCGATTCCGAACTGCTTCCCTACGTCGAACCGCTCTTCGGGCGTCCCGTCTCGCTGGATGACGTGCGGGCGGCGGTCGAAGGAATCAAACGCCATTACCGCTCCAAAGGCTACATCGCGGCTTACGCGTACGTCCCGCCGCAGCAGATGGCCGGGGGCGTGCTGAAAGTGGACGTGCTCGAAGGCCGCCTCGGCCGAATCGAAGTCGCGGGAACGAAACGTCGTTCACCCGATTCCGTCCGCGACCGCTTCTCGCTCCGCCCCGGCGACGTGCTGAGGCAGGATGCGATTCGCCGCGACCTGGACCGTTTGAACGCCGAAGGCGGCTTGCGCGCCAAGGCCGTCCTCGAACCCGGCGACACGGTCGGCACGACGGACCTGCGCGTCGAAGTGAAAGAAACCGTCCCTTACCGCGTTACAGGTGAGCTCACCAACGCGGGAACGAAAAACACCGGCTTTTACCGCTATGGCCTCGGCGCCCGCCACGACGATCTCACGGGGCATATGGACCGGCTCGAAGGCAGCGTCCAGCTTGGAAAGGGCGTGGACGCGTTCGGCGCGGGGTACAGCGTGCCCGTTGGGCGCGACATGCGTGCCGGATACGCCTATTCCCACGCGAACGTCGACGTCGGCGGCGCATTTTCCGCGCTCGAAGTGAAGGGTAAAGCCCGAACGCACCGCGCGTACGTGACGAAACCCCTCTACGCCGACGGGCCGCTCGAGGTGGAAGGCACGCTCGGTTTCGACGTGAAGCACGTTGAGAATAAGCTCCTCGGTCTCGTTACCGGCAAAGATGATTTGAGCGTTCCGAACCTCGAGTTCCGCGCGAAGCGTCCTGACGCGGCTGGCATCACCCAATTGACGAGCCGTTTCAATTACGGCATCGCCGATTTCCTCGGCGCTTCCGCCGAACGCGACACCGCGACCTCCCGGCTGGGAACGGGCGGCGAATTCTTCTCGTGGCGCGGCACGGCGATCCGCCTACACAAACTTCCGGGCACGGCGTACCTGACGGCGCGCGGTACGGCCCAGCTCACTCCGGACCCGCTCACGCCGTCCGAGCAGCTCAGTCTAGGCGGTGCCCGCTCGGTGCGCGGCTACCAGGAAGGCGAGTACCTCGGCGACCACGGCGCCTTCGCTTCGTTCGACGTTTATTTCCCGGCCTCATTCCTGCCGGACCACTGGCGTCTTCCGTTCGCCGAGACGACGGCCGAAAAGCAGTTCGAGCTTGTGTTCTTCGCCGACGCGGGAACCGCGACGCTGAAGCGGCCTCTCGCCGGAGAAAAGAAGAGCCACGATCTCGCGGGCGCCGGCGCGGGCGTGCGCGTGCGTCTCGCCGAAAAACTTTACGGCCGTCTCGAATGGGCGGTGCCGCTGGGCGACCGGCCACTCGACGGCAAGGACAAGGCGTTTTACTTCACGGTGTCGTACGATTTCCTTTGATAGGAGCGCGTGCATGAAAACAATCGCGGGCGTACTGCTGGTCGCTTTTCTTGCGTTCACGGCGTCTCCGGTTTCCGCCAACCCCTCGTTCACTCACGCGGAGAGCGGATCGATCCGCATTGAGGAGAACGGCTCGATCTACGATATCCATTCGTCCGACCGCGCGATCGGCGCTTTTTCTTCCTTCTCGAACGCCGCCGGCGAAACCATCCGCTCGTTCCAAGCCTCTCCCGAACACACGGCGCTTTTCAGAGTCACCGGCGGATCGCCGTCGGAAATCTTGGGCGCGATGAGTGCGAACAGCCGCGTGTTTCTCGTGAATCCAAACGGTGTGCTTTTCGGGCAGGGTTCTTCCGTGAATGCGCCGGGACTCGTCGCGTCGGCTCTCCCCATTTCGAACGCGGACTTCCTTTCCGGGAACTACGCCTTCGGCGCGGGCTCGGCGGGCGTCGTCAATCGCGGGGACATCACGGCGGGCCGGTATGCGGCGCTGGTCGGGAACACCGTTTCGAACGAAGGCACGATCTCGGCTCCCGGCGGCGCCATCGCGCTCGTGGCAGGCGGTTCCGCGCGGCTCCTGCTCGACGCCGAAGGGCTCGTTTCGGTTGAAATGAACGCTCCGGCCTCCGTGGCCCCCGGCGAAGCCGCGCTTTCGAACGCCGGGACACTCGCGGCAGAAGGGGGTCTCGTGATCTTAAGCGCCCGCGCGGCCGAGGGCGCGTTCGACCGCGTTGTGAACCACACGGGCGTGATCGAGGCGAACTCCGTGGGCACGAAAAACGGCGTCGTGATCCTGGACGGCGGATCCGAGGGCATCGTCGCCGTAGCAGGCCAAGGAACGATCTCGGCGAAGGGCCTTGAAGCGGGGGAAACCGGCGGCACGGTGCAAATTCTCGGTGAGAAGACCGGGCTCTTCGACACAGCCTCGGTCGACGTTTCGGGCGCGGCGGGCGGCGGCACGGCCTACGTCGGCGGCGGCTTGCGCGGCGCGGACCCGGCTCTGGCCAACGCGTCCTACGGCTACGCCGGACCGGAAACGACCCTCAAAGCCGACGCGATCGATTCCGGCGACGGCGGCACCGTGGTCCTTTGGGCGGACCGCACGATGAATTTCCAAGGACGCGTCTCCGCGCGCGGCGGCTCAAGCGGCGGAGACGGCGGCTTCGTCGAAGTCTCCGGCAAGGAAGCGCTGTGGTTTTCCGGTTCGGTCGACACGCGCGCCCCGCTCGGCGAATTCGGCACGCTCCTTCTCGACCCAAAGAACATCACCATCGACGACAGCGGCTCGATCGTCACGCCGCCGCAGTTTTTCGCTGCAAACGCCACGGCCGACGTCTCCATCGACAAGGACGTTTTAGCCGGCCAGTCGACGAACGTCACGCTCCAGGCCAACAACGACATCGTCGTCGCGCAGGACATCGACGTCGTTATGACCAACACAAGCGTCGCCCTGACGATGCAAGCTGGCCGCAGCATCATCCTGCGGCAGGGTTCGTCGCTGACCACGACGGGTGGGGTGATCACGCTGACGGCCAACGACTCGAGCGCGCTCTCGGCGAACCGCGACGCCGGCGCGGCCCAGTTTCTCATGGAGGACGGAACGGAAATTTCATCCGGCCCGGGAGCCAATATCGTGATCAAGATGGACGGGGGTTCCACGAGCGGCGACATCGTGTTGAACAACGTGTCCGCGATCGGCAACGAAATCCACGTTCAAAATTACGGCCCCACCTCCGGCGGGGACATTCTGCGTAGGACGTCCACGTCCCTGCTCAGCGGCAGCGGCGCGATCTTGGAAACGACGTCCACAGGCGGCGGAGTCGGAACGACCTCCGCACCGATGCGCGTGTCGGTGCTGGAGCTCGAAGCGCTGGCGGGCGCCGGCGGCATCTACGTCGCTACGACGACCGGAACTTCCGTCGGCGGAACGGTTTTAGGGACGGGCGTCACGGGTCTTACCACCTCAAGCGGTGGAGACATCGAGCTTGCCGTGACGGGAGCCCTCGGTTTCGCGGAGGCCGTCGTTTCCGCGGACGACCTCACCGTGACCGCGACGGGCGACGTCACGCTCACGAACACCGCGGCGATCTACGACATCGAAGCGGGCGGCGACATTTCCTTCGCTTTGACGGGAAACGACGAGACCCTTTCGATTCCTACGTCGGTGATCATCCGCGGTTTGAGCGGCACGCACTCCTATAAAACGGACAAGATAAGCATTGTGGGCCAGATCGAGGCGACCGGACAGACCGTCACGCTCGCGCCCAACGCGACGGGAGAGGCGATCGATCTGGGCTCGTCGACCGACAACGCTCCGGATGTCTTAGAGCTCTCCGAGCAAGAGATCCAGAACGTCAGCGCGGCCGATCTCGTCCTGGGATCTCCGGGCTCTGGAAATATTTTCATCTCGGCGGGTATCACGGCGACCCACACGAATGTCGGTATGACCACCGGGGGAACGATCCGGGACAACAATTCGGGGGTGTTTAAGACGCTCGAGCTCGTCCTTACCGCGGTGGCGGGGATCGGCGGCGGCGTGGGAACCGACCTCGACGTGGATGCCGTCAATATTGAAGCCACCACCGACACAGGCGGCATCCATTTGGACCTCCAAGATACGGTGAACGACGGCATCGTCCTCGAATACGCCGCGGCTAACTCGGGCGACGTCACCATCGATTCGTCGGTCGGCACGTCTTCCAAAACGATCGACACGGTCCTAGCCAAGAGCGGAAGCGTTTTCATCACCGACAGCGTCGGACTCGGGATTGTCCACACCGGAAATATCACGGCCGGTGCGGACGTGGTCATGACGGCGAGTAACGGTGATGTGCTTCTGGATCTCGTGATCGCCGGCGACGACATCACGGTCACCGCATCCAACGGCAACGACGTTCTCGACAACAACGGCGCCGATCTCAATCTTTCGGGGGATCATCTCACGCTCATCGCCGGCGGAACGGTCGGGACGTCGGCCGATCCGATCGAGGCGACATACAATTCGATCTCGATCACGCCCCTCCCGGGTTTTGTGACGCGAATCGTGGCGGCCATCACTAGCGTCGGCGGCCTCACTCTCGCGGGCGGCCGCATCGTCGGCGGCGATAGCATCGAAGACCTCGTCACGTCCCTTTACGGGGAAGAGGAAGGCGCGGGAGTGGAAGGCGAAGAGGAAGAGGAGAGCGAGACCGAAGAGGCCGGCACCGAAGCGGCGCAGGCCGAAGCCCCTGAATCGCAGGACGTCCCCGCGCTCGATACGAAGACCTTTCAGCCGTGCGGAGTCTGAGCGCCGTGCGCGCCGCCGCCCTCTTGGTCTTCGCGCTCTCGGCTTCGGGGCCCGCGTTCGCGGAGACCACAGACGCCGCAGTCACGCGCGTCGAGGGCGGTGTCACGATCGTACGCGGAACCCAGACTTTTCCAGCCGAGGCCGGCACGCGTCTTTCCGAGGGCGACGTCGTCAAGACCGCGCCGGGCGCGACGGCCGACTTCACGATGAACGCAGTTGCGGGCTGCCGCGTGATGCCGGAGACCGAATGCGCGATCGCCGATCCCAAGAAAGGTTCGATGCGGGTCCGGCTCGCCGGCGGAAAAATCCTTTTCAATCTGGAAAAACTGCCGGCGGAGTCGTCCTTCCGTGTCGAGACGCCGACCGCGATCGCGGCCGTCCGTGGCACTCAGTTTTCGGCGGAGTCGGGCGGCAACGGGAGTTCGTTCGCCGTGCGAGACGACGCGATCGAGGTTTCGGGTCTTTCGCCGGACGGTACCCCAACGGGTGAGACGATCGTGGTCGAGGCGGGGTTCGCGCTGGACGCGAACTCGTCCGGTCTCGAAGGCATTCGTCCCGCGTCGGGCCTCGAGCTCACGTCGATCGAGCAAGTCGGAACCGTTAAGACCTGCGCCTGACGGCGCGCCAACCCCCGCTTCGAACCGCCGCTCGATTTCACCGGCGAGCATTCCGCGCAGCCACGGCGCAAGCCTCGTCTCGAGCTCAAAATGGGCGAAATCCCATAAATAGACCCGATGCGCTATAATTCCTTCATGATTCGACGTTTCCGCGCGACGTTCCAACGGTTTCTGGCTTTGCCTCCGGGCGAGAAAGCGCTCGTGGCCGAGGCCGCCGCCGCCGTCCTCCTGGCACGGGCGGCGTCGGCCGTTCTGCCGCCCGGACGCGCCGCGAAGGCATTCCGGGCCAAGCCCCGCTCTAGACGTCACGCGCGCAGACGGGTCGTGTGGGCGGTCGAAGCCGCCGCCGCGCGTCTGGCGGGGAAGCGAGGATGCCTCGCGCGCTCACTCGCGGCTTACCGGCTTTTGGGTGCCTCCGGATACGATGCTGAGATTCATATCGGCCTTCGGTGCGCGGGCGGCTCTTACGACGCGCACGCCTGGGTGGTTTCGGAAGGCGATGTCCTCCTGGGAGGGCCCTTCGAGGCCTACCAGGTGCCTCCACCGGCGGTTTTCCGGTAACCCGCCGCATGGCTTTTTAGGGGTTACTCAGGTAAACTTAAGAAGCTTGAAAGGAGCTTCTCCCGATGGCCGATCCGATTCGCATTCTTCTGCTTCTCTCCGCGGCCGACGCACCCGCGATCCTCGCCGAGCTGGCCAAGGGAGGCGATCTTTTCGAGACCCGCCGCGTCGAGACGCACGAGGATTACGTCTCATCACTCGATTCGTTCAAACCCGCCTTGATCCTCTCGGATTACGCGCTCGAAGCGGCGGAAGGCCGTGCCGCTCTCGAGACTCTCCGTACGCGGGGTACGGATGTTCCGTTCATCTTCGTCTCGGACGTGATCCACGAGGAATCGCTCGTCGACGTCATGAAGATGGGCGCCGCCGATTACGTTTTCCATCACCAGCTCTCTCGCCTCCCGCATTCGGTGACGCGCGCGCTTCGAGAGGCGAGCGAGCGCGCGGAGCTGAAAACCGCCCAGGCCCGCGCCGTCGACGAGGACCGCCTGAAGGCGCTCGGCCAGATGGCGAGCGGCATCGCCCACGACTTCAACAACGCGCTCACGCCGGTTCTTGGTTTCAGCGAGATTCTCCTCAACCATCCCGAATACCTCGACAACAAGACGCTCGTCAACGAGTACCTCCAGATCATGAACACCGCTTCGAAGGACGCGATGAACATCGTCGCTCGCCTGCGTGAATTCTACCGCAAGCGCCAGAAGGCGGAGACTTTCCTGCCGCTGGATTTGAAACAGATCTGCGAACAGGCCGTGCTCCTGACGCGGCCGAAATGGAAGAACCAGGCCCTGGCCAACGGCGCGGTCATCCGCTTCGAAACGGAACTCGAGGGTCTGCCGAAAATCGCGGGCAACGACTCGGCGCTCCGCGAGGTCCTGACGAACATGATCTTCAACGCCGTCGACGCGATGCCCCAGGGCGGAGCGATCACGTTGAAAGGCTGGCCCGAGGAAGGTTTCGTCCGCCTCTACCTTTCGGACACCGGCAACGGCATGAGCGAAGAGGCGAGGAAGCACTGCTTCGAACCATTCTTCACGACGAAGGGAACCGCCGGAACCGGTCTCGGTCTTTCGATGGTGTACGGCGTCATGAAGCGTCACGAGGGAACGATCGAGGTGCAGAGCGAGCTCGGAAAGGGAACGACGTTCGTCATGCGCTTGCCCGTGTGGAAGGAAATCGCGCGGCCCGCCGGCCCCATCAAGGCCCCCGCGGCGGGTATCGGTAAAGCTCTGGATATTCTCGTGGTCGACGACGAGCCGAACGTGCGCCGCGTGGTGCAGGAGTATTTCGCGGGAGACGGCCACCGCGTGACGACCGCGGACGACGCGCGGGAAGGATTTCTCAAGTTCGAGGCGGGCCGCTTCGATCTCGTCGTTACCGATTGGGCCATGCCCGGCGAATATACCGCCGAGCGGATGACCGCCGAAATCAAGCGTCTGTCGCCTGCGACGCCTATTATCCTCTTGACCGGTTTCGGCGAGATCATGAAGGCAAAAGGTCAGGAGCCGAGCGCGGTGGATTACGTGCTCGCCAAGCCCCCGACGCTTCTTTCGGTCCGCGAGGCGGTGCGCCACGTCTTCTCGGGCGCCTCGGCCAACGGCACGGACGCGCATTAGAATTTTCTAATTCCCGTTTAATCTTCCCTTAAGGCCCGGTGCGGTATCATCTCTTTACTCAAGGAGAACCCCGCCCATGCCGCGAATCAAAGACGCTCGACCCCTCCGGGAAACCAAGCAAGAACTTCCGGAATTTCACTTCTGGAGCAATTTGGACCGTTTGCCCACCGTCTGGTCCGACGACTTGGAAGACTGACGAAGCGAAGGCAAACTCTGTTTCAATTCGGCGACCGGCTCATACAGGTCGCCGAATTTTTTTGACCCTGGCTAGCACGTCTTCCGCTTAGAAAGCGATCATCTCGGGTTTTTTCCAGAATCAGGTTGTCAAAAACGCGTTTAGACGCCGATTGAAAGAGGATTAGATATTTTTTTAATCCTCCCGGGCACTCCGCACGGCACCCTTGTTGACAGGGGGCGTCCTCGCACGGTATAGTGCCGTCCATGATCCTCCGGCGCGGATCCGACCCCACCTCAACAAAAGGACACGACTCGATGATGCATTTCCGTCTCGCTCTCGTCGCGCTGCTCGGCGCGACCCTGGCCCTTTCGGGCTGTGGCAAGAAGTCTAACGATCAGGCCAGCCTTTCCGGAACCGGCTTCGATTCGTTGTCCGGAAGCGAGGAGCTCGCTCAGCTTCCGCAGGCCTCGGGCACGAACCAGCAGCAAGCGATCGAGGTTCTTCCGATCGAAACCGCACCGGTGACGCAGTCGACGCCGCTTGCGGCGAACCTGCCGACGGCCTCAGCTCTCGGCGAATCCGTCGCCAACGAGTCGCTGTCGTATCAGCAGAAGATCCAGACCGCGCTCAAGAATGCGGGTCTCTACAACGGTCCGATCGACGGCAAGATCGGCCCCGGCTCGCGCAAGGCCATCGAGGCGTTCCAGCAGCAGAGCGGTCTCAAGGTCGACGGCAAGGTCGGTCCGAAGACCTGGACGGCCCTCGAGCCGTACTTCACGGGTCAGAAGGCCGCGGGTTCCATGGACGCTTCCGCGGACGTGTCCGGCCAGTCGGTCCAGTAACGAGCGTTTTCGGGCCCCCGCTTCGGCGGGGGCCTTTTTTTTCCCCGCCATGAGCCAAACCCTTCGCAGCTTCCGGCCGGTCGCAGACGAGCGTTCCCGCATCCTGATCCTTGGAAGCATGCCGGGAACGGCTTCGCTCGAGAAGAGGGAGTATTACGGCTTCGCGCAGAATCATTTCTGGAAGATCGTTTTCGAAATTTTGGAAACGCCCGACCCGGGCGATTACCACGCCCGGCTGGCGGTTTTGCGCGAACGGCGGATCGCACTGTGGGACGTACTCCGCTCCTGCACGCGCGAAGGTTCGAGCGACGCCACCATTCAAAGCGGCGTTCCGAACGACATCCCCCGGTTTTTAAAGAAGAGCCCCGAGATCCAGACGATTTTTTTGAACGGGGGAAAGGCGGAAGCCGTTTACCGGAGGTACTTCGGGGATAAAATACGCATCGCCGCGTACCGTCTCCCTTCGACGAGTCCATTGAATACCGTTTCTTACGCCAAGAAACTCGCCTCGTGGAAGGCGATCCTCAACTATCTGGAGAACCGGAACCCATGGTGCTGACCACCGATCCCAACACTCCGGTCCGTACGTTCATAGCGGTCGAGCCGCCGTTCGCGGTACGCGCGGCGCTAGGCATGCGCATCGAAGGCTTTAAAAAGCAGGCCGCGGACGTCAAATGGACCGAAACGCCGAACCTTCACTTTACGCTGCGTTTTCTCGGCGACGTCGCCCCTGGCCGGATGCCGGATGCTCTTGAGGCGGTGCGGAAGGCCTGCGAGGGTGTCCGTCCTTTCGAGGTGCGGTTCGGCGGCGGGGGCGCATTTCCCGATTGGGAGAAGCCGGAAGCTCTTTGGGCCGCCGTCGCGGAGGGGACCGAGGGATTCACAGGGCTCGCCGGACGGGTCGCCAGCGCGTTCGAGGTGGCCGGATGGCCGAACGAAACGCGTCCCTTCGTTGCGCATTTGACCCTGGGCCGGGTGCGCAGCGAGCGGGGGGTCGAGGCCATGGTCCGCCGGCTTCAGCAGGCGTCTTTCAAGGATATTCCGCCTTTTTCGCCGGCTTCCGTGGCCTTATTCAAGAGCCTTCCCTCGGCCGCCGGCTCGAAATACGAACGCTTGGGAGAGGTTCGGTTGATTTGACTTTTGTAAATATTTGTTATATATTATTAAGCATTGTAAACAGAACCCACCCGGATACGCATTCCCGGTACTTGCAAAAAAGGGCCTTTTTCGCTACAATTTGCCGCTGAAGCCGTCTCGGTTCGAAGCGGCTACAAGACTGGACCGAAGGAACCCGGTCCGGGTATCGTAAGGGGTTCCACACCGTACAAGGAGGAAGCATGAAGTCGATCTTTGCGTCTCTGTTCGTCCTGGTTCTTACGTTCTCGTTCGTCGCCCCGTCCTATGCCGGCTGCGGCATGGACCACAACAACGCCGATGCGCAGACCCTGATGGACGCGTCCGCGGCGCTTGAAGGCACGAACCCCGACCTCGCGAAGAAGGTCAGCGAAGTCGCGAAGAAGTCGTTCCCGGAGATGAAGGCTTCGTAAGCTAGAAGTATTCGTTCCCGAAATAACCGTTCTTTGGGGCGGGAAAGCCGAGACCCGGTTTCCCGCCCCCAATCTTTTTATCGGCCACCCTCCTTTCGTTGTATAATCGAGCGGGTGCTAAAGGAGAAAAAAACATGAAAAAACTTTTTATCGCGTTTTTAGCCGCCGCATCCGTGGCGGCCGTCAGGCCCGCATCGGCGGACACCGTGGAGACGGGCACGGCGCACCTTCGCGGGACCGCTCCCGGCTCCACGCTCGAAGGCAAGATCACTTTCCAGGAAACCGCCGAAGGGCTCAAAGTCACCGGAACCGTCCGGAACGCTTCCCCGGGCAAACACGGCTTCCATGTCCATCAGTTCGGCGATTGCGCCGACTCCGGCAAAGCCGCGGGAGACCACTATAATCCAGACGGCGTTCACCACGGCCATCTCCTGAAAGACGGCCTCCTGCAGGCCCACGCCGGCGACCTCGGTAACTTCGAAGTCGGCGCCGACGGAAGCGGCAGCTACGAAGCGCTTGTTCCTGGTCTCACGCTCAGCGGCGGCAAGTATTCGGTCGGGGGCCGCGCGGTCGTCTTCCACGAGAAAGTCGACGACTTCGCACAGCCGGCCGGAAACGCGGGCGCCCGCTCGGCTTGCGGCGAAATCGTCCTCGTCCGAGGATAGCGGATGCCGTTTTTTTTAGCGGTGGAGTCGGGCGGCACCTCGCTTCCCGTCCTCATCGGCATGGCGGCGGGAATCGGCCTCATCGCCGCGCTCGTCCTTTATAAGACCGCCCACGTCAAAAACAAGCTCGACATCGACGTCCTCGACGTCCAGCGGATCGAGGTCAACACGACCAAGGTCCCCTCCGACGTCCGCGAGAAGATTAAAAAGCTCCCCATCCGCGCCGAACACGCCGAAGAAACCGTCCAAGCTCTCTCCAAGATCGTCGAAGAGGAAACCCATAACCTCCTGCAGGAGATCAAGCAGGAGTACTCCGTCAAATACCAAGTCGTCGAACAGGAGAAGCGGCGCGAAGTCGACGCCGTGAAACGCCAGTTCAAGGAAGTCGAGCAGAAGTTCGTCGAGACGCAGAAGGCGTACGAGAAGTCCGAGATCGAAAAGAAGACGACCGAAGCGGTTGTGAAGTCGATCGCCGAGGGCGTCGTGGTCGTTAACCACAAGGGCGAAGTCCTCCTCATGAACCCGTCGGCCGAAAAGCTGCTCGGGAAAGAGAAAAAGGTCGGCCAGTCCATCCTGGACGGGAGCCGCGACGACGTGATGGTTTCGCTGACCCGCGATTCTAGCGACGGCTCCGAAAAGGTGATAGAATTCAGGTCGAAGGACGAGAACACGCGCCGCATTCTGCGGTCGTCCAGCGCCGTCATCCAGAACGAAAACGGGCAGACGGTCGGCATGGTGAAGGTCCTCACTGACGTCACCAAGCAAAAAGAACTCGACGAGGTAAAGAACCGCTTCGTCTCGAACGTCACGCATGAGCTGCGGACGCCGATCGTCGCGATGCAGAAGGCGATGACGCTTCTGTCGAGCGGCGCCGCCGGAGTCGTTTCGAGCGATCAGGAAAAATTCCTCAATATTGTCTCGCGGAACCTGGGACAGCTCCACCGCCTCGTCGAGGATCTCCTCGACATGGCGAAGATCGAATCGGGAACCTACCGGCTCAAAATCGTGCCGACCCGCCTGGACCGGGTCGCCGCGGACGTCTGCGACGCACTCGAGACGTGGTCCAAGACCAAAGACATCAAGATCGCGCGCCAATTCGACAAGAGCCTCCCGGAGGTTCCGGTCGATCCGGACAAGATCACGCAGGTTCTGAACAACCTCATCGGAAACGCGATCAAATTCACGCCCAACGGGGGCACGATCACCGTGAAGACCGCCTGGGCCGCCGACAGCACGGCTGTTCTTCTCAGCGTCTCGGACACCGGCGTCGGCATGACTCCGGAGAACATGAAGAAGCTCTTCGGGCGCTTCGAGCAGTTCGGCGACCAGCAGGGGATCGTAGGGACGGGGCTGGGCCTTTCGATCACCAAAGAGATCGTCGAACGGCACGGCGGAAAGATCTGGGCGGAGAGCGAGTCGAAGAAGGGTTCGACCTTCACGTGCACCTTACCGGTCAAGCAGCGCCAAGCGGGAGGCTAGTAAAAAACAAATGTCCGACGCGATCCGAATCCTCTTTATCGACGACCAGCCCGACTTCCTCGAGACCATGGCCTTCTGGATGAAATCCAAGGGATACGACGTCGTGACGACGGGCGACGGCGAAGCCGGCGTGAACATCGTGAAATCCGGACGCGTGGACATCGTGTTCACCGACTTCAAGATGCCGGTGATGAACGGGGTAGAAGTGCTCACGAGGATCCGCGAATTCAACAAAACCATCCCGGTCGTCATGGTCACCGCGCACGCGGACGACGCGATGATCCATAAAACCAAGGAACTCAACATCTCCGGCTTCTTTTCGAAGATGGGCGCGTTCGAAGAGCTGGAGCAGGTGCTCGAGGTCGTTCTCCGGAGCCTCAAGCGCTCGAAGGCCGGCAAATGACGCATCGTGCGGCCGCGTTTCTGGCGATAACGGCACTCGTGTGCGTACCGGCCGCCGCCGACGAGACGGTTTCCATCGGACTCGTCGCGCCCCTCACCGGCGACCAGGCGTACATCGGCATCGGTTGTCAGCAGGGAGCGCTCATGGCGATCGAGGACGCCAACGTCAAAGGGCCCGTTTTCGGAAACGCGAAGCTCAAGCTCGTCCCGCTCGACGACCAGCACAACCCCACGCAGGCCGTCCTCGCCGCCAACAAACTCGCCGCGGATCCGGCCGTCGCGGCCGTCGTCGGCCACTTCAATTCAAGCTGCACGAAGGCCGCTTCCGCCATCTATCACGAGGCGCGGCTCGCGCAAGTGAGCCCCGCGTCCACCAATCCGGATATTTCGAAGCAGGGTTTCGACACGTTCTTCCGCGTCTGCCCGACCGACGACGTCCAGGCGCCGGCGGCGGCTAGCTACGTTGCGAAGCTGGGGCTTAAGCGCATCGTGATTCTGGACGACCAGACGACCTACGGCAAAGGGCTGGCCGATCAGTTCGAGAAATCATTCAAAGCGGGCGGCGGGGAAGTGATCCGGCGCGAAGGCGTCACGCAGGGCGAGAAGGATTTCACCCCCCTCCTCACGAAGATCAAATCCACGAAGCCCGAGCTCGTTTTCTTCGGCGGAATCTATCCCGAGATGGCGCTTCTCCTTCGGCAAGCGAAAAAAGTGGGCCTCGAGACCGAATGGATGGCGGGAGACGGCATTTTCGATCCGTCGCTTCCGAAGCTCGCGGGGCCGGCGGGGGAGGGTGTTTACGCCACGATGCTCGGCGTGGACCCGAGATCGCTCCCCGACGCCAAAGACTTCGTCGCGCGTTACGAAGCGCGCTACGGCGAGATCGGTTCTTTCGCGGCGTACGCCTACGACTCCGCGAATGTCCTCATCGACGCTATCCGGCGCGCCGGCAAGAACGACCGCGAGGCGATCCTTGCCGAGATGAAGAAGACGAAAGATTTCCCCGGCATCCTGGGGCCCGTGAATTTCGACGCCCGCGGCGATGCGGTGGGCAAGTCGGTCGGTATTTTCCAGGTCCGGGACGGCAAGTTCCAGTTCATCGAAGAGTTCAAGCCCGCCTCCTCCGCGGCACCGGCCGCCGCCGCGGCCTAACGCCCGTTCGATGGAGCTTTTTCTCCAGCAGCTCCTGAACGGTCTCACGATCGGCATGGTTTACGCGCTGATCGCGCTCGGCTACACCATGGTCTACGGCGTCATCCAGCTCATCAATTTCGCCCACGGCGAAGTGTTCATGGTCGGCGCCTACCTCACGCTCTCCGCGATCCTGGCGTTTTCGGGCTTTCCGTTCTGGGCTGCACTTCCGGCGGCGTTCGCCGTCTCGGCGCTCGGGTCGGCGCTTCTGGGCGCGGCGATCGAGCGCACCGCGTACAAGCCGCTGCGCGGTTCCCCCAAACTCACGGCGCTCATTACGTCCATCGGCGTCTCCTTCTTCCTCCAAAATGCGGTCATGCTGATCTACGGCTCCAAAGAGCAGAGCGTGCCCGATATCGTGCCTCCGGTCCGCTTCGACGTGGGAACTTTCTCCCTTTCGCTCGTCCAAATCGTGATCTTCGCGGTCGCGACGGGGCTCATGATTTTCCTCACGTGGTTCGTGAAGAACACGAAAACGGGAAAAGCGATGCGCGCCGTCGCCGAGAACGCCGAGGCCGCCGAACTCATGGGTATTTCGCCCAACCGCGTGATCCGCCAGACTTTCGTGCTCGGTTCGACGCTCGCGGCGGTAGGCGGCGGCCTCTTCGCGATCTACTACGGCAGCATCAATTTCCACGACGGTTATCTCGCGGGAATCAAAGCGTTCACCGCGGCCGTGTTCGGAGGGATCGGGAGTATCCCCGGCGCGATGCTCGGGGGAATCCTCCTGGGCGTCTTCGAGAGCCTGGGCGCGGGGTACGTCTCTTCGGAGTGGAAAGACGTGTTCGCGTTCGTTCTCCTGGCGGCGGTCCTCATCTTCAAGCCGTCGGGGCTCCTCGGGGAAAACCTCCCCGACAAGGTCTGACGATGGAAGCGCTGCGGGAACGCTTGAGAAAATCCCATCTGGCGCGCGTTTTCCTCGTCCTTTTCCCGTTCGCGCTCATTCCGCTCTTCGACAAAAACGCCTACCACATGGATCTTCTGGCAACGGTCGGCATCTACGCGATCCTCGCGATGGGGCTCAACGTCGTCGTCGGGTTCGCGGGTCTTCTCAATCTTGGCTACGCGGCGTTCTTCGCACTCGGCGCATACGCGTACGCGCTCCTGAATATCCACACGGGGTGTCCCTTCTGGCTCGGGCTCCCGGCAGCGGGCCTCGTTTCGATGGCTTTTGGCCTCCTCATCGGCATGCCGTCCATCCGCGTCCGCGGCGACTACCTGGCGATCACGACCCTCGGCTTCGGCGAGATCGTGCGCATCGCGTTCAATAACCTGGACGCGTGGACCGGCGGGCCGAACGGCCTTCTCGGCATCGACCGTCCGACTTTCTTCGGTTATAAGTTCTCCATCAACGCGACGCCTTACGTGTACCTCACGCTCGCGCTCGTGGCGCTCGTGGCGTGGGTTCTTTTTAGGCTCTCGGATTCCAAGATCGGCCGTGCGCTGGTGGCGATACGCGAAGACGAGCTCGCCGCGGGCTGCATGGGCGTTCCGGCGCTCCGTGTGAAGCTGACCGCGTTCGGCCTCTCGTCCTTCATCGCGGGAATGGCGGGAGCCGTGTTCGCGTCCAAACAGACGATCGTGAGCCCCGATAGCTTCGACTTCGTCCTCTCGGTGCTCATTCTCGCCATGGTGGTCCTGGGCGGCCTCGGGAACATTTGGGGCGCCGCCCTTGGGGCGCTCGTCCTAGGCATTCTTCCGGAGCTTTTACGCGGCTTCGCGTCGTACCGCATGCTTCTTTTCGGCGTGATCATGATCCTCATGATGATCTTCCGGCCGCAGGGGATACTCGGAGGCCAGCTGATCCAGCGCGAGCTCGGCAAACGCAAGAAACACGCAGAAGAGGAGGGTGTCGATGCCGCTTCTTGACGTGCGCTCGGTGTCCAAGCGCTTCGGCGGCGTCGTGGCGCTGAAGGCCATGAGCCTTACGGTGGGTGAAGGCGAAATCGTCGGGCTGATCGGCCCAAACGGAGCCGGTAAAACCTCTTTCTTCAACTGCGTGACGGGCCTCGTGTCCATCGATTCGGGGGAGATCCTCTTCCGCGAGGGCGAGCGGCGATTGGACGGACTGTCGCCGAACAAGATTCTCGAGTGCGGCGTCGCGCGCACCTTTCAGAATCTCCGCATCTTCCGCAACATGACTGTCCTCGAGAACGTGGCCATCGGTTTCCACACGCGCACGCGTTCCGGGTTTCTCGACGCGGTTCTGCGCACGCGCCGCTACCACGTCGAGGAGCGGATGATTCTCGCACGGAGCCTAGAGCTTCTACACTTCATCGGGTTGAGCGGCGCGGGCAACGAGATCGCGGCGAACCTGCCGTACGGCGGACAGAAACGCCTCGAGATCGCACGCGCGCTCGCCTGCGAGCCAAAGCTCCTCCTCCTCGACGAACCGGTGGCGGGAATGAATCCCACCGAAAAAGAAGAAATCGCCGTGCTCGTGCGGAAAATCCGCGAGAAGGGCACCGCGATCCTCCTCATCGAGCACGACATGAAGGTCGTGATGCCCCTCTCGGACCGCGTGGTCGTGATGGACGAAGGGGAACGCATCGCGGAGGGATCGCCGGAGAGCGTGCGCTGCAACGCGCGCGTGATCGAGGCGTATCTGGGAGTGGCCGATGCTTGAAGTGAACCACGTCCACACGCGTTACGGGAAGGTCGAGTGCCTGAAGAGCGTTACGTTTTCTGTGAAGCCGGGCGAGATCGTCGCGCTCCTGGGTGCGAACGGGGCGGGGAAGACGACGGTCCTGAAGACGATCTCGGGCCTCGTGCGACCGACGACGGGCGAGGTCAAGTTCGAAGGAAAAAACGTCTCCGCCCTTTCTCCGCAGGCGATCGTGCGCCTGGGTCTTTCGCACGTTCCGGAGGGCCGGAAAATATTTCAAAGGCTCGACGTTCTCGAGAACCTCGAAATGGGCGCGTTTCTCAGGAAGGACGCGGACGGGGTGAAAAAGGACATGGAGCGCGTTTTCGGGCTCTTTCCGATCCTCAAGAAGCGCGAAAAACAGCGCGCCGGCACGCTTTCGGGAGGCGAGCAGCAGATGCTCGCGATTGGCCGGGCGCTCATGTCCCGTCCGAAGATGCTGCTCCTCGACGAACCGTCGCTCGGGCTCGCGCCCATCCTCGTGTCGGCGATTTTCCGTCTAATCGAAGAGGTTCACCGCGACGGGATGACGATCCTTCTCGTCGAGCAGAACGCGCGCATGGCGCTTAAAGTCGCGGGAAGGGCCTACGTGTTGGAAACGGGAAGGATCGTGCTGGAAGGGGACGCCCGGGAAATCGAGAGGCGCCCCGAGATCCGGAGCGCCTACCTCGGCGGCAGTTAGCCGTCAGCTTTTCTTCTTGAGGACGAAACTGAGCTTGCCGGCTTTGTCGAGCGTGATGTCCAGGAGCTTGTCCTGAAGCGCTTTTTTGTGCTTGGCGCAGAGGAGGACGGGGTACATCTCATCGGGCTGGGGCATCACGTTGGTGACAGTTTCGATTTCGACCTGTTCGGTCGCGCCGCAGACGTCGCAAATTTTTTCGAGCATAACCCTCCGCCGGTTTCGAAAAAGTATTCTAGCACAGATTGGCCGCGAAAAAAAAGTCGGGAGCTTGGCAGCGGCCCGGAAGCGGTGATACAATGGCCCCATGACCACGCATCGCTCCCGCAACAAACTCGAACGCAAGGCGCACATGAACATGCACGACATCCTGGAAGTCCCAGATGTCGAGCGACAGGACAGTGCTCTCCGCTACACCCGCGACCGATTCGGGAAGAAGCAGCCCGTCGAGCCCACGGAAAAGGAAGCCGGCAAGTGACGCTTCGCACGAAAACTCTTTTCTGCCTCGCCGTAGCGGGCTTCGCGTTCCTGGCCGCGCGCACGGCGGCCGCACGCAACACAGACGTCTCGGTCGATTCTTCCGAGCTCGGCGGTTTCTCGCTCTACGCGAAGAAGGAAGAGGACAAGTTCGGGCTCCGCTTCGACGACACGACGACGCTCGGCTTCAACGAAGACGGCGACCCCGCCCTCAGCAGGCAATTCTGACCGGATGAGGCTCCGTCGCCGATTCGCGACCGCCGCGTTCCTACCGCTTCTCGTCCTTTCGCTTCTGTTTCCGTCGCCGGCTCCGGCTGCCACCCGCATTCCTTCGCTCACGGCCCGTGCGGCCGCGGTGCTCGACGTCTCGACCGGCCGCATCCTCTATTCGAAGAACCCCCATTTGCGTCTGCCTCCGGCGTCCACTACGAAAGTAATGACCGTCGTCGTCGCGCTTGAGCGCATGCATCCCGAGAAGCGGATCCGGATTTCGCGGAACGCCGTGAACGCGACGCCGAGCAAGGCCGGGCTCACGCTTGGGGCCGAGTACCGCGTTTGGGACCTCGTCACCGCCGCGCTCGTGTCGTCGTCGAACGACGCGGCAGTGGCCCTCGCGGAAGGGGCGGCCGGTTCCGAGATCGCATTCGCCGGGCTCATGAACGCCAAGGCCGCGCGGCTCGGGATGAAAGGCACCCGATTCGTGAACGCTTCGGGCCTTCCGGACAAGAAGCGCAAGCAGTACACCACCGCCTACGACCTCTCCACGCTGATGCGCCACGCGCTCCGAGACAAGAGGATCGACGAACGGATGGGGATCCTCGAGGCCGAAATCCGCGGGTCCGACGGCAAGACGCTTAAGCTCAAGAGCCACAATAAGATGCTCTGGCGCATGCCGAAGTTCGTGAAGGGTAAAACAGGCTGGACGTTCGCGTCTCGCCACACGTTCGTCGGCACGAATTACGAAGCGAAAAAACGCATTACGTTCGCGATGCTTTCCTCAACCGAGCCCTGGACCGACATCGAGCGCCTGGCCGCGTTCGGTCTCTGGCTTCACGCGCGCTCGCGCTAAAAAAACGTGGACCGCGCGGACGTCGCCGTCGTCGGCGCGGGAGCGGCCGGGTTGATCGCGGCGATTTCCGCCGCGCGCGCCAAGCCGGGCGCGAAAATCCTCCTTTTGGATTCCCGCGCCAAGATCGGCGCGAAGATTCTGATCTCCGGCGGCACCCGCTGCAACGTCACGAACCGCCAGGTGATTCCTTCCGATTATCAGGGCGCGCCGCCGCACGCGGTCCGCCACGTCCTCGAGGCTTTCTCTCCCGAGAAAACCCGCCGTTTTTTTTCCGAGATCGGCGTCGAGCTCGTCCTCGAGCCGACGGGCAAATATTTTCCCACCACGCATTCGGGCCGCACGGTGCTCGACGCGCTCGTTCGTGAAGTTCGCCGTTCGGGCGTCACGCTCGAGACCGCGCGCGTGACCGGCGTCTTTCCTCGTGACGGCGGTTTTCTCCTGCGCGGCGAAGGGGACTTCGAGTTTCCCACCCGGCGGGTCATCCTTGCGACGGGCGGCCTCTCGCTTCCGGAGACCGGCAGCGACGGGAAAGGTATCGAGATCGCGCGGGGGCTCGGGCACGCGATCGTGCCGACGTTTCCGGCTCTCACGCCGCTCCTCACGGACGACGAAGGCTGGCGCTCGCTCTCGGGGATCACGCTCGAGGCGGCACTCGCTTTTTATGCGAAGGGTAAAAAGAAAGCGTCCGCGAAGGGTTCTTTCCTTTTCACTCATTTCGGATTCAGCGGTCCGTCCGCTTTGGATATCTCGCGCTACTGGGCCGCGGCGGACCCTGCCGACGAACCGTCGGTGGAAGCGGACTTCGCGCCCGACGTCGAAATCGGACAGCTCGGCCGCCGCTTCGAAGCGTTCAGGAAAGCGGGTGGCGCACGCTACCTGAAGACCTTTTTCGCCGAGGAGCTCGGCCTGCCCGACCGTTTCGCCGAGGTGTTCCTGGAAAAATGCGGCGTCGATCCCCGCATGCCCGTCCGTACGCTGAAGGAGGCGGGACGCCTTCTTCACCTTCTTCAGCACGCGCCGCTCGAAGTGAACGGCGTCTACGGTTACAAAAAAGCCGAAGCCACCGCCGGCGGTGTGGATCTTCGCGAGGTCCGCGTCGCGACGATGGAATCGAAGCGTGTCGCCGGGCTTCACTTCGCGGGGGAGATTCTGGACGTCGACGGACGTATCGGCGGTTTTAACTTTCAGTGGGCATGGTCGAGTGGCTGGATCGCGGGCCGCGCGGCGGCCGCGTCGTGATCCACCTCGCGTCGTCGTCGCCGCGCCGCCGAGCGCTTCTTCGCGCCGCGGGCCTCCGCTACCGTCTCGTGCGGCCCGATTACGAAGAGCGCCCGATCCGCGGCGCGACGCCCCGGCGGCTCGTCCGGACGCACGCGTGGGGGAAAGCGCTCTCCGCGGCGCCGCGGGTGAAGAACGGCCTCATCCTCGCGGCGGACACCGTCGTCGCGTTCCGCGGACGAACCATCGGAAAACCGCGCGACATGGCCGATGCGGTACGTACCCTCCGGTCGCTCCAAGGCCGCTGGCACGCCGTTTACACGGGAGTCGCACTCGCAGCGATGATCGACGGCCGCGTGGCCGCACGTGCCGTGTACGTCGAAAAGACGCTGGTCCGTCTTCGTCCGATGGAGGAGGCGGACATCCGGCGCTACTTTCGCAAGATTTCTCCCCTCGACAAGGCCGGCGCCTACGCGATCCAGTCCACGACAAACATCGTCGCGCAGCTGAGAGGTTCCTTCTCGAACGCCGTCGGGCTTCCCATGGAAAGCCTGGCGTCCCGGATACGCAAATTAAATTTGATTATGACTGAATAGTATTGTATAGTATCACTTAAATAAATCTATTTTTCAGAGGCTCTATGCTACTCAAATATCGCAACGTGCTTTTCCTCTTTTTCGTTTCGGGTTTCACGGCGCTTGTCTTCGAGGTCGTGTGGGCGAAGCAAGCCTGCCTGATCTTCGGGAATACCACGCTCGCTTCGGCCTCCGTCATCGCCGCGTTCATGACGGGTCTGGCGATTGGCAGCCACTTCTTCGGTAAACTCGCCGACCGCCGTCCCGAATCGGGTCTCAAGCTCTACGCCTGCCTCGAGGCCGGGATCGCACTCTTCGCACTCGTTTTCCCGCTCATCATCCGGCTTCTTCATCCCGTATACGAATCGATCTACCTTCGTTTTCACCATGATTTCCTGACGATTTCCGTCATCCGTTTTGCGATGTCTTTCCTCGTGCTCATCGTGCCAACCACTCTCATGGGCGGCACGCTACCTCTCCTCAGCCGTTATTTGAGCCGCGACGACGCGTCGATGAAAGATAATTTGAGCCGGCTTTACGCGATGAATCTGTTCGGGGCGATGGCCGGCACGTTCGCCTCAGGCTTCATTCTCCTGGCAAACCTCGGTATCTGGCTGACGTCGATCGCCGCGGCCGCCGTGAATCTGGGTCTTTTCGCGTACGTGATGCGCGCCGAGAGGGGCGCCGCCGCGCCCGCAACGGAGACAATTTCCGAGACGCCTGCCGACGCCCCGCTTCCGCAGTCGACTTTCCTTTTCATCCTCGCTCTCATGGTCGTCCACGGGTTCGTGGCGTTCGTGGTCCAGATTTGCTGGACGCGTACGATGGCGCTGATCCTGGGCTCGTCCACCTACGCGTTCTCGGCCATGCTGACGACGTTCCTCGCCGGCCTCGGTCTCGGCAGCTGGGCGGTGTCGAAGTTCGCGGCGCGCCGCGTGCCGTTCACACTCGCCTCGCTCGGTTTCCTCGAGATCGCGGTAGGACTAAGCGTCCTTTTCTTTATTCCGGTCTTCGAATGGATCGTCTTTTATTACGTGCTCGCTTTCCCGATCATCACGATCTCCACGTTCACCGCATTCACCGCCCAATTCTTCTTCTCCGCGATGGCCATGATCGTTCCGACTTTTCTGATGGGCACGGTGTTTCCGGCGACGCTCTATTACGTCGGTCGTCCGAAGAACATCGGCCGCGTGGTCGGCGCGACGTACGCCGCCAATACGCTCGGCGGCGTCGCCGGCTCCTTCGTGGGAGCTTTTTTCTTCATAGGAAGCATCGGTTTGAATGGCACGCTCCAGCTCGTCAGCGTTTTCAGCATCGTGACCGGAGCCGCCCTCGTCTGGAAGGGGACTCAGCGGCCTAACTTCAAGTTGAACGCCGGCAAGACCCTCGTCGCGTTCGCCCTGGCCGCGGTTTTTCTCCTGTATCCGTGGAACCGCGAGATATTCTCGAGCGGCGTTTTCCTTTACGCGTCGACATGGACGCGCGCGGCACTCGGCGGCAAGCAGAGCTTCGAACGCGCGCTCGCTTCCAATCACAAGCTCGTGTATTACAAGGACGGCATCTCTTCGACCGTCACCGTCATCCAGTACAATTCGCCGTCGGCACCGAACAACGAGTTGCCGTCTAAATCCCTCCGAGTCAACGGTAAGACCGACGCGTCGACGATCGGCGACATGGCGACCCAGCTCTACTCGGGCTACATTCCGATGTTCGCGCATCCGAATCCCGAAAATGTGCTCGTGATCGGCCTGGGTTCGGGCGTCACGCTCGGAGCGGTCACCCAGTTCAAGAGCGTGAAGGCCGTCGAAATGGTTGAGATCGAACCCGCCGTCGTGGAGGCCAACCGCTACTTCGCGACCGAGAACAATTTCGCGCTGAAGGATCCGCGCGTGAAGGTGGTCATCGGCGACGGACGAAACCACATCGCGTTCACGAAGAACACCTACGACGTGATCATCTCCGAGCCCTCCAATCCGTGGATATCCGGCATTTCGAATCTTTTCTCGACGGAGAACTACGAGCTCGCCAAGAAAAAGCTCTCGGACGACGGTCTATATCTTCAGTGGCTCCAGTCCTATCAGATGTCCCTCGAGGACTTCCTCATGGTGGCCAAAACCTTCTCATCGTCGTTCCCGCACACGGAGATGTACCGCGTCAACGATAGCGACTACCTTCTTCTAGGTTCGAAGAAGCCTCTGACGTTCGATTACGGCCGCATGATGCGGCTCATCCGCGAAAACCCTTCGACCCGTTCCGACATCGAATATTTCTCCCCGCACGCCGAGCATTTCGTTCTGGGCTCGTTCATGCTTTCGGACCGCGATCTCCGCGCTGCCCTTGCGGCTTTTCCGGGCCGCATCCGCCTCAACACCGACGACCGCCTGCGCCTGGAATACAACGCGCCGAAACATCTCTATAAAGCCACGAGCGAGGACATCTCGAAGTGGCTCTACTCGCTGAAACGCCAGGATCCTTTCCCTGAGTTCACCGGGTGGACGCGCGAGAAGATCCTGGGCTCGCCCCACATTTGGAACATCTATTACCGGCATGGCATGGACGCCTACGCCGCGCAGAACTACGACCGCGCGCTCGACGATTTTCGCGAGGCTCGCCGCTTGGCGCCGCGCGAGCCGAGGATCCCGTACGCGATTGGGCTCACGTACGACGCGCAGGGGCACTACCGCCGGGCGATTCGTGAATACGCGCGTATCCGTCCGTCGACGCCTTTCAAACGGAAGATCGGCAGCGGCTTCAGACGCGCCAAGCTGCGCATCCGCCTCCAACAAAATCCGATCTTGCAGCGCGACGTCGAATGGCACAACACAATCGCGGGTCTCAGTTTCCAAATGGGGGACGTCGTGACGGCGGTGGACGCTCTCAAGAAAGCGATCGACCTGAATCCGATGTACGCGAAGAATTATTCGGACATGGCTCGTTTCGCTCTCGCGGAAGGCCGCGAAGCGGAAGCACTCGATCTTCTCGAATCCGCGGCGCGGATCAATCCCGAGGACACCTCGTTTCTCGAGGCGCGCCAAATGTACGTGGATGTGCAGCTGCGTCGCCGCATCCTGGCGCTCCTGCGGATGGGCCGCGACAAGTTCAAGGCGAGGGAATACGGTGCCGCGCGGGCTTACTTCCAGAAAATCGTGGAGGTGGACCCGGAAAACGGGGTGGCCCACGCGCTTCTGGCCGAGTGCGCGGACAAGACAGGTCTCAAGGAGCTCGCCTCCAAGCACGCGGCGATCGCCAACGACTTGCGCCAGCAGGTTCTGGAGAGCCAGGGAGCCCAAACGGAACCCTCTGCGACTTAAGGCGGGCGCCTGTGGTACAATATTGCTGTTATGAACGATAAAAGACTGATGACCCGGGAAGGGTATGAGAAGCTCCGCAAGGAGCTTGAGCACCTCAAGACCACCAAGCGCCGCGAAATCGCCGAGGATATCGGGAAGGCACGCGCGTTCGGCGATCTTAAGGAAAATGCCGAGTACGACGCGGCCAAGAACAACCAGGCGATGAACGAGAAGCGCATCTCCGATTATGAAGAGCGCCTGACGAACGCCGAGTTCATCGACGATTCCAAGATTCCGAAAGACCAGGTTTTCATCGGCGCGAAAGTGCTCCTTAAGGATCTGAAGCACGACGAGGAGTTCACTTATTGGATCGTTCCCCAGGACGAAGCGAATTTCGACGAGAATAAAATCTCGGTCGCCTCGCCGATCGCCAAAGGCCTCCTCGGCCTCCGCGAAGGCGAGACCGCAGAGATCAAAATCCCCGCAGGAATCCTCAAGTACAAGGTCCTTAAGATCAATCGCGACTGACCGAATCGGTTACGCGAGAGGCCCTTTTTAATTTTCTGCGCTACGGGACCCCGTTCGTGGTCCCTCGTACGCGCTAAAAAACAAAAGAGGCCTTCCGCTTTTCCGCCACCCTGCTCTTGGTCTGGGAAGGAAAAGAAAAACGCTCTCTATTTGCAGCGTACGAGGGAACACGAATGTGTTCCCGTAGCGCAAATAGAGAGCGTTTTTCTTTACCCCTCGAAGCGGTCTTCCGGTCCGATCTCGGGCGGAGCGCCCGCCACCACTTCGAAGTTCCGGATATAATCCTTCACCTGGGCGATGGATTCCGCCGTGTTGATGTTCCCGCGGAATTCGGCGACGCCCGGAAGCCCTTTGAAGTACCAGCAGGCGATGCGGCGCATGTAGTAGAGGACCGAGCGCTCCTCGCGGTAGAGAAGCTCGAGTTCGAGGTGGCGCAAAAGTGCCTTCTTTTTGTCTTCGGCCGAAGGCTCGGGGAGCGGGTCCTTGCCGGCGAGGACGTTCTCGACGCTTTTGAAGATCCAAGGGTTGCCCATGCCGCCGCGGCCGATCATGACGCCGTCACAGCCGGTGATCGCAAGCATGCGCCGCGCGTCCTCGCCGGAGCAGACGTCTCCGTTGCCAATGACGGGGATGGAGACGGCTTCCTTGACGCGCGCGATCGCGTGATAGTCCGCTTGGCCGGAATAGCCCTGGACGCGCGTGCGCCCGTGCACGGAAACGGCGGTAATCCCGCATTCCTCCGCGATCTTCGCCACGCGGGCGGCCTCGGCCCCGCTCGCATCCGAGACTCCGAGGCGCATTTTGACGGTAACGGGGATCCGTTTCACGTTCCGGACGACGGCCGTGAAAATCTCCCGGCATTCGTCCGGGCGGGCGAGGAGGGCCGACCCTGCGCCTTTGCCAGCGATTTTAGGGACGGGGCAGCCGAGGTTGAGGTCGAGGAGGTCGTAGCCCATGGCTTCGACCATTCCCGCGGCTTCGCCCATGGCTTGGGCACGGCACCCGACGAGCTGGGCACCCAGAGGCTTGTCCTCGGGGATCGTTTTCATAAGTTCTTTAGTAGCATTGTTATCGCGCACGAGCGATTCGGCGGCGACCATCTCGAGAAAGCAAAATTCGAGGCCGTGTTCGCGCGAAATCATGCGGTAAGCAAGATCCGTGCAGGCGGCCATGGGGGAGGAGATCACGCTTGATTTGAGCGTCAACGATTTTAATTTGAGCATCCGCGTATTCTACCACAAAACCTCCCGTTTACGGTTGACTTCGGTACCCGTTTTTGATACACTTTCGGGCGTAAGTGATAGGAACAATCGGTTGATGCGGAGCGACGAGAGCGGCTGCGAATGATCGATTCGCGGCCCATTTTTTTGCCGGCATCTTAAGCAATTTAGAAATTTTCGAGAGGGTTCAAAGCATGGCCAAAGGCACCGTGAAGTGGTTCAGCGATCAAAAGGGCTACGGATTCATCACCCCGGAAGGCGGCAATAAGGACGTTTTCGTGCATTTTTCCGCCGTCAAAGGCGAGGGTTTCAAGACTCTTCGCGAGGGTGAGACCGTCGAGTTCGAACTGACGAACGGCCCCAAGGGCGAGCAAGCCCAGAACGTGATGCGGACCGCTTAAAAGAGCCTGGCCGTGCTCGCTTTAGGGCGAGTCTCGACCGACTCCGAAACCCTCGACTCGCGCCGTTCGGCCCGAGCGAGGGTTTCGTGATTTTTAGGAGAATAAATGGAAACGAATGCAGCAACACAGATCCGAAACGTCGCAATCATCGCGCACGTTGACCACGGCAAGACGACGCTCGTCGACGCGATCCTGCGTCAGACGCGAGTGCACCGCAACGTCGAAGACATGGGTGAGCGAATCATGGACTCGATGGACTTGGAGCGCGAACGCGGTATCACCATCCGCGCCAAGAACGCGAGCGTGTCGTACAAGGGAACGAAGATCAACATCGTCGACACCCCGGGACACGCGGATTTCGGCGGCGAAGTCGAACGCACGCTCCGCATGGTGGACGGCGTCCTCCTCGTCATCGACGCGAAGGACGGCCCGATGCCGCAGACTCGTTTCGTGCTCCGCAAGGCGCTTGAGATCGGCCACCGCGCGATCGTCGTCATCAATAAGGTGGACCGTCCTGATTCGCAAATCGACGAGGTCGTCAACCGCACGTTCGATCTCTTCGTGGAGCTGAACGCGCACGATAAGCAGCTCGACTTTCCGATCGTCTACGCGTCGGCCCTGAAAGGGACCGCCACGATGGACATGAAGAATCCCTCGGACAACATCGACGCGCTTCTGGATACGATCATCCGCGAAGTTCCGCCTCCCACCGCCAAGGTCGAAGACCCGCTCCAGCTCCTGATCCTCGCGCTTACGCAGGATTCGTATAAGGGGAAGATGGGAATCGGCAAGATCTCGGGCGGAAGACTGAGGAAGAACGACAACGTGATGCTCGTTCGCCGCGACGGAAGCAAAGTGACCGCGAAGGTCACGAGCCTCCTTTCGTACGAGGGTCTGGAGCGCGTCGAGGTCGACGAAGCTTTCGCCGGCGACATCGTCGCCTTGGCCGGATTCGAATCGCTCGGCATCGGCGAGACCATCACCGATCCGCAGAATCCGAGGCCGCTCGAGCCGCCGACGATCGACGAACCCACCGTCCAGATGACGTTCGGCGTCAATACGAGCCCGTTCTCCGGCAAAGAGGGCAAGTACGTGACATCGCGCGTGATCCGCGATCGCCTGTTCAAGGAACTCGAGACCAACGTGTCGCTCCGCGTCACCGAAACCGGCAGCCCCGATACGCTGCTCGTCTCCGGCCGAGGCGAGCTTCACTTGGCGATCTTGATCGAGCAGATGCGCCGCGAAGGGTACGAGCTCCAGGTGTCGCAGCCGCAGGTTATCTTCCACGAGAAAGACGGAAAGAAGCAGGAGCCTTACGAGCTTCTCATCATCGACGTGCCCTCCGAATACCAGGGCACGATCATCGAAGAGGTGGGACGCCGCCGCGGCCAGCTGAAGAACCTTTCGCAGGCGCCGACGGGGGAAATCCATCTGGAATACCGGATCCCGACCCGGGGCGTGATCGGCCTGAAAGGCGCGCTCATGACCAAGACGCGCGGCACGGCGATCGTCCACCACGTGTTCGAGGAATACGGTCCGATGGAAAACTCGGACATGGGCGCTATGCCGCATGGCTCGCTCATCGCGAGCGAAACGGGAATGACGAACGCCTACGGCCTTTGCAACGTCCAGGAGCGCGGCGACCTTTTCGTGCCCCCGGGCGTCGAAGTGTACATGGGCCAGATCATCGGCATGAACTCGCGCGACGAGGATCTCGACATCTCGCCGTGCAAGACGAAGAAGCTCTCGAACATGCGCTCGGTGGGTTCGGATGACGCGATCGTCCTTTCGCCTCCGCGCGAATTGACGTTGGAGCTCGCGATCGAGTACATCGGTCCCGACGAGCTTCTCGAGACGACGCCGAAATCGATCCGGCTGCGCAAGCGCCAGCTCGATCCGACGGTCCGCAAGCGCACGAAGCGGGACTCCTAACGATGCCCGAACCGCAGCCCGCCCCGGAATCGAAACCCGCTCCGGCCAAGAAGACCTCGTTCAAGCCGCTTAAGGAAAACGCGGGGACCGAACGTCTTCAGGTGGCGCTGTCGCGTTTCGGGATCGGGAGCCGGCGCGGCGTGGTCGAGGCCATCGAAGGCGGCCTGGTGAAGGTCAACGGCGAAGTCGTGCGCGAAAAAGGGCTTCGCGTCGACCCGAACAAGGACGTGATCGAGGTCGAAGGCCGTACGCTCGACATCTCGGCGCCTCGCAACCCGCGGTACTTCATGCTCAACAAGCCGCGCGGCGTGATGACCACGATGCAGGACCCGAATGCCGAGCACACGGTCGCCGATTTCTTCCGGGATGTGCCCTCGCGGCTCTTCCCGGTGGGGCGGCTCGACCGCGATACGACGGGGCTTCTCCTTATGACCGACGACGGCGAGCTCGCGTTCCGCCTCATGCACCCCCGCTTCGGCGTGACCAAGCGCTACCGCGCGGCCGTCGAGGGAGCGGTGCCGGACGAGGCGCTTCGCCGGCTCGCGAAGGGCGTCGAGCTGGAAGAGGGCAAAACGGCGCCGTGCAAGATCGACCTCGAATCGCGCGACGCCCTGCACACGACGCTCTTCATCACGCTCCATGAGGGGAAAAAGCGCCAGATCCGCCGCATTTTCCAGTCGGTCGGTTTTTTTGTCACGGACCTCGAGCGGATTCAGTACGGTCCCGTCACCGTCGAAGGGCTGAAACCCGGCCAGCGCCGGGAGCTCACGCACTCCGAAGTGGCGGCGCTCCGCGAAGCGGCCGGCATCGGCGCCCGCGGCGGCCCGAAGAAAAAGGCCGAACCGAAGGACTGAGATGACCAAGGACGTCGTCGTCTACTCGACCGACTACTGCCCGTTCTGCCGCGCGGCCAAGGATTTTCTGACCGCAAAGAAAGTGAAGTTCCGCGAAATTGACGTCAGCGATGACGCTGCGGCTCGCGATAAGCTCGTCGAGATGAGTGGGGGCCGCACCACGGTCCCGCAGATCTTTGTGGACGGCGAGTCCTTAGGCGGCTACGACGATCTCGTGGCCCTGTACCGGTCCGGAAAGCAGATCTGACTTTCCGTTCTCCGAACTGGGCTGTATAATACACTCGAACGGCCTCACGCGGCGCCTGGCGCCGGGGGCCCATCAAACGCACGACAATTAAAGGAGAATCACTTGGGTAACTTTCTCGAGGGCTTTCTCAACTGGTGGCGCGGGCTTTTCGTGCCTGGCAACCGCGTCGCCCGCCTTAACGCCTCGTTCAGCGACGTCAGCCGTCTCTACGTGGGGAACTTAAGCTATTCGGCCAAGGAAAACGAGCTCCGTGAGTTGTTTTCCCGCTACGGCCGCGTGCTCGGCGTGGATATCATCACCGACCGGATCACCCGCAAGCCGAAGGGTTACGCGTTCGTCGAGATGCCGTCGGACGACGCCTCGAAGGCGCTCGACCTGAACGGCAATGATTTCCTGAGCCGCAAGATCGTCGTCTCGCTGGCCCGTGATAAAGGCGGCAATGAGCGCGGCGGCGGCAACGGCGGCAACGGCGGCGGAAACGCCGAAAAGAGCGGCAGTGCCGGCGGTGACGGCGGCAGACGCCGGCGCCGGGGTGGACGTAACCGCGGCGGCCGTGAACGTGGCGGCAACGGCAACGAGCGCGGCAACGAACGCGGTGGAGAGCGCGGCGGACGGGAACGCGGCGGCTACGGCTACAAAGGCAGTGACCGCCCGCAAATCGAGCGGCTCGACTAGGTGAAGCGCGCGGCCTTCCTGGCGCTCCTCTTCTGGGCGTCCCCGGCCGCAGCCGAATCCCGCATGCCAGAAAGCGTACACGATTTCACGATGACGACCATCGACGGCGAGGAGCGGCCGCTTTCCGTTTATAGCGGAAAAGCGCTCCTCGTCGTCAATGTCGCCTCCAAATGCGGTTTCACGCCGCAGTACGCCTCTCTCCAAAAGCTTTATTCGAACTACAAGGACCGTGGTTTCGAGATCCTCGCTTTTCCTTCTAATGACTTCATGGGGCAGGAACCGGGCAGCGACGCCGAGATCAAGGAATTCTGCTCGATGAACTACGGCGCGACGTTCCCGCTCTTTGCGAAGATCAAGGTCAAGGGGAAGGGCGCGCATCCGTTCTACAAGTTTCTCACGGAAGGATCGGGGCACGACGGCCCGATTGGCTGGAATTTCAACAAGTTCCTGATCGCTCCCGACGGTAAAGTCGTCGCCCGCTACGGCGCGACGACCGATCCACTATCGACTGAGCTCGTCTCCAAGCTCGAATCCGTCCTAGCCTCGCGCTGACGCGCGGATAGGACGCACCGCAAGGAAACTCCCATGCTCAAGAAGGCCGCGCTGTCCCTTCTCTTCGCCGCGCTCTGCTGCGGGAACGCCGTATGCGCCGAAACGCTGGAGCTCATGAACGGGGACCGTGTGTCCGGGGATGTTGTTTACGAGGACCTGAAGGAACTCGTCGTCCGCACGCGGGCGATGGGGGACGTGTCGGTGAAGCGCGAATTCTTGAAGGGAAGGCTCAAGGAAGGAGCGGTCCCGAAGGAAGCGACGAAGCTCCCGTCCAAACCCGCCGTTAAAAAGCCGCTCCCCAAACCCCTGCCGCCCAAACCCAAAATATGGAAACGCGAGGTTTCTTTCGGCTACGACCGCCGGACGGGCAACACGCAGTTCTCGGAACTTCACTCGCGCATGAAGTTGTCGCGAAAGACGAAGAACCGGGAATTCAAGGCTAGGGGAGACGCGTATTACTCGTCGAACCGCGGCCGCATGAGCGGCCAGCGCCTGTACGGCAATACCTATTACGCGCCCTACTTCGGGAAAAAGGCGCGCTGGTACAATTTCTACAAGATCGAGGGCGACAAGGACCGGTTCGCCCGTATCCGCTACCGTTACACGCCCTCGAGCGGTCTCGGGTACTGGTTCTCGAACGACGCCGACTGGAAGGCATTCGCGGAACTCGGCGCCGGTTTCACGCACACGCGCTACACGATTCCGCGCGGCATCGACGGTTTGAGCCAGACCGAGATCGTCCTCACGCCTCGCGTCTTCCTCGAAAAGCGTATCCTTCCACGCACGCGCGTCTCGCAGGACCTCACGTTTTATCCCTCAATCACGGAGTTCGGCGACTTCCGCATCCGCTCCGAAACCGTCTTCCAGAACGAAATCAGCGACCGGATTTCCTTGCGGCTGGGTATCATCGACGAGTACAACAACGATCCGGGCCCCGGAGCCGAGAAAAACGACCTGCGCGTGATCACGACGCTGGTCTACTCCTTCTGACGCGTTCCCATCTTTCCGATGACGGCCTGAAGCGCCGCTTTGTCCTCCTCGCGCACGAGCGCGAGAACGACGTCTCCTTCCTCTAAGACCGTCTTTCCCAAAGCCACGATGAATTTTTCGTCGCGGCACACAAGCGTGATGAGGCACCCCGTCGGTACGGCGATCTCGTGAATCGCGCGGCCCGCGGCGGCTCCCCCGTACGGAACGAGGAGCTCCACCAAATCCGCGTCCATGCCCTCGGTCTGCTCCAATTCAATCGGCGAGCGGATCTTCTTCTCGGGCGGCGCGTCCACGCCCAGACGCCGTGCGACGAACGAGATCGACGTCCCCTGGAGGAGCACTGACAGGAGAACCGTGAAAAAGACGAGATTGAAAAGGAGCTGCGAACCTGGGATTCCCGCCAGAAGCGGGAAGGTGGCGAGGATGATCGGCGCCGCCCCGCGCAGGCCGGCCCACGAGACCATCGTTTTTTCCGCGAACGACATCCGCGCGAAAAGAAGCGAGAGGAAGACGCCCGCCGGCCTTGCCACGAAGATGAGGAAAAAGCAGACGATCATGCCCGGCACCGCGACGCCGGCGAGCTGGGAAGGGAAGACGAGAAGCCCGAGGACCAGGAACATCGCGATCTGCGCGAGCCACGCCACGCCGTCGTGGAAGCGCACGACGTTGCGCTTGTGCGGGAACTCACCGCGGGCCAAGACAATCCCGGCGAGGTAAACCGCGAGAAACCCGCTTCCGCGGAGCGTCGCAGTGAGGCCGTAGGTGAGAAGCGCAAGACAAAGCATCATGACGGGGTAGAGGCCTTCGTATTCGAGCTTCACGCGCGTCATCGCGGCTTTCATGGCCCGCGCCATGCCCCATCCGACGAGCGCGCCCACCGCCACTTGCCACGCGAAGCCGAGACAGAGTTCCACGGCCGACTTTCCTGGATTCTGCATGAGCTCGATGAATCCGACCGTCAGGAGGACTGCCATCGGATCGTTGGAGCCCGATTCGAACTCGACGAGCGGCTCGAGCCGCCGTTTGAGGCCCGCCCCGCGCGCCTTCAAGACCGCGAAAACGGCCGCCGCGTCCGTCGATGATACGATCGCGCCCAGGAGAAGGCCTTGGAGCGGCGAAAGCCCGAAGAGCCTCGATGAGAACCAGCCGACGAGGCCCGCCGTCACGAGAACGCCGAGGGTCGCCAGCGACAGACCGCGGAGAAAGACAGGTTTGATCGCGCTCCACTCGGTCGAAAGGCCGCCCGAGAAGAGGATGAGGACGAGCGCGAAAACGCCGATCGACTGCGCGAGGAACGGATTGTCGAAATAGATCCCGCCGGGGCCTTCCGAGCCCGCAAGCATGCCCATCGCCAGGAACACCAGGAGCGCCGGCACGCCGAAGCGCGAGGCAGCCTTCGACGCGAAGACGCTCGCCAGAAGGAGAGCGGGCACGACGAGGAGGATGAGATCCACCGAAAGATGCATCAGTCGACCCCCAGTCGCCCGAGACGTCCCGACCTGCGGGCTTGTCGGTGCATCCACGCGAAGAAAAGAGCCGCCAGAGCGAAATAGACGACGTCGAGCACGGCCGCGGCCGCCAGATGGCCGAGCGGCATCGTCCCGGTACGGATCACTTCGCGCATGCCTTCGAACACGTAGGTGCTCGGCAGTGCCAGGGCGAGCGGCCGAAGCCACTCGGGGAGCGCGGACACCGGATAGAAGATCGCCGAGAAAGGCTGGATCAGGAACGGAACGCCCCAGATCAGCGCCTCGGCCGCGTGGCCCCAGCGGATCACGAGCGCGGAAGTGAAAAGACCGAGCGCCCAGCCAAAAAGGAGAAGGCATGCGCCGAGCGGAATCAAATAAAACTGAAGGGTCGAGACGAGATTGAACTCGTACATCGCGAGCGCGAGCGCGGTGAGGATCACCACGATGAGGAGCGTCTTCAACGTCCCGTAAAGGAACGTCGCGAGCATCCATTCCCAGATCTTGAGGGGAGACACGAGCAGATTCACGATATTCTGCGTCCAGATGTCCTCGACGACCGACACGCTTACGCCCTGCTGGCTGCGGTACAGAAGATCCCAGAAAATCATCGCGTTGATGAGGGACGACGCCATCGCGGCGAGGGCGTCTCCGGCAGACGCGCGGATGTGCATCGCGACGAATCCCCAGACGAAAAGCTCCATCACCGGCCAGAAAACGATCTCGAGAGAACGCGGAAGGCTCCGCTTGTGGAGATAGACGTAGCGAAGCACCATCGCGCCCACGCGCCGGGGAGCGCTCAAAGATTACGCCTTCACCACGAAATCGCCGCGCCGGACGATCTTGATGAAAACCTGCTCCAAATTCCCGCTCTGGAAATTTTTCATCACTTCGACGGGCGTACCCTGGGTGACAAGACGGCCCTCGTGGATGAAGAGTATCCGGTTGCACAGCTCCTCCACTTCGGGCATGTTGTGGGAGGTGTAGAGGATTCCGATCCCTTTGTCCCGCTGGATCCCGCGGAGCGTCTTCCGGACCGTGTCGGCCATCTCGGGGTCGAGGCTCGCCGTCGGCTCGTCGAGGAGGAGGAGCTCCGGGTCGTTCAAAAGGCATTTGGCGAGATTCACGCGAGTTTTCTCGCCGGAGGAAAGCTTTCCGGTCGCGCGCTTCGTGAGGTCCGCGATCTCGAAGAGTTCGAGAAGCTCTGCGATTTTTTTCTTCGCGTCGCGCACGCCGTAGAGCATCGCGTAGATCCGCATGTTCTCGCCGACGGTGAGGTTCGACGGCAGCTGGACGTAGGCGGAGGAAAAATTGGAGCGCTTGGCGATCTCGTGCCGCTGGCGCAAAGGGGACATGCCGAGCACGCTCGCTTCACCCGACGTGGGTTCCAGGAGCCCGACCAGCATGTGGATCGCCGTCGTTTTTCCCGCGCCGTTGGGCCCGAGCAAACCCACGATCTCGCCGCGGCGGAGCGTGAGATCGAGCCCGTCGAGGGCGACGACGTCCGAATATTTTTTCGTGAGTTTCTTCGCGACGATGAGATCGCCACTCTCGTTTTCAGGCCTCATGCTTTTCATTTTCGCACAACAAACTAACTGTTGCACTCTTTTCGCTCCTAGGTATAATCATCACATCCATTTACAAGGAGATCAGATGCACAAAAATACGATTCGTTTCTCGGCTGTTACCCTCGTCGTCGTCGCTCTCACCGGTTGTGCCACGACTCGCGCGCGCAAGCCCGACCAGAAGGAACTTTCTTCCCAGGTCGAGCAGCTCCAAAGCGAGCTCACGGCAAAAGACCAGCAGATCCAGGACCTCCAGTACCAGCTCGACAGCTACCAGCAGTCGCTTGGCGGCACTTCCACCAACTTCTCGCGCAGCTCGAAATCCGCGGCCATCCGCGTCTCGGGCGTGACCGTGAAGCAGGTTCAGAAGGCGCTCGCGAATGCGGGATACGATCCGGGTCCTGCGGACGGCAAGATGGGCCAGAAGACGAAGTCGGCGATCAAGTCGTTCCAGCGGAAGAACGGTCTCAAAGCCGACGGCATCGTCGGCGAGAAGACCTGGTCGCTGCTGAACTAAGCCGACCCTGTTCATCCACCTCGTTCTCTTCCGGATACGGAAGAAGCACGTTTCCACGTACGTGAAGGATTGCCGAATGTGGGAAAAGGCGGCTAAGAAGCTCGGCAAAGGCTTTCTGGGTTACAAGACGCTTTTCAGGACCAACGAGAAGGACCAGTACGCGTCCTCCTACATGTGGAAATCCGAGCGGGATCACGACCGGTTCATGAAAGCGCATCACGACCGGCTGGTCTCGCTCTCCAAGTGTCCCGTCGAGGTCCTCGGGTACTACAACTTCAAGACCTGACCGCTTTCTCGGCGGCCCGGCACGGAACCCCCTATGGAACAGTTCCAATCCGCCGCACTCCTGGTCCCCGAACTTAAAGAACTCCTTCAGAAGAAGGATTACGCCCTTCTCAAGCAAATCATCCGCGAATGCAATCCCCTCGACTTCGCGGACGTCTGGCGCTCATTCTCGGAAGGGGAGCGCCTCCAGATCTTCCGGCTACTGAACGTCACCTCTGCCCTCAAGCTCTTTGAAATTCTCGAGATCGAGGATCAGCGCTTCCTTCTTGAGAAGTTGAGCGAAGAAGGGGACGCGGGTTCGGCCCAGGCACGCGACAACCATCTCGAGAACAGCGTCGGCCCCATGCTCGAGAACATGAATTCTCCCGATCTGGCGAAGATCTTCAACACGATGCCGCCCCGCGCCGTAAAAAAAATGAAGAGCCTGATCCGCCGCCAGCAGGCGTTGACGCATATCGATTACCTCATGAAATTCCCGGAGAACTCCGCGGGGAGTCTCATGCATCCCGAGTTCGTCCGTCTCGGCCCCCGTGTGACCTCCAAACAGGCCTTGAACCTTCTCCAGGCGATCGTACGCCCGAATCAAAAAGAGCACCTCTATTCGCTTTTCGTCACGGACGAGCCCGGCCGCGCGCTCGGGTGGCTTTCGCTCCAGGATCTCTTGAGCTCCCCCGAAGACGAGCGTCTCGGGGAGTTTATGAATTCGATCGAAGGCATCAAGGTTAAGCCCGACACCGACCAGGAGGAAATCGCCAAGATTTTCGCGAAATACCAGATCAACGCCGCGCCGGTCGTGGACGACGAGGGAAAGCTCTTGGGCGTCGTGACCCTGAAGGACATGATTTCCATCGTCAAGCAGGAGGCCACCGAGGACATCGCGAAGATGGCCGGTACCCAGGCCTCGGCGATCGAGGAAAGCTCGGTCTTCAGGAGCGTGGGTCTTCGGATGCCGTGGCTCGTCGTCACTCTGATCGGCGGGACGATGATCTCCATGGTGATACGCTCCTTCGAACCGATCCTTGCGAAAGTGATCGCGCTCGCGGCGTTCTCGCCGCTCATCGCCGGCATGGGCGGCAACGTCGGGTCGCAGTCGGCGACCATCATCGTGCGCCGGCTCGCGCTTGGGAAGCTGGACCGCAGCCAGAAGATGAAGACCATTTACCATGAAATGGGAATCGGCTGGTGTCTGGGCGGGCTTTACGGGCTTTTGCTGGGGCTCATCGCGTACGTGATCTACGGCGGGCAGTACGGACACTATTTCTCCCTGGTCGTCGTTACGGCGATGTGGACGGCGATGACCGTCGCGGCCACGATGGGCGCCGTAGGCCCGCTTCTTCTCGACCGGATGAAGATCGACCCCGCCACCGCGACCGGCCCGCTCGTGACGACGATCACGGACATCATTTCGAACATCATTTATTTCTCGCTCGCCACGCTTCTTCTTTCCCGCTTTTAGCCCATGCCGCACATCCACGAACTTTACGATTTCGTGGTTTCCGTTTTCATCGTCCGGCGCGGCCGCGTGCTTCTCATCCACCACAAACGGTACGACGAGTGGCTTCCGATCGGGGGGCACGTCGAACTCGACGAGGATCCGGAGGAGGCGCTTTACCGTGAGATACGCGAAGAGTGCGGGCTCAAAGTGCGCGTCCTAGCCGAGAAACCGCCGATCGCGCACCGCGGCGTGAAGCCGCTCCTCACGCCGTCGTACGTGGACGCCCACCAGATCTCCGACACGCACCGTCACGTCGCGTTCGTCTATTTTGCGACGGCCGCCTCGGATCGCGTGAAGCTGTGCGAGCGCGAGCATCACGAATACCGCTGGGTCTCTCGCGCGGACCTCGGAAAACGCGAATTGCGCCTCACGCGTTCCATTAAATTTTACTGTCTCCGCGCGCTCGAACGCGCGGCCCGCGCGTGAGGGCCGCGGCGCTCGCGGCCGTGTTTTTCCTCGCGGCCGCACCGGCCCGCGCGGAACTCGCGGACCCCGTCGTTTTCGACGCCCAGAACGCCGAAGTTTCGCTTCACGGAGCCGCTTGGAAGCCCGCCTCCAAGAACGCGGCTCTGCCGGCCGGGACGCGCCTGCGTACCGGCGGGAAGGGTTCGGTTGTCCTCGCGTTCGGCCCCTCGCTCGAGCGCGTGCTCGCGCTTGCCGAGGACACGCACGTCCGGCTTCAAGGCCCGGCCGGCACGCGGCTCGAGGAAGGCCGGCTCTTCCTCCTGGCCGATTCCGCAGGCACGGCGGAGGGTCCGCTTACGGTGCGCGCCGCCGGCACGCGCGCGCGGCTGGTTTCCGGCGGCTGTCAGATCGACGCGTCGGCCCAGGGAGCGGTCGCGCGCGTGTTCGGCGGAACGCTCGCGGTCGCCGCTGGCGAAGAGAGTCCCGTCGAGGTTTCCGAGGGCTACAAACTGCGCTCCGGGTCGACGGCACCGGCCCGGCTCGTTTACGACGATTATCAGGATTGGCAGCCTTGGATCCGGAAGTTTTATTCCGCCAAGGACGACATTTATCAGGACCGCTCTGAAAAGGATCTCGTCCGATGATCGCGACCGTCACGCTCAACCCTTCGATCGACCAGCATCTCGAAGTGGAAAAACTCGTGAAGCATGACGCCAACCGCGCGTCCTCGGTGACCTACCACGCGGGCGGAAAGGGCGTAAACGTTTCAAAGGTCGTGCGGGAGCTCGGAGGGCCGACGCGCGCCTACACGATCGTGGCCGGCTTCGTCGGCGATTTCTGGAACGAGCTCGTCGAGGAAATCGACGTGCCGCACTGGTCGATGCGGGTTGAGGGCCAGACGCGCGTGAACACCGTTATCACCGACCGGCTCGACCGCACGCAGACGCGCATCTCGGCGCCGGGCCCCTGCGCGAAGCCAGCCGAAATCACGCGGTTCCTCAAGAAACTGCTGGCCGTCCGTCCCAAGCCTTTCATCTGGGTGTTCGGCGGCAGCCTGCCGCGCGGCATGAACGCCTCGACGAACCGCCGTTTCATCGAAGCGCTCCAGGCCAACGGAACGCCTTGCGTGCTCGACGCCGACGACGAAGCGCTTCGGCAGGGATTGAAAGCGAAGCCTTTTCTCATCAAGCCGAATGAATTCGAGATGCGGCGCCTGACCCGGCGCCGGCTGGACACCGTGCCGGAATATTTGGACGCGGCCCGTCGGGTGGTGGATTCGGGCGTGAAGTACGTGGTGGTCTCGCTCGCCGCCCGGGGCGCCCTTTTTGTCTCGGCGCATGAGGCGTTTCTGGTCCCGACGGTCTCGGTCCGTGTGCGGAGCCGGGTGGGAGCGGGGGACTCGCTGATCGGCGGCCTTGCGACCGGGCTCCTTCGGGGGCGTCCGTTCCGGGAAGCGGCCGTGCTTGGGATCGCCGCCAGTACCTCGGCGGTGATGCGGGAAGCGCCCCGGCTCTGCGTAAACGAAGATATTCCCGGCCTCGTGCGGCGGCTCCGTCCCCGCGCCCTTTAAATCCGGTACGGGTTGACGCGCTTCTCCGGCGCGGTATAATGGTATTTCCCTAAAACGAAAAGGAGGGGTTTTCCCCATGGCGATCGCCAACGAACAGCAGGTCATCCAAGTCGGTCAGAAGGTAGGCGATTTCACGGCCCAAGCTTTCATGCCGGACGGAAGCTTCAAGGAAGTAAAGCTCGCCGATTACAAGAGCAAGTGGCTCGTTCTTTTCTTCTACCCGCTCGATTTCACGTTCGTGTGCCCGACCGAGATCCAGAACTTCGACAAGAATCTCGACGAGTTCAAGAAACTCGGCGCCGAAGTCCTCGCCGCGAGCACCGACAGCGTGTACTCGCACAAGGCTTGGAGCGAATCGAGCCTCGGGAAGATCAAGTTCCCGATCCTCGGCGATACGAACCACACGGTTTCCAAGAACTTCAACGTCCTCTTGCAGGACAAGGGTATCGCGCTCCGCGGGACATTCATCATCGACCCGAACGGCGTGCTCAAGTCGGCGGTCGTCAACGACCTGCCGGTGGGCCGCTCGGTCGAAGAGACCATCCGGACACTCCAGGCCCTTCAGACGGGAAAGCTCACGGGTTGTGAGTGGAAGCCCGGCCAGAAGACGCTGAACTGATCGAATCCATCACTTCACCAATGCGCCCCGTTAGAGACCCCTCTAACGGGGCGTTTCAATTATGAGCGACGACAACCAGGCGTTGGCGCTGGACATCCTCCGGACGCTGCGTGAAAAGGGTCACGAGGCCTATTTCGTGGGCGGCTCCGTGCGCGATCTTCTCCTTAAGAAAAAACCGAAGGATTTTGATGTCGCGACCGACGCGACGCCCGAGCGCATCTCGGCGATCTTCCCCCGGACGGTCGGCGTCGGCGCACAGTTCGGCGTGACCGTGGTCATCCGCGACGGTAAGCCTTTCGAAGTCGCGACCTTCCGCGCGGACAAGGGCTACGTCGACGGCCGTCGTCCGACGAGCGTGCGTTTCACGGACGCCAAGGAAGACGCGCTGCGACGGGACTTCACCGTGAACGGCCTTTTCTACGACCCTCTTTCGAAGAAGGTGCTCGACTGGGTGGGTGGTCGCGACGACCTGAAGCGCCGGGTGATCCGCGCGATCGGCGACCCGGAGCGCCGTTTCTCGGAAGACAAGCTCCGCATGCTCCGCGCGGTGCGTTTCGCGTGTGTGCTGGGTTTCAAGATCGAACCCAAGACCTTCCGTTCCATCAAAAAGCACGCGAAGAAAATCCGGGTCGTGAGCCACGAGCGCGTGCGCGACGAACTCGTGAAGATGTTCACCGGGCCCGATCCGGCAGCCGCCCTTACCCTCCTCGACAAGAGCGGCCTTCTCGTCGAAGTGCTGCCCGAGGTGGCCGCGATGAAAGGGGTGAAACAGCCTAAGCAGTTTCATCCGGAAGGGGACGTGTTCGTCCACACGCGGATGCTTCTCGAGCAGCTGGACCGCGCGCCGGTCGATCTCGCGTTCGGGTGCCTCCTCCACGACGTGGGAAAACCGCCGACGTTCCGGCGGGCCGAGCGGATCCGCTTCGACGGCCACGACCGCGTGGGCGCGCGCCTCACGGAGAAGATTCTCGAGCGTCTGCGCTTCCCAAACGGAGACAAGGACCGGATCGTGGCCTGCGTCGAGGGCCATATGCGTTTTAAGGACGTGAAGGAGATGCGCGACTCGACGCTCAAGCGCTTTCTCCGCCGGGACACCTTCGAGGTCGAGCTCGAACAGCACCGGATCGACTGCCTGGCCAGCCACGGGGATCTTTCGAATTGGCGTTTTTTAAAAAAGAAGATGAAGGCGTTCGGCGCGGAGGCTCTCCGGCCCGCCCCGCTCTTGAGCGGCCGAGACGTAATGGCACTGGGAGTTCCCGAGGGACCCGAGATCGGGCGCATTCTGCGCGCGGTCGAGGAAGCGCAGCTCGAAGGCAAATTGAACACGAAGGAAGAGGCGACTGCGTGGGTGCGCCGCCTCGAACCGCCCAAACAGGAGGGAATGCGTTGATACCCGAGATCTTTTCCAAAGGCGGACCGATTATGTGGCCGCTCTTCGCGGCATCCGTGGTGTCGCTGGCCATCGTGCTCGAGAGACTTTTTTTCTACGTGTCGGAAGGCCTGCGCCGCGACCCGCAGACGGTCGACGCGATCCTGAAGGATGTGGCGGACGGAAACGTCCAGGAAGCCTCGCGCAAGGCGGCCGAGAGCCGCGATTTCGTGGCGCGCGCGCTGGCCCAGGGCCTCTCCCAGCCGAAGAGCGCCGCACCCGCGGCGCTGGCCCATGCGGCCAAACGGGAGCTCGACCGCTTCGACCGTGGCCTCTCGACGCTCGACACGATCGTCACGCTCGCCCCGCTTCTGGGTCTTCTGGGCACGGTGACGGGCATGATCCGCTCCTTCGGCCTCCTCGGCGGCCGGGAGCTCGACGCGCCCGCCGTGATCACGGGCGGCATCGCCGAAGCCCTCATCGCGACGGCCTTCGGCTTGGGTATCGCGATTCTCGCGCTTGTTCCGCTCAATTTCCTGAACACGCGCTTCGAGAAGGCGCGCCGCGACTTGGAAGACGCGGGAACTCGCCTCGAGCTTCTTCTCAAGGCCTGACGTGGACCTTTCCTCCGCCAAGAAACGCCGGAAGCCGCGTATCGAGATCGTCCCGCTCATCGATATCGTCTTTTTTCTTCTGGCAACGTTCGTCATGGTGTCGCTTTCGATGGTGAAGGGAACGAGGGACGCGATCCGCGTCAGCCTGCCGGCGGGGGAGTCTGCGGCCACGCCAGGCGTGAAAGAGGAGGAGCCACTGGTCGTTTTCGTCACCTCGGGGAACGAGGTTTTCGTAGGGGGCCGGCGCGTGGCCGCGAGCGCCCTCAAAAAAGAATTCGCCTCCCGCGCCCAGACGCTTAAATCCGCGGGTCTCGTGGTGAAAGCCGACAAGTCCGCCTCGGTGGAGGCCCTCGTGAAGGTGCTCGACACGGCGAAGCAGGCCGGGATCCGGAAGCTCGGCGTCGCCGTCGATGCCAAAAAAACCTCCTAAGAAGAATAGTTATTTTTGATAAAAGAAGTTGTAAAGTGGTAAAGGCTCTGATACAATCGTTTTCATCGGTTCGCGCCTGACGCGAGCCGGAATTTTTTCCGCAGGACAAAAAACGCGAAAAGGACGACTCATGCCAGACGAAAAAAGACCTCAGCGCACACAGATCATGACCTTGAAGGAAGTCGCCAAGTACCTCGGGGTGCATTCCATGACCGTATACCGCCTTCTCAAAGAAAAGAAGCTCCCGGGCTTCAAGGTCGGCGGACAGTGGCGGACCAAGAAGGAAGTCCTCGACAACTACCTCCTGAAAGAGATCGACAGGGGCGGCGAGAAGAGGAAGACCACTTCTTAAGCGATGGCCGCTTTGGCGGATCCACGGATTGCGCCGCGGCCCGAACGACACCGGGAGATCCTCCGAGTTCTTTGGACGGTCCTCGTGCTCAACTGGACGGTGGCGCTCCTTAAGGTATTACTGGGCTACAAGATTCACAGTTCCGCGATCTTCGCCGACGGCCTGCATTCCTTCTCCGACGGTGCCTCGAACGTGATCGGCCTAGTAGGAATTTCGCTCGCGCGCCATCCGGCCGATTTCGACCACCATTACGGTCACCAGAAATACGAGACGTTCGCGTCATCGATCATCGCGTTCCTGTTGTTCGCCGTTTCTTTCGGCATCTACCGGGACGCGATTTCGGCTTTTATGGAAGACCGCTCGCCGCGCGTCACCGGCGCCAGCTTCGCGATCATGGGCGCCACGCTCGTCGTTAATCTGTTCGTGGCGTGGTACGAGCGCCGCAAAGCCGACGAGCTGAAAAGCGAGCTTTTAAGAGCGGACGCCTGGCACACCGCTTCGGACGTCTTCGTGACGGTGTCGGTATTGGCGGGTCTGGCTGGACTGCGGCTGGGTTTCCCCAAAATCGACGCCATCCTGGCGTTCGTCATCGCGACGATCATTGTCACGATCGCGCTCCGGCTCCTAAAGACGAGCTCCGACGTGCTTCTCGACAAGGCGCCGATTCAGACCGAGGCGATCGACGCGATCGTCCGCCGGGTGGAGGGGGTGCGCGACTGCCATGAGATCCGCGCGCGCGGCCGGAAGGAAGAGGCCTACGTCGATCTTCATGTCGTGGTGGACGACGGCATGACCGTCCAAGCGGCGCACCGCTTGTCTAACATCATCGAACGCGAAATCCGGCGCGAGATCCCGGGCGTGAACGATGTGATCGTTCACATCGAACCCGTCTCGCACGATCACGAGGACATTTGAAATGTTAAAAAAGAAGCTTTTGATCATCGACGACGATCTGGCGTTCTCCCAGATGATCGTCGAATATTTCAAGACCCACGGATACGAAGTGAGCGTGGCCAATAATCTCGAGGACGCGATCGTTTCTTTCCGCCGCCAGCGTCCGCCGGTGGTGCTCCTGGATTTCAACATGCCGATCGTCAACGGCGACAAGTTCCTGCCGGTCCTCCAAGGGATCGAAGCGGGGGTGAAGGCCATCGTCATCTCCGGATGCACCGAGGAGGACGTCGAGGACCGCTTTAGGGGTCTCGGTTATTACGCGTTCTTCGAAAAGGGCGCTCTATCGCTGGAGAATCTCAAAGTAAAGGTCGATGAAGCGCTGGCTTATTAGCCTGTCGGCCGCTCTCCTTGTCGCGTCCAGCGCCGGGGCGGAGGATGCTCCCGCATCCGCTCCGGCCCCCAAGCCCGTCGCCCGCGAAACGTTGCCGATTCCCGCGCCGGTTAAAGAATCCAAGGAATATTACGACGGAGTCGTTCTTCTAGTCGACCATGCGGGGGGTTGGCTGGGCGTCGCGGTCTACGATGAGGAGACCGACGCCGAATCCAAACTCTCCTTCCGCGCGGATCCGGAAAACGTCTACGTGACGAACCGGCTGAATCACGACCTCGAGTTCTCCGCGCTTCAGGTTGGCGACCACGTCGACCTTTACACGGAGCCCGGCCGAGACGGCCGCGAGACCGTCACCGAAATCGTCGCGTACGATCGTTACGAAGAAGAGTGAACGGCGGTTGAACCGCCGGGCGTAGGGGAGTAAAATGATCCCATGCCCACTCGTCCCGTCGATTCCACGAGCTGCTGCGGCCCCGCGGTCGGTCCCCGGTTTCCGAAGTCTTTGGCCGCCGCCGCCGCCGCTTTCGCAACCCTCTGGGCCGTCTCCTACACCTGGCCCAGGCTCGCGCCCTTCCGGGAGTTCGCGGGGATGTACCTTCGAGAGATCGCCGGCCCCGTGGCTTTGGGGCTTCTTCTCGGCGGCGCGATGGACCGTTACGTGCCCAAGGAGTATATTTCGAGGCTCCTGACAGGCCAAAAAAAGCGCACGATCCTGTCCGCCGTCCTCCTAGGGACGTTGATGAGCGCCTGTAGTCATGGCATCCTTGCGCTCGCGATCCAGCTCTACAGGAAGGGCGCTTCGGTGCCCGTAGTGATCGCGTTCCTTTTGGCGAGCCCGTGGGCGAATCTCCCGATCACGCTCCTTCTTTTCGGCCTTTTCGGCGCCAAAGCATTCTTCGTTCTAGGAGGCGCGCTCATGGTGGCGACGACGACGGGCGTTCTCTATCAGGGACTCGAGCGCCGCGGATGGGTGGAGGCGAACCCGCAAACGTTCTCCGTCGCGGAGGGTTTTTCCGTAACGGGCGATCTGCGGCGCAGGTTCCAGGAATACCGGCCGACGCCCGGCCGTCTGCGAGCCGACGCGCTCGCGATTCTTAAAGGCTCCACCGCGCTGGGGGCGATGACGCTGCCGTGGATTTTTGTGGGCGTGGCGTTTTCGGGACTCGCAGCGACGTTCGTGCCGGCGGAATTCTTCCGGCGTTACATGGGTCCCACACCGGGGGGGATGGCCGCGACGCTGGGCCTAGCCACCGTCGTCGAAGTGTGCTCGGAGGGCACGGCGCCGTTCGCTTTCGAGCTATACCGTCAGACTCTGGCGTTCGGGAATGCGTTCATTTTTTTGATGGCCGGGGTCGTGACCGATTACACGGAAATTTCACTTTTATGGGGGAACGTCGGACGCCGTGCGGCGCTCTGGCTTCCCGCGATCGCCGTCCCGCAGGTGATGGTTCTGGGAGCGATCGCGAACGCGCTTTTCCGCTGACACCGAATCGACCGATAAAGGAGGCTCGTATGAATGGGAAGCTCAAAGTCGTGGTGGCGATCGTCGTCGTGCTCGTCGTTCTCAACGTCGCCAAGAACATGATCGTTCAGGCCGCCATCTGCGCGGGTGCGTCCAAAGCCGCCAAGGTACCCGTAAAAATCGGGAGCACGCGCTTCTCGTTCCTGGCTTCCTCCATCGATCTCCGCGATCTGCGTGTCGAGAATCCGCGCGGTTTTCCAGAGAAGCTCATGATTCACGCGCCCCAGGTGAAGATCGACGTCGAACCGATGGATCTCTTCAAGGGAATCGCCCACTTCGAGGAGGCGAGCCTGAACCTAAAAGAAGTCATCGTCGTGAAAAATCGGGAGGGCAAACTCAACATCGACGCCGTCAAGCCCACGCCGGAGGAGAAGCAGGCCGACAAGGAGCGGGCCGCTGAAACGAAGAAAACGGCGGGCAAGAAGACGAAGCTTCAAATCGATAAGCTCTCGCTCACCATCGGCCGCGTGGTTTACAAGGACTACTCTTCGGGGGGCAAAGAGCCGAATGTGCAGGTGTTCGACGTAAACATCAAGGACCGCGTCTACACGAACATCGACAACCCCACCGCGATCGTCCGGATCATCATGTTCGAGGCTCTGACCCGCACCACGCTTTCACGCCTGGCGGGTCTCGACGTCGGGATTTTTAAAGACGGCGCTCTCGGAGCCGTATCCGGGGGGCTGGGTGTCGTTTCGGATGGCACACAGGCCGTCGAGAACCAGACCAAGAAAGTTCTCAGTCTCTTCGATTGATCGAACGGCTCAAAAATGCATGAAAACATAAGCCCTTCAAATTGAAGGGCTTATGTTTTATTAAGTTTATATTCATTTATGTATAATTGATAAAAATTGCTTAAGTAAGTTGACAAATAGTAATTATTATATTATACTTCGTTTAGTTCTGAAGAAATGGAATTAACCGGAGAAGCGATCATGATGAACAACGGTAACGGCAACGACAACGGGGCGGACCCCAGGTTGTACGCCAAGCCCGAGCGCACGCAGATCATGACGACCAAGGAGATCGCAAAATACCTTGGCGTCCATGAAATGACGGTGTATCGCTGGCTGAAAAAGGGTGTTCTCCCGGGCTTCAAGATCGGTGGCAGGTGGCGTTCGAAGAAGGACCTGCTCGACGCGTATCTCACGAAGCAAATGGAAGAAAAATAAATAGGTTGACCGGTTTTTCCTGCCCGTTCTATGCTTAAGAGCAGACCGATCACGGTCTCGTCTGGCATTCCTTAAGGCTCTCTCGTCATGTCCGAAGAATGGCTCATCGACGGCTATAACGTGCTGTACGAATGGCGTCATTCCGGCGCGCGTGACGCTTCCCGCGAGACCCTGTTCACGGCCGCCGCTTCCTTCGCATCCGGCGGCGAGCGGACGGTGCTCGTCGTTTTGGACGGCATTGGCCCCGACGACGAGCTCACGCCCTTTGGGACCGCTTCTTTCCGGGCCGTTTATTCCCAAAAGGTGAATGCCGACTCGTATATCGAGCGGTATCTTTTTTCGAAGACGGAAGCCGGCCGCGCGAAGACCGTGGTCGTCACGCGCGATTCAGCCATCCGGACCATCGCCCGCGGGGCCGGAGCACGCGTGTTCGCACCCGCCGAATTCGCGGTGATGATCGCCGAAGGGGGCAAGGAAAGCGACGAGCGGGCGTCCCGCCACCGGGTTCGTTCGCTGGGTTTCAACCGTCCGTTCGACAAATTGAAGGATCCCGAGAAAAAATGAAGACCGAAGGCCAAGTTACCCTGAAACGCGGCGCGTCCGCAGACCGTCCGTTCCACCCCTGGATTTACAAGAGCCAGATCGCCTCCGTCGCGGGTTCGCCGGAACCGGGCTCGATCGTGAAGGTGCGTTTCGACGCGGGTCCGCCCGGCGTCGGTTATTACAACCCCTCTTCCGAAATCGCGGTCCGGATCCTTTCCCGGCGCGAGACACCGATCGACGCGGACTTCGTGCAGCGCCGTCTAGCCGCTGCGGCCGATTACCGGCGCCGCAACGTGCGTGGAACGAACTCCTGGAGGGCCGTTTCGAGCGAAGCCGACGGCCTTCCGGGCCTCATCGTCGACAAGTACGGCGAAGCGCTCGTCGTGCAGTTCCTGACGTTCGGCATGGAGCGCCTCCGGCCGCTTATTCTTGACGCTCTGGACGAGATCATGCCCTCGCGCGGGATCTTCGAGCGAAGCGATTCGTCGTCTCGGCGGATCGAAGGCCTTCCGGAGAAGACCGGCTGGATCCGCCGCGAGTGCGGCGGGGAGATCGAGATTGTCGAAGGGGATATCCGTTACAGCCTTCGTCTCGAAGCGGGGCACAAGACCGGCCATTACCTCGATCAACGGGAAAACCGCGAACTGTTGGCTCAAGGGCAGCCGGGTGAAGCGCTCGATGCGTTCTGTTACGAGGGCGGGTTCGGGCTGCACCTGGCCCGGGCGGGCTGGAAGACGACAGGCATCGACATCGGCGAGGACGCGATCCGCCGCGCAGAAGAAAACCGGAAGCGGAACGGCATTTCCGAGGAAAAACTGAGTTTCAAGATCGCGAACGTCTTCGACGAGCTGAAGGCCCTCGACAAGGCGGATGCCCGTTTCGATCTCGTGATCCTTGACCCGCCGTCTTTCGTAAAAAAGAAGGCCGCCTTGGAGGGCGCGATCACGGGCTACAAGGAACTCCTTCTGCGCTCGATGAAGATCGTAAAAGAGGGCGGGCGCGTGGCGGTATTCTCCTGCTCCTACCACGTCGACGACGCGGTGCTCATGCACACGTCGCTCACGGCGGCGATGGACGTGCGCAAATCCCTGCGGGTCCTGCGTTTCCTCAAGCAGTCGCTCGATCATCCGATCGACCCGTTCGTTCCCGAGACGTATTATTTGAAAGGATTCCTCTTCGAGGTCTCGTCCCTCTGACGGCGCGTGCTATAATCGGACCATGAAACGATTTTTGCTTCTTTTTTCAACGTTCGTCCTGACGGCCGTGTCGCCGGCGGCGGCTTTCTCGCTCTCCAATTTCGAGGCGCCCAAAAGCGTCATCGTCGATCCCGAAGACGGCTCGTATTACGTTTCCAATTCCAACGGCACGATGAACGAAAAAGACGGGAACGGCTACATCTCGAAGATCAGCTCGAGCGGCAGCATCGTGATCCAGAAATTCATGGGCGGGCGCAAGGATGAGCTGTCGCTGAACGCGCCGAAGGGGATGGCGATCGTGGGGCGCACGCTGTACGTGACGGATGTCGATACGGTGAAGGGTTTCGACCGGAAGACGCGCAAGCCCTCCGTGGTCGTAGACCTTTCGAAGTTCCGCGCGCGCTTCCTGAACGACCTCGTGGCCGACGCCCAGGGCGCGCTTTACGTAAGCGATACCATGACCAACCGGATTTTCAAGATCGACACGAAGGACGGCCACAAGGCGAGCGTGTACTTGGAGAGCCAGGAGCTCGGCAGCCCGAGCGGACTCCTCTTCAACCCGAAGTCCAAGAACCTCATGGCCGTCACCTGGGAAACCGGGCGGATTCTCGAGATCGACCCTTCACGGCGGGTGCATGTCTTGAAGCGCGGGCTGCATACGCTGGACGGCATCGATTTCGATTCAGCAGGAAACCTGTACGTCTCGAGCTTTGAAAAGGGGGAGATCTACCTCGTGCCCAACTACGGCCGCGGCGTGCTTTCGGTGTACCAGCAAGGTCTTACCTCGCCGGCGGATATCGCCTACGACCGCAAAAAAAATGAGCTCCTCGTGCCCTCGTTCAAGGGGAACAGGGTCGTCACCATCCGGAAGCCCTGATTCGGCCGAAGCGTCGCCCGGACGTCTTTTTAGCGGTCTCGCGCCCGCTTGTGGTATTCCGGCCTCAGTTCATCCATCACGGAATCCTTCCATAACGGCACGCCCGTGTAATACGCGGCGCGTCCGATCATGTGCGCCGCGATCGGCGCGGTGAGAACGATGAAGCCGATCGTGGCGAGGACAAGCATGGTCACGCCCGTCTGCGAAAAATGCACCGCTACCCCGCATAGGATGAAGCCCACACCCAGCGTCCCGGCTTTCGTCGCCGCATGCATCCGGGTGAACAAGTCCGGCATGTTCATGATTCCTATCGACGCGATCAGCGAAAAGACGGAACCCGTCATAATCAACAGGACGACGACGAGCTCTTTCATGAGGATATCCTTTTCCCGACGTAATAGACGAATCCTATCGTTCCGAGGAAAGCGATCAGGGCCATCACGGCGATCACTGAAAGAAAAACGGATTGTCCGGTTTGGATGGAGCGGAGACCGATGATTCCGACAGAAAGCGTCATCATGAGATCGAGGGCGACGATGCGGTCGCAGAGGCTAGGGCCGCGCAGCAGCCTGATGAAGGCGAGCAGCAGGCCGACGACCATGAAGCAGGTCGTCCACGTGAATGCGGACCCCACCGCGAGGACGGGAATCACTTCATCAGCTCCGCGGTTCGCTTTTCGATGCCGTCGCGTATTTCCGCGCGGAAACGCGCGGGATCGTCGATGAATATCGCGTGCACGAACAGCGTCTTTTTGTCTTCGGAGATGTCCAGCGTAAGGGTCCCGGGCGTCAGCGTGATGGAATTGGCGAGAATGACGATTTCGGCGGCCGTCTTCAACTCGATGGGGATGGCAATGACGCCCGGACGGATCCCGCTTTTCGGCGTAAGGACGTTCCATGCGACCTGCAGCGCCGAGACGACGAGGTCGTAGCCGAGGAAGCTCGCGAATTTGACGACGTGCTTGAGCTTCGAAAAATAAGTGGCCTTCCCCGGGCCCGATGTCGTGACCCACAGCGTGCTGTAACCCAGCGCGAATCCGGCCGCAAGATTGGCGGCCGTCAGGCTGCCCGTCACCGCGACCCACGCCAGAGCCAGGAAAACGTTCCATAGCAGAAATTTCATGACCCGTCCCCGAGAACCGCTTGAACGTAAGCGCCGCGGTCCATGAGCTGCGTTGCCGTGCGCAATGACAGATCGTAAGCCGGCCCGGCTGCGAGCCCGATAGCCACGGTGCACGCGGCGAGCAGCGCCACCGGGGCGATCCATGCGAAGGCGGGTCGCCCGCCATTGGTCGCCCCGGACGACGCAGGCAGCGGTTTCCAGAACGCCTCGTTCCAGATTTTCGTCATTGAAAAGAGCGTCAACAGCCCCACGATGAGGGCCACTGCGGACACCCACCCGGCGCCCGCCTCGATTCCGCTTTTTATCAGGATCAATTTGGCGAAAAATCCCGAAAGCGGTGGCAGGCCGGCGAGCGAGAGGGCGGATACCAAAAAAAGACCGGCGAGGAGCGGGGAGGAGGCGTACAACCCGCCCATTTTTTTCAATTCGAACGTACCTAGAGTCTTTTCGGCGATTCCGGCGACCAGGAAGAGATTGGTTTTCACAAGCATGTGATGAAAGATGTAGAAGACGCAACCGGCCAGCGCCGCCGGAGTGAAGATTCCCAATCCCATGAGCATGTACCCTATCTGGCTGACGATATGGAAGGATAAGACCCGCCTCGCATCGTTCTGACTGACGGCGCCCAACACGCCGACGATCATCGTGAACGCCGCCATCCATAGGATGATGCCGTGCGTGAACGCCGTGTCCCCGACGAAAAGCAGGGTAAACACGCGCACGAGAGCGTATACGCCGACCTTCGTGAGCAGACCCGCGAACACCGCCGAAACGGCCACGGGGGGCGTATGATAAGACGCCGGAAGCCAAAAGAAAAACGGAAATGCCGCCGCTTTGATCGAAAAAGCGACAAGGAACAGCATCGCGACGACCGTAACCGACCCGGATTGTCCGTCGAGCTGGCGGGCGAGCTCCGCGAAATTCACGGTCCCTGTGATCCCGTACAGCACGGCGGTCGCGGCCAGAAAAAAAGCCGACGAGATCAGGTTCAGGGCCAGGTATTTGATCGCGCCTTCGATCTGGGCCCTGCCGCCTCCGAGGGAAAGCAGGACGAACGAAGCCATCAGCATGACCTCGAACCAAACGTAAAGGTTGAACAGGTCGCCCGTCATGAAGGCGCCGTAGACGCCCATGAGCAGCACCTGGAGTAGGGGATAGAAGCCGAGCGAGCGCCTTTCTTCGTCCGTCGAGGCTGTCGAATACACAAAAACGGCCGCCGCGATCACGGTGGAGACCAAAAGCATAATGGCGCTGAAGAGGTCGGCGACGAGCACGATGCCGAACGGCGCGGGCCAATTTCCGATTTCCAGCTTGAGAATGCCCTCCCGCGAGACGTTGAAGAATATTCCGACCGCGACGGCCAGTCCCGCGGCGGAGGAAACCGCGCCCGCCGCGTACTGGACCTTCGGCGAGCGTCGAAACGCGAGGGACACCGCGGCGGCCGCCATGGGCACGACGATGGGGAGCGCGAGTAGCACGTTCACAATTCGGTGTTCCTGAGTTCGTCGACGTCGTCGCTGCCGGTGGCGGCGTGGCAGCGGTAGACGAGGACGAGCGCGAAGGCGAGAACGCCGAAGCTGATGACGATGGCGGTGAGGATCATGGCCTGGGCAAGCGGATCCGGGAACGGTTGGGACGGTGCTGCCGCGCCGGGTGGCACGAGCGGTACGCCGCCTCGCACGGGCCGGCCGGCCGAGAAGATGAGCAGGTTCGTCGCATGGGACAGGAGGATGAGACCCATCAGCAGTTTCACAACGCTACGGCTCAGCAACATGTAGAGTGCTGCCGCGTAGAGGAACCCGACGACTACGCAGAAAAGGATCGCCACGTCAGTCGTCCGCCAGCGCCAAAAACATCGTGAGCGTCGTTCCCACGACCACCAAGTAAACGCCCACGTCGAAAACGATCGGAGTGCCGATCTCGAGCGCTCCGAAGACCGGCAAGTCGAGCTTCGCCCAAATGCCGGTCATGAACGGAAGGCCGGAGAGGACGGAAAAGAGCCCGCTGGAGAGAGCGGTGAGAAGCCCGATGGAGACCAATAGCCGCGGATCGACGATCAGCGCGCGAGTGGCATTCGTACCGCGCGTGAGAGCGTGCAAGACGTACGCCGCGCCGGCGACGAGGCCGCCCGTGAATCCGCCTCCTGGCTCGTGATGTCCGCGGAACAAGAGGAAAAGGGAAAAAAGGATTAAAAGGGGTTTCAGGAACTCGGCGACCGTCCTGAGAATCAGCGAATTCATCGGGATGATCCCCTCGAGGCCGCGGCTTTGACCAGGGAGAACACGCCGACACCCGCCACCGCCAAAACGGTGATCTCGCCCAGCGTGTCGAGTCCTCTGAAATCAACCAGGATGACGTTCACGATGTTGCGTCCGTGGGCCGCCGGAAGGCTGTTCTCGGAAAAGAACGCCGATACGGCCGAAAGCTGCGGCCGCGCGTCCGTGAACGATATCCACGTCAGGACGGACATCAGGAATCCAAAGCCTCCCGCGAGCAGGAGGTCGATCGCGCGTTGCGGCACGGAGGAATAGGCGGGCGCGAAGGGAGGTAACCGGTGCATAACGAGGGCGAGGAGAATGACGGTCAACGTTTCAACCGTGAACTGCGTCATCGCGAGATCGGGCGCTCCGTAAAGGACGAAGAGAAGGGTGATGCTCATACCGACGGATCCCAGCATGGCGACGACGACGAACCGCGAGCGTGCCAACACGGCCGCGAGAGCGGCGGCGCAGATGAAGAACGAAAGGACGATCTCATACGCCCGCGCCGTATCCGGGGCAGGTGAAGGCAGATTCCCGGAGCGGAAAAGCGCGACGGCGAGAAGTGCCGAAACGGAAGCGAACGTCACGCGGAGATACCGCCTCAGATACCCGTTCTGTAAGGTCCGCGTCAGGCGGCCGGCACCGGCGACCGTCGCCTCTAGGACCGTCCGATACAGGCGTTCCGGCCCGGGCCATCCCGGAAGGTCAAGGGGCGCGAGCGCTTTCCGTGCGGCAAACCGCCCGCGATAAAGGACGGCGCCCACGACCAAGCCTCCCAGGCTGAGAAAAAGCGCCGGCGTGAACCCGTGCCATGCCACGAGTTTCCCCGGCGAGCCGCCCGCGGACCGGACGGCGCCGTCGACGAACGGCGCGACCAGATCCGGAAACACGCCGAAAACGAGGCCGCACGCCGCGAGGGCGAGAGGCGGCACGTACATTGGGAATGAGACCTCGTGGCCGTGTGTTTTCGCGCTTTCTACAGCTCCCCCGAAGGGTTTGACGCCGAGCAGCCACGCCATCGCCGCGTAAACGGCTCCCGCACCCGCGGCGATCCCGGCGATCCAGGGTGCGGGCGAGTGCAGACCCGCTTCGAGCACCGCTTCCTTGGCCGGGAACGAAAGAAACAGCGGCAAGGACGCCATCGCCGCACCCGCGAGGACGGCGGCTACAGCCGTGAACGGCATAAAGCGCGCAAGACCCGTTAACGCCTCGGGATTCCTTTCGTGCGTCGCGTGATCCACCGATCCGGCGCACATGAAAAGCGACGCCTTGTAGAAGGCGTGCGCCACGAGAAACGCCACCGCGGCGTGAATTGCGCCTTCGGCACCGGCGCCGATCATCATCGTCATCATTCCCAGCGCGCTGACCGTGAGGTAGGCGAGAGATCGTTTCATGTCCGTTTGCTTGACGGCAAGCACCGCGCCCGTAGCCACCGTAGCGGCACCGATCGCGGTGAGGGAGAAACGCCAGAAAGAGTCACCGGAAAACGAAGGCGAAAGGCGGAGCATGAGATAAATTCCGGCTTTCACCATGGTGGACGAGTGGAGGTACGCGCTTACCGGCGCCGGCGCCGTCATCGCGTTGGGAAGCCAAAAATGGAAAGGAAACTGCGCGGACTTCGTGAAGGCGCCGGCCAGGACGAGCGCAAGCACGCCGGGCGGAACCAGGGAAGCGGCGGAGAAGCCGAGACTATCGAGCTCGCTGAACCTGGACGCGCCCGTGATCATCGAAACGCAGAGAAGACCGGCCAGCATCGCCAGACCGCCGCCTCCCGTAACGAGAAGTGCCTGTAGCGCCGAGGTCCTGCTGGACTCTTTCTCATGGTCGAAGCCGATGAGAAAATACGAGGAGATGCCGGTCAATTCCCAAAACACGAAGAAAAGGATGAAATTATCCGCTAGTACGAGCCCCAGCATGGACGCCATGAAGAAGTACAGGAAGGCGTAAAAACGACCGAGGCGCCGATCGCCGTCGAGGTAGCCGCGGGCGTAAAAGCACACCGCCGTTCCGATGCCCGTAATCAGCAGGGCGAAGAGAAGGCCCAGTCCGTCGAGGCGGAAAGTCATGTCTAAGCCGATACTGGGAGCCCATTCAAAAGACATCCGCCTGCCATCCGACAAGGCGGAAGGCGCGAGAGCCGCGAGGAAAGAAAAAAGAGAAGCTGGTAAAAGGGCTGGAAGAGCGGCCTTCAGGCCGAGTTTCGCCGTGTTTGGGTTCCGGCTCCCTGGATTTACCAAGGCGTCGCGGCCGAAACGACGGCCTGCTGCGCGAAGGTGACGAAGAAATTCGGGAAAAGACCGAGAAGAACGATCGCCACGCAGAGTCCGATAGCCAACACGCGCACGCGCGGCGACGCCCCGACGGGCGCGAGTGTCTTAGGCTTCTCGAGATAGGCGTGCTTCACGAGCGTGAGGTAGTAAAAGAGCGACACGACGCTATTGAGAACCGCCCAAAGGACGAGAAGCCAGCGGCCCTTGTCCATGGCCGCCGAGAAAAGGATCCACTTGCCCGTGAAGCCGGCCAGCGGCGGGATGCCCGCGAGCGAAAGGAGGCTGACGAGAAGGAGGAGCCCCAGGAGCGGCGAGCGCTCGGCGAGGCCGTCGAAATCGGAGAGCTTCGGATTGTCGTTGGCCGACGCGCGCGCGACCGCGAGCACCACCGTGAACGCACCCGCGTTCATGACGGCGTAAGCGAGCGCGTAGAAGAACGCGGAGGAGAACCCTTCACCCGAGACGGCCGCGAGGCCCACGAGAAGATAGCCCGCCTGCGCGACGCTCGAATAGGCGAGCAGGCGTTTGACGTCCCGCTGGACGAGCGCGGCGGCGTTGCCGAGCGTCATCGACGCCACGGCGAGCGCGCCGAAGGCCGCGGTCAGACCCGGTGTGAGGCCGGTCAGCATGAGAAGGCGGATCATGACGGCTACCGCGGCGGCTTTCGAGGCAGTCGCCAGGAACGCGGTCACGGGGGTCGAGGCGGCCTCGTAGGCGTCCGGCGCCCACGCGTGAACGGGGAAAGCCGAGAGCTTGAAGAGGACCGCGAAGAGCGTGAGCGCGAGTCCCGCCGCGAATGCCGGCTCGGCGAGGAGCGCGGGAGCGTTTTGCGCCATGCCGGCTAAGAGGAACGTTCCCGAGACGCCGGCCATGAGGCTCAAGCCCCAGAGCATGATGCCGCTTACCGCCGCGCCGATGATCACGTATTTGACGCTCGCCTCCGTGGTGCGGCGCTCGTCCCGGAGCGCCGTCAGGAGATAGAGCGAGTAGCTCGAGAGCTCGAGCGAGACGTAGAGCGTCAGGAGATCCGCCGCGCTCGTCATCATCATCATTCCGAGCGTACCGGTGAGGAGGAAGAAGTAGTATTCCGGCAGGCGATTGGCCTGGATCGAGAACTGATCGCGCGAAGCGAGCACCGTGAAGAGGAGCGACGCCGCGAGAATCACCTTGAAGCCCTGTGAGAGGAGATCCACGCGGTACGAAGCGTAGAAGAGCGTCGCGGGCCCGAAAAAAACGGAGACGACCGCTCCGGCGACCAGAAGGCACGCCGCCACGGCCATGAAGAGGCGCGGTTCGGTCTCCGATTGGCGGCTCAGCATCCGGCAAAGAAGCGCCGTGATCGTGATCGCGAGCAGGATCTCGGGAAGGAGGAGAGTCAGCATGTCAGGCTCCCACGAGGGCCTTGGTCGAGGCCGAGACGAAACCGATGAAAACTTGAGGGAACACGCCGAAGAAAACTAGGACGCCCACGAGGATCGCGCGCGGGATGAACTGGAAGAACCCGATGTCGTGCAGGTGTTCCGTGTGGGGCGAAGGGGGGCCGTAGAACGCCTTCTGGATCGCGGTGAGGACGTAATAGGCGGTGATGAGGAGCGCGACGATGGAGATCACGCCGACCGCCGGGAACCGGCTCACGGCCGCGATCGTGACGAGAAGCTCGGCGACGAAGCTACCCATGCCCGGGAGTCCGAGCCCGCAGAGGCCCGCGATGATGAAGAACGCCGAGATTCTCGGTGCTTTCTTCGAAAGCCCCCCGAGCTCGTCCAGCATGCGGGTGTGGCAGCCGTCGTAGATCCACCCGACACACGCGAAGAAAAGAGCGGTCATGAGACCGTGCGAGAACATCTGGAAGAGCGCGCCGTTGAAGCCGACATCCGTCATCGTCGCGATGCCCAAAAGCACGATGCCCATGTGGCTGACGCTCGAGAAGCCGATGATGAACTTAAGGTCCTTCTGCTGCGTGGCGACGAACGCACCGTAAACGATGTTGCAGAGCGCCAGACCCGCGATGAGCGGCGCCCAGAACCGAGCGCCGTCGGGAAGCAGATAGACGCCCACCCGCAGGATGCCGAACGCGCCGAGTTTCATGAGAACGCCCGCGTGAAGCATACTCGCGGCGGTCGGGGCGGCGACATGGCCCTCGGGCGACCACACGTGGAACGGGAAGCAGGCGGCCAGCACGCCGAAGCCGATGAAAAGCGCGAGGAAGAGCCAATTTTGAACGTCGGGCGCGAACGCGACATTCTCTTTCAGCGCGACTAGATCGAAAGTATGTGCCCCCGGCAGGGAATACATGTACAGGAAGCCCGCGAAAATGAACGCGCTTCCGAAGAGGAGGTAAAGGGTCAGTTTCATGGCCGCGTATTCCTTGTTCGTCGAGCCCCAGATCACGATGAGGAGATACATCGGGATCACGGCGATCTCGTAGAACAGGAAGAAGAAGAAGAGGTTCGTCGTCATGAACACGCCGAATACGCCCGCAACCAGGAAAAGCATGTTCGCGAAGAAGTCCTTCACGCGGAATTTAAGGCCCCACGACACGAGGATGCCGCAGAAGATGACGATGGAGGTGAGGAGAATCATCGTCACGTTGAGGCCGTCTACCGCCATCGAGTAATGCACGCCGTAGCTTGGCATCCAATCGACGAACTCGACCATCTGAAAGCCGGGGTTGGACGCGTCGAAAGCCATGCAGAGGAAGATCGAGAGAATGAGCGAAACCGCGGCGGTCGCCAGAGAAATCGCTTTCACGAGTCCTTCCATGCGAGCTGGCGTCAGGAGAACGGCCAGGAGACCCAGGACCGGGCAAAGGAGAATGGAGGTCAGGATCGGGAAGCTCAAGGCGTTCCTTTCAATACGAAAAGGAGAATGACGATGCCGACGCCCACGGCCAGCGAGAGATAATCTTGGAGAAGGCCGCTCTGGAGGCGGGAGAGGAGCTTTCCGAGACCGAGCACGGCGCCGGAGGTCCGATCGACGAAAAGGCGGTTGAACACCCGTTTATCGATCCAGTTGAGCGCCGCCGCGAAGGACAGGCCGACGCTCTTAACGAGGAATTCGTACGCGTCGTCGACGTAGAACTTATGCTGGAGCGCGCGCTTCCAGGACCCGCCTTCTTCCTCGAGGCGCGTTTCGGCTGCCGCGGGATCGCGGAACTTAAAGAAAGCCAGGACGACCGCGATCGAAGCGAGAACGAGCGTCGTGCCGGCGATCGTCGGATCCAGGTGCGCATCGTGACCGCCGAGCCAGTGGAGCAGTGCCGATCCGCCCCACGACGTTCCCAGCGCTCCGATCAGAAGCGAGAGCAAAGCGAGCGAAACCAGCGGCACCGCGCGGCAGGCGCTCAGGAAAGGTGACGGCGCGTGCGCGTGCGCGGCGTGCGGCGCATGGCCCGGCTTCGTGAAAAGGAGAACGAAAAGAAGGCGGAACGAATAGAACGCGGTCAGGAAGCTCACCGCGACGCCGATCCAATAAAAGAAGCCAGAACGCTCGCTCAGCGCTTCGAGGAGCAGGTCCTTCGAGAAGAAGCCCGAGAGCGGCGGAATACCCGAAAGCGAGAGGAGGCCGAGCGTGAGCGCCGCCATAGCGAGCTTGTCTTTTTTTCCGCCGGCACGCGCGATTTCCCAGATGTCGTTCGAATGGAAACGGTGGATGAACGCGCCGGCCGTGAGGAAAAGGAGTGATTTGAAAAACGCGTGCGTCGACAGGTGGAACATCCCAGCGACCGGAGAGCCCGCGCCCATCGCCATCACCATGAGGCCGAGCTGGCTGACGGTCGAGTAGGCGAGGATGCGCTTGATATCCCGCTGGACGGTCGCCAGGAGCGCGCCCGTTATCGCGGTCAGCGCGCCGGCCACGAGCGCCGCGGTGAGGGCCGCTTCGGAAGCCGCGAAAAGACCAAAGGCGCGTGCCATGAGGAACACGCCCGCCGCAACCATGGTGGCCGAATGGATTAGGGCGGAAACCGGGGTGGGGCCTTCCATCGCGTCTGGCAGCCAGACGTGGAAGGGAAATTGAGCGGACTTGCCCATGACGCCCATGAAGACGAGGAGCCCCACGGCGGCCGCCCAGCCGGAGCCCATCGCCTCGCGCAGCGCGTCGGGGCGGAACGCCGTGAAATCGAGCGTGCCGACGAAGAAAAAGAGAAAAACGATGCCGAGGTAGAAACCGAGATCCGCCAGACGGTTCAGAACGAACGCTTTGCGCGCGGCCGTCGCCGCCGCCGGCTTCTCGTACCAGAATCCGATCAGAAGGTAAGAAGCCAGTCCTACGAGTTCCCAGAAGAGGAACGTCTGCAGAAGGTTGCAGGCGAGGACCAAGCCCGTCATCGCGAAAGAGAAGAACGACAGGAAAGCGAAGTAGCGCGGCCTGGACGGGTCTTCCGCCATGTAGTAGTAGGAGAACATCTGCACGAAGAACGCGATCGTGGTGACGATCGCGATCATGAGAAGGTTGAGCGGATCGACCAAGAAGCCGGCGGAAAGGACGTATTCGGGCATCACGACGCCCGGCCAAAGCGCCATCTCGGTAACCCGCAGCCAGAGCGTCTTGTATTCGTAGACGAACCCGCCGTGTTCGCCCGCGTGTGAGAAAAGGAGCGTGATCGACGCCGCGGCGGCCGCGAACGCGAAGACCATGCCCACGACGGGCGCGGCGCGGCGCGCGCCCTTGGGCAGAACGAAAAGGAGAAGGAAAGCCGCCAGCGGCGCAAGCTGGATCGTCCAGAGGAGGAAGAGGTCGCTTGTCATCCTTTCATCTCTCCCGCGTCCTCGACGTTGATCGAGTCGCGTTTACGGTGGAAAAGAAGAATCAGGGACAAGCCGATCGTGACCTCGGCGGCGGCCAGCGCGATCACGAAGACCGCGAAGGTCTGGCCGGCGGCCTTGTTGATGAGCGAAAACTTGTTGAACGCCACGAAGTTGAGGCTCGCAGAGTTCAGGATCAGCTCAAGCGAGATTAGCATCGCCACGAGGTTCCGCCGCGAGAGAAGGCCGTATACTCCCAAGCAGAAAAGGGCGGTCGAAATGAACAGATAGGCGCCGAGACTCTCGCTCATCCGCGTCCTTTCGAGCCCGTGAGGACCAGCGCACCGATGATGGCGACTAGGAGCACGAGCGAAACAACCTCGAACGGGATCATGTTGGCTCCGAGCAGCATGCGGCCGATTCCCTGAAGCGAGTAGTCGCCCTCGAGCGGAGCCGTGGACCACTGCGAACGCCCGATGACGCGCGAGAGTCCGAGGAAAAGAAGACCCGCCACGAGCGCCGCGCGCGCGACCTTCCCGCGGTTTAAGGGCTCCTTTACGGGCATCATAGGCTGGGAGAGCATGATCGCGAAGAGGATCGCGATGGAGATCGCGCCGATGTAGATGATGACCTCCATCACCGCGAGGAACTCGCTGTTCAGGAAAACGAAAAGTCCCGCCACACCCGCCAGGCAGAGGATCAGGGAGAGCGCGTTGTAGAAGACGTTCCGCAAGGTCACCGCGAGAACGGCTCCGCCCAGCGTGATTCCCGCGAAGAAGAGGAAAAAGGCGTCGGGTAGGCTCAAGATTTCGGTTCCTCGGGGCTGAGCGGCTTGTCCGCGGCATTGTTCTCGGGCTTCGTCGGCGAAGGCTTTGCCGCCGCGGCCGCGGGATCGACCACCGGTATCTTCGTGAGCGGCGTGCCGGCGTCGCGGTAAGGCTTCAAGAGATCCATGTGCATGTCACGCTGGTTCGAGGCGACCATGTCGTAATTGGGGGAGTCGTGCTTCAGCGCGTCGGTGGGGCAGACGTCAATGCACAGGCTACACAGGCTGCAGAGCATGTAATTTACTTTGAAGTCCGTGAGAACGCGCTTTCCGTCCAGAGCGCTTTTTTGTGCGACGAGCGACATGCAGCGCGACGGGCAGGTCTTGATACAGGCATTGCAGGCGATGCACTTGTGGTCCCCTGTCTTCTCGTCGGTCGTGAAAGCGATGGGACCCTTGAAGTGCTTGAGAGGCATGCGCTCCTTGGGGTAGATCAGCGTGACCGGGGGTTTGACCGAATAGCGCGCGGTGACGGCCATACCCGCGAGGAGCGCCCAGAAACCCGAGAAGACGTCTTTGAAATAGCGACCGACGACGCTCATGCGAGGCTCCTTTGCAGCTGGATAAAAAGCGCCGTCAAAAGGATGTTGAGGAGAGCGAACGGAATCAGCACCTTCCAGGCCAGCGCCATGAGCTGATCCGAGCGCAGGCGGGGAAACGTCCACCGGATCCACATCACCACGAAAACGATCAAATAGGTCTTAAGGAGGAACCAGACGGGCGGAGGAAGGAGCGGGCCGCTCCAGCCGCCGAGAAAAAGCGTCACGGCCACGGCGGATGAGATGAAGACGGCCGTGTACTCGCCGAGGAAAAAAAGCGCGAACCGCATGCCCGAGTACTCGGTGTGGAAACCGGCGACGAGCTCGGATTCGGCCTCGGGAATGTCGAATGGCGCACGGTTGGCCTCGGCGAGTGCCGAGACGATGAAGACGACGAACGCGATCACCTGGCCATTAAAAAGGAACCAGCCGTGCTCCTGGGCCCGGACGATTCCGGACATCTGGAGGGTCCCCGCGCAGAGGACGACGCCCATCGTGGAAAGAAGGAGGGGAATTTCGTAAGAGATGTTCTGCGCGATGGCGCGCATGGAGCCCAGGAGCGCGTATTTGGAGTTCGAGGCCCAGCCGGCGAGGAAGACGCCGATGAAAGTGACGTTCGTGAGCGAGAAGATGAGGAGGAAGCCGATGTTGAGATCGCGCATCGGCATTTCCGGCGAGAACGGAAGCACGAGAAACGCCGCGATCGACGGGGCGAAGACGAGCACCGGAGCGAGCATGTAGAGGCTCTTGGCCGAGGATTTGGGAAGCGTCAATTCCTTCGAGATGAGCTTGATCGCGTCGGCCACGGTCTGCAGCGTCCCCTGGAAGCCGACGTGAAGCGGGCCCTGGCGTAGCTGGATGCGCGCCGAGATTTTGCGCTCGGCCCAGACGAGGAAAAGCGCGTTCACGGACACGAAAAGGATCACGAGCGTTCCCCAGAGGACGATTTTCAGAAGCTCGTCGAGGACGGGGTTTCCGGTCACCGGTCGATCTCCGGGAGAACGATGTCGATGGAGCCCAGGATCGCGATCACGTCGGAGAGGAGGCAGCCGGGGATCATCTCGCTGAACGCGCTCAAATTGCAGAACGAGGGCGTACGCAGTTTCATGCGGTAGGGATTGAGCGTGCCGTCGCTGACGAGATAGATGCCGAATGCGCCGCGCGCCGATTCGACCGCGGAATAATATTCGCCCTTCGGCACGTTCTTCGGCAACTTGCCGAGCGTGACGTCTCCGGCCGGGATTTTTTCCACCAGCTGGGAGACGATCTTCAGGCTCTCCTCCATCTCGCGCATACGGATTGTGTAACGCGACCAGACGTCGCCGTCCGTCATGGTAGGAACGTCAAAATCGAGCGTGGGATAAATAGAATAGGGCTCGTCGCGGCGAAGATCCTGGCGGACGCCCGAGGCGCGCAAGCAGGGACCGCTCACGCCGTAATTCAGGGCCTGGTCCTTCGTGAGGACGCCGAGGCCCCGCGTGCGCGAGATGAAGATTGGATTCTTCGTGACGAGCTTGTGGTAATCCTTGAGTCGTTTCTTGAATTCGGGGACGAACGCCTTCACGGCGGGGAGCATCTCCTCAGGGATGTCGTGATCGAGCCCGCCGAAACGGAAGTAGTCGTAGGTGAGGCGCTCGCCGGTGGCCATCTCGAGGATGTCGATGATCTTTTCGCGGTCGTCGAAGCAGTAGAAGAACGGCGTGAACGCCCCGAGATCGAGGAGGAACGTGCCCATCCAGAGGAGATGGGAGGAGATGCGGTTTAGCTCCGTCGCCAGGACGCGGATCGCTTGGGCGCGGGGCGTCGCTTCAATGCCCATCGCCTTTTCGATCAGGTGGGCGTAGCCGAAATTGAACGCCATCGCGCCGACGTAATCGAGGCGGCCGAACTGCGGCCAGCAGGCGAGGTAATTCTGGATCTCGAACATCTTTTCCTGGTTGCGGTGCGAGTAGCCGAGTACCGGCTCGCCGTCTAGCACGCGCTCGCCGTCTAAATGGAGAAGGACGCGAAGGACGCCGTGCGTGCTCGGATGCTGAGGGCCGAGATTCAGGTAGTAATCCTTCTGGCTCTTCGTGAGCTGGCTCGGGTAGCGCACCTCGAAGCCCTCGGTGTCTTCTTGGATGAGCCGCAGGGAGTCCTCGACGTCGGAGCCCTTGGGTTCGCCCTTGAAGCTCTTGCGTAGCGGGTGGATCTTCGAAGTTTCGGGAAGAAGGAGGCGCTTCAGGTTCGGGTGGCCTTCGAAGACGAGACCGAACATGTCGTACGCCTCGCGCTCGTGCCAGTTGGCGGCGCGGAAGACGTCCGAGATCGAGGGAGCGGACGCCGCTTCGCCTTCCGCCTTCAGGGCGAGCGTCTTTACGCAGGCTCGGCGGGCAACGCCCCATTTGTTGAAATGGTAGACGATCTCGAAGCATTCGGCGAAGTCGACGATGGAAATCGACTCGAGAAACCACCCCTGCGTGCGGAATTCGCGTGCGACTTCCCGGATATGCTCGCGGCCGACGAGAGCTTCGAAGAGAACGCCCGACTTCGGATCTTTTTCCGCGAACTCGTCGGGCTTCACCGACGAGACGAGCCAGGCTTTCATGTCTTTTTCAGCGACGGGGGACACGTTTTAGGCTTTCGGCTCCGCCGACGCAGGAGCCGCGGGAGCGGCCGGAGCGGCGGGTTTGCGGAAATCGGCGCGGGAGACCGCGTTTTTGTATTCGGCGGGGCGCGCGTCCTGAGAGTCGTTGACGGCCGCCGGCGACATCACGCCTTGCACGTTGCCCGCTTTGATTTGCTTTTGAAGCTCGAGGATGCCGGCGATCAGCGCTTCGGGGCGCGGCGGGCAGCCGGGAATGTAGACGTTCACGGGAATGATCTTGTCGATGCCCTCGAGAATGCCGTACTGGCCCGGGAATTTGAACGGGCCACCCGCGGTGGCGCAGCCGCCCATCGCGATCACGTATTTCGGAGACGGCATCTGGTCGTAGAGCGTTTTGATGCAGGGAACCATCTTGCGCGAGATCGTACCCGAGACGATCATCACGTCCGCTTGGCGCGGCGAAGGACGGAACACGCCGAAGCCGAAGCGGTCGAGATCGTAACGCGCGGCGCCGCCGGCCATCATCTCGATGGCGCAGCAGGCGAGGCCGAACGTGAGCGGCCAAAGCGAATTGGCGCGGGCCATGTTCAGCACGTCCTCGACGTGGAAAAGGTTCACGATTCCTGGCGCAGGCGACTGGGTCTGCAGGTAAGCGGGGTTTTTATACAGCTGGGGTTCTTTAATCGGATCGGCCATGCATCACTTCCAGGAGAAGAGTCCTTTTTTCCAAGCGTAGAGGATCGCGAACGACAGGATGAAGAGGAAAACGGCGACCTCGACGAACGCGCCCCAGCCCGGAACCTCGCGGTACACCGCAAGAACCGGGAAAAGGAATGCGGCTTCGACGTCGAAGGCGATGAAGATCAATGCGAAGAGGTAGTAATTGACGTCGAACTGTACCCACGCGCCGCCGATCGGGACTTCGCCGCTTTCGTACGGGTCGTTCGCGCGGGAACCGCGGCTTCGCGGACTGATCAGGAGGGGCAGGAGGGTGTTGACGACCACGAACCCGACGCCGATGACGAGAAATCCGAAGACGTAAGAATAATCGTTTAATAAAGTCATGAAAAAAAGTGCTCCGAACGGTTTATGGGAGCCATTGTACAGAAAACGAAAAACCAAGTCAAAGGAATCGGAAAAAGCACTGGAGGCCCCTGTATATAGAGGAAACGGCCTGTTTTAAGCGTTTCCAGTCAAAAGTGAGTCAGCGTAGAATAAGATTTTTATAAGTCTTTTTATAATATAGTTTTATGGATCGTCTCTATTTTGAATTTGAGCCGGACGGCGGGTATACTTGCCCTAACCCAATGCCCAACGCACTCGCATTGCTCGCTTTATATAAATTTTGGTTACGCGGGGACCGGCGCCGTCTCGGACTGCGCACGGTCGCTTGCGTTCTCGTCGCTTCTTTTCTGGCGGCGGAAGTCGCGCAGGCCGCCCCGCTGTCTTCTCCCGCCCCTTCGGCGGTTTCGCTCGCTTCGGACCCTTCGCGTTTCGAGCCGCCCCTTCCATTCGCTTCCTTGCGGGAAGTTCATCGCGGCACAGGCCCCTTCGTCATCCATATTCAGGACGCCCATTCAAATCTGAGCGGCCAGGAGAATCTAGCCTGGGCACTCGACGCGATCATGGAGAAATACGACGTGCGGCTCGTGCTCGTCGAAGGCGGCTCGCGCGACGCGACGCTCACCCCGATCAAGTCGATCGCGTCGCCGGAAACCTGGAAGCGCGTGGCCAAGAGTTTCCTCGTCGAGGGAAAAATCTCCGGCGAGGAATACCTCAATCTCATCTCGGATAAGCCGATGAAGATCGTCGGCGTCGAGGACAAAGCTCTCTATTTCAAGAGCGTCTCGAGCTACGCGGACCTCGCGGCGGTCCGCACGGACGCGCTCGAATACCTATCGCGCGTGCGCACGGCCATTGAGAAAATGAAGCGCCGTCTCTATCCGCGGGAACTTCTGGCGTTCGAGGCTCGCGCGGCCGCGGCCGGAGGGGAAGCCGATTTTAGGGCGGCGTTGGAACTTCTGGCGTACGCCGGTATCGATGCCTCTGGGTATCCGTCGCTCGCTCGCCTAGGCGCGCTCGAAGCGACGGAAAAGGAGATCGACTTCGAGCGTGCCAATCTCGAGCAGGGGGCTCTCGCGGAAGAAATCGCGCGCCGCGGCGGGGGTTCGGAACTCCGGGCTTCGCTCGAACGGATGGGGAACGCCAAGGGCGCCGCGCTCTCGCGTTATCCTCACTTCCGAAACACTTTTGTTATCGCGCGAGAGAAGGGAATCCGTCTCGAGGATTATCCGGCGCTCTCGAAATACGTGGATTATCTCCGCGCATTCTCTGAAATCGATCTCGACGCGGTGCTGAAGGACGCGGCGGCGGCGCGCGAGGCCTGCTACGCGAAACTTCTCGCCGGCGACGCGCCGCGGAAACTCCGCGCGATCGACCGCTACGTCGCGCTTCTCGACACGGCGTTTCGCATCCGCATGAGCGCGGAGGAGTTCGAAGCGTTCCGCGCGAACGAGACCGATTTCGCGACCGCGTCCTACCTTGCTTTTGTGAACCGTCTTCTCGCGGAAGCGGGCGCGTTCGAGGATCTCGTGCCGTACCGCGACGCGCTCGAGAAGGCGAAGACGCCGCTCGAAGCCTTTTACGATTCGGTGCGGGAACGCGATTTTGCGTTCGTTCGGAATACGTCGAAGGCGCTCGCCGCGGAGAAGGAAAGCGTCGCGATTCTGATCACCGGCGGCTACCACACGCCGCACCTCAAAAAACTTCTCCGCGAAGACGGTTTTTCGTACGCGGTCCTCACTCCGGCGGTTTCCACGGAAACGAACCAGGCGAAATACGAGGAGCTGCTTCTGGCGCCGCTCCGGAAAAAGCCCGCCGCCGCCGGCTCGATGCTTCCGCGCGGCACTTTCGAGACGGCCCGCAAGCTTCCCGCCGCCGAATTCGACTGGATTTACCAGCTGATCGACCAGGCCAAGCAAGTCGAGACGACGCGCTTCCCGGGACGAGCGACAGCGATCGAATCCAAAGCGGCCCTCGCCGCTCTCGGCTACGCGACGAAAACGCGCGACGCGGACTCCGCCGAGATTCCCGTGGTATCCGCCGCGCGGATGGCGGACTTCCTGGTGGGGAGCGTCATTGGGAGCGGCGGCTTCGCGAGCGCGTACTGGGCCGGGGATTCCGTTGCTCTCCTGCCGAAAGGATGGTACGCCGTGGATTCGGTCGGACGCGTCACTCTGGACGAGGCCGACGTCGCGACGCTCGAAACCCGGCCACTTCGAGAAATTTTTCCACCCCTCCATATCCTGCGCGGAATCGTCGCGCAAGCTGCGATCTTAAACGCGGTGAATCCCGGAGGTGCGCGCCGCGATCTGCCCCGAGCGGCCGGTGCGCAGGAAGATTTCAGCGAAATTTCGGCGAAGCTCGTTTCGGTTTACGATCTTCTGTCTTCCAAGAGCGGCGAGCCGGAGATACGAGCCGCCCTGCGGGATCTCGCGGCAGCCCTGCGGGCGCGCACAACCCCGGTCGCGCTTCTTTTGGAGCCTTTCGGTACCCGGGAGGAGATCGAATCGCTTGCCCGGCAGGCCATCGATGCGGAGGAGGCGTCGCGTCTCATCGCGCAGTGGCCTGCGGAATCGCGCGTTCATCTTTTTAAGACGCTCGCGCGCACGCTCCGCCACGTGCATTCCCGGGGCGTGGCCCACCGCGACGTGAAGCCCTCCAATTTCTGGTTTCCTCCCTCGTATTTCGGACCGCGCGCGCCGACGCCGGCCGAGATCGACGCGCGGCCTCCGGTTTTGCACGATTTCGGCGTGTCCCTGCTCGAAGGGGACGGGCTGAGCCGCGCGAAGCTCGGGGTGGAATCGGTTTACGGGATCAGCGGTACGCCGGGCTACATGCCCACGAGCGCCGTTCTCTCCTTCGCCGAAGAGGTGCCGCTTAACCCTTACGACGCGGATCTCTTCGCGCTCGGCGTCTCGATCGCCCAGATGAGCCTCGTGGAGCTCGGGCCCACTCTCGAGCGGGCGCTCGCGGCGGCCGCCGGTTCTCCCGATGCGATGCGTGCGTGGGACCAACCGCTCGCGACGCGCCGCGAAACGTTCAAATCTCTTTTTTACGCGCCGAACCAGCGTATCGTGGACCGTGCGACCGCGCGGCTTTCTTTTTTCGCGGGCGAGCGGGAACTCGGCAAGCTCGTGGCGCGCCTCGTGCGCGTCGATCTGAAAGAACTCGACGGAAAGCGCTCCGAACTTTTCGACGCTCTGGAAGCGCTGGAGGTGAGCGGGGAGCGAGGTGCGAGGATGGCCGCCGGCGCGGAACCGTTCGGCACGTTTCAGGTTCCCGCGGAAGTGACGGCCGCGACGGACTCCGCTCTTTTCGGCAAGCGTAGCTTCAAGATCACGACGTCGGCGGGCCGCCAGATTTTTCTAAGCGACCACCATCACAAAGCGCTGCCGTTTTGGTTGGAAGCCAGGCGGACGGGACTCATCGGGAACAACTCGACGCTTCTGCACGTGGACCGGCATCCGGACGACCTGGTCTCCAAACGAGCTTTCGCGAAGCCGGTCGATCTCGACTTTCTCCCGCCGGTCGACGTCGAAGATCCGGCCCAACTCGCCGAAGCGATCCGGGGTTATGAAATCGACGACTTCATCGCGCCGTTGGTCGCCGCCGGCCTGATCGACGCCGAGGCGTGGTTCCATTTGGCGGAGATCGACGACCAGGTCCTTCCGCAGCGGCTGATTTGGGATGCGGATGCCCGGCCCGACGACAGCCCTTTTCATTTCCATTACGGTCTCGAGAAAAAACCGCTCGAGGACGTTCTCTCCGCCCCCTCCATCGACATCGTCGACGTGGATCTCGACTTCTTCATGGGGTTGTACGAGAGGATCCGTAAGAGCCATCGGGACGCCGGCATCGACGAGCCGAGAGCCGACCGATGGGCCCGCGACGCGGCCGTCCAACGTGCGATGCGGCAGCTCGTTCCGATCGTCGCGCGGGGGAAAATCGTTTCGATCGTCACGAGCCCGGAATTCATCGATCAAACCTTCGCGATGGAACTCATGAAATCGCTTTTGGCGGGACTCAACGCCTACGATTCGAGCGCGCCGACGGAAACCTTCGCGCCAACGGAATTGGAATACACGGACATCCTTCTTTCGGAGAAGGGGAGAGCCGGGCGCAGGCTGGACAGCGCTCCCGAAGGGGTGATGGACTCCCTTCCGTCGGTCGAATGGGCCGAGGCGGAAAAAATCGCGGCCGGGATCGTGGCGCCGGCTTATCCCTCCGAATTCGAACCGCTCGTCGGACTCATCGAAAAAACCAATCCTCGCTGGCTCGTTTACTGGAAATTAGCGAGCGCGTACCGCCTGGACCGTTCCGCCCAAGCGCTCAAGACGCTGCTCGGCCTTTACAAGAACGACGCGGCGCTGCCTCCGTTCGAGAAGTTCTCTCTCTATCGCTTCATTTCGACCGACCGTTCGATCCCCGCGGCTCTTCAAGCGACCGGCGCGCGGATGGCGCTCGGTCAGTCGGCGGAGGGATGGAAGCCTTTCCTCCTGGAAGCACTGCCCGGGCGAGAGCTCGCGCTGCTCACGACCCGGACCGGGCGCCAGCTGCGCGTCGACGTCTGGGATAACGTCTCGAAACACGCGGACGGCCTGCAACCGGTGATGTCCGTGTACGCCTCGGACGGGATGACGGACGCGGCGGGCGACTCGGTTTACGGCTTGCGCGGTTTCCTCATCCGGTTCGCTCTGGAAGACGGAACCCAGCTGCGCGGAGCCGGCCTTTTTCGAGCGCTTTTAAACCGCTACTTCGAGGAATACCCCGAAGTGACGCGGACCCACCCCGACATGCGGAACCTGATCGCGATGGACCTTCTTTTGCGCGATTACGGATTCATCGCGCCGCCGGACGCCGCGCCCAACGCGTACCTTTCCGACAGCCTCTTCCACATGAACGCCGCGACGCGGACGCTTTTCGAAAAAACGCTTTCCGGACAAGAGCAGGCCATGTTCAATAACGCCAATCTGAGGACGGTCTCGGACGCCGAGCTGGCCGAAATCGCCGGCCGCGCGGAAGCCCGGCCGCTGTACGTGGGTCACGCCCTCGAGCGCAAGGCCGTCGCCTCCGCCAGCGGCGCCCGCATGGTGTATGGAGGGCAGGCCCCGGCCGAGCGTCTGCGGGGAATATTCTCTACCCCACAACCCATCAAATGGAGCGGAAAAGGCGGCGTCGTGGGCGCGACGATCGAGTACGACCGCGCGTTCGACGTTTACGTCGTGACGCCGGACGCCGCGACGCGGAAGGCCTACACCGGACTCGCGGCCCTCGACGCACGATCCTCGCAGGAAGACATCGGCCCGAGAGGGTCGTTCGGGCAGATCCAGGTGAAATTCGAAACGATCGACGGCCGGTCCTCCGCGATCTTCGACGAAATGCACCCCTCTCTAGGGTACCGTCTCTTGCGTCCGACGTCCGTCCGCAATGTCTTCCGGCCCTGGATCGAAAACGCGATCGCTGAGATGGTCCGGGAACTCCGGGCCGCGGGAATCGAATCGTTTTACGCGTCGAACTCCGGGCGCATCGCGAAGCGTTACCCGAAGATCCCCCGCGTGAACCTGTGGGAAAACTACGAGTTCGCGTTCCGTAAGAAGGGCTGGGAGCCCGTCACCGTCCTCTTAAACGGGGAGAGCGCGGAGCTCTGGCGTCTGCCGGCGTCGGGTGTGCGGATGGCGTTCGAGGCTTCGAGTGACGACATTGAGGATCGCTGGGTGGATGTGTGGGAGAAGAACTTGCGCCAAAACCGCCAAGGATCGTTCGACACCTACCCGCCGGCCGTCGAACTTTTCATCGAAAACGGCCTGCGCGCGTACTGGGGCACCGGTGAAGGACGAAAGCTCGGCGACATCGGCGCGGGCGCCGATCTTTTCTTGTCCCGCGTGATGACCAGCCGTTTCCCCGGCGCGAGCATCACAGCCGTCGACATCTTCGAAATGGACAGGGAAGGCGAGCCGCCTTCGCGCATCGACTTCCGGCGCGGATCCGCCGAAAGCACAGGCTTCGTGGACGGGGAGCTCGACGCAGCCCTCTACAGTTTCAGTTACGATTATGCCGATCGCGACGCCGCCGCCGCCGAACTCCTGCGGGCTCTCAAGCCGGGCGGCCGGGCCGTTCTCGCACTGCACCACCCGGATTCCGATTACACGGCGGAAGCGACTCTAGCGGCCGGCGCTCTCCAGGCCGCCGAGGATTTCTGCGACCTTCTGAAGGCGCACGTCGAGCGCGGCGATTTCGCCGCGGCGAACGCGGAGCTTCTGGAAAGACGCCGCGGCCCGCTTCCGGCGGATCCGGCGCGCGCGCTCGGGCGCATTGAGACGGAACGCAAAAAATCCCGGCTTGACGCGGCGATCTTCTCGGCGATGCTCGAAAACGTCTTCGCTTCGGCCGACGAAGCTTCCGGCTATTTTGCCTCCCGCGGTTTCCGCGTGGTTTCGGCGGAGGTCCTTCCGAACGGCGACAAGCCGGCGGCTTACGGGATCGTCCTCGAGAAACTGGAGACCGCGCAGGCTGGTCCTGCGGGCTCCTCCAACTTCACGACGTTCGCGGGCCGTCTGCGGCGCGTCGATGACTTCCTGGCTTCGGAGATCGTGCCGGCTCTCGCCGCCCGCGCCCGCGCCGAACGCCGTAAACTCCAAATCTACGACATCGGCGTCGGTTATCCGCCCGTCACTACACTCGAGATGGCGAAGAAGATTTCGGAAATCGTGCCGCGCGGCGCCTTCACGGTAAAAGGCGTCGATATCGTGCGGCCTGCCGTTGTCGTGAGCGCCAAAAGAAGCGGTCTCTTGGCGAACCAGGACGTGGGCCCGCTGTCGTTCACGGTGACGGTCGAGGCGATCCTCTTCGACGCCGCCGGGAACATCGTGGCGCTCGACACGTCCTCCGGAGTGATTCTCGCCGGAGACGTCGTCCCGCGGACCCTCACCGAGGCGTCGGTGTACGCCGCACGGGTTCGCGGCACCGCGCGCGGTCGCTTTTCCGAGATCTTAACGCGTTTCCTCGGGCGCTGGCTGCCCACTTCCGTTCATTCTCGCTGGCCCGTCGTCGCCTCCCCGTGGAACCTGTTCTCTAGGAACGGCGTTTCGTTCATTCGAGCCGATTACCGTACGGCGGCGCTTCCTCCGGCGGATCTCGTCCGGGTCTTCAACGTTCCGGGTCCCGAAAACCGGGAGGCGCTGGCGGCGGCTTTGCGCGAGGGCGGCGCGCTCGTCGCTGGTTTCTCGCCGTTGTCCGGCGGCGCCGACATGGAAAAACTCGCGGTGTTCCGCAAGCGAGGGGATCGTCTCGTCCCCGAAGCTTATGTCTTCAGCACGGCGTTCGAGGGCGGGGAAGTCACCTGGATGGATCGCGGAGGCGGACTCTGGAAGGGTGAGGCGGTGAACGACCTCGTCTCGCGGCAGGCGGTGAACCGGGCCCTTCGCCAGGCGGAGCAGATCGTCCATCAAAACACGCGGAGCGGGGCACTTTACGAGGCGATGTACGCCGAAGCCACGGCGCTCTTGAATTCCGCCGCCTTAAAGAAACTCGAGGAGGATCTGACGGCCGGCGGTTTGTACCGTTCCTTGCCCCCGGGCCTTTTGAGATGGGCCCGCGAAATACGCGACGGCGAATCCGCGCTGGGGATGGGGCTCGCCTACACTCAATTTTTCGGCAGCGTTTTCGAGACGCTGAATCTTTCCCCGGACGATCCGGCGCACGCGTCTCGCGTCGAAGTCGAAAACTCCCTGGGGCGCCTACGCGAGCTCTTTTCGGAGGCCCAGGACGAATTCCGCCGCACCGCGGCCGAGGAATTGACGCGCGTCACCGGCCTCCCCACCCGCGTCAGCGGGAAAATGATGGTGCTCGAACGGCCGGCGGGAGCGCGCATGGCCGAAGGAAATCCTTACGTCGGAACACAGAACGTCGCGCGCGATTTCACCCAGGAGGACGACGTGACTCAAGGCGCGGTCGAGAGGTCAGTTCAGAGGCGGCTCGAAACCCGCAAGCAAATCGACGTCTGGATCCTCGGCGCCGGCCTCGGGGCGTCGGCGGCGGAACTCCGGGAACGTTACGGCCCGCGGGTGAAACTGCGGTTCGTGAACAAGGAACGTCTCTCGATCGACCGTGAAAAATACCTCGCGTCCCTTCCCTCGGACGTCCGCCGCAAGGCCGAACGCTGGTTGTCTCCGGAATTCCGCGCGTGGTTCGAAAAGAACCAGACGATCGCCGATCTCGACCTCGGTGTACCCTTTAAGGGGAGAGCCGACGTGATCCTGATCGGAACTTCGGTTCTGCCCTACGTTCAGAATAAACTCGAGCTCGTCGCGCAGATCAAGAACGAGAAACTCCGCCGCGGAGGCGAGCTGTTTATCCAAACGGGGCTCGAAGGCGTCGTCATCGAAGGTTGGTCGAGCGGGCCTTCGACGGGGATCACGACCCTTTTATACCGGCTGAACAACCGGAATGCGCTTCCCGAATACGAGCACGCCCTGGATCCGGCGAGCTTCGCCGACTCGATGCGGCTTCACGTGACGAACCGTTATCCGCGCTCAAAATTTCCGGCACTCGAACGGCTGCGTTCCGTGGCGCGGATCGAAACGTCCACTGACGACGAGGGCGCGACCCGTCCGCTCCCCGCACGCTACCGCACCATTTACCTTCCGCCTTCGCCTGAGGGGACGCCTTCCGCCGACCCCGTCCGGGCCTCCGGCGCGCGGGTGGCCGCGGAAGGGAGCGCCCGCCCGGCTTTCACGCGATTCCTCCGGCGCACTTACAATGCTTGGCTCTTCTACCGCACCGGTGTCTCTGCCACCCGGGGGCGCATCGAACGGCTGCTCGATTCGGACTCGCCGGCCCTCGATATCGCGCGCCCCGTCGGCGAGGCGTTGGACGGCATCGCTTTCGGCCCCGGCTACTATCTCCGTTCAGACCCGGTCGTCGGAGCGCCGCATTACGCCCGGTTCCGTGTCTACCGGAAATCCGGTTGGTTCCGCTCGTCCGGCGATCAGCTCGCGGCCACGCTCGCCCTTCGCCATTCGATGAAAGAAGGGGGGCTTGTCGTCGAACCTTCTTACACGACCTTCCCGCCCCACCAAGGCGCGGGGATCGCGTCGCGGTTCCACGAGCTCGTCGCGCGGCTTTATCCGGAGGGGACGGAGCTGAACGTCAGCATCGCTAACATGCGGACGCTGCTTTATCTCGCGCAAGCGCTTCCCGACGGCCGGAAGTCGCCGCTCGTGCGGAGAATTCTCTCCGATTGGCTCGCTCTCTGGAGCAAGAACGTCGTCGACGACCCGGATTTCGATTTCCCTTTGCCGCCCCGGGAGGAGGAAACGACGTCGCACGAAGCTTATCTCGAAAGCGTGGAGAATGCGACGCTCGATAAATACTGGCGCGCCCGGCAGTGGGTGCTCATGAAGGAGATTCTCCGCGTGATGGACGAGAGCGCAGTGTCGCCGTGGTCTTCCGAGACGATCGGCCGTTCGCTGGTCGGCCGCTTATCCTCTCGCGTCGGCGGCGATCTGCGGATCGTCACCGGCGTTCTCCCAACGCTCGTCACCGCGTTCGGGTCGAAATCCGCGGCGCCGTCGGGTGCGCGCATGGCGAACGACGGCAGCCAAAGCGACGGGATCGTGCTCATCCAGCAGGCGCTGGCGACCCTGCCGCCGGGACAGGCCGCTCGCGTCCAAATCGATCTCCTTGCGCCCATAAACCTCGCGGCGAACGGCGTCCACCCCGGACGTTTCCGCCGCGCGCTCGGAATTCTTGTCGAGCGCTCGCTCCGGGAATCACAAGGGGAAGTCCGCGTGTCGATCGAAAACGACGGCCGTGGGCTCGTGCTCGGCGTCACACGCTCCGAAGCGAGCGGAGACGATTGGTATTGGAGCGAAGAAGCCCTCTTTCGCCGCTTCCACTTGATGGGGGGCTTCCCCGACCGCCGGCAAAGACACACGCTCGATTCCGGCTGGATCCGGACGATCGTCGTGCGTTTTCCTTCCCAGCCCGCCGTTCTGATCAAGAAGTGGGACACGGACGGCCGGATCGCGCGCACGAATAAACGGTATGCGGCGGGCGCTTCCGGAAACGCACTCACGATGACACACCGGATGTACGCTTTCGATTTCGAGAATCTGAACCGCTACTTGCGAAAAGCGGGGATCCGGCCCGACGGGTACGGGCCGGAAGACGAAGTTCTTTTCATCGGCCCCTACGACAACGCCGAAGACATCGTGGGTTTCGCGAAAGCCAACCCGCGCGTCAAGACGCTCCACGTCGTCGAGCCCGACACCCAGGCGTTCAACCTCCTGGAGCGCCGCCTGCACGAGGCCGGCCTCGAAAGCCTGACCGTCCTCGGGTACCGCACGAGCGTTCTTTCCATGCCGGCCCTCGAGCGCGTCACACTCGTTTACGACAAATACGTGTTCGCCGAGGGCTGGTTCTCCCCGGGACACATCCTGCGCGCTGGCCGCGAGATTTCCGGCCTTCTCGGTACGGGGGCAGTGCACGTGTCGGCGGGCCAAGCCAACCGGTTCCCGGAATATCCCGATGACGCCCCCATGAAGCGTCTCGATACGGGCGGGGAAGACTTCTCGGCCTGGGTAAAGGTTTCTCAAGGCGCCCGCATGGCCGCGCCGCTCGTGCTGAGGCTTCGCGATCGGCTCCTCGCGGACCGTGCCGTCGGTGCGTTCGCGCGGCTTTTCCCGGCGTTCAAGGAAGGCATCACCGATCACCTCATGTCCTTTAGCGGCGACACGGTCGAAGAGTACCGCGTCTGGCTCGAGAAGGGAACGGCTCCGCCGATCTTCGTGCTCGAAGGCCGTTTCCGGCGGTCGTTGGCCGAGCTCTACGCTGCGCTCGAGACGAACGCCGTGACGGCCGTCGATCCCGAGGCGCAGTATCCGGAACCCCGCGAAAGCGTCCGCCTCTTCTTCGAGCGGCAGGGACTTTCGCCGGACGCTCCGCTTGCGGAATCCGCGCGGCGGCTTTCCGAAATCTGGCACGCGGGCGGTTTGGCGCGGGCCGAGTCGCGCATGGCGCTCACGGTCCTCGATGCGGTCGGCGGCCCGGACCTCGTCGACGCGTACGCGGGCGCCGAAGGCCAGTCACTCGCGAGTTTCCTTCTCCGGGCTCTCGATGGTTTCGAAGGCTCGGGTGCCCGCATGGCCGATTTGCCGGCGGTGAAGACGGTGGAAGAAGCTGAGGAACGTCTCGAGAAGATCCGCCTGGAGGACCCCGTCTTTTTCGAGCAATTCGTCGAGGCCGTGTCCGAGGACCCCCATCACGATTTCCGCGAAGACGCGAAAAAGGAAGTGCTCGACGGCTACGGCCTTCTTCGGTTCGGCACGATCCGTCCGGAGACGCTCGTCGCGGTTTTCAAACTCGACGCGAACTCCGGGGGCCTAGCCGGCGCGCGCATGGCCGAAGGGCGCACGATGGATGCCTTGGAGCGCTCGCTTCTCGAGCGCATCACGGTGGTCCGTAGCTCTGACCGGAAGGTGTATTTCGTCGAAAGCATCGGCTCGCCGGTCCGTCTCTATTCATCCGAGCTCATCGGCGAAGGGGGTTACGCGGAGGCGCACCTCCTCAAGCTGTACGGCAGGGAATATGTCTACCGGATTCCGCGTTGGAATCTCACCTTCAGTGAAGACGACCTCCGTTCGCCGTACCATGTCAGAAGGAAAGCGCTCGCCATCCTGCGTTTCATGGAAGACGTGCCCGAGCGCCTTTCCCGGCGAGAGGGATTTCCGGCCGTGCTCGTGCGCCCGACACGCACGATTGCGGAGATACGGGCGCTTCTCGAGCGGCTAGACTTGGCGCAAAAAATTTATGAGGACGGCTCGTCCGATTTCCCTTGGCGCGAAATCGCCGAAGAGACGGCCGCTCGCTGCGAATCCATCCGGAGCCAGGGGGAATCGCAGGCCGTCGTCTACCGCCGTTTCCCGAAGGGCGGGACGCTGCGAGACGCGATGGAAGATCCGCGCTGGGCCGCGACGCCGCTCGCTCGAAAGGTGGAGCTCCTAGGTTTGATCAACGTCAAGCTCAATCTCATGCACCGGCAAGGCGTGGTGCACCGCGATCTGAAACCGGAGAACCTCTGGGTGTCGGAAGAGTTTTTCGGCAGCGGGCGCTTCAAGACGATCGTCGCCGACTTCGGGCTCGCGATCGACTTGAACGACGTCCTGCGCAGGCGGAACGAGCGGAGGTCGTTGGCCGTACCTGGCGGCTCGATGGGCACTCCGGGTTATTATCCGGAGGACTTCGAGGGTCGCGCGCTCAACCGGGACTTTTTCACGCAAAGGATGGACGAATTCGCCTGGGGCGTCACGATTTGCGAGGTTCTTTTCGGAATCGCGCCGCCGAGCCGTGTCGGGCCCGACTGGCGTTACGGCCGCGCCGCCGATCATTACGCGCGGCTGTGGAAGACCCTATGGAAACAGGTCGGCGCGGCCCTACGCAAGGCCGCGAAAGATCGTCTGCGGTCGATGCTTCTTCTACGCGCGGCCCCCGAGAATTCTTCCGCGGCGTTTCCGTTCCGCGAGCTCTGGCAGGTCCGGTCTTATCTGCGCCGGGTTCTTTCGCCGGATTTTTCCGAACCCTCGGGCGCGCGCATGGCCGAGCGGGGTCCGGAGGCGCCCGATTCGGACTTCGACCGGGCCCGCGCCGTGGAGCTTGAGGCGGCGCTGCCGCCGCTCGTGCCCGCCGGCGCCCGGATGGCTCCGGACGTCGAAGAGATACTGTGGCGGCTCAACACCAAGTACGATTTCAAGGTCCTTGCAGAGGGAGGTCCCATCCGCTCGGCCGCGTTCTTTGCACTCGCTCCCGACGCGGAAGCGTTCGCCCGGCTCACCGCCTCGGGCCGCGCGCCGCGGGCGTATTCTCCGATCCTTGCGACCTCCACCGAGCGGTTCGAATCGGTGGTGCGTGACATCGCAGAAGGTCGTCGTCCCGCGATGGTCTTCAAACCCGATTCGCTTTCCATCGGCAAGGGCGTTTTCTTCCTCGAGCGGCGCGCCGAAGGCGGGTTGTGGGTCACGTTCGCCGCCGATTCCGCGAACAACCAGGAACCTGCGGAAGAATTCCTGCGCCTCCGCGGCGTGCAGGTGGACGTTTCGAACGACACCTTCCGCGCGGCGGTCGAGGAGCGCCACGGCATCGAGGAAACTCTCGCGGGCCTACGCGAACGCCTATCCGTCGAATCCTACCGGAATTCCGCTCTCTATTATCCGGGGATGATGGAGGTCGTCGTGCCGGCGATCAAGGTTCTGGGGAACGCGTACGAGACGCGCCACACGGTGAAGGGCAATCTTTCGGGCGGGGACCCGCGCGTGCAAAGCGACCCTGAGCGCGTCTACGGGCGTGTGGGATCCTCGTCGTACTTCTCGAATTACACCGGCCGCGACCGCGCGTACGTGCTTGAGCCTTCGGTCATGTTCGACCCGCTCAACATCACGCCCACGCGCCGTCCGGCGTTTGTCGATCACGTGGATGAACTCCTCGAACGCGAGTTCCTGCACTTCCGCAATCGCTTGGCCGGGATGGGCATCACCGGCGACATGGAAGTGGAGATGCAGTTCGACCTCATGTGGCTCGAACCGGAGACCGACCGCGGTTTCCCGATCCCCGTTCTGATAGAAGGGGGAGTGTTCCCGTCGGGCGCGCGCATGGCCTCGCCAGCAAGCGCGGAGGAGGCCTCGGTCGCTCGTCTCCGCGCCCGCGCCGCCCAAGAGTTGCCGGCCGCGCAAAACCAGAGCCCCGCCCGCTTCCTGGGTGCGCTTTCCTTCCTGCCGCAAGCCGACTGGGAGACCGGATTCGGACCCGCCTTCGAAGCGGACCCCGCGCTTCGCGTTCTTTTTTCCAAAGCCGTCGTCGCGCGCAGCGCCGAGGGCAAGCCTTTTCCGATGGAAGCCGCCGCCCGCTCCCGTTTCTGGCGGCGCGACGGGGACGCGATCGTTGCCATCGACCGTGCCACGCTCGAGCCCGCCGTCGAAAACGGCCGGCCCGTCCGCTTCGTGCCCGCCGCCGGCGATCTCGAGTTCGCGCGCGAGGCGCTGCGCACGGGTTCGCGTTCCACGGCCGCTCCCGCGGCGATTTCCGTAGACGCCGAGAACGACATTCTCGCCCTTTTGGCCCGTCGGCGGATGCGCGCGGATTCGGTGAGGGGACCGTTCGAGGCGTTCCTCGCCGCGAACCCGCCGCGCGCGCCGTTCACAGTGGTTAAAGATCTCTCGACGATCCCGTACGACGCCGCGAACCCCGCCGAATTCGAAACCTACGCCGCGCATTTCGCGGCCTCGCTCGTCGAGGTCTCGCGCCTGTCCGCCGCCGCGAGCGTCACATTCCGCGTCGAGGGCGACGCCGAGCGTTTGCGTCGTTTCGCGGCGCTGCCCGAAGCGAAGGCGCTCGTGTCGCGCGGCGCCCTCGTCGAAACGACGCCCGTCGATCCCTCCACGGGCGAAGCGGTCCGCGAAATCCTTCTCGGCGATCCCAAGGCCGCGCGCGAAGGCCGCGCGTACCTTCCCGAAGCGCCGTTCGCGGCGGGGGAGAACGCCGACTTCCGCGCGTTCCTGCTCCTGGTGGTGTTCGCGGGCTCGGTCGATCCGGCTTCTCCACCGGAATCTTTCTTGCGCGCCTACCGAACGCTGCTCGGAGAAGAGGCCGCCGCGGGCTTCGACGAACGCGTTCTCCGGCGTTTCCTGTCCGGCGACGTTTCGGCCGAAGCGCTGGCGCTCGCGGTCCGCTACGCCCTCCGTCCTGTCGAAAAAATCGACTGGACGCGCCTGGTTCAGTTCTACGACAACGTCCGCCGCATGGTCCAGCGCTCCGCTTAAGCCCGCCCGAGCTCCCTTTGCCTTCAAGGGAGTCCAATTGACACACCGAAGGTCCTTTCCTATAATGCTTCCATGCCGATGGAAGAGGGTGCCGTTCAGCTCAGGATCGCGGTCGTCGACGACGAGAAGATGCTTCTCAACGTCTTTTCCTCCCTCATGCGTCAATTTCATTACCACGCGGATTTTTTCTCGAATCCCGTGAAAGCACTCGAGTCGATCCTGGCGAGCCCGGGCCGTTACGGCCTGGTCATCTCCGACATCCGCATGCCAGAGATGGACGGCATCACGTTCGCCAAGAAAATCCGTTACGTGCTTCCCGACATGCCGATCATGTTTATGACCGGGGAAGTCACCGACGAAGTTCGCGCCGAGGCCACGAGCCTGGGTAACGTGGAATTCCTCGAGAAGCCGTTTCCGCTTGAAGCGACGCTCCGCGAGTCGATTCCTAAATTTTTGAACTCGCGTCCCAAGAAGAACTGAGGAACAGTGGAACAGCCCGGCGAGTACATCGGTCTTCTCGTGACGTTCGTCCTATCGGCGGTCATCGCGACGGCGATCATCATCCTGAACCGACTACTCGGCCCGAAGAACAAGGGTTCGAAAGTGAAGTCCGAGCCGTTCGAGTGCGGCATGCCGCAGATGCAGGCGCCGAACGGCCATTTCTCGGTCAAATTCTATCTCGTGGCGATGCTCTTTATCCTGTTCGACGTGGAAATCGTCTTGTTCTTTCCGTGGGCCGTCATATTAAGGAAGCTCGGCTGGATCGGTCTCGTCGAAATGTTCTCGTTCATTTTCGTGCTCGTCCTGGGATACGTGTACGCCTGGAGAAAAGGAGCTTTGGAATGGGAACGATAGAGGCCGCCGCCCCCGACATCAATAAATTCGGCTTCATGACCACGACGCTGAACGACGCGATCGGCTGGGCCCGCAAATTTTCGATCTTCCAGTACCCGTTCGTCACGGCCTGCTGCGGCATGGAATACATGTCGACCGCCTGCGCGCATTACGACGTCGATCGCTTCGGTGCCGGTTTTCCGCGTTTTTCGCCGCGCCAGTCGGACGTTCTTTTCGTGGTCGGCACCATCAGTCACAAGATGGCCCCGGTCCTCAAGCGCGTGTACGAGCAGATGTGCGAGCCCAAGTGGGTCGTCGCTTTCGGCGTCTGCACCTGCACAGGCGGATTCTATGACAATTACGCGACCGTGATGGGCATCGACACGATCATTCCCGTTGACGTCTATATCCCGGGCTGCCCGCCACGTCCGGAGAACGTCCTCGACGGCCTTATCAAGCTCCAGGCGAAGATCCAGAGCCAGAAGCAGGAGGTCTGATGTCCCTCGCGCTGGCCCAGGCCGTACTCACGAAATTTCCCCAGCACGTCACCGGAGTCGAGGATCGTCACGGTGTCGGCGTCGCGGTCGTGAAGCGTGAGTCGATCCGGACGGTGTGCGCGGCTCTGAAGGACGACCCCGACTTCCGTTTCGAGATGCTGATGGACCTCTTCGCGGTTGACTACCTCCACTGGGAAGAGCGCGACGTGCGCTTCGACGTCCTTTACAGCCTGTACTCCTATTCCAAGAAGCACCGCGTTTTCTTGCGCGTCCACGTGCCTGAGAGGGAAGTGGTCGTGGATTCCGTGGCTCCGGTTTGGCCGGGCGCCAACTGGTTCGAGCGCGAGACGTGGGACATGTTCGGTATCCGTTTCGAAGGGCACCCTGATCTCAAGCGCATCCTGATGTACGAAGGTTTCGAAGGTCACGCGCTCCGCAAAGATTACCGTTACAACAAACGCCAGCCGCTGATCGGGCCGCTGAATTGAAGCGTGCGGCGGCGGTTTTCGCGGCGCTCCTCCTCGCGGTTTCATCTGCGGCGGCGGCGCCCGCCCGCGACAACGTGCTGCTCGAGGCGGACCGCGCGTATTACCAGGGAAACCTCGACCAGTCGCTCAAGTTGTACGAGCAGGCGGTCAAAAAAGACCCGAAGAACGACGCCGCGCACCTTTCGCTCGGCGTCACGTACGCAGAGAAAGGCCAGTGGGAGAAGGCAATTCGCGCGCTTGAGAAAGCGGTCGAGCTGAATCCCAAACGCGCCGACGGCTTCGTGAACCTTTCGCTCGTGTACGCGGAGAAGCAGGACGCGGATCGCGCGCTCGTGTACGCGCAGAAAGCCGCAGAGACGGATCCGGCGAACGCGGCGGCCTGGCATACGCTAGGCCTCGCGCACGAAGGGCTCGGCGAGACCCGCAAGGCGGCGGACACGTACCGCCGCGGGCTCGAGGTCGATCCGAAAAATGCGGACATTCTCGTCACTCTCGGGAACCTTTACAGCCGCGAACGCGATTTCGAACGCGCGGTAAAGTCGTACGAAGGGGCGGTCGAAGCCCAGCCGAGGAACCTGTTCGCCCTGTCGAACCTGGCTTACGTCCACCAGGAGCAGGGGAACGCGGACAAGGCGATCGAGTATTTCAAGCGGGCGACCGAGCTGCCCGACGCTGACGAAGTGGCCTGGTTCGACCTGGGCGCCGCGTACGCCAAAAAAGACCAACTTCCGAAGGCCATCGAGTGCTACGAAAAGAGCCTCTCGATCAATCCGGAATTCTACAAGGCCTGCCTGAGCCTTGCGATGGCGCACGAGCGCAACCGCGATCTCGAAAAGTCGGCCGAATATTATGCCAAGGCGCTCGCTCTCACCGAGGATCCGAAGGTGAAGGAAGCGATCATGCGCCAGATCACGCGCGACGAAAAGTAGTAGCCGCGCTTTTTTAAACGCTTTTTCGGGACATTTGAAAGAAGTGACGTAAACATGGCGAAACCTTTGAATCCGGCCGCAAAAGCGACCGAGTCGCGCTCGATGCTTCTCAATATCGGCCCCCAGCACCCGGCCATGCACGGTATCGTGCGCATGATCACCGAGCTCGACGGCGAGACCGTCCTCAACGCCGAAGTCGAGATCGGCTACCTGCACCGCGCGTTCGAGAAGATGTGCGAGCAGGGCCCCTACAACAACGCGATCCCGTATACCGACCGGCTGAACTACGTCTCGCCGATGATCAACAACGTCGGTTACTGCCTCGCGGTCGAGAAACTGTTCGACCTTGAGACCCCCGAGCGCTGCCAGTACATTCGCGTGCTCATGAGCGAGGTCGCGCGCATCACCGACCACCTGACCTGCGTCGGCGCCTCGGCGATGGAGCTCGGCGCGTTCAGCGTCTTCCTTTATATGATCAAGGCGCGCGAGCTGCTGTACGAGATCATGGAAGGCGTCACCGGCGCCCGCCTCACGATTTCCTACGCGCGCATCGGCGGCCTCAAAGCCGATCTCCCCAAGGGCTTCGACGAGCGGATGCGCGGCGCGGTCAAGGAAGTGCGCGCGGTCATCAAGGAAGTCGAGGATCTCCTCGACAAGAACCGTATTTTTGTCGACCGCTTGAAGGACGTCGGGATCACGTCGAAAGAACTCGCGCTTTCCTACGGCTTCACCGGGCCCTTCCTCCGCTCGACCGGCGTCGACTACGACGTCCGTAAAGACCAGCCGTATCTCATTTACGACAAGCTCGATTTCGACGTCCCCGTGGGCGAACACGGCGACAACCTCGACCGCTACTACGTCCGCATGGAAGAGATGAAACAGTCCATGCGCATCATCGAGCAGTGCCTCGACAAGATGCCCGCTGGTCCCGTTATGGTCGACACGAAGGGTCGCGAGATCCCGGCCGCCGCGATGGTCGACGAGGCCAAGCTCGGCCGCACGCTTGGCATGAAGCAGGCGGACGTCGTCGCCGACCCGACGCTCGACGGCACGACCAAATCCTTCCACGAGACGGTCTACACGGACGATAAGCGCATCTCGCTGCCTGCCAAGGAAGACACCTACGGCAACATCGAGGGTTTAATGAACCACTTCAAACTCACGATGCACGGCCACGGCCTGCGCCCGCCGAAAGGCGAAGCCTACTCCGCGGTCGAAGGCGCCAACGGCGAGCTCGGATTCTGGGTCGTCTCCGACGGCACGGACCGTCCGTACCGCGTGCGCGTGCGTCCGCCGTGCTTCACGATCATGTCGGGTCTGCACGAAATTTTGAAGGGCGACATGGTTGCCGACATCATCCCGACCTTCGGGTCCGTCAACATGATCGGAGGCGAACTTGATCATTGAAGCGTCCGGCCATCCGGCGGCCCTCGCGAAACTCGATGCCCAGGCCCAGGCGATCCTCGCCAAATACGACAAGAAGCGTGCGGCGATGCTGACGCTTCTCCACCTCGGCCAGGACACGGTAGGCTGGGTTTCGCCCGATGTCGAGGCTTGGGCCGCGAAGTGGACCGAGACTCCGGTCGTCCATGTGCACGCGGTCGTCACGTTTTATTCGATGTACCACCAGAAACCCGCGGGCCGGCACCACGTGCGCTTCTGCACCACGACCAGCTGCGTACTGAACGGCGGCGAGAAGCTCCTCGGACACGTGAAGAAGAAGCTGGGGATCGAGAACGGCCAGACGACCCCCGACGGCAAGGTTTCTCTGGAAGAGGCGGAGTGCCTCTGCAACTGCGAGAACGCGCCGATGATGCAGGTCGACGACGCTTATCACGGCGATCTCGACGAGTCGAAAATCGACAAGATTCTGGACGGCCTTCAATGACCGAACCCGTCCTTTCCCGCAATTTCACGGTGGCCGACGCCTGGAAGATGGACGTCGCCGAGAACCACGGCGCTTACGAGACCGCGAAGAAGGTCCTCACCACGATGCAGCCCGACGACGTGACGAACCAGGTTGTCGCGGCGAATCTCCGCGGCCTGGGCGGCGCCGGATTCCCGACGGGCAAGAAATGGCAGTTCCTCCCGAAGGAATCGCAGAAGCCGATCTACCTCGTCATCAACGCCGACGAAGGAGAACCAGGCACCTTCAAGGACCGTTACATCCTCGAGCGCGATCCGCATCAGCTCATCGAAGGCATCATCATCGCCACGTTCGCGATCCGTTCCAAAAAATCCTACGTTTACATCCGCGGCGAGTACGTCGAGTCCGCGCGCCGCGTGCAGGCGGCCCTCGACGAAGCCTATAAGAAGGGGTATCTCGGCAAGGGCGTTTTCGGCTCCAAGCACGACCTCGACATCGTCGTCCACCGCGGCGCCGGCGCCTACATCTGCGGCGAAGAAACGGCCCTCCTCAATTCGCTCGAAGGCGGCAAGGGCTATCCGCGGCTTAAGCCTCCGTTTCCCGCGATCGTCGGTCTTTTTGGATGCCCGACCATCATCAACAACGTCGAGACCATCGCGTGTGTTCCGCACATCTTGAAGAACGGCCCCGAATGGTTCGCGGCTCTCGGTTCCGCCGGAAACGGCGGCACCCACCTTTTCGGTGTCTCGGGTCACGTGAACAAGCCGGGCGTCTACGAGCTCCCGATGGGCACTCCGCTCCGCGAGATGATCGAAAAGCATGCCGGCGGGGTTCGCGGCGGCAAGAAGCTGAAAGCGGTCATCCCGGGAGGCATTTCGGCCAAAATTCTCACCGCCGACGAGATCGACGTGAAGATGGACTACGATTCCCTGCGTGCCGCCGGCACGATGCTCGGCTCGGCGGGCGTGATGGTTATGGACGAGACGACCTGCATGGTCAAGATGCTCTACTACGCGACCAAGTTCTTCTCGCACGAGTCCTGCGGCCAGTGCTCGCCCTGCCGCGAGGGAACGGGCTGGGCCCACAAGATCGTCACGCGTATTTATCACGGCGAAGGTTCGCTGCCGGATCTCGACGTGCTCCTCAAGATCGCCCGCAACATGGAGGGCCGCACGATCTGCGTGTTCGCGGACGCGGCCGCCTGGCCGATCCAAAGCTACATCGGGAAATTCCGCCCGGAGTTCGAGGAATACATCCGCACGAAGGGCCAGGGGATCCACCGCGACTACAAGGAATACGACCCGCGCGTCGGCGCGCCCAAACAAATCGGAGCCCACTAAGTTGGCGAACATTACGATCGACGGCAAACAACTGACCGTCAAAGATGGCATCACGATCATCGAAGCGATCGACCAGGCGAGCGTCGGCCTGCCGCGCTACTGCTACCACCCGGGGCTCTCCATCGCGGGCAACTGCCGCATCTGCCAGGTCGAAGTCGAGAAGATGCCGCGCACCGTGATCGCGTGCAACACGCGCGTCGCCGAGGGCATGGTGATCCACACGCAGTCCGAGAAAGCCAAGGATTCCCAGCAGTCTGTGCTCGAATTCCTTCTCGCGAACCACCCGCTCGACTGCCCGGTCTGCGACCAGGCGGGGGAGTGCAAGCTCCAGGATTATTACATGGAGTACGGCCTCTACGATCCCAAGTTCAACGACCTGAAGGTGAAGAAGACGAAGAAAGCTTTCCCGATCGGACCCACGATCATGCTCGACCAAGAACGGTGCGTGCTCTGCACCCGCTGCGTGCGTTTCGGCGACGAGATCACGAAGACCAACGACTTTGGCGTGTTCAACCGCGGCCACCACTCGGAGCTCGACGTCTATCCGGGCAAGGAGCTGAACAACAAATATTCCGGCAACGTCGCGGACATCTGCCCGGTGGGCGCTTTGACGGACCGCGATTTTCGCTTCAAGATGCGCGTGTGGTACCTCGGCTCGCAGGATTCCGTCTGCCCGGGCTGCGCGCGCGGCTGCAACATCGAGGTCCATTACGAAAAGTCTCGTCCGTATCACTTGAAGGAAAAACGCGTGATGCGTCTTAAGCCGCGCGAAAACCAGGACGTGAACAAGTGGTGGATGTGCGACGAAGGCCGCTACGCCTACAAAGCGATCGACGACAACCGTATCAAAAAGACCCGCTACCCCGGCGGTCCGACGACTTCCGCGGAAACACTGAACGGCCAATCCGAGAAGGTGCTCGAGGCCGCGCTCGAGAAACTCGCGGCTGCTCTGAAGGGCGCGAAGCCCAGTTCGTGGGGCGTGATCGCGACGCCGCAGTCCACGAACGAGGAGCTCTTCCTCGTCCGCCGGCTTTTCCGCGACGCCCTGAAAGTGAAAGACCTCGCTTTTTGGGCGCCCGGCCAGGAAGGATACCAGGACGATTTCCTGATCCGAGCCGACAAGAATCCGAACATGGCGGGAGCCAAGCGCATCCTCGCACTCGACGAGAAGTCGGGCGACATCACCTCCGTCGTCGAACGCGCGAAAAAAGGGGAGATCGAGAACCTCTTCGTCTTTTCGACCGACCTCGCGAAGGTCTTCGGGGCCGACACGCTGAAAGCGGTGCGCTCCAAAGTGAAGACGCTCGTTTTCGAGGGCCCGAACGGCAACCCCACGGCCGACGCCGCGGATTTCGTGCTCCCGTCCTCTTCCTACGCGGAAAAGGACGGCACGTTCACGAACTTCGAGGGCCGTGTCCAGCGTATCCGCAAGGCCGTCGAGCCGGTCATCGGCAGCCTGCCGACGTGGCTCATCCTTTCGCGGCTCCTTTTCCTCTTGGGTCAGAAGGTTGATTACCTTCGCGCCGACGACGTGTTCGACGATCTCGCGAAGACCGAGCCCGCGTTCGCCGGGATGAATTACAAGACGCTCGGTAAAGGCGGGACGGTGTGGGCGAAATGATGACCGAGTTCCTGATCAAGTGTGCGCTGGCCGGAGCCTTTCTCGGCATGGTGCTGAACCTCGCTGGCCTCCTTACTTGGGTGGAACGAAAGCAGAGCGCCGTCATGCAGGACCGCCTCGGCGCCAACCGCGCGCACGTCGTTTTCCCGAAGTGGCTTTTTCCGCTCAACTGGCTCGTGTGGCTACCGAACCAGCTCGGGCTTTTCCATTCGCTGGCCGACGCCGTGAAGATGTTCGTGAAGGAAGATTTTATTCCCGAAGGCGCGGATAAGACCCTTCACACGCTCGCGCCGATGATCTCGGTGGTCTTCGCGCTCTGCGCCTTCGCGACGATCCCGTTTGGCGACGTCTGGAACGTGGGCGGCCGCGCGGTGAACCTGCAGATCGCCGACGTGAACGCAGGCATTCTTTTCACGTTCGCGATGCTCTCGCTCGGCGTCTACGGCGTGATCCTCGCCGGGTTCTCTTCGAACAACAATTACGCGTACCTGGGCGGCATGCGCGCCGCCTCCCAGATGCTTTCCTATGAAATCACGATGGGCGTCTCGATTATGGGGATAGTCCTTTGCTACGGAACACTTAGCATGCAGGACATCGTCCGTGCGCAGGGCGGGTATTGGTTCGGGTGGCTCCCGGCGTGGGGAATCTTCATCCAGCCGCTCGCATTCTTCCTTTTCATGACGGCCGCGCTTGCCGAGACCAAGCGCGTTCCGTTCGACCTGCCGGAAGGCGAGTCGGAGATCGTCGGCTACTTCGTCGAATACAGCGGTATGAAGTTCGGCATGTTCTTCCTGACCGATCTCGTCGAGACGGTGCTCGTGGCGTGCCTCATGACGACGTTCTTCCTCGGCGGCTGGCAGGTGCCCTATCTGCATCCGGACGGCTTCCACTTCCCGTGGGGCGCCACGATCGCGGTCCCGCACGGAGTGGTGATCTTTTTGGGCGTCTTTTCGTTCATGACGAAGGTCGCCATGTTCAACTGGCTTTTCATGGCGATCCGCTGGACGTTGCCGCGTTTCCGTTACGACCAGCTCATGCACCTGGGGTGGAAGATCCTGTTTCCCGCGTCTCTCGCGAACGTGCTCGTCACGAGCATCGTCGTGGTCTGGAGGAGCTAAAGATGTCGAAGACGAAGGTGATGAAGCGCAAGGATTTGACGTGGTGGGAAAACACCTACCTGCCGACGCTGTTCCAGGGACTTTATATCACGTCGCGCCATTTCTTCCGTAATTTCTTCGTACAGACGATGAATCTATTCGGCCTCATGAAGAACACGGCGGGTTCCGTGACGTACCAGTATCCTGAACAGCGCCGCCCCATCGCCAAACGCGCGCGCACCCGTCATCGCTTGACCCAGCGGCCCGACGGCACGCCGCGCTGCGTGGCCTGCATGATGTGCGAGACCGTCTGTCCGGCGCGCTGCATCAACATCGTGGCGGGGGAACACCCCGACCCGAACGTCGAGAAATACCCGGTTTCTTTCGATTTGGACCTTGGAATGTGCGTGTACTGCGGTTACTGCGTGGAGGTTTGTCCCGAGGACGCGATCCGGATGGACACTCACTACATGGAAACGGCTTCGTACAGCCGCAAAGCGATGCAACTCGACATTCTCACGCTCCTGAACGCGCCGGTCAACCGCGCGGAACAGGACATCCCGTTCACGCCTGACGCGCTGACTCCCGGCTCCCGCTGACGCCAGGGGCGCTTCTACAGGCCCGGCGTGCCGCCTTTCTGGCGGTCGATTTCCTCGTTCATGATTTTGTAGAAATAAACGTCGGCTTCCTGGATGCTTTCGAAGATGGTCTCTTTGGGGAGCGCTTTGACAACCTCGAAGAGGCGTTTGATCTGGGGCTTCAGATTGCAGAAGAGGAGCTCGCCGCCGTTCTGCATCAGCTGTTTCTTGATGGTGAAGAGAACTCCGAGGCCGGCGCTCGAGATGTAATCGACGGCGCGGAGATCGAGCAGGACCACTTTGGTGGTTTTCGACAGGATAGGCGCCGCCTTGTCCCGGAACTCCACGTACGTGTCGGAGTCGATCGGGCCGTGGGGTACGATCCTGAAATAACCTTCCTTTTCCTTGTCGGGCAGAATATCAACGTCCATAAAACCCTCCGCTCGTGAATGGACTTCCATTATAGCGAGACCGGCCGCGAGCGTCTAGCGTCTTTTTCAAGTTCATGCTAAAATAAGCAAAATCTAGCGATTCTATCGGAGGCGAATTGGATCTGGCGATCGAACTGAAGGACGTGACGGTCGACTACGCCCGCGGCAAACGCGCGCTCGACGGTCTGTCTCTTTCGGTGAAAAAAGGGACCATTTTCGGTTTTCTCGGGCCGAACGGGGCTGGAAAGAGCACGACCGTGAAGGCGATCCTCGGTCTCCTGCGTCCGTCCTCCGGTTCCGTACGTTTGAACGGTCTCCCCGCGGACGACCCGCGCTCTCGCCGTGACGTCGGGTATCTGCCCGAAGAGGCCCACTACTACCGTTTCCTCACGCCGCTCGAGCTTCTAGACTTCTACGGCCGCGTCTTCGGCCTCTCCCGTGTCGAGCGCCGCCGCCGGTCGGAGGCCGTTCTCGATCTCGTCGGGCTTGCGGCGGTCGCGAAAAGGCCGATCCGCACGTTCTCGAAGGGAATGGCGCAAAAGATCGGCCTCGCGCAGGCGCTCCTCAACGAGCCCCGTACGCTCGTTCTCGACGAACCCACGTCCGGGCTCGACCCGCTCGCACGATTGGAACTGCGCGCGCTCCTTCTTAAGCTTCGCTCCGAAGGCCGCACGGTCTTTTTTTCGTCCCACGAGCTTTCGGAGGTCGAACTTCTCTGCGACACCGCCGCGATCTTGAAAGACGGAAAGCTCCTCCAACAGGGGACGGTCGCCGAACTCGAAGGCGGCCGCGGCGAGGAGTCTCTCGAGCGGCATTTCGTCCGGCTCGTCGGCGGGCGGCCCTCGTGAACGCGGTATTCGCGGTGGCACGCCTGCTCGTCCTCGAGATCTTCCGGAAGAAGGACGCCTACGTTGCGTTCCTCCTCATGGCGGTGATCCTCGTTTACGCGGCGGGGATGGATTTCTACGACGAGCGGAACGTCGTCCGCTACCTCCTTGAACTCGGGCTTTCGCTCGTCTTCTTTTTCTCGGTCATCCTCACCGCCGCGCTCGGCGCGCGCCAGGTTCCTGCCGAGAGGGAAGCGCGGACGCTGCCCGTTCTCCTCGCCAAGCCCATCCGCCGGTCCGAGTTCGTCGCGGGGAAATTCCTGGGAACTTTTCTAGCCGGGGCGGCCGCTTTCACCCTCTTCTACGGTTTTTTTCTCGGCGTCGCTTCGTTCAAAGGCGGCGTTTTCTCGGCCGCGACCGCGGGGGAAACCTATCTCGCGTTCCTCCTCAATCTCTGGGTGCTCGCGGCCGTCGCGAGCGGGCTGTCGTATTTTCTCACGTCTTCGGCGGGCCTTACGCTCACGGTCCTCGTTTATTTCCTCATGAACACCTACGGCCCCGCGCTTAAAGCGAAGGCCGGTCCGTTTCTTTATTTCACGCTGCCTCACTTCGAATTTTTCGACCTGCGGCAGAGGCTCGTCCACGGATGGGGCGGCCTGCCGGGAGATGTCTGGGCCGCCCTCGCCGCGTACGCATTCCTTTATGCTCTCGTGCCGCTTTCGCTCGGCGCGTGGCGCTTCGCCCGGGAGAACGCGTGAAGACGATCGCACTCGGCGCGGCGGCGCTTTGTCTTGCCGGATCGGCCTTTGCGGCGGCGGGCCTCGACTCGCGCCTCGCGTCGCCGGAGACGGGGTTCACCCTCGGCGGTTCCTTGTACCGGCTGATCGGCGGCGCGACCGAGGCCGTCGGGGACACGCTTTTCCTGAAAGCCGAGTTTTACTATCACGGCGGCGTTTCCGCCGATTATGAGAACGACGACCATTCGCGCGAGGGCCTCGTCGACGCGCGCGGCGCGCGGCGCGCGGAGCCCACGGACTGGATCGAGCGCTTGAACCGCCGTGTCCGCGCGCACGCGCACTACCATTTGAAACGCGACGAGAAAAAGGAAATGCTTCCTTTCTTCGCGCTCGCGGTGCGTCTCGACCCCAAAAACGTCGAGGCCGTCCTCACGTCCGCGTACTGGCTCGACCGGGAATTCAAGAAACCACGGGACGCCGCGGACGTCCTCGAAAAGGGAATGCGTGACAATCCCGGCTCGTGGGAAATTCCGTTGCGTTTGGCTGAACTGAGGTTCCGGGAGAAGAACCACGCGGCGGTCGAGAGGCTTTGCCGGGAGGCGCTGGGCCGGGCCGCCGGCAAAGACGCCGAGCGCCATCATTTGATCGACCTGCATTTCTGGTTCGCTGAGTCGCTCCACGCGCTCGGGCGGCCCGCGGAGGCGCTTTCCGCCTATCGTTCGGCGCTCGGATTCTACGGCGATGAGGAAAAATCGCTCTTGCGGGACCGGATCTCGGCGCGCGTGACCGAGCTCGCCCCCGCGGCGGTGTGATAGAATGCGAGTCGAGGTCCTTCCGAACCCCAACTCCGGCGAAGGCTGCGACGAGATGGAGTTTAACGTAATCGGAAACGCGCCGCCGCGCAGGGTGGCCGGGATCGTCGCCGAAGACCGCGGTCGGGAATTCCGCTGCGACTTGACCGGCGTCGACGGCGCCGGACGGTTCGTGCCGGCCTGGGCCGTGGAAATTACGGACTCGGGCGAAGGAAGTGCGTATCTCATCACCGGCGGGGCGTGGGGCTTGCGGGTCCGGAAAGACGGCGCCGCGTGGGACCTCGCCGACGGCTCCCAATGGGGAGAACCTTACAAGGTGTACTCGAAGCAGGACGTAATCTTCGCCGACGGCGAAAAAAGGAGCGCATGAAAAAAGCGGCAATGCTCGGGATGATCGCTCTCCTGGTCCACGGGACCGTGTCGGCGGCCGAGGTTCCGGCGCCCGCCCCGTCGGTCGCGACGATCGTGACGCACGAGGAGGAGAAATATTTTTTTACCGACGGCCGCGTGGAGCGGTTCGACGGACAGTATGAATACACCTATCTCGTGGATCCCAAGGCCGGTATCATCACGCGCACGCGCATCTACGACTGGCGCGAAAAGAAGATCACGCCCGACGACACGGTCTACGACATCCGCGAGGAGCTCCACTCGCACCCGCTCACCGCGGCACGCTACGGGCTCACGCCCGTGATCCGCGCCATCGGCCGCCCGGAAGACGATTCGGTCGAAACGCTTGTTATCGAGGACAAGTGGGTCCAGTCGGCGATCTCGACCGGCAACCGCCTCGTCCTGACCCGGGCCCGCCGTCTCAAGTAACGTGGAAACCGCCCTCCCGCCTTTCAGGAAGTACCTTTTCGTCTGCGAGAACGAACGTCCCGAAGGCGACTGCTGCGGCGAGAGCGGGAAGGCCGTCCGTGAAGATCTGAAACGGCTCGTGAAGGAAAAAGGTCTCGCGTCCAAGATCCGCGTCAGCCGCTCCGGCTGCGTCGATACCTGTATGGAGGGTCCGAACGTGCTCCTTTTTCCCGACCGCCTCTGGTTCAAGCGCGTGAAGGCCACGGACCTCGAGGAGATCGTCCGCCGCGCCTCCGAGGACCTCTGACCGTGTTCTGGGCGAGACTCGCTTCGGTGGTCCTGTTTCTGGGAGTCGCGCTCGGCGCGTTCGGCGCGCACGGTCTCCGCGGCCGCGTGCTTCCGGAGATGCTTGAAGTCTGGAAGACCGCAGGCCTTTACCACCTGGTCCACGGCGGCGCTCTCTTCGCGGTCGCGTGGCTTTCGACACAAACCCCCGATCCGAAAGTGAAGACCGCCGGCATCCTTTTCGTCGCCGGCATCGCGGTCTTCTCCGGTAGCCTTTATCTTTTGGCGCTCACCGGCGCGCGTTGGCTCGGCGCGCTCACGCCTCTCGGAGGCCTCGCTTTCCTCGCCGGATGGGCTTTTCTGGCGGCGGCCTCGTCCCGGAACGTCTGACGTGGCGCGCTGGCTCGTGAAAAGCGAACCGTCGGTCTATTCGATCGAGGATCTCGAGCGCGACGGAAAAACTTATTGGGACGGCGTGCGGAACTACCAAGCCCGTAATTTCATCCGCGCGATGAAAAAAGGCGACATCGTCCTTTTCTACCATTCGAACGCCGAGCCGCCGGGCGTCGCCGGCGCCGCGCGCGTCGCGCAGGAAGCATATCCCGATTTCACCGCGTGGGATAAAACCGACGATCATTACGACGCGAAATCCAAGAAGGAGACGCCAGTCTGGTTCATGGCCGACCTCGCTTTCGTCGAAAAATGGCCGCTCGTTCCGCTCGAGACGTTGAAAGCGCAGGCGTCTTTGAAGGGGATGGAGCTTCTCCGCCGCGGTTCGCGCCTTTCGGTTCAGCCGGTTTCCGAGGTGCACTTCGACGCGGTGCGGCGGCTGGCGAAGAAAGGCTCCTAGCGTGTGGACTCCGGTCGCGCATCGCAAGGACTTGCCCGAAGGCGGCGCGCTCCTCGTAGAGGCGGGCGGGCATCGGATCGCGCTCTTCAAGCGCAAAGGGAAACTCTTTGCGATGCGTAACGCGTGCGCGCACAGGGGCGGGCCTCTCGTCGAAGGGCACGTCGAGGATGGGAAGGTCACCTGCCCTTGGCACGCGTGGGCGTTCGATTTGACCTCCGGCAAATGCGCGGAGGCGCCGTTCGCGGAGCAGCCCGTTTTTCCGGTGAAACTCGAAGGCGAGGAGATATTCGTCGATGCGTGATTCCACGACCCTGCCTAGCACGGTCCGTCTTCCTATGGAACGAAAGATCGCGCTCACCGCGATCATCACGTTCTTCGTGCTCGTCCTCGGAACGGCCTATCAATATTACTATCTGGAAGAGCGGACCGAATACGAGCATGCGATCCAACTCTATTCCCTAAAATTCCACGACCATAAGCTCAAGCCCAAAAAACTACGGCACCTGGCGATCCTCGCAATCGACCGGTACGGCCTTACGGAAGCCCACAGAATCGAAGAGGACTACCGGGTTTTGCTCGAGGAGGCGGGGAGGTGAGGACGATGCCGCTTTTTCCGTTGGACGAAAAACTTTTTCTTTGGCTGAACGGTTTCGGCGGCCAGTGGCTCGATTACCTGTGCGGCTGGCCCACTCATTTCGGCTCGCCACCTTTCATCGCGTCGGTGGTCGTGGCGTATATGATGATCTGGGACGAAAACCCGATTCTCCGGAAATCCATGACGATCTTCTTCGGCACCCTCGCGGCGAGCGCCGCCGCGCTAGCGCTCAAAGCCGTTTTTTTCCGTCCGCGTCCTTACCTTTATTTCCTGGAATCCATCGAGAGCGGGACCTATCAGATCAATTCGCTTTTCGGCCTCCTGCAAAAGGAATCTGCGTTCCCTTCGGCTCACACCGCCACCATTTTTGCGTGCGCGGTGATCGTGAACCGTTTTTACGGATCCCGCTTCCGCTTCATGTATCTTTTGGCCGTGTTCGTGGGCTTTACGCGGATTTACGTGGGCGTCCATTATCCGTCCGACGTTTTCGTGGGCGCGGTCGTGGGACTCGCCGTCGGATGGGGAGCTTACCGGATAGGAGCCTGGGCTTCCGACTTCCACGACCGCCGGAGCGGCGTGATCGGATAAAACTTAAAGGTAGGCGTCCGGCTTGGAAAGGTAATTGCGGACGTAGTCGTTCACGCCGTGCTCGACGTTCAAGAACGCGGTGGGGCATCCGGACGCGCGCAGTTTCGAAAGATCTGCTTCGGTGAAGTACTGGTACTGGTTCCGGATCGACTCGGGCATCTCGACGTACTCGATACGCTCCGGCTTTCCGCAAGCTTTGAAGATCGCGGCTGCTAGCTCATTCCAGCTCTGCGCCTTCCCGGTTCCCAAATTGAAGATACCCGTTTTTTCCGGATGTTTCCAAAACCAGATCATCGCCTCGATCACGTCCTTCGCGTACACGAAATCGCGCTTTTGCCCGCCGTCCGGATATTCCTTCTTGTAGGATTTGAAGAGCCGCAGGATGCCTTCGCGCATGACCTGCTCGTACCCCTTCCGCACCATGCTCTGCATCGACCCCTTGTGGTATTCGTTCGGGCCGTAGACGTTGAAGAAGCGGTACCCGGTCAGGCGTTTCTCGTGGCCGTTCCTCAGGACCCACTCGTCGAAGTCGAGTTTCGATTTGCCGTAGGGGTTGAGGGGCTTGAGGGAAGGGGTCTTGTCGTCGAGGTCGGAGAAGCCGAGCTCTCCGTCGCCGTAGGTCGCCGCACTCGACGCGTACGCAAGATAGACGCCGTGTTCCAGGCACCATGAGGCGAGGCGTTCGGAATAACCCGAATTGTTGCGCCGGAGAAAATCGACGTCCATTTCGGTGGTGTCGGAGCAAGCGCCGAGGTGGAACACGGCTTTCACGCGGCCGTTCCACTCGCCGCGTTCGAGGCGTTCCAGGAAATCGTCGGATTCATGGTAGGCGGTGAAGGATCGCTTGGAAAGATTCCGCCACTTGGGGGAGCCCTCCGCTTTCTGGTCGACGACCAGGACGTCCTTTTCGCCGAGCTCGTTCAGCCGCCAAACCAGGACGCTGCCGATGAAGCCCGCGCCGCCCGTCACAATGATCATGGTTTCCTCCAAGGGGGAATTTTAGCACAAAGCTTGAGTCGGCGCAGGCTTCCGTTTAAAATGGGCCCGTATCGACAACCGGGGAGGAACGCTTGAATCGATCGATCCTGAAGCTTTCGGCGTGGGTTCTTTTGTCTTTGTTCGTTCCGTCCGCTTCTTTTGCGGACGCTGATTATTCCTGCGAGGTCATGTCCGTCGAAGGGCAGGCGTCGGTGAAAGAAGGCGATATCCTGAAGGCCGGCGATACGGTGGAGACCGGCGCCGACGGCACGGTGGACGTCGCGTACGACAAGGAATGGAAGAACGTCGTCCGCGTGCTGCCCAACTCCAACGTGACGATCGGTTCGGTGCATCCGTCGAGCGTCGTGGTGAGCCGCGGAACGCTCTACGCGCGCTTGAAGGAGCTCCCGACGCAGTCGACGTTCGAAGTCGAAACTCCCACGGCCATCGCGGCCGTGCGCGGTTCCGAGTACCTCACGCATTGCCCGGACGGCTCCGCCACCGACGTGCACAATTTTTCGGAGTCGGAAGTGCTTGTTTTCGGCCTCGACGACGCCGGCCGTCTTTCCGGCGAACCGCTGACTCTCCGCAATCTCCAGGCGACTGCCGTCGATCGCCGCGGCGCCTCTCCGAAGGCCATGCGCCCCCTCACCGAAGGGGAGCGCGGCAACCGCGAGAAAATTGGCGGTGTGATCGAGAAGCGCGCCGAAGCCCTTCGCGGAGCAGGGCGATTCGGCCGTATTCAGGACGTGCGCAAGGTGAGCCAGGACTTCCGCCGCACGCCGCCGCCCCCGCGGCCCGGTTCGCAGGGTCCGCAGGGCGAGGCCCCGAACGGCAGCCCCAATTTCGCGCGTCGCCGGGAAAAGATGGCCCTCGAGCGCGGCGACCGGGTGGGTGAAGATCGTATCGAGCGCCAGGACGAGCGCAGGAACGAAGGGCTTAAAAAACGCAAGCGCCGCCGCCCGAAGCCGCCGCAGGACGGCGGTCCCAACGGACCCACCGGCCCTTGAAACGGATCTTCGCCGCCCTCTTTTTCCTTTTCGCCGCGGCTCCCTCTTACGCGGCGTCCGTGCTGACCGCCGAAGAGCGCGACGAGCGCCGTCTTCAGTTCAACGAATACGCCCAGAACCGCCTGCAGGCTCTCGAGGCTGGAGACGAGGCCGCGGGCGGCCGCCCCTGGGCTCTCGACCTCACCGGCGCTTACGGGTACGACTCGAACGCCGTCATCGACACGCCGCGTACGGGAGACCGTTTCGTCGAAGGAGACGCCGCTTTCCGCTGGGCCGGGGAGGGCCCCGTCTCGTGGGACGCGGCCGTGAATACGATCACCTACGAAGACGAGAGCGAATCGGATTACTGGGACGCTTCCGTCGCGCCCACGGTCGAATTCGAGCTCGGTCCCTCGTTCGGGCTCCGCGAGACGTGGACGCTTTCGTACGTCCACTATCCGCAGGACGAGGATCTGCGCTACTGGAAGAACGCGCTTCTGACGGAGCTCCAGCACAAACCTTGGGAACGCGTCGCGCACGGCCCCTACCACGAGGTTGAATTCCGCTCGTTCACCGACCGCGACGCGCTCACGGCCGGAAATCAGCCCGGTCCCGATTTGCGTCACGACGTGCGTCACGAGGCGGGCTGGTCCGCGAGCTGGGAGCCGTGGTCCGGAACCGCGTTCGGCGCCCGCGCCGCCTACCAGAACAACCGCTCGAACGACGTCTTCAACGATTTCAACGACTATCACGGCGGCACTTTCTCCGGTTACGCCTACCGCAATCTTGCGCCGCGCGTTTCGATCGTCGGTCTCGCCGGTTACGACCTGAAGAAGTACGAAAGCCGCACGTTCCTGCCGCCGCTCCCGCGGTTCAATCCCAAACCGGAGCGCGACAATTTCTGGTACGCGGGTGCCTCGCTTTACTTCTCCGTGAACGAATCGGTCGCGCTGGGCCTGCATTACCTACGCAGCGAGAACACCTCCAACGATGTTCAGCAGAAATACGGCGGGAACCAGATTTCATTCTCGCTCGGGTGGTCCGTATGAAGCTCCTGATCGCCGGATGCGGTTTTCTCGGAACCGAACTCGGACGCGGCTGGGCGCGTTCGGGGAGAGCGGTGTGCGGTCTGAAGCGGCGGCCAGAGACTTTGGCAGGCACGGGCATCATCCCTTTCCGTGCCGATCTCCTGGATCCGTCGACCCTGCGAAAGATTCCGCCGGTCGATCTGGTGCTGCTCTGTCAGGCGCCCGGCCGGGGAGAGGGTTACCGCGCGACTTATCTCGAGGCGACGCGCAACTTGCTCGAGGCGCTCCGCGGGACGGCCGTTAAAAAAATCCTTTTCGTCTCCAGCACCGGTGTGTACGGCGTGCGAGACGGCTCAGTCGTAACCGAGCTCACGCCCTCGGGAGCGGATTTCGAAAGCGACGAAGCCGCCGCGAATGCCCGGCTTCTCCTCGAGACGGAAAACGAGGTGTTGGAAGGGACTATCCCGGGCATGGTCCTTCGTTTAGGCGGCCTCTACGGTCCTAAACGGAACCGCTTGGCGGCGATCCGCGAAGGGAAACTGATCCCCGCCGCCTCACCGACCTTCACGAACCGCATCCGCGTCGAAGACGCCGCGAGTGCCGCGGAGCTTCTTCTCGAAAAGGGGGAGGCGGGCCAGGTTTATCTGGGCGTCGACGACGAACCCTGCACGCAGGCGGATTTTTACGGATGGCTTTGCCCTCGTCTGGGGGTGCCGCCGCCCGCGCCGTCCGCTTCTTTGGACCGCGGCAAACGCGTTTCGAACGCGAAGCTCAAATCCCTGGGCTGGACGCCGCGCTACCCCGGCTTCCGGGAAGGGTACGCCGATCTCCTGGGGACCGGCGCGCCCGCGCGATGATCGAGCTTTCGGTCCTACCGAGCGTGAACGCGTCGCTCAACGCGATCACGACGGTGCTCCTGGTCTTCGGGTATTTTCTCGCGCGCCAGCGGGCTCTCACGGCGCACACGATGTGCATGCTGGCAGCTACGCTCACCTCAGGCATCTTCCTCGTCTCGTACCTCTATTACCACTTCCATCACGGCACGACCCGTTTCCAAGGACAGGGCCCGATCCGGCTGGTCTATTTTTTCATCCTGATCACGCACACGATCCTCGCGACCTTGAACGCCCCGCTCGTCGTGATCACGCTCTGGCACGCCTTCCGCTCGAATTTCATGAAACACATCCGCATCGCGCGCATTACGCTCCCGATCTGGCTTTACGTCTCCGTGACCGGTGTGATCGTTTACTGGATGCTTTATCGGGTAGAATATAGGTAACGGCGAAAGCCTGCGGGGTTTCGCCTGTTTCGGTCGTGAAACTAAAAGTCGACAGGTCGGGGATCGAGGGAATTTCGTGTTAGCCGTCGAAATTTCCGGGGATTTCAAGCCGACGGCGTGAGGCGGAATTCCCTCGATCCCTGCCCGTCTCCGAACAAGGAACCGTCATGAAACGAAACGCCTTAAACGACCGCTACGGTTTTTTCTTTTGGCTCCGGTGGATCCTTTGGTTCTCGGGGTCGTTTGTCTTGTCCGCGCTCGCGTGGACGGCGGCGATGAAAGCGGCTTTCGGCGTGATCGCGGGTCCGGAGCTCACGATGACGTGGATCGTCGCGGTGTTCGGAAGCTGGTTCCTTCTCGTCATTCCGTTCATGCGCAAGAAGGAGCAGATCTGGAAACGCCTGAATGACGACCAGGAGAAGGCGGTCGACATCTGGTTCGTAGGGATGGGCCTCTTCATCGCGTTTCTCGCCGCTAGCGCTTTTTTTTGGAGTTATTGGCTCAAAGACTCGATCCTTTTGGAAGGCATGAATCCTGTGTGGGCGAAGGCGACGTTCGGGACGTGGCTCGCGGGCCTCGTGCCGTTTCTGATCGGCATGTACCGCCAGGCCGACAAGCTCTTCGCCGCCGCGCACGCGCGGCAGACCTATACGCCGGGGTACCGGACGGCGGAGGTCGAGGGCGCCGCCCGGACCCTCCCCAATGCGCTTCGTGCGCGGCTTAAGAACTTTCCGGAGACCCTCCCGAACGGGCACGTCGTCACCGCCGTTCTGAAAAGCGGGGAGCGGGTGCCGCACGTCTTTATCCTCAAGCGCCGTGAAATTCTAGGTGTCTACGACCGGCCGAGCCTTGGGTTTCATGCGAGCGATCTCGCCGATCTTGAGCCAATTCTTTCCGAAAACCTCCCCGTATACGACGAAGCCAAGTGGCTTCGTCTGGATGGATCTCCAAAAGACTTATCATAAGTAATTTAAATATATAGTGTTATATCTTATTTGAATTTTCTTTTCTAATTGGATTAAATTAGTCCGAAAAGGTATAATTGATCAGGGGAAAAAACCATGATTCGACTGTCCGACATCGCTAAGGAAGAAGTCAAAAAGCTGCTCGACGGCAAGTCTGGCCATTTCGTGCGCGTGGGCGTCAAGGGGGGCGGCTGCTCGGGGCTCAGTTACGACGTCCGCATCGACGACCAGGCGAAGGAATTCGACCGCGCGTTCGACGACGCGGGTGTGAAGATCATCTGCGATTCGAAGAGCCTCCTTTATCTCGACAACATGATCGTCGACTACTCTCGCGAATTGGTGGGCGGAGGCTTCCGTTTCGTCAACCCGAACGCTTCTGGCACCTGCGGGTGCGGAACGTCCTTCTCGGTGTAAGGTGCGCTTCACGACCAAAACCGAATATGGCCTACTCTGCATGGTGTATCTCGCGCGTCATCCGGAGACTCCGTGTGTCTCAATCAAAGAGATCGCGGTGAAGGAAAACTACCCGGTGGCGTACCTGGAAAAAATCCTGCAGGCGCTCAAGAGGGCCGGCCTCGTGCGCGCCTCGCATGGCAATCAGGGGGGCTACGGCCTCGCGCGTGCGGCCTCCGAAATCACGCTCCGGCAAGTGATCGACGCTTTGGAGGGCGCGACGTTCGACGTTTTTTGCCAGCCGGAAAACCGCTCCGACATCGTTTGCACGCATTTCTGCCTCTGCGGCGTGAAACCCGTGTGGCAAAAAACGAAGGAACTTTTAGACGACTTTTACAGCTCGATCACGCTGGAAATGCTCACGAAGGACGAAATCCAAACGCGCCGGATGCTCGAAACGGCGGCGCACCGCCCCCGGGGCGAGAGGATGAGCGCATGACGATGAAATCAATCGAAGAATTCACGAGCAGGGAATACAAATACGGCTTCCAAACGCCGATCGAGTCCGACGTGTTCGCGAAGGGACTCTCGGAGGATACCGTCCGCGCCATTTCCAAGCTGAAGAACGAGCCGCCGTTCATGCTTGAGTTCCGGTTGAAGGCGTATCGCCATTGGCTGACCATGAAGGAGCCTCACTGGGCGAATGTGGAATACCCGGCGCTCGATTACCAGGACGTGATCTACTACGCCGCTCCGAAGAAAAAGCCAGAACAGCTGAAGAGCATGGAAGAAGTGGACCCCGAGCTCAAGAAAACGTTCGAGAAGCTGGGCATTCCGCTCATGGAACAGAAGCGCCTGGCCGGCGTGGCCGTGGACGCGATCTTCGATTCCGTCTCCGTCGCCACAAGCTACAAGGCGAAGCTCCTCGAGATCGGGGTCGTGTTCTGCTCGTTCTCCGAAGCCGTCGAGAAATATCCCGACCTCGTGAAGAAATACGTCGGCACCGTCGTGCCTTACACGGACAATTTCTATGCGGCGCTCAATTCGGCGGTATTCTCCGATGGCTCGTTCGTCTTTATCCCCAAGGGAGTGAAGTGTCCGATGGAGCTTTCGAGCTACTTCCGCATCAATACCGAGGGGTCGGGACAGTTCGAACGGACTCTCATCATCGCGGAAGAGGGAAGCTATGTGAGCTACCTCGAGGGCTGCACAGCGCCCAAGTTTGACACGAACCAGCTCCACGCCGCCGTCGTCGAGCTCGTCGCGCTGGATGACGCCGAGATCAAGTATTCGACCGTTCAGAACTGGTTCGCGGGCGACCCAAAGACGGGGAGGGGCGGCATCTACAATTTCGTCACCAAACGCGGCGCTTGCCGGGGCCGGAAATCGAAGATCTCGTGGACGCAGGTCGAGACCGGTTCGGCGATCACCTGGAAGTATCCGAGCTGTGTCCTCATCGGCGACGACTCCGTCGGCGAATTCTACTCGGTCGCTCTCACGAACCATTTCCAGCAGGCCGACACCGGCACCAAGATGATCCACATCGGCAAGCGCACCAAATCGACGATCATCTCGAAGGGGATCTCCGCCGGCGTCTCGAACAACAATTACCGCGGCGAGGTCCAGATGAAGGAATCCGCCGAGGGCGCGCGCAATTTCACGCAGTGCGACTCGCTTCTCATCGGTGCCAAGTGCGCGGCGAACACATTTCCCGTCATCGACGTTAGGAACCCGACGGCCACCGTCGAGCACGAAGCGTCGACGTCCAAGATCTCGGACGACCAGCTCTTTTATTTCCGCCAGCGCGGCATCGGCACCGAAGACGCGATGAGCGCGATCATCAACGGTTTCTGCAAGGACGTCTTCCGCGAATTGCCCGGGGAATTCGCGGTCGAGGCAACGCAGCTTCTCGGGCTCAAACTGGAAGGAAGCGTCGGTTAAACATGCTCAAAGTCGTCGATCTCCACGCCGGCATCGAAAACCGGCCCATTCTTAAAGGATTCTCGCTCGAAGTGAAACCGGGCGAGGTGCACGCGATCATGGGGCCGAACGGCTCCGGGAAAAGCACGCTCTCGAAGGTCGTCGCCGGCGACCCGCATTACGAGGTCACGAAGGGCGACGTCTTTTTCGAGGGAAAGAGCCTGCTCGGCCTCGAGCCCGAAGAGCGCGCGCTCCTGGGGATTTTCCTCGCGTTCCAGTACCCGGTCGAGATCCCGGGCGTGAACAACGCGAGCTTTCTCCGCATGGCTTATAACGCGCGTCGCAGACACGCGGGGCAGAAGGAATCCGATCCGCTCGAATTCGACGAGTTTCTCCGGGAGAAGCTGAAGACCGTCCAGATGAACCCGGGTTTCATCAACCGTTCGGTCAATCACGGTTTCTCGGGCGGAGAGAAGAAGCGCAACGAGATTCTCCAGATGGCCGTGCTCGACCCGAAGCTCGCGATTCTGGACGAGACGGATTCGGGGCTCGATATCGACGCGCTGCGGATCGTGGCCGAGGGCGTGAACCGTCTACGTCGCCCCGACAACGCGATGGTCGTGATCACGCATTACCAGCGGCTCCTCGACTACATCGTGCCCGACAAGGTGCACATTCTGGCCGATGGCCGCATCGTGCGCTCGGGCGACAAGTCACTCGCGCTCGAACTCGAAAAGAAAGGGTACGACTTCGTCGGGGTGAAATAAGTGAGCCGCCCGCCCGTCGAATCAACGCCCTACCGGGACGTCTTCCGCGAATACGCACCGGCTTCCGGCGCGCCCGCGTGGCGCGAAGCCTCGCGCCTGGCCGCCTTCCACCGTTTCCACGCACTCGGCTGGCCCACGCGCGCTCTCGAAGCTTGGAGACGCGTCGATCTCGCCGCCCTCGACGCCGTTTATTCGACCCCTTGCGAGGACTGCCTCGAGTCGGTGGACAAAAAAATGCTCGAGCTCTATTTCCTACCGCACGCCGAATCGAACCGGCTTGTTTTCGTGAACGGTATTTATTCGTCGAAGTTTTCCCAAGTGAAGGACGTTCCCGAAGGCGCCGTCGTCCGCGATCTACCGGCCGCCATGAAGGAGCGGGAAGCGATCGCGCGCCCGCTTCTTTCATTCGACGAAGCCGAAAGCGATGCCTTCGCTGCGCTCAACGCCTTTTCTTTCACAGACGGCGCACTCATCCACGTTCCCGACGGGGTCGAGGTCAAGACGCCGGTCCATCTTCTTTTCGTGAGCGTCGGGCACGAGGACCTGCCGCCGGCGATCTACCCGCGCGTCGTCGTCTCCCTCGGCCGCGGCGCGAAGGCGTCGGTCGTGGCCAATCACGTGGAGCTCACGAAGGACGAGCACCTCACGGTTTCCGCCGCCGACCTGAGGCTCGGTCCCGACTCGAAGCTCGATTACACCCACGTCCAGCGCTCGGAGGGGAGCGGAACGCACTTCTCGTCGATCCGGGCGAGGCTCGACGAGCGCTCGACGTTCGACGCGACGAGTTTCACGCACGGCGGCGCGCTGAACCGCCTCGACGCTCGCGTTCGCTTCCAGGGCGCCGGCGCGGCCGCCTCGCTGAACGGGCTTACGCTTCTCGACGGCGTCTCCCAGTCTTTCGTCGACGCCGAAGCCGATCACGCGGTCCCGGGCTGCACGAGCCGCCAGTTTTTCAAGAGTGTCCTGGCAGGCCGGGCGCGCTCCGAGTTCTCGAGCCTGGTCCACGTGCGGCGCGGAGCCGAGAAATCCGACTCGCGCCAGCTGAACCGGAACCTGATTCTCTCGGCCGGGGCGCAGGCGGTGACGAAGCCCGAACTCAAGATCTTCGCCGACGACGTCCAGTGCGCGCACGGCGCGACCGTCGGCCAGCTCCAAAAAGAGGAGCTTTTTTACCTCCGAAGCCGCGGACTTTCGGAGAGCGTAGCCAAGTTCGTTCTGACCTATGGGTTCGCGGAGGAGATCGTCGAGACGATCGGCGACGCGGAGCTCCGCGGCCAGCTTGAGGCGCTCGTGCGCGCGCGGCTCGAAGATCTCGTCGGAGGGGAAGATGCCGACCGTGTCGTTGCCTGATCTCGCGAAGGTCCGCGCCGGGTTCCCGATGCTTGCGGCGCGCATGAACGGCCGCCCTCTCGTTTATCTCGACAACGCGGCGACGGCGCTCAAGCCCGGCGCGGTGATCGACCGGATGTCGAAGTTCCTGAAAGAGGAGTACGCGACGGTCCATCGCGGCATCTACACGTTCAGTCAGGAATCCACGCGGCTCTGCGATGAAGCGCGTTCCAAGTGCCGCGCTTTCCTGAACGCCGCGGACGATTCGGAAATCATCTTCACGCGCGGCACCACCGAGGCCATCAATCTCGTCGCGGCGGCTTACGGCCGCAAGTTCCTGAAGACGGGGGACGAGATCGTCGTCACGACGATCGAACACCACTCGAATCTCGTGCCCTGGCAGAGGCTCTGCGAGGAAAAAGGGTTCCTGCTCAAGGTCGTGCCGGTCAATGACCGCGGCGAGCTCGATCTCGCGGCGTTCGAGCGGCTCCTTTCGGCCCGCACGTACTTGGTCGCAGTCGGACATGTCTCGAACGCGCTCGGCACCGTGAATCCGGTGGGAGAGATCGTGAAGATGGCGCACCACGCGGGGGCGGTTGTCGTCGTGGACGGCGCTCAAGGCGTCCCCCACGGCCCCGTCGACGTCCGCGCGATGGACTGCGATTTCTACGCGTTTTCCGGCCATAAGCTCTACGGCCCGACCGGCATCCGCGTGCTTTACGG
>CAYSKO010000005.1:11105-22275 GCA_964431835.1 uncultured Planctomycetia bacterium | reverse complement strand
CGTGGCGCACGGCGCACAACCCCATCAACCCGGAGCACCTGGACGCGATGGACCCTTATCAATCGGGCGGCGACATGGTCGAAACCGTGACGCTCGAGAAGACGACCTACGCGAAATCCCCGGCGAAGTTCGAGGCGGGCACGCCCGCGATCGCCGAGATCATCGGCCTCGGCGAGGCGATCGATTATATCGGCTCGCTCGGTTGGGACTGGATCGCGTCCCGCGAAAAGGAGCTTCTGGAATACGCGACCGCGCGGCTCTCCGCGATTCCGGGTTTAAGGATCGTCGGAACGGCCGCCGAGAAGGCGAGTCTCGTCTCCTTCACGCTCGAAGGAGTCCACCCGCACGACGTCGGAACGGTGCTGAACGAAGAGGGTGTCGCGGTCCGGGCGGGCCACCACTGCGCGCAGCCGGCCATGAAGCGCTTCGGGGTCCCCGCCACGACGCGGGCCTCGTTCGCCTTTTACAACACGAAGGAAGAGATCGACGCACTGGAAGCCGCGCTCCGCAAGACCGTGGAAATGTTCAAATGAGCGCCGACCGCTCGAGTCCGGTGAAGCTCGACGAGCTTTATCAGGAAGTGATCCTGGACCACAACAAAAACCCGCGCAATTTTGGACGACTCGAAGGTGCGACGGCCTACGCGCACGGCGTAAACCCGCTATGCGGGGACGATTACGAAGTTTTCGTTTCAGCGGAGGGCGTATTTATCAAGAAGGTCGCGTTCCATGGCCAGGGCTGCGCGATCTCGAAGGCCAGCGCCTCAATGATGACGGTCGCGCTGGAAGGGAAGTCTGTCGCCGAGGTGCGTACCCTGAAAGATCACTTCATCCGCCTTTTGACCGACGCTTCGGCTCCCGACTCCGCCCGCGAAGGAGTGGGCCGTCTCAAATTTTTCGAAGGCGTGCGGCAGTTTCCGGCACGGGTCAAATGCGCCACGCTCGCCTGGCGCGCATTGGAAGAGGCTTTGAAGGAAAAAGACGAACGCCGCGCCGAAGTGTCCACCGAGGACCAAGGCGAACGTAAACGAGAAACGAGTTAAGGAGACACGCCATGAGCGATCCCACGCCCCAAATCGCCCCGGTCGAAATTACCGCCGAGGTGACCCCCAACCCGAACACACTGAAATTCAACCTGAACAAAGTGCTGATGGCGTCGGGATCGGTGAACTATCCCGACCGCGACAAGGCGAAGGGTGCCCGGATCGAGCGCCTTTTCGACGTGAAGGACGTCATCGGCGTGATGGCCGGCCGCGACTTCATCACGGTCACGAAGAATCCGGCCGCCGATTGGCAGCCGATCGTCGAGCCGGTGACGCGCGCAATCAAGGATCTCGTCTCCTCGGGCGAGGCGCTCTTCCCCCAGGCCGCCGCCGAAACCTCGGCCGGCTCGAACAGCGAGATCGAAAGGAAGATTAAGGAGATCCTCGACGCCGAAATCCGCCCCGCGGTCAACATGGACGGGGGAGACATCACCTTCCACGGCTATTACGACGGCGTGGTGACGCTTCACCTCCAGGGCTCGTGCAGCTCGTGCCCGAGCGCCATCATGACGCTCAAAATGGGCGTCGAAAACCGTCTCAAATCGCTTATCCCCGAGGTCCGGGAGGTCGTCCAGGTCTGATCTTAAGATATGGTATAATAAGCTTTTCCGAAGAATCCAACCCCAGGAGAAAGTCATGCTGACCGAAAATCCGACCGCCCAAACCTTGCCGCGCATCGGCGACACGGCCCCCGATTTCAAAGCGCCCACCACCCACGGAGAAATCCAGTTTAGCCAGTGGCAGGGGCAGGACTGGGTCGTCCTTTTCTCGCATCCGGCCGATTTCACGCCCGTCTGCTCGACCGAGCTTACGGAATTCGGCCGCCGTGTCGAGGAATTCAAAAAACGAAACACGAAGTTGATCGGCCTTTCCATCGACAGCGTGCATTCGCACCTTGCATGGACGCAGAACCTCGCGAAGATCCTGAACGTGAAACTGCCGTTCCCGCTGATCGCCGATCTTTCGACCGACGTCGCTCGGAAATACGGAATGATCCATCCCGGCGAGAGCACGACCGTCACGGTCCGCGCGCTTTTCGTGATCGATCCGCAGAAAAAGATCCGCGGCGTCATCTATTATCCGCTCAACGTCGGCCGCAACGTGGACGAGGTGATCCGTCTCCTGGACGCGCTCCAGACCGCGGAGAAGCACGGCGTCGCGTGCCCAGTGAACTGGAAACCGGGCGACAAGGTGATCATCCCGCCGCCGAAAACGGAAGCGGACATCGAAGCCCGCGCGAACACGGACCACGAAAAGATCGATTTTTACCTGCATAAAAAGCAAATCTAAAGCGACCGGCCCGAAGGAGCTGTCTCTTTTAATCTACGGAAGAACAACATTTTGTTTTGTTACACGTTCTCCCTACGATTAAAAGAGACAGCTCCTTCGGCCGACGCTAGAGATACGGAGAGAGAAGCGTTCTTCGTTTCTTTGCCGCAGGAAGAACGTGTAACAAAACAAAATGTTGTTCTTCCGTAGGCAAAGAAACGAAGAGCGCTTCTCTTTCTGAAGCCTAAAAGGATAGACCGATGAGCAGGACCGAACCGCTAGAAGTTCTGGAGAAGGAGACGACCCGCGAGGTGAAAGAGCGCCTGCGCGAGAAGGTGTTGCGCCTGAAAAAGGAGCGGAACGCCTATATCGTCGCCCACAACTACCAGAACTACGAGGTCCAGGAGATCGCGGATATCCTCGGCGATTCGCTCGCTCTTTCCAAAGCCGCGATCGGTCTCGGGCACGACGTGATTGTGTTCTGCGGCGTCGACTTCATGGCCGAGAGCGCGAAAATCCTGAACCCCAAGGCCACCGTCCTTTTGCCGGTGCGCGAGGCGGACTGCCCGATGGCGCTCATGGTGACGCCCGAGCGCCTGCGCGAGGCGAAGATCCAGCATCCCGACGCCGCGGTCGTCTGCTACGTGAACACCTCCGCGGCCGTGAAGGCCGAGTGCGACATCGCGTGCACTTCTGCAAACGCGGTCCAGATCGTGAAATCCCTGCCTCAAAAAAAGATTCTCTTCGTGCCGGACAAGAACCTCGGCCATTACGTCCAGCGCTTCTGTCCCGAGAAGGAGATCATTCTCTGGCAGGGGTTCTGTACGACCCACATCCGCGTGACGGCCGAAGACGTTCTCCGCATGAAGGAGAAGTACCCTAATTCGCCATTCATCGCGCATCCCGAATGCCCGCCCGACGTGATCGATTTGGCCGACCACGTCGCCTCGACGAGCGGGTTCTCCCCGTACATCGCGAAGTCGAAGGCCGACACGTTCATCATCGGCACCGAGGTCGGGATGATCTTTAAACTCAAGAAGGATCACCCCACGAAACGTTTCGTGATGCCGACCGAGCAGTTCGTCTGCCAGACCATGAAGATGACGACGCTCGGCTGGGTCGCGCACGCGCTCGAGAATTTGGAAATCAAGATAGAGATCCCCGAAGACGTCCGCGTCCGAGCCGAGAAATGCCTGCGCCGCATGATGGACGTCTCCGGCGACCACCCGAACGCCGTCATCGCGAGCTACTAAAGTCTCCGCCCGCAGAAAGTCCGACCCGTGAACATTCCGATCGTCCCGCGTGAAGTTCTTTTCGGTAATCCGACCAACACCGCTCCGCGTCTCTCGCCGGACGGCACTCGACTGTCTTTCCTTGCGCCGCTGGACGGCGTTCTGAACGTCTGGGTGCGGCCGCTGGAAGGTGGGGAGGCGAAGCCCGTCACTCGAGACACGGACCGGGGCATCCGTTCTTATTTCTGGGCGCCAAACGCGCGGCAGATCCTCTACGTGCAGGACAAGGGCGGCGACGAGAACTGGCGGCTCTATGCCGTGGACGCGGCAACGTTCGAGACGCGCGACCTGACGCCGTTCGAAAACGTGCAGGCACGGATCGTGGACGTGGACAAACGCCGCCCCAACGAGATTCTCGTGGCGCTCAACCGCCGTAGAGCGGAATCGCACGACGTCTACCGCCTCCAGCTCGCCGACGGACGGCTCGATCTCATCGTCGAAAATCCAGGGAGCCACGCCGGGTGGATCGCCGATCATCAGCAGCGGGTCCTCGTAGCCACGGCGATGAATCCCGAAGGAGGCGCCGACCTCTTGTACCGGGAGACCGAATCCGCCCTCTGGCGTACGCTCTTACATTGGAACGAGGAAGACGAGAACACGAGCGGCCCCGTCGGATTCACGGCCGACGGCAAGGGGCTCTATCTCATCGACGCGCGCGGCTCCGACACCTCGCGGCTCGTCCGGCTCGACATCGCGAGCGGGAAGATCGAAGAGCTCGCGTCCGATCCCGAAGCCGACGTCTCGAACGTGATCCTCCATCCCGACACGCGCGAGCTTCAGATGGTCTCGTTCGAGAAAGCGCGCACCGAGTGGCGCGTCGTCGACGAGAAGATCCGGGCGCACGTCGAAAAACTGAAGGCGATGTCCGACGGCGATTTCTTCATGATCAACCGCGACCATGCGGACCGCCGCTGGATCGTGGGCTTCGTGAAAGACGACGGCGCCGTTCCTTATTATGTGTTCGACAAAGAAACGGGCGGAACGACGTTCCTTTTCGACAATTATCCGCAGCTGAAAGACTACCGCCTCGCGAAGATGGAGCCCGTATCGTTCCGCTCCCGCGACGGTCTCCATATCCGTGCGTACGCGACGTTTCCACCGGGAGCCGAACGGAAAAATCTGCCGGTGGTTCTCAACGTGCACGGCGGGCCGTGGGCGCGCGATTCGTGGGGCTGGGACGCCGAAGCTCAGTGGCTCGCTAACCGCGGCTACGTCTGCATGCAGGTGAATTACCGCGGCTCGACCGGTTACGGCAAAAGCTTCATGAAGGCCGCCAACCGCGAGTGGGGCGGGAAGATGCACGACGATTTGGTCGACGCGGTCGAATGGGCGAAGAAGGAGGGCTGGGCCGATCCGAATCGTATCGCGATTTACGGGGGTTCGTACGGCGGCTACGCGGCGCTCGTGGGGGCCACGTTCACGCCGGACCTTTTCTCCTGCTCGGTGGCTATCGTCGGGCCCTCGAACCTCCTTACGTTCATCCGTTCGATCCCGCCGTATTGGTCGATCTACTTGAAGCAGTTCCACGCAAAAGTCGGGAATCCGGATACCGAGGAGGCTTTCCTTCGCGAACGCTCGCCGCTTTTTAAAGTAGACCGGATCAAGATCCCGATGCTGATCGCACAGGGAGCCAACGATCCGCGCGTGAAGCAGGCCGAGTCCGAGCAGATCGTGGCCGCGATGAAGGAGAAGGGGATCGACCACGAGTACCTTCTTTTTCCCGACGAGGGCCACGGGTTCGCCAAGCCCGCCAACCGTCTCAAGTTCTACGGCGCCTGCGAGCGCTTTCTCGCCAAGCATCTCGGCGGGCGCGCCGAAACCTGACCGTGCCTCTTTTAGAAGGCGCCGCCTGGGCCGTGGCCACCCTGTGGTGGCTGCGGGTCCTCGACATGGCAATCGGCTCTCTTTTTCTCGTGCCTGAGCTCCGTTCGCAGAAAATTTTCCTGCCTCCGCGCCCGTCGAAGGTTTCGGTCCTGTTCGCCGCCAAGGACGAAGCGCATACGGTTCGCCCCGCGCTCGAATCGTTACTCGCCCAGGACTATCCCGATTACGAGGTGATCGCCGTGAACGACCGCTCCGGCGACGGAACCGGCGAAGCTCTCCGCTCGTTCTCCGATCCGAAGCTTCGGGTGATCGACGTGACGGCGCTGCCCGGCGGCTGGCTCGGCAAGACCCATGCGCTTTCGCGCGCGCACGCCGCTTCCGGAGGCGAGTGGCTCCTTTTCACCGATGCGGACGTTCTCTTCGCTCCCTCCGCCTTGAGCCGCGCGGTTTCGGCCGCGCTCGAGCGACGCGTCGATTCGGTGACGCTTTTCCCGGAGCTCGCGCGTGGCGGCTTTCTCGAAGAAGCGTTCGTGAATTTTTTTGCGCACCAGTTCAACCTCCGCTACCGGCCTTGGGCGGCCCGCTTCAAAGCACCGCTCTTCTACGCCGGGATCGGCGCGTTCCATCTGGTCTCGCGGCGCGCTTACGAAGCCGCCGGCGGCCACGCGCGCCTCGCGCTCGAGATCGCCGACGACATGATGCTGGGGAAGATCGTGAAGGCCGCGGGATTCCGCCAGATCCTCCTTTCAGGACGCGGAGAGGTGTCCGTACGCTGGGTGGTGGGTTGGCGCGGGGTTTTAAGTGCGCTTCATAAGAACGCCTTCCGCGGCCTCGATTACAGCGTCGGCCTGCTTTTGGCCGGGACGGCCGTGATTTTCCTCACCGACGTCCTTCCTTTCACGCTTCTTTTTTCTACCGCGTGGCGTCCGTGGGCGCTCACGATGTGCGCCGCCGTTCTCGTTTCCTATCTGGCGGCGGCCCGTCACGAACGCCGCGCGCTCCTCACGTATCCGGCGCATCCGGCGGTGGCGCTCCTTTTCCTTTTTATCCTTTGGCGCTCGAGCGTCGCCGCGCTCCGGGACGGGGGAGTCCGGTGGCGGGACACGTTCTACCCGCTCGACGCCCTGCGGCGCGCCCGCGTGTGATAAAATGAACCCAACCGAGACCCTGATGACGATCGAGACACTTGCCGCCCCAGACCTCTTGAAAGCCCAGGCCGAGACGCTTTCCGCGCCCCGGCGCCGCTACGGCCTTCTTGCACGCTTTCTCTTCGCGTGGATGGACGTCGTGTACGGAAAAAAACGCACGCTTTCCAAATTCACGATTCTGGAAGTGATCGCGCGCGTGCCGTACCAGTCGTGGGAGCACGTGGCCTACATCGCGATGACCCACACGTACACGAAACCGGGCTTCGCCCGGCGTATTTTCGAGTTCATCAAGGAGTCGCGCGCGCAGCAGGACAACGAGCAATGGCACCTCCTCATCCTGGAGGAGCTTCTGCACCGCAAAGGGGTCCGCGAGAACTTTTTCATGTGCAAGATCGTGCCGCAGTTCATGGCGTTCTTTTATTACCACGTCAGCTGGCTTCTTTACGTGATCAAGCCTTCGCGGAGCTACGAGCTGAACGCCGATTTCGAGGACCACGCCGAACACGAGTACATGGAGTTCGTTCGCGAGAACCCGGCGTTCGAAGCGGAGCCTTTCGAAAGCGAATTCAAGGCCGACTACGGCGCCCATGCGACGCTCGCGGATCTTCTGCGTTCGATCGGCCGGGACGAGCGCATCCATAAGGAAGAAAGCCTCGCGCGCATCGAATCCGCGCGTTTCGGCTTGAAGGACTGACATGGCCGATCTGGCTCCCGTTTCCAAACCGAAACTCCTTCCCGGCGTGAAACGCGTCGTCGCTGTCGCCAGCGGCAAGGGGGGCGTCGGCAAATCCACGCTCGCGGCGAACCTTGCCGCCGCGCTCGCCGCGTCCGGTTCGAGGGTTGGCCTTCTGGACGCCGACGTCTACGGACCGAGCATTCCCACGATATTCGGGGTGAACGAAAAGCCGAAGGCGACGTCGGAGAACCGCATCGTGCCCGTCGAGCGTCACGGCGTGAAGGTGATCTCGACCGGTTTCTTCATTCCCGCCAACGACGCCGTCATTTGGCGGGGACCGATGCTCCACAAGATGGTGCAGGACCTCCTGGGCGTCGTCGACTGGGGAGAGCTCGATTACCTTTTCATCGACCTTCCGCCCGGGACCGGCGATGTCCAGCTTTCCATCTGCCAGTCGATCCCGCTTGCGGGCGCGGTCGTCGTATCGACGCCGCAGGACGTCGCCTGGAACGTTGCGCAGAAGGCGATCGTGATGTTCGATAAGCTCAACACCCCCGTTCTCGGGATCGTGGAAAACATGAGTCGCTACGCCTGCACGCATTGCGGCACGGAAGAGGAGATTTTCGGTTCGGGGGGCGCACGCCGCGCGGCCGAACGCCTGGGGATCCCGTTCCTCGGGGAGGTGCCGCTCATGACCGCCGTCCGGCGCACCGCCGACGAGGGAACGCCGCTCGTTCTCGCCGAGCCCGGTCATCCCGCGGCGAAAGCGTTCACCGCGGTCGCGCAGGCGCTCGTCGTTCGCGCGGACGCGGCCGAAAAGGAAAAAGGGAAGCCGCTTCCGGTCAAATTCGGGCCTCCCGGTCAAAAGGAACTGCTCGTTCAGTGGTCCGACGGCAAGGTGACCCCGCTCGACGCGCGCACTCTCCGGCTCTCTTGCCCGTGCGCGGCCTGCGTCGACGAGACGACGGGGCAGAGGACGCTCCGCCCTGAAAGCGTTCCCGCGGAAGTGCACGTCGTTTCGGTTTCCCAGGTGGGGCGCTACGCGCTCCACGCGGCGTTCTCCGACGGCCACGACACCGGTCTTTTCGCATACGACAAACTGAGGGGCCTTTGAACGAGACCCGGCAGGCGGTCGATCCGCGCTTCACGCGCGGCCTCGAACTTTTCAACGAGGGCGAGTATTTCGAGTGTCACGAGGTGATCGAAGACCTCTGGCTCGAAACGCAGCCGAACGACCCTTTTCGCGATCTCTACAAAGGCGTGATTCAAGCCGCCGCCGCAGTGTACCAATTTAAGCGAGGCATCCACAGCGGTGCTCTCGGCCTCTACCGGACCTGTGTCGGTTACCTCGAGAAGTACTCGCCTTCGGCGCTCGGTCTCGACGTCGCGCGGCTCGCTGCGCAAATGCGCGCGTACTTCGCCGTGCTGGATACCTGGAACGGAACAGCGCCCGCGCCGCTTCCGCCCGCCGGCGAGCCTCGCCTGGAGCACCGATGAGCCTCGACGCGAAATGGGAGAAGGCCGTCCACACGACGCAGATCGTACGGCCACGCATCAAGCCTCTTTCGACCTACGAAGCCACGCGCCTGCCGTACGTGTTCCTCGCCGAGGCGCCCGGTAGCGATTCACGCACGCTCGTGCGGAAAGGGGAAGTCGTCGTCGAGCGGCCCCAGCTCGTCCTGCCGTCGGGCATCGCGCAGTTCGAAGGTTTCGATTTCGAATCCGCGGGCATCGGCGAAGATTTCCTTAAAACGTTTTTCCTCGTGCGGGGCATCCGCTTTCCGTCCTTCAAGTACGCGAACAAGACGGAGCCGACGGAAGTACGCGAGGAGCGTCTCTCCGCCGCGGTCGCCCGTCTTCAAACCGAACTCGGCCGCAAGGAAGACGTTCATACGGGCTTATTCACCGGCGACGAGGACGTTTGGCCGCTCGCCGTCCTTCTCTTTACCTGCGGGATGGCTTTTCGTTCCGCGGACCTCGACGTTCGTCGCCTTTTCGAAGGACCGGGTCTTTCGTAAGACTTCCTAAAAAGACGGTTGACGTAAACACCCTCGTCTTGTATAATCCACTTACTCTATAGGATTAATAGACTAATGATTTCACAGAAAACCCGGTATGCACTCAAGGCCCTGCTCCTCCTCGCCGAAGACGAAAAGGCGAAGAGAGGACCTGTGCTCATCTCGGAACTCGCCAAGCGGGGGCATATGCCCCAGAAATTCCTCGAGGCGATCCTGCTCGAGCTTAAGAACGAAGGGATATTGAACAGCAAGAAGGGTAAGGGCGGCGGGTATTCCCTGGGAAAGCCGGCCGACCAGATCACTTTCGGCGCGGTGATTCGCGCGTTCGAGGGGCCCCTCGCGCTCGTGCCCTGCGCCGCCGCATCGCACCGGGGCTGCGACGAATGCCGCGACAACGAGACAGTCGGCATCCGGATACTTTTTAAGGAAGTGCGTGACGCGACGGCCGCCATTTTAGACGGAACGAGCCTCGAGAAGGTGAGGCTCGTTCAATCCCAAGCCACGGACCAGAAAAAACAAATGTATTTCATATGAGCGAGAGAAACGTGGAGAATCGCATGAACATGAAAAAAGTCCTCGCCGCCGTCCTTGCGCTCGCCGCATTTGCGGCCGCACCCGCACCGGCCCGGGCCGAGAAGAAGCTCACGCTGCTCAACGTCTCGTACGACCCGACCCGCGAGCTTTACCAGGACTTCAACAAAGCGTTCGCGAAACACTGGAAGGAAACAAAAGGTCAGGACATAGATATCAAGCAGTCGCACGGAGGAAGCGGCAAGCAGGCGCGTTCGGTGATCGACGGTCTCGATGCCGACGTCGTGACGCTCGCGCTCGCCTACGACGTGGATGCGCTTTTCGAGAAGGGCAACATGATTCCGAAGAACTGGCAGACCCGGCTCCCGGACAACAGCTCGCCTTACACCTCGACAATCGTTTTCCTCGTGAAAAAGGGAAATCCGAAGGGGATTAAGGACTGGGGCGACCTGGCGAGGCCCGGGATTTCCGTCGTCACACCGAACCCGAAGACCTCGGGCGGCGCGCGCTGGAACTATCTCGCGGCGTGGGGCTACGCGCTCGAGAACGGGGGAGACGAAGAAAAGGCCAAGGAGCTCGTCGGCGCTATTTTTAAGAACGTTCCGGTCTTGGATTCCGGCGCGCGCGGGGCGACGACCACGTTCGTGGAGCGCGGAATCGGCGATGTCCTTATCTCGTGGGAAAACGAAGCGTATCTTGCGGTCAAAGAAATCGGGAAGGACCGGTTCGAGATCGTGACGCCCTCGGTGAGCATCCTCGCCGAGCCGCCGGTGTGCGTGGTCGACAAGGTCGCCCAGCGGCGCGGGACTCAGGAAGCGGCCGAAGCCTACCTCAAGTACCTTTACACCCCGGATGGCCAGGAGATCGCCGCCAAGCACTATTACCGGCCCCGCCTGAAAGAAGTCGCGGACAAATACAAAGACAAGTTCGCCGCCGTGAAGCTCTTCACCATCGAGAAATTCGGCGGCTGGGGTGAAGTGCATAGGAAGCATTTCGCCGACGGCGGCGTGTTCGACCAAATCTACCAGAATCAGTAAGGAGCGCCATACCGCAGTGAGTGCGTCCGCGAACAAAAGGAAAGTGATCCCGGGCTTCAGGCTTTCGATGGGCTACACCCTCGTCTGGCTAAGCCTCATCGTCCTCATTCCGCTTTCGATGCTGGCTTTGAAGTCGGCGTCGATGACGTGGCCGCAGTTCGTCGATACCGTGACCTCGCCCCGGACCTTGGCTGCCTACCGCCTGAGTTTCGGGGCGGCTTTCGTCGCGGCCTGCATCAACGCCGTGTTCGGTTTTCTCATCGCGTGGGTGCTCTCGCGCTATTCGTTTCCGGGCCGTTCGATCGTCGACGCGGCCGTGGACCTGCCTTTGGC
>CAYSKO010000005.1:0-11095 GCA_964431835.1 uncultured Planctomycetia bacterium | reverse complement strand
CGGGTGGATGGGGCAGTGGCTGTCGGGCTTGGGCGTGAAGGCTGCTTACAGTGAGCTCGGTGTCGTGATCGCTCTTACGTTCATCGGCCTGCCGTTCGTCGTGCGTACGATCCAGCCCGTGCTCGAGGACATCGATCCGGCGCTCGAAGAGGCCGCCGCGTCGCTCGGCGCGGGCCGCCGTCAGACCTTCATGCGTGTCATTCTCCCGACGCTCGTGCCGCCGCTCATCACGGGCTTCACGATGGCGTTCGCCCGAGCCATCGGGGAATACGGATCGGTTATCTTCATCGCCGGCAACATGCCCGGAAAGACCGAGATCGCGCCGCTTCTCATCGTCACGAAGCTCGAGCAGTACGACTACGCGGGGGCGACGGCGATCGCGCTCGTCATGCTCGTTGGGTCGTTCGTCCTTCTTTTTGCGATCAATCTTCTCCAGCGCTGGAGCTCCAAGAAAATCGGGATGGCGTCGTGAGGCAGAAGAGAAACTCCGACCCGGCGATCGTGAAGTGGGGGCTCATCGCGGCCGCGATGCTTTATCTGGGCGTCACGCTCTTTCTGCCGCTCGCCTGCGTGTTCGCAAGCGCGCTTCAAAAGGGTCTCGGCGTCTATTTCGCGGCACTCGTCGATCCGGACGCTCTCTCCGCGATGCGCCTTACGCTCCTCATCGCGGCGATCAGCGTGCCCCTCAACCTTGTCTTCGGCGTGGCGGCCTCGTGGGCGATCGCTAAGTTCGAATTTCGAGGGAAGAACCTGCTTCTGGCCCTCATCGATCTGCCGCTTGCGGTCTCGCCGGTCATCTCGGGTATGATTTTCCTTCTCATTTTCGGCGCACAGGGCTATTTCGGCCCCTGGCTCATCGAGCGGGGGATCAAGATCGCGTTCGCGGTGCCGGGCATCGTGCTCGCCACGATCTTCGTCACGTTTCCGTTCGTCGCGCGGGAGCTCATCCCCGTCATGAAGGCCCAAGGCAACGACGAGGAAGAGGCCGCGATCACGCTCGGCGCGAACGGTTTCCAGACGTTTCTTCGCGTAACCCTTCCGAACATCAAATGGGGCCTCCTCTACGGCGTGATCCTCTGCAACGCCCGCGCGATGGGCGAGTTCGGCGCGGTCTCCGTCATCTCGGGCCACATCCGCGGCCTCACGAACACGCTGCCGCTCCACGTCGAGATCCTCTACAACGAATACAATTTCGCAGCCGCTTTCGCAACCGCTTCCGTTCTCGTTCTGCTGGCCCTCGTGACTCTGGTTGCGAAGCGGTCCGTCGAGCACAAGTTCCGACTGGAAAAAACCGGAGGAAATCCCGAATGAGCATTGAAGTCCGCAACGTCTCGAAAACCTTCGGAAATTTCAAGGCGCTGAAGGAAGTGAGCCTGAAGGTGGAAACCGGCGAGTTGATCGCGCTTCTCGGGCCTTCGGGTTCGGGAAAGACGACGCTCCTTCGTATCATCGCGGGCCTCGAGACGGCCGACGGGGGCGACATCCTTTTCCACGGCGAAGACGCCCAGGACAAAAAGACGAAAGACCGGAACGTCGGTTTCGTCTTCCAGCACTACGCGCTTTTCCGCCACATGACCGTCAGCGAGAACATCGCGTTCGGCCTGCGCGTCCTTCCGAAGAAGCAGCGGCCCGCAGATTCGGAGATCAAACGGCGGGTGAGCGAGCTCCTGCACCTGGTCCAGCTCGACTGGGTAGGAAACCGGTACCCGTCCCAGCTCTCGGGCGGCCAGCGTCAGCGGATCGCGCTCGCGCGCGCGCTCGCGGTCGAGCCGAAGGTGCTTCTCCTCGACGAACCGTTCGGTTCGCTCGACGCGAAGGTTCGCAAGGAGCTCCGCCAGTGGTTGCGGCGTTTCCACGACGACCTCCACATCACGAGCCTCTTCGTCACGCACGATCAGGAAGAGGCGCTGGAGGTGGCCGACCGGATCGTCGTCATGAACGAGGGGAAGATCGAGCAGACGGGGACGCCGGACGAGGTCTATCATTACCCCGTGAACCGGTTCGTGCAGAGCTTCCTCGGCAACGTCACTACGTTCCACCTGCGCGGAAGCGAAGTGCCCGTCCGGCCGCACGATCTCGCCGTGAGCCGGATGAAAGAGGAGAATTCGATCAAGGCGACGATCTATTACGTCAATACGGCGGGTTCACTTACGAAGATGGAGCTGAAGCGGGAGGACGGGTCGCTGATCCTCGCGGAGGTGACCCACGACGAATTTCGCGCGCTGGGCCTGGGGAAGGGCGCCGAAGTTTTCGTGAGCCCGAAGAAGAAGATTCTTCCGGAATACTCGATCTAAGTTTTACTCGCCGATCACTTTGACGAGCACGCGCTTGTCGCGCTGGCCGTCGTCAGACTCCCGGGACTTCCTTGTCGGCGGGATGCTCGACGAAGAACGCGAACTCGACCGCTTTCTTCGCGGCCGCGGGGATATCGAGCTCCCAATAGAGGATGCCCTGGGCTTTTTTCTCGGCGTCCTGACCGGTTGGCGCGGGTTCGGCCGAGACGAGCTCGACCTTGATCTCCGCGTTCCGCGAAACCGGCAGTTGGTCGGACAGCCCCACCTTCACCGCTTCCTTCTTGTAGTTCTCGACCTCGAGACGGTAGCCGTAATCCTTCCGCGAGCGGAGGCCGAGGAGCGCTTTCTTGCGCTTCTCCTTCAGCTCCACACGCTTCACTTTCACTTCCTCATCGATTCCAAGGTACAGGTCGAATTTTTCTCCCCGCCCGGTCGTTTTCACGAAAGACTTCCCGACGTACGAGTCTTTCACGAACACGTTCATTTCTCCTCCGGCGATCACGTAATCCTTGTCGTTGGTGACCTCCGAGTGAAGGAACGCGTAGGGGGAGAGTTTCGGGGTGGCGCGGTAGTCTAGCGAAGTTGGAAACGTTTCCGTTTGAACCGGAGTCTTGTAGAGACGGTTGTCGGCGAGCACCGTGAACGGCCGCGAGACGGTGAATGTGACGACGCCTAAATCCTGAGCGACCTCCGCCTGGGCGACTTCCGCCTCGGCGAAGTTCGCCTCGGGGGCGACCGCGCCCGCGGACATCGAGTCCATTTCGACCCTGTCCTCCATCATCGCGGGCTTCGCGGCCATCCGCGCCATCATCGGGCGGACGGGCTGGGGCGCGCGATAGAAGTCGACGTACCAGGGATCGAGCTCGGGCATGCGGCCACCGACCGCGGGCTTCGCGGAGGAAAGGACGAGCGTCACGTCCTTCCATTCTTCTCCGCTCCACTGCCGCACGTTGCCGTAAGAGACGAGCGCGCACTGCTTTTTGTCTGGATCGACCTTCGCGTCGTACGAGACCGACCACGTCGCGGCCGGAACGATGTAATGGAGCTCGAGCCGCAGGGTGGCGGCTTCCTTCGCGTTGACGCCGACGAGGACGGTCTTTTTCTCACGGTCGCCGGGCCCGCCGGTGCCCGAGAGCTCGCGGTGCTTGGCGTCGATGCGTTCCTGCACGTCCCGCATCTGTTTTTCAAGCGCCAGGCGCGCCTGGCCGTTCTTGTCGTAGGAATCGCGTAGGAAAGCCGCGTGTGTAGCCCATTCCTCGGCGGTCGAGGACTTGGTCTTCAGATCCTCGGCGGTCTGCTGGGAGGTGAAGTTGCGGATATTGTCGAGGAAGGTCCGCTCGGATTGGAGTGCTTCGGATTTTTCCTGCAGCCCGCGCTGCTCCTCCTGGAGCATCTCGATTTCGGCTTGAATTCGTTTCACGTTCTCGTCCGCTTCCTCGATGAGGAAATGGCGTTTCACCTCGGCGCCCTCGATCGTCACGGGCGCGGTTCCCTTTCCCTCGGCACGGAGCGAATCCTCCATGATCGACGCGGGAAGGCCTTCGAACGCGACCGCGTTCGCGCCCGGAGCGAGCTTTACCTCCGCGAATCGGGTGACGAGCGCGCGGTCCTGGTAGACCGTGACCTTCGTCACGCGGGAATCGGCGGGGATTTCGGCCGAGATCGCGGAAAGGGGAGAAAGAGCGAGCGCGGAAAGCGCGAGGAAGAGCGCCTTTTTCATGTCCGACCTCCGGTGCGGTTCGTTGGGGCGTGCTTTTTTTAAGTGAACTGTTCGAAGTGGATTCGCTCGCGAGGGACCTGCATCTCGAGGAGCGCAGCTTTCAACTGTTGGCACATCGGCACGAGGCCGCAGCCGTAAAAATCGAGGGATTCCTTGGGTTTGTCGGCGAACACGCGCTTGACGATGTCCTGGACGTAGGCGGTCTCGCCGGTCCAGTCTTTGCCGCGGCTGACCGTCGGGATGAAATGGAAGTTCTTGTGCTTTTTCTCGAGCTCGCGCCATTCGTCGAGGTAGAGGATGTCGGTCTCGAAGCGGTTGCCGAAGATGAGCCAGATATCCTTCGTGCAGCCCGTCTCGTACAGATATTTGATCATGCCACGCAAGGGCGCGACACCGGTACCGGTTCCGACGAAAACGAGATGGTCCTGGAGCGGTTCTTTCACCGTGAAGACGCCGTAAGGGAGGGCCGTCTTGATCACGTCGCCTTCCTTAAGACCGAAGAACCAATTCGAGACGAATCCGCCCTCCACGCGCTTGATGCAGAGCTCGATCTTCTGTCCGCCGAGATTCGGCGACGAAGCGATGGAGTACGACTTTTTATGCGGCTGGCCTTCCTTTTCGAGGTGGACCTGCATGAACTGGCCCGCCTTGAAGCTCGCGTCCGCGTCGGGCGCGTACTCGAGAACGAAGTGCTTCACCGTTTCGCTCAAAGACCAGATCTTGACCATCTTCGCGTCGTAAAAGCGGGGCTTCTCGGCCATCAACTCTCTCCGTTTTTGGACATTATACCCTTATAAAAAAGGGCGTAAAGCGCGATTTAAGCCTGGAACGTCTCGACGTGCGTTTCGCCGTGGCGGCCCGTGTACACGACCTTGTGCGACTTGAAGAACACCATGTAGTTCGCGACGCCCGCAGACATGATGCGGCGCAGGAACTCAGGGTAGGCGATCTCGCCGCCCTGGATCGATTTAAGCGCCGCCTGGATGTCCTGAGTCGAGAAGGTATCGGCGATCTCGGGCGTGTCCGTGAGCGGAAGCTCGTCGATGTAGCTCTCGCCGTGGCCGTTGTAGTTCGTCTTCTCGAAGCGCACGAGGTCCGTGTAATAACGCTCCACGCCCTGTTCGGCGAGGCGTTTCATGGATTCCTGGAACGTGATCTTACCGTCGAACGCTAGCTTAATGCACTCATGCAGTACGTTGATATCCATTGGTGCTCCTTGGTTTACGGTTCGTAATTTAAATTCGGCGAGAGCCAGCGCTCAACGTCTTTCATGTCCATGCCCTTGCGCCTCGCGTAGTCTTCTATCTGGTCGCGCTCGAGCTTGCCGACGGCGAAGTAGCGGGATTCGGGGTGCGCGAAGTAAAGCCCACTCACGGCCGCCCCCGGATGCATCGCGAAGCTTTCGGTGAGCCGCACACCGGCGTTCTTCTCGGCTTGAAGGAGATCGAAAAGAGTGCGTTTCTCGGTGTGGTCGGGGCAAGCGGGGTACCCCGGTGCCGGGCGGATGCCGCGGTAACGTTCGGAGATCAGGTCCTCGTTCGTGAGTGATTCGTTCTTCGCGTAGCCCCAGTGGTACTTGCGCGTCATCTGGTGGAGTCGCTCGGCGAACGCCTCGGCCAGGCGGTCGGCAAGTGCCTTCGTCATGATGGAGGAGTAGTCGTCATTATCCTCCTCGAATGCCCGCACGACCGGCTCGATGCCGTGCCCGGCCGTGACCGCGAACGCGCCGACGTAGTCTTTTATCCCGGAGTCCTTCGGAGCGACGAAATCGGCGAGCGCGAAGTTCCAGTCGCCTTCGGCCTTCAGGATCTGCTGACGGAGAGTGCGGAAAATGGCGATCGGGGTCTTCCGCGATTCGTCGGCGTAAACCTCTACGTCGTCTCCGACCGCGTTCGCGGGAAAGAGGCCGTACACGCCGCGGGCTGTCAGCAGATTCTCTTGCAGGATTCGCTTGAGAAGCTTCTGCGCGTCGTCGAAGAGCTTGGACGCGGCTTGGCCGACGACCGGATCCTTTAGGATCTGCGGATAGCGGCCGCGCAGCTCCCACGTGTGGAAAAACGGAGACCAGTCTATCTTTTCGGCGATCTCCTTAAGCGGGAAGTCGCCGGTCGCCTGGACGCCGAGCTTCGGCGGCACGGCGATGGGGATCTTGTTCCAGTCGCTCAGGAAACGGTTCTTGCGGGCGGCGCCGATCGGCACGTAGCGGGCTTGGGAGGTGCGTCCTTTTTGTTCTTCGCGGATACGCGCGTATTCGGCTCGTTTTTGCTTTACGAAGGCGTCGCGCTGGGAGGGAGCAAGGAGCGACGAAACGACGGACACCGCGCGCGACGCGTCGAGCACGTGGACGACCGGCGCCGAATATTTCGGCTCGATTTTGACCGCGGTGTGTGCAGTCGAAGTGGTCGCGCCGCCGATGAGGAGCGGAACCGTGAACCCGCGCCGCTCCATTTCGGACGCGACGTGCACCATCTCGTCGAGGGAGGGTGTGATGAGGCCCGAGAGGCCCACCGCATCCGCTTTCTCGGCGATCGCGGTATCCAATATCTTCTCCGTGGGAACCATCACGCCCAGGTCGACGACCTCGTAATTGTTGCAGCCGAGCACCACGCCGACGATGTTTTTACCGATGTCGTGGACGTCGCCTTTCACCGTGGCCATCACGATCTTGCCCGCGGTGCGGCGTCCGGTGGCCTCTTTTTCCTTCTCGATGTAGGGCGTGAGGTAAGCCACTGATTTTTTCATGACGCGCGCCGATTTAACGACCTGGGGAAGGAACATTTTCCCGGCGCCGAAAAGATCGCCCACGACGTTCATGCCGGCCATGAGAGGGCCCTCGATCACCTCGAGCGGCTTCGGGTACTTCTGTCGGGCCTCTTCGGTGTCGGCGTCGATGTAATCGGTGATGCCGTGCACGAGCGCGTGCGAAAGGCGTTCTTCCACGGTGCCTTTGCGCCACGAGGCATATTTCAGCACGATCGCCTTGTCGGTCTTCACCTCGTCGGCGAATTTGAGGAGCCGCTCGGTCGCGTCCGGAAGGCGGTTCCAGAGGACGTCTTCCACGAGATCGAGCAGTTCCTTCGGGATTTCATCGTACACCGTGACGAGTCCCGCGTTCACGATACCGACGTCCATCCCAGCCTGGATCGCCTTGTAAAGAAACGCCGAATGCATGGCTTCGCGGACCGGGTTGTTGCCACGGAACGAGAACGAGATGTTCGAGACGCCGCCCGAGACGTGGGTGAGAGGGAACGCCGCCTTGATGCGACGGGTGGCCTCGACGAACTCCACCGCGTAGTTCGAATGTTCGTCCATGCCCGTGGCGACGGTGAGGATGTTCGGGTCGAAGAAAATGTCCTCCGGGGGGAAGTGCGCTTTCTCGGTGAGGAGCCGGTACGAGCGCTCCGCGATCTGGAATTTGCGCTCGGCGGTGTCGGCCTGGCCTTTTTCGTCGAAGCCCATCACGACGACCGCGGCGCCGTACCGGCGGACGAGTCGTGCCTCCGCGAGAAATTTTTCCTCGCCTTCTTTGAGGGAGATGGAGTTGACCACGCCTTTGCCCTGCAGGCATTTGAGGCCCGCTTCGATGACGGTCCACTTCGAGGAATCGATCATGATCGGCACCTTCGAGATGTCCGGCTCGGAGGCGATGAGGTTTAAGAAGCGCTTCATCGCGGCCTCGCCGTCGATCATCGCCTCGTCCAAGTTCACGTCGATGATCTGCGCGCCGGCGTCGACCTGCTGACGCGCGACGGCGAGCGCGCCGTCGAAATCGCCCGCGAGAATGAGCTTCGAGAATTTAGGGGAACCCGTGATGTTCGTGCGCTCGCCCACGTTTACGAAATTTACGTCCGGGCGGATATTGAAAGGCTCGAGACCGGAAAGCCGCGTCCAGGGCTCTATCGTCGGCATGCGGCGCGGAGAGACGCCGGCCGCGGCTTCGGCGATGCGCCGGATGTGCGCGGGCGTCGTCCCGCAGCAGCCTCCAACCACGTTGAGCCAGCCCGCCTTCAGAAAGTCGGCGATCTGCTTGGCCATCATCTCGGGCGATTCGTCGTACTCTCCGAATTGGTTGGGGAGGCCCGCGTTCGGGTGCGCCGAGACCCGCACGTCCGCGATCTTCGAAAGCTCCTCGAGATGCGGCCGCATTTCCTTGGCGCCGAGGGCGCAGTTCAGCCCGATCGAAACCAGATCGGCATGGCGGACGGAATTCCAGAACGCTTCGACGGTTTGACCGGAAAGAACGCGGCCGGAGAGATCGGTGATCGTGCCCGACACCATCACGGGAAGGCGCTTTCCGGTCCGGTCGGCGAACGCCGCGTACGCGAAGAGGGCGGCTTTGCAGTTCAGCGTGTCGAAAACGGTCTCGAAAAGAAGGATATCCACGCCGCCCTCGACGAGCGCTTCGATCTGCTCGGTGTAAGCCGAGACGAGATCGTCGAACGACACCGCCCGGAAACCGGGATCGTTCACGTTCGGCGAAAGGGAGGCGGTACGCGTGGTTGGTCCGATCGCACCGGCTACGAAACGCGGCTTCGAAGGATCCTTTTTCGTGAAGTCGTCGGCAGCCGCGCGAGCGAGCCGGGCGGCGGCGACGTTGATCTCCCGCACCAGGTGCTCCATGCGGTAGTCGGCCATCGCCACTCGGTTCGAATTGAAGGTGTTCGTCTCGAGAATGTCCGCCCCTGCCGCCAGATAATCGCGGTGAATCCCGGCTATCACATCCGGGCGCGTCACGCAGAGGAGATCGTTGTTGCCCTTCAAGGCCACGGGGTGGTCGGTGAAGCGGCCGCGGTAATCGGCCTCTTCGAGGCGGTGGGTTTGGATCATCGTCCCCATGGCCCCGTCGAGGACGAGAATGCGTTTTTCGAGTTCTTTCAGAAGGCGTTCCATCAGGTCGATATTTTACCAGACGCCCACGGGGATGCCTCGCTAAATCGAGGGCGGTTGACGGGCGCGGGCGGTCCCGTTAATCTAGGTTCATGAAGCCCTTGCGTCCTTTTCTTCGCCTGCTCGCCGCAGCCGTGCTGTGCGCGATCGTTCCGGCCGCCCACGCGGCGCCTCCGCCCGTCCAGACGACGACGTTCAAGAGCGCTGCCAAGCGCGCCACATTCGTTGAGCTTTTCTCGAGCGAGGCGAAAAAGGGGAGTCCGGCCGCGGACAAATGGCTCTCCGGCCTTCAGTCGGACGAACGGCTCTGGAAGACGCTCGTCCCAGTCCTCTTCGCGGTCGATTCGTCGAAGCCCGGCTGGCGGGACCGCTATGCCGATACCGAGAACGCCGCGCGCCTTTCCGCGTACCGCGCGAATTGGGGCGTCGAGCACGCTTACGTGCCGGCCGTGGTCGTGAACGGCGTGGAGTGGAGCGGCTGGGCGCGCGAAGAAGCCATTCCGATGCCGCCCACGCCCGACGCCGGCGTCCTCACCGCGGTAAAAGCGAGCACCGAGGAAGTGACCGTCGCTTTTGAGCCGGCGGACAAGGCTTTCCGGGACTGGACCGCGCACGCGGCGCTCGTTGGATACGGTATCGTCTCGAAGATCGGCGGGGGAGAGAATCTCGGGAAGACGACTCGGCGCGATTTCGTTTCTCTTCGCGTGTCGCGAAAAGATCTCGAAGAAAAAAGAGGCGTCTTCAAAGCGACTCTAAAGCTGGCGTTTAAAACGGACGCGCCTACGAACGGCCTCGGCCTCGTCGTTTGGATCACCCGCGGTGAAAACCCGGTTCCCGTCCAAGCAGTGGGCGGAATCGTAAAGCCTCCTCTGCTGAAAAAAAGTTAACCGTCTCTGCCCTTGTATTTATTAACTCCTATGAGTATAATTATCTAAGCTTTACAAATAGTATGTATTTATTAACAATAACAACAGGAGTGGACCGATGAACCAGATTTTCCAGGCCAAGAAGAACGGATCGCACCTCATCCACGAAGTCCATGGCAAATACGGCGATATCCGCGAAGCGGTTCAAGACGCGGCCCTGCGCGGGAAAAAGTCCTTCGTGCGGTTTAAGCGCGCGGCCGACGCCGCGATCAGCGAGGGGGCCGACCAGGTCAAAATCACCGCGGTGCGACTGGACCGCAAGGTGAAAAAAAATCCGTGGGCGGTGATCGGCGGAGCGACGCTCGGCGCGCTCGTGGTTGGTTATTTTATCGGCCGGACGGCAAAGAAGGACGGGTGGGAATAAAGTAGAAAAAGAGGGGGGCAGCCGCAATCCTGCCGGGCGGCAGGCAGCGGCTGCCCCTTTTTTCGCATCTGCTTTCGCGTTTGCGAGACCGGTCCATCAAGGGGGGTGCGTCCCTGCAGACCGGACGCCGCCGGCTCTCGCCGAACGACGCAGACAGGATACCCTTTCCCGCATTAGAAAATCGTTAGTTTAGGATTAATTATTTTTAATTTGAGGCGCGCGTCAATCGACGTCGTAAGAAACGCGGAGTTCGGGGCCGTACTCGCCTCGAAGGAAGCGCTCTTCGAGCTGATCGAAAGAAGCTCGAGATTCCGGCTCGACGCGATAGACGGTCGAAGCGAAGATGTTCGCGACGTCTTTGTCCAAGAGATGTGGGTTGTTTCTCATCACGCGGTCGATCGCCGGAATGTATTGTTCGGGCGCGTGCCGGAACGGGACGCCGTACTGATTGTAGAGCGACATCGGCGCCACGATGGACATGTATTTTTCGCGCAGCGTCATGCGCGTCGTCCAATCCTCCCCAGTCGTGAAGAGGGGAGATTTCCATTCATCCCCCGCCGCGGCAGGGGATGCGTCGGCGGCTTGGGCGGGCCCTGCCCACAAGAGGCAAACGAAAAGGACGTTGATCGAGAAGATCTTCGGTTTCATGAAATCCTCCGGTACCCCCTATTTTAGCACCGCCCCGACGCCTTGCAAGCGCGCATCCCATTAAAAGTTTCTAATCCCGCCTTAACGTTACTTTAATGCTCTTTTTGCGATAATCAAAGCAACAAGGAGACGACCATGAGCCTTATCCGTTCCGGTTTTGTCATCATCGCCGTGACCGTTTTCCTGCAAGCGACCGCGTTCGCCGGGGGATCCCATCCTTCGCGCACGCAGACGGAAGCCGTCGACGCGTCGACGG
>CAYSKO010000004.1:0-138418 GCA_964431835.1 uncultured Planctomycetia bacterium | reverse complement strand
ACGTGCACGTCGGCGACTTGGTGCGCGCGCATCTGAAAGCTCTTGAATACCTCGAAGAGGGTGGGGCGAGCGACGCGTTCAATCTCGGAAACGGAGACGGCTACTCGGTCCGTCAGGTGATCGAGGCGGTCGAACGGGTCACGGGACGCCTCTTGCGCGTGAACGTCGATGCACGACGTCCAGGAGACCCGGCGAAGCTAGTCGCATCCTCCGGAAAAGCCCTGAAGGTTCTTGGTTGGAAGCCCGAGATCGGAATCGAAGAAATCGTCGGCAACGCATGGGCTTGGCATTCGCGTCAAAGAGAGAGGACGCCCGCCTCCGTATGAAGCGTCAGATCGCCAAAAACCTGGTCTCGAACTACGGCGTGAACGCCGCCAGTCTCGTTCTGGGATTTCTCCTTGTGCCGTTCCTCATCGTGCGCCTGGGCGCCGAGGCTTACGGCATGATCGTGCTCGCGGAGTCGGCGATCGGTTTCTTCGAGATCGGCACGATCAGCGTGCGTGTGGCTCTAGCGCGTCATGCGGCCTTCGCGCTCGCCAGCGGAAAAAACCGCGAGTTCGAGGAATACCTTTCAACCGGTCGCTACATCGCTTTCGTGTCGGCGGCCGCGGTGCTCGTGCTCGGCCTCGCGTTCAGCCTGAACTTCCACCACGTTTTCCGCGTCCCGGGAGAGCTTGTGGGGCAGAGCCGGTTACTTTTCACGCTCCTCGTCGTTTCGTTCGCGATCACCGTTCCCAATATCGTCTATTGGTCGGCGCTTTACGCGAAAGAGCGTTTTGATCTCATCAACGGATCCGTTTTGGTCGGATCGCTTCTGCGCGCGGCGCTGCTTTTCGGGATCTACGGTCTTACGCCCCAGCGTTCGATCGCTTTTTACGGCATCGCGTATCTGGCGATGATCTGGACGCAAAACGTCATCGTATGGTTCTGGCACCGGCGCGTGCTGCCTGATCTCAAGGTGAATCTCTCCTCGTTCCGGCGCGACAAGGTGAAGGAGATCCTGTCCTTGTCCGGTCATACGACCCTGTCGCGCGTGAGTATCCTTTTATACGACAACACGGCCAATGTCGTGATCAATCTTTTCTGGGGTCCCGCTGCGAACGCTCTTTATTCTGTCAGTCTCAAGATCCCGCAGGTGCTCAAACGTTTCTTCGGGGACACGACCTGGACCCTGACGCCCACGTTCACGGGCCTCGCGGCGCGGGGCGACGACGCGCGCCTGAAGAAGCTATTCTTCGGGTACACGAAGCTCGTCGCTCTCGTGACGGTGCCGCTCTGTCTCACGCTCGCCATTTTCTCTTCGGCGATCATTCAGGCCTGGGTCGGACCCGGGTTCGAGTCGGCGGGATCGCTCATGCCGATCCACCTGCTTCCGCTCATCGTCGGGCTGCCACTTTCGGTTTGTGGTTGCCTGACGAACGCTTTCGCGCGGGTGAAGGTGCCCAGCCGCGTCGCTTTCGTCACGGCTCTGGCAAACGTCGGGATCGGCGTCTTACTGGGACGCACGCTGGGACTGGGGGTTTTCGGCATCGCGATCGCGGCGATGGCGATGAACATGGCCTACGCCACTTTCTTCGCGCCCTTCTACGCCTGCCGCATCGCGCGCATACCGGTCCGCGAGTATCTGTACGAAGGTTTTTTCAAGACGCTCGGCCTCGCGGCCGCGACCCTCCTTCTTCCGTATGCCGCTTTTCGCGTCTGGAACCTCCAGCCGGGTCTTTCTCCGGCCTGGCTCGCGGTCGCCGCTTCGCTTGCCGCCGCTTACGTCTCGGGCGCATACGCCTTCGTTTTGAACGGCGACGAACGATCCAAGGTCCGCGAGGCCCTGCGCCGCGCGGGCTCCGCCATGGGAAAAGGCGCGGATACGCCCGGGCTCTTAGCCAAGATCAAGTAAGGTTTTACCTACTTTCAAATCCTCAGAAGGGGTGCCCGCGAAAATAGCCTCACCGGCTTTTTCGCGATCCTTCCGAACGCTCGAGCCGCATCGAAAGCCTAAACGAAGTGGAGACACGAGATGAATGACCGCATTCGGCTCACCCGCATGATCTGCGACGGGAATCGTCTGGTCTACGAATTCGAATCCACGCTCAGCGTGTTCCACGCGAAAAGCTTCTTCGTGGAATACGACCGTCCGATCGAATGCGGCAAGGAAAGCCTGAATGCGGTGCCGTTCGCCGCCGTCATGGCCCCCATCGCGTGGGCTTCCGGCGCCGAGCTCGTCATTCCTTCTCTGGACCGTGAATTCGCGGAGTCTCTCGAGCGCAGCCGCCTCTATTTCATGCGCTGGTTCCGCGGGAAGTGGCCGTTCACCTCTCAGCTCAGGACCGCCCTCGTGGACAACGTCTTCGAGCCGGACCGCCATGCGATGCTCTTCTCGAGCGGACTCGACTCTCTCGCGACCTTCGTCGCCAACCGCGACAAGAACCCGATCCTTTTCACCATCTTCGGGGCGGATATCCCGCTCGCAAAGACGGGATTCATCTCCCTCTGCAGGGAGCGGTTCGGTTCTTTCGCCGCCTCTCAAGGCGCTGAAATCCGGTACATCCGCACCGACGTCCGCGACGTGCTGGACACCGAGAAGCTCTCGCACTGGGCAAAGAACTGGTACGGCGAGGTTGCGCACGGCCTCATGATCTCTTCTCTCCTAGCGCCCACGGCGAGCGCGTCGGTGAAGACGCTCCTCATCGCCAGCTGTTCCCACAGGGAGGGCGCGGCTTATCCGTGCGGCAGCGAAAAGGAACTCGTCCAGCAGATCCGCTGGGGCTCCACAGGACTAACGAACGACAGTCATGAGTTTTCACGACCGGAGAAGATCCGCGAATATCTGAAAGGGGAGCCGTCGATCCGCAAGCACCTGCGCGTGTGCTGGATGCAGTTCGAATCGTTCAACTGCGGCCGCTGCGAAAAGTGCCTACGCACCATCTGCGAGCTTCTCGTGAACAACGTCGACCCCGCGGAATGCAACTTCAACATGGACGCCCGCACGCTGCCGGAGCTGAAGCGCCGCATGACGCTGGGCTACTACTCGCTGTTTCGCAGCGAAGGGACGCTCGATTTCTGGCGGTCGATCCAGGACGCGCTCGACACGGAGAGCCTCGAAGACTTGTACGGCTCCAAGGAATTCTTCCGGTGGTTCGCCGGCTTCACGCGCATCCGCAAGCCGCTGAACCCGGCCATCCAAAAAAGCTACGCGGCTCTCAGCGATCTTCGTTCGGCCGCGGGAAAAGCGGTGCGGCCCGTCCGCGCGCTCGCCAAACGCCTTCACGAGCTCGAGGTCGCCTCTCACAAGACGACCCCCTTGAGGGCCGGCATATGAAGATTCTTTTAGTCGGAGGTTATTCCGGGGGGAATCCCGGCGACGAAGCGATCCTGAAGGCGACCGTTTCCCGTCTCGACCGCCTGTTTCCGCACGCGGAGTTCCTCGTTTGGGCGGATGACCCGGCTTTCTCAATCCAGTTCGACCGCGGCGTGCGTCATCAGGTGTTCTGCTGGAACCCGCTCGCGTGGCTGAAGGGGAAGTCCTTCTCCGCGCGCCTTCTGACCAAACTTTACATCGATTTCTTCCCGTTCTCGAAGCGCTTGGCCCTCGCCCTGTCCCTCCGCAACAAACGCGTCCGAGAGGCGCTCGCCGGCTTCGACAAGGCGATCCTCGTTGGCGGGGGGTACCTGAACAGCGATTACAACCTCCCCGAGATGAACCTCATCGCCTCGGCCGCCGTCGCGAACGGCAAGCCGCTGTACCTTCTCGGCCAAACCCTCGGACCGTTCCGGAAGCCCCACCACGCGCAAATGGCCCGCGAGATATTCGAAGCCGCGGATAAGATCGTGCTTCGCGAAACGCATTCGACCCAGGAAGTGGCGTCTTTCGGCGCCAAGGTGCTTCACGGCATCGACGACGCGGTGGCTTTCGAGCCCCGGCTCGCGGCTTCCGAACGCGGCGCCGTCGACCGCTACTTCTCGGAAGGCGAAGGCGTCGTTCATCTGGGCGTGAATCTGCGCGATTGGGACGGTTCGAGAAACTATTACGCGCGTATCGCCGAGGCGATTGAGATCTTCGTCACCTCGCTCGAAGGTGGGCGCGTTCGGGTGCTCTTCGTCCCGATGGAGACGAGCGGCCACTGCGACGACCGCGACGAGGGTCGGGAGCTGGCGCGGCATCTGTCTCCTGCTCTTGACTACGAGGTCGTCACCGAGAAGCTTTCGGTCGAGCAGACGTACTACCTCATCAGCCGGCTCGACCTCTTCGCGGGCATGCGTCTTCACAGCCTCGTTTTCGCGCTCTCGGCGGGGGTACCCACGGTGGGTTTCTACCAAAACGAATACTATCTCCGAAAGATCCACGGGCTTTTCCAGAAGTTCGGTTTTGAGGACCGTGTTCTACCGCTCGACGAGCTCGCCGACTTGGCGTCGCTCCTCGCTCGCACCTTCGCCGAGCGCGAGGATCTGAGACGGTCCCTCATCTCCCGAAAAAAAGAGATGCTCGAAACCCACCAAGCGTTGATCGAGGGCGTGCTGAACGGCGCCGCCCCGGAAAAGGCCCCGCGATGAATCCTTTCGTTACCGTCGTCGTGCCGTTCTACAACGGTGCCTCCACGATCCGGGCGTGCGCGGAATCGATCGCCGCGCTCGATTACCCGAACGACCGCCTAGAGATCCTCTTCGTGGACAACGGTTCGACCGACGATTCGGCGTCGATCGTCCGGCGTTTTCCTTCGATCCGCGTCATCGAGGAAAAAGCACGCCGGGGATCCTACGCCGCTCGGAACGCCGCGATTCGGGCCGCGTCGGGAGAGATATTCGCTTTCACGGACGCGGACTGCATCGTCGACCGTGACTGGGTAAAGAACGGCGTGCGCTGGCTCGTGGCGGCGGACGGTGCGGCCGGTTCGATCCGCGCGCTCGAGCCGCGCTCGCTCGTCGAGGAATTCCAGGTATCCGTAGGCATGCTCTCGCAGAGCGCCGCATTCAAGCACCCGTACCTTCCGTACGCGCAGACCGCGAACGCCTTCTACAAGCGCTGCGTCTTCGAAGCGGCGGGTCTTTTCGAAGCCGGATGGGTCTCCGGCGGAGACGCGGATTTTTCCTGGCGGATGCAGCTCGACGGTTCGTTCAGGCTCACGTACGCCGAGGACGCGACCGTCTTCCATCATCACCGCTCCTCGCCGCGAGGCCTCTATCTTCAGAGCCATAAGAACGTGATCGGCGCCTGCCTTTTAAACCACAAATACTCCGGACGCTTCCAGAGCGTTCCGGCCCAGAGCCGCGCCGTACTGGCGGGCAAAATCGCATTGACGCGCCTAGCCTCGTCGTCGTGGCTCTTGCGGTGGCGGGCCGGCGGCGGCAAGGAATCCTATTTCCGTTATCTGATGCGCGTGTCGCGGCTGGGCTATCTCGAAGGGTGCCGTGAATACCTGAGGATGAATCCTTCCGTTGAGCCCGTTGAACGTCTTGATTCTTCCATGTCAAACTCCTACGAAAGGAACAGCCGATGAAAGTCAGCGTCGTCATCCCTACGATGAACAGAGCGGCGGATCTCAAAAAGGCGCTCGACTCGCTGATGATCCAGACTCGTCCGCCGTACGAGATCATCATCGTCGACCAGAGCACGAACAATGAGTCGAAGATCGTGGTTTCCGAGACGAAACTCGCGAATCCCCAGTGCCCGTCGCGTTTCCGCTACTTCGAGCAGGAGGAGAAGAGCCTCGTGAAGGCGCGCAACCGCGGGCTTTCACTCGTCGAAGGCGACATCGTGAGCTTCCTCGACGATGACATCGTGCTCTATCCGGACTATTTCGAAAAAGTCGTCGCGTGCTTCGAGGCGGATTCCGCCCTCGGCGCGGTGAGCGGCAACACGTTCGTGAAAGACAAGTCCTCCGGTCTCAAATGGGCGCTTCGGAAGGCCATTATGCGGCTTTTCCTGATTTCGAACTTCGACGGCCGTATGACGCTCTCGGGCTTTGGGTATCCGATCTACGAGCGCGAAATCGACCGGAGGATCCAAGTAGAGTTTCTGCCCGGCTGCAACATGAACTACCGGCGCACTTCGATCGGCGACGAAAAATTCGACGAATGGTTCACCGGCTACAGCTTCCGCGAAGACGCAGATTTCTCCTACAGGATCGCACGCGGATCGAACGCGGTCATGATCCCCGACGCGAAGCTGCACCACAACTACTCGACTTCGAACCGTCTGAACCAGGCCGAGCTCAAGCAGATGGAAATGAGGAACTTCCACCATCTGTTCAAGAAATACAAAGGGAACGGTCCGGTCGCAAAGTTCCTGTTCGCCTATTCGCTCTTCGGTCTCATGCTGATCGACCTTCTGGAATTCCTCTTCAACCGCAAGGCCGTGAAATTCGACAAGCTAATGGCGAGTGTCGGCTCCACCTTCTCGATGATTCTCGGGAGGAGCCGTGCATGAGTAGATGGATGCGGATCGTCGCGCAGTTCGTCCACTGGTCTCTCTGTCTTCAATTCCTAGGGAAGCTCCGGTCCGAGGGTCGCAATTACCTCTGGTTCGGCAAGCTGATCCTGCACGGCGGCGGCCGCATGCGCCTCGGTCAGGGCAATGTGTTCCAGCGCGGCTACGACGTCGACGTCAAAGGCGGCTTGTTCGAGGTGGGGGACCGTAATTACTTCAACAAGAACGTGAAAGTCGTCTGCTTCGAGCGAGTGACGATCGGCGACGACTGTCTCATAGCGGACTCGGTGCATTTTTACGACCACGACCACCGCGCGGACGACGTGAACGTCCTGATTCGCGAGCAAGGATACGTCTCGAAGCCGATCGAGGTCGGCAATAACGTCTGGATCGGCGCGAAGGCAACGATCGTCAAGGGCGTTCGGATCGGTGACGGCGCGATCGTCGCCGCCGGCTCCGTGGTCGTCGGGTACGTGCCGGCTTACGCGATCGTGGGCGGAGTTCCCGCGAAAGTTCTCAAGATGCGCGACGGCAACGCCGCTCCGATTCGCTTCGCCACGAAAAGGACCGGCTCCTATGGATAAGATACGCGTCCTTCATCTCATTAAGACGCTCAGCCTGGGCGGCGCCGAGACGAACCTGTTCAACCTCGTGCGCGCCACCGATCCCGAGCGCTTCGAGATCCACGTCGGTTTCTCCTACGGTGGGGAGATCGAGCAGCGCTTCCGTGAGGGCGGCGTCCGTCTTTTCAAGTACGCGGAGAAAAGCCACCGGGTCAAAAGCGCTGCCACGCTCGGGATCGTCTGGCGCCTGGCGCGGTACATCCGGCGGAACAGGATCCAAATCGTCCACACCCACAACTTCAACTCCCACGTCTGGGGAACGCTCGCAGCGAAGCTCGCCGGCGCGAAGGTGGTCGAGCACGTGCATGATTTCCGCTATCTCGACCCAGAGGAGTTCCGCCGCCGCCGCGGTGAGAACGCGCAGTACAGCTACGTCAAATACCTAAAAGGCTTCTCGGACCGCGTGATCGTACTCACGCGCCAGAACCGCGAGTATCTAGTCCGGAACGGCCTGTGCGCGGCGCCCCGCATCGTGGAGATCCAAAACGGCATCCCGATGCGCGAGCGTACGCCGGACCCCTCCGCCAAGCGCGCTCTGGGGCTTCCCGAGAACGCGCGTGTCATCCTTACGACCTGCCGCATGGCGCCCGAAAAGAACGTGGAGCTGATCTTGGACGTCGCGCCGGAGGTTCTAAAGCGCGTGCCGAACGCCGTGTTTGTGATCTCAGGAGACGGCCCGCTTTTCGAAGACCTGAAAGCCCGGGTCCGCCGCGAAGGGCTCGAAGAGGGGGTCCGTTTCATTGGTTTTCATCCCGATCCGATGAAGCTCCTGGCGTTCGCCGACGTTTTCCTCCTGCCGTCTTTCCTCGAACTGCACTCCATTTCGATCCTCGAGGCCATGAGCATGGCGGTGCCGGTGGTCGTTTCTTCCGGTGTGGGCTGCAACGACGAATTTCTCGCCGACTGGGAAAGCGGCGTCCTCCTCGATCCGTTTTCGGCCGCGGGCTGGGCTTCAGCCGTCACGCGGCTCCTCGAGGACGAGGCCTTGCGCGTCCGTGTCGGACGGCGCGGCTACGAAACCTGCCGCGACCGTTTCGACATCCGTGTCGTCGCCAAACAAAAGGAGAGCGTGTATGCTGAGCTCGCCCGCGCATAGGCTGAACGTCTGGGCCGCCCTGGTTTTCGGGGGTGCGCTCGGCCTCGGCCTCATTAAAATCTTGCCGATGGCGATAGAGAAGCCGGTATTCCTTTTCGCGCTTCCGTTCGTCTGCCTTCTTTTCCTCATCGTCGCGCTGGACATCCGGCTCATGGTTACGCTGATCCTTTTCTCCCGTGCGCTGCTCGACCCGGTGCTCAATATGACAAAAGGGGAAAGCGGCGGGCTCGGGTTCGGCGCGGTTCTGAACCTCTTCGTCCTCATGCTCACGTTCGCGCTTGGTTTCCGTCACATCGGCGAACTTCGCAACAACCGTCTTTTCAAGAGCTGGCTGCCGTTCCTGGTGGTGTGCCTTGTCGCCGTGTTCTATTCGCCGGCGCCGTTTACGGCGATCCGGTTTTTCTTCAATCTGACGAGCTATCTTTGCATGGCGCTTTTGCCGTTCCTGATCGATTCCCACGTGAACGACAAAAAGCGCTGGATCAAGGTCCTTGCCTGGTCATCCGTCCTGCCGGTGATCTTCGCCAACGTGGATCTCGTGCGTGGCGGCCGCACGTTCGAGGACGCGGGCAGCCGCATCCTGGGCACGTTCACGCATCCGAACATCCTCGCGTTCTATCTCGTCTTCGCGATCGCGCTCTTCTTCTATATCCTGAAGTCCGCGCATTTCCGCGTGACGGGCTGGAGGAAAGCCGTGATCCTGCTCTACATGGCGAACCTCTTCTTTCTTCTCCTGGGAACGAAGACGCGCAACGCCTGGATCTCATGCTGGCTTCTTTTCTTCATCTACGGGCTCATCAAAGAGAGGAAGTATCTCGTCATCTCGCTCCTGGCGGTCGTGGCAGGCATGGCGCTGCCTCAGATTGCGGACCGCGCCGGGGATCTCGGCGGTGGTTCTTCTCAGCGCATGAACTCGTTAGAATGGCGCGTGGAGCTCTGGAAAAGCGCGATGCCGTGGATCAAAGAGCGCTTTTTCTTCGGTTACGGTCTTTCGACGTTCAGCCAGTATTCCCGCAGCTTCTTCCTGCTCGAGCGCAAGGTCGGGGTGGACGCGCACAATACCTACGTGCAGATCCTCTTCGAGACCGGCATCGCGGGGCTTCTCGCGTACGTCGCGATCTATATCGGCATCATCCGCGCGTTCTTTTCGCGCGTGCGAGCGGGCCTGCCGAAGCTCTCGGCGGAATACGCGGTCGTCCTCTCGTACGTGATCACGTATCTCTTGAGCTCGGTCGCGGACAACATGTTCTACTACCTCGCGCTCAACTGGTATTTCTGGTTCCTGATCGGCGTCATGCTCAAGGCCATGCGTTTCCACGCGGTCCTCAACCCCCGTAGTCCCCAACCCCAACAGGCCAGCCCCCATGCGCATCTCCGTCGTCGTCCCGTCGTTTAATTCGCACAAAACGATCGGCAAAACGCTCGACGCGTTGAAGCTTCAGACGCGCGAAGATCTTCTCTGCGAGGCGATCGTGGTCGACTCCTCGACCGACGGCGTCACGCCCGCTTTCCTGGCCGCCCGAGAGGGCGGGAAGGTGCGGGTCATCCGTGCGGGCGAGAGGGTCATGCCGGCCGTCGGTCGCAACATCGGCGCGCGCGAGGCGGCCGGCGATCTTCTGGTTTTCGTGGACTCCGACGCGTTCATGGCCAACGACTGCCTCGAGCGAATCGCGGCGCACGCCGGCGCCGGACGCCGCGTCGGCGGCGGCTCGATTGCGCTACCGTATTTTCAGAAAAGCAAGGCGATCGCCTGGGCGCAGTATTTCCTCCAATTCAACGAATTCATGGACGCCGGCGGGCCCAAAACGAAGCCGTTCGCCCCGTCCTGCAACCTCTACTGCGAAACAGCGCTCTTTCGCGAGGTCGGCGGCTTTCCGGAGATCCGCGCGTCCGAGGACGTGCTCTTCGGCCTCAAGGTCTCCGCACGTACGCCGTTCTGGTTCGTTCCGGACGCGAAGGTTTACCATATTTTCCGCGAGGAGTGGGGCGCATTCCTGAAAAACCAGGTGCTGCTTGGCCGCTACGTTCTCGTGTACCGGCGCATGCGTTCGCGTTCTGCGCTGTACTCTCCGCTGGCCGCGACGCTCCTGCTTCCGCTTTTCCTCGGCGCCAAGTTCGCGCGCATCGCCGCACGCATTCTTTTCGCGAAACCCGCCTATTTCACGGCTTTCCTTGGCTCGCTCCCGGCGTTTCTGCTCGGTCTCGGCGCCTGGGCGGCCGGATTCGCCAAGGCGGCGCTCTCGCGGGACGGTTTCGAGCCCGCGCGCGCGGTTCCCGCCGGGCCTTCTTTTTCCCATCCCGTTTCGAACCCTACCCCCGGAGGCGCCGCCCGATGAAAAAGCTTCGCACAGCGCTCGTCCTCGCAGCAGCCGTCTTCGCTTTCCTGGATCCTCTTCCGCGCGCGGCGGGCGCGATCAATACCATGCTCAAGTGGGAATTCGCCGGATGGTGCGGCGGCGGCGCGTATCCGGGCGTCGTGCTGGATGGAAACGTCTACGGCCGCGTATATCTCATTTCGGACGTCTCGGGCGTCTGGCGAAGCGACACGCGCGGCGGCGTCTGGATGTTCCGCAATCAGGGGCTCACGACGCTCCACGTCGTGGCGCTCGCGGTCGCGAAGTCGAACTCGAACGTGCTCTACATCGGCACGAAGACCGGTATGCTGCGGTCGGACGATGCCGGGATGACGTGGCGCTACCTCGCTTCAACGAAAGACAAAGTTCTTTTCCGCCGCCCCGACAATTACCGCTCGATCGCGATCGACAAGCTCGACCACAACAAGGTTTACGCGGGCACGAAGGACGGTCAGGTCTGGTTTACGAACGACGGAGGCGAGTCGTTCGCGCGTCTGGGCGCCGCACCGAATCCGTTCGGTCAGCCCACGCCCATCAGCGCGCTTCACCTGACGCGCGACGGCCGCTGGCTTTTCGCGGGCTCGACCTTCGGCCTCATCCGCTACGACCTCTCGGCTGGCCCGGCCGGGGCGTGGATGCGGCTCGACGTCGCGAAGGGGACGCGGGTCCTCGACATGGTCTCCTATCTCTGGAAGGAAACGCTTTTCATCACGGCCGAGAAACGGGTGGGCTGGAGCTCCGACAACGGCGCGACGTGGCAGTATTCCGAGCCAATCCCCAGTTCTTCGGAGACCGCGCACGTCAACCGCATCTCCGTGCGGAGCGACCGCGCCGGCACGACGAAGCTTCTCGCTGCCTGGCGCGACGGCTGGGGCGGCGGGGTGTATCTGAGCCCTGATACCGGGAAGACCTGGAAAGACATTGAAAAGAACCTTTCGCACGACGTCCTTCTCAACCCGACTCGCGTGTGGGCGCAAGGCTTCGGCTGGCCGCTCTCGGTCTCGTTCGATCCATTCGAGGCGAATACGCTCTACTTCACCGATTTTTGGGGCGTTTGGCGCTCGGACGACAACGGCGAAAGCTGGGTTGAGCGGATCAAGGGCGCGGCGAACACCGTGGGATCCGACATCACCGTCGCGCCGGACGGCGCGATCCTCGTCGCCACGATGGACAACGGTCTCATGAAATCCTCGGACGGCGGCGTAAGCTACAAGTCGCTGTGCCCCGTCGACACCGTCGACAACAGCGTGAAGGGCCATGTTTGGCGCGTGATCGCCGCCGGCCCGCTCGGCAAACACGTGGTCGCGACGAGTTCTCCGTGGGACGTCACCTCCAACCAGGTGCTCATCAGCGAGGACGGCGGCGTCGCGTTCAAGAAGACGCGCACCGGCCTTCCGCTCACGTACCCGAAGGTGAACACGGTCTGGGATAAAGGATACGCCCGCGCGCTCGCCGTCGACCCCTCCGATCCGAAACGTTTTTATCTCGGCATCGACGGCGACGACGGCGGCGGATTCTTCTTTTCGACCGATGGCGGCTATTCGTGGACGCGTCCAGACGGCCAACCCGGCTCGCTGCGCGTCTATAACGGCCTCGCCGTCGACCCGGCGAATCCGAACCGCATTTACTGGGGAACGGCCGGGACGAGCGCCAACGGTGGTATTTACCGGTCTGAGAACCGCGGTCTCACCTGGACGAAGGTGTTCTCGGCCACGGGCTGGGTTTTCGACCTGGCGGTCTCGAGCGACGGTAAGGTCTACGCCGCGACTGACTCGGGCGGCCCCGCGGTCTATTTCTCGTCCGATTTCGGCGCGAACTGGACGCTCCTTAAGCAATTCGAAGGAACCGGCTCGTGCGAGGCGATCACTATCGATCCGAATAATCCCGAACGCGTCGCGGTGACCGCCGTGAAGTGGGACGGTTCGACGGGCGGTCGCATTTTCCTCAGCGAAGACGCCGGCCGGAGCTGGAACGACATCACCTCCGACCTTCCGAATGGGGCCGGCGCGGCCGCGATGGCTTTCTCGAGGGACGGCGCCCATCTTTATATCTCGCGGTACGCGGGTTCCGTGTACCGCATCAAACTCAAAAACTGACGAAAGGGGAACTGGAAGCGATGCCCAAGCGAATCCGCATTCTCGGCACCGAAATAGACGACGTCACGATGGGCGAGGCCGTCTTTGAAATCGACGCGCTCGTGCGCGCGAAGACGCCCGCCTCGGTGGTGACGCCCAACGTGGACCATTTGGTCAAATTACAGGACGATGAGGAATTCCGCCGTGTGTACGACAGCGCGGGCCTCGTCCTCGCAGACGGGATGCCGCTCCTCTGGGCGGCGAAATGGATCGGCACGCCTCTCCGCGAAAAAGTCTCCGGGTCCGACCTTTTTCCGGAAGTCTGCGCGCTGGCGGCCGAGAAGGGCTACCGCGTGTTCTTTATGGGCGGCCGTCCCGGCGCGGCCGACGGCGCGGCGAAGGTGATGAAGACGCGTTTTCCGCGTCTTGAGATCGCCGGAACGTATTGTCCGCCGATGGGCTTCGAGAAGAACGCGACCGAAAATGACAAGATCGTGAAGACGGTCCGGGATTCACGGGCGGACATCCTTTTCGTCGGCCTCGGCGCCCCCAAACAGGAAAAATGGATCCACCGCCACAAGGACGCGCTCGGCGTTCCCGTGTCGCTCGGAATTGGCGTGACGTTCGAGTTCGTCGCCGGCATGGTGAAACGCGCCCCGGGCTGGATGCAAAAAGCGGGCCTCGAGTGGTTCTGGAGGCTCCTCATGGAGCCGGCGAGGCTTTGGAAGCGCTACCTCGTCGACGACATGCGCTTTTTCTGGCTCCTCCTGCGTTACCGCGCGGACGCGGTTCGCTGGAGTCCCGCCTCGCCGCGAGCGGCGGCCTGACGCTCGAAGACACGAAGGCGTCGCTGGGGAAGCCGTCTCTTCCCGGTGACGCCTTCTTCTTTTTTGTGGTAGTTTATTCCTCATGAACATCCTTGGAATCTCTGCGTTCTACCACGACAGCGCCGCCTGCCTCGTCCGAGACGGCGAGATCGTCGCCGCCGCCCAGGAGGAGCGCTTCACCCGCAAAAAACACGACCAGTCTTTTCCGGCGCGCGCGATCGACTACTGCCTCGAAGCGGGCGGCATATCCAAGAAGGACGTCGATCTCGTCGTCTTCTACGAAAAGCCTTTTCTCAAATTCGAGCGTCTCCTCGAAACCTACCTCGCGTACGCACCGTTTGGGATCCGTTCCTTCCTGAAAGCCATGCCGGTGTGGATCAAACAGAAGCTGTGGATCAAGGACCAGATCCGCGAGGATCTCGGCGGATGGGAAGGCCGCATGCTTTTTACCGAACACCACGAGTCGCACGCGGCCTCGGCTTTCTTTCCTTCGCCGTTCGAGGAAGCCGCCGTCATCACGATGGACGGTGTCGGCGAGTGGGCGACCTCAAGCGTCGGGGTCGGCCGCGGGAACAAGCTTGAGCTCCTCAAAGAGATCCGCTTTCCTCATTCCCTTGGGCTTCTTTATTCGGCGTTCACGTATTACACGGGATTCCGGGTGAATTCCGGTGAGTACAAGGTGATGGGCCTCGCCCCGTATGGCGAGCCCCGCTTCAAGGATCTTATCCTGCGCGAGCTGATCGACTTGAAAGAAGACGGCTCTTTCCGCCTGAACATGAAATATTTCAATTACCCCGCGGGCCTAACGATGACCGGTCCGCTTTTCCACAAGCTCTTCGGCGGCGAACCCCGGAAGCCCGAATCGAAGCTCACCCAGCGGGAGATGGATCTCGCGCGTTCGGTGCAGGACGTGACCGAGGAAGTGATGCTCCGCATGGCGCGCCACGTTCGCAAGGAAACCGGCATGAAAAACCTCTGTCTCGCCGGCGGCGTCGCGCTCAACTGCGTGGGCAACGGCAAAGTCCTTCGCGACGGCGCTTTCGAGAAGATCTGGATCCAGCCGGCGGCCGGAGATGCAGGCGGCGCGCTCGGCGCGGCGCTCTTCGCTTGGCATCATTGCCTGGATAACCCACGGAAAGCCGACGGCCGCCGCGACACGCTGAAAGGCTCCTATCTCGGCCCCGAATACGGCGACCGCGCGATCGAAGACTACCTCACTCGGAACGCGATCCCGCACGAACACGTGCCGGCGGCCGAGCTTCCGCGTCGGACGGCGGATCTCCTCGCCGCCGAAAACGTCGTCGGATGGTTCCAAGGCCGCATGGAATTCGGGCCGCGCGCGCTCGGCGCCCGCTCGATCATCGGCGACGCCCGTTCGCCGAAGATGCAGTCGGTGATGAACCTCAAAATCAAATACCGCGAGAGCTTCCGGCCTTTCGCGCCGTCCGTTTTGAAGGAAAGGGTGGGGGACTACTTCGATCTCGAGCACGACAGCCCTTACATGCTGCTCGTGGCGCCCGTGAAAGAGTGCCAGCGCCGCGCGGTCACGGCCGTCGAGGAGACGCTTTTCGGAATCGAGAAGCTGAACGTCGTCCGCTCGTCGATCCCCGCCGTCACGCACGTCGATTTCTCGGCGCGCGTCCAGACGGTGGATAAGGACACGAACCCGCTTTACCACGCGCTTCTCTCCGAGTTCTACGCGCACCATTCCTGCGGCGTCATCGTGAACACGTCGTTCAACGTCCGCGGCGAGCCGCTGGTTTGTACGCCGGAAGAAGCGTACGTCTGCTTCATGCGCACCGAAATGGATTATCTCGTTCTCGGGAATTACGTGATCGACAAGAAAAAGCAGAAGCCGCTCGAGAAGGACGCGGCCTGGCAAAAGCAATTCGAGCTGGATTAAAAAAGATGTCCTTCCTTTCCGACATTCGTACCATCAAAAGCGGCGATCGGGAGCTGCGTTCCTTCGGGCACGTGGTCGGCGGCGTTTTCTTCGCGCTCGGCGTCTTCTTCCTGTGGAAAGGAAAAGCGCACGCGCCGTATTTCCTGTGGCCCGGCGCGGCGCTCGCGATCCTCGGCTTCGTCGCTCCGCGCGCCCTGCGTCCGGTTCAGAAAGCGTGGATGGCTCTCGCGCTCGCGATGGGCTGGGTCATGACGCGCGTCCTCCTTGGCGCTCTCTTTTATCTCATTCTCACGCCGATCGGCCTTATCACGCGGATGACGGGCAAAGATTTCATGGGTACCAAAGGCTCGCCTCCTTCTTACTGGACTCCGCGCCCGTCCCGCGCGGACATGAAGCGCTACGAAGAGCAGTACTGATCTTCGGGCCTTTACGGGTCCCCGCCTCGTCTTGCGCTTCCATCCTTAATCTTGTAGAATCAAGGGCCTAAATGACTTTTAAAGACCGTCTCGAGGAGGTTCGTGCGCGCGTTTCGCGTGCCGCCGCTCGGTCGGGGCGCCGGCCCGAAGACGTGACTCTCGTCGCGGTCACGAAGGGGACGGACCTTGACGGTGTTCGCGAGGCATTCGAAGCGGGTCTACGAATCTTCGGCGAGAACCGCGTGCAGGAAGCTCTTTCGAAAGCACCCGCGCTCGATGCCGAGTGGCACCTGATCGGCCATTTGCAGACGAACAAGGTGAAGGCTGCTCTTCCACTTTTCCGGCTCGTCCAATCGGTGGATTCGGAACGGTTGGTCCGGGCTCTCAGCGGGGCCGCGCTCGCCGAGGGGCGAAGGCTGGACGTGCTGATCGAGGTGAACGTTTCGGGCGACGCCGCGAAACACGGCTTCGACCTCGCCCGCTTGCCGGCCGAACTCGAACCGCTGTTCGATCTGCCTGGAATCCGCGTGCGAGGGCTCATGGGAATGGCGCCGCTCGAAGGCGGGGAACGCGCCGCGCGGGAAGCGTTCGCGAAGCTGCGGACCTTACGGGATGCGCTCGCTGCGCAAAAGGACGTTCGGTACGAGATGAAGCATTTGTCGATGGGCATGAGCGGAGATTTCGAAGCCGCGATCGAGGAGGGTTCCAGCATGGTGCGGATCGGCCGGGCGCTTTTTTCATGACACAGAAGAACGCCCTTTCGGGCCTCCGTATCGCGGTCATCGGTGCCGGCAACATGGGCGGCGCGCTGGTCCGCGGCCTCGTCGAGAAATCGGTCTATCCCCAGAACATCCGCGTTTACGACGTCGACCCCAAAAAACTCGGCGCCCTCGCGAAGGAAACGAAGACCCGCGCGGAAAAATCCGGCCGCCAGTGCGTATCGCTCGCGGACGTCGTGATCCTCGCGGTGAAGCCCCAGACGCTTCCCGACGTGGTGGCCGACATCTCGGGCGCCGTCGACCGCGACGCGCTCGTTCTTTCGATCGCCGCAGGCGTCACGATCGCGAATCTCGAAGCCTGGTTCAAGCGGCCCGTCGCGCTCGTGCGGGCGATGCCCAATATGCCGGCTCTCGTCGGCTGCGGGATGTCGGCGTTCGCCGCCGGCCGCCACGCCAACGCGCGCCACAAGAAGATCGCCGAAGCGGTGCTCGGTTCGTTCGGAGAAGCCGTCGCGGTCCCCGAGAAATCGCTCGATCTCGTGACGGCGGTGAGCGGCTCGGGCCCCGCGTATTTCTTCCTCCTCGCGGAGAAAATGATTGAGGCGGCGCACGAGATGGGAATGAAGGTGGACGTCGCTAAAAAGCTCGTCTACCAGACTGCGCTCGGCTCCGGCCGCGTGCTCGCCGAGAGCGGGGATGATCCGGAGGTCCTGATCGAGCGCGTGGCCTCCAAGGGCGGCACGACCGAAGCCGCGCTCAAAGTGTACAAGCGCCTGGGATTCGGCAAAATCGTCCAAGACGCGGTCAAGGCGGCGCATCGCCGCTCCAAAGAACTCAGCGGAGGTAAATAAATGTTCGTTCTGGCCAATTTCCTGCAGGCGTTCGCGGTCATCCTGGATTATGTGCTCACGATCCTTATGTGGCTCGTGGTCATCCGGGCCCTCCTTTCGTGGGTGAATCCGGATCCGAGCTCGCCGATCGTCCAGTTCATCGAGCGAACGACCGAGCCGCTACTCGCGCCGTTCCGCCAGCTCGTGCCGAGCTACAAGATCGGAATCGACCTCTCGCCGATCCTCGCGAGCCTTTTCATCTACTTCCTCAAGCTATTCGCGGTCAAGACGTTGTTCCAAATCGCCGCGAATCTCCGTTAGCCTACCGATGGACTATAAGACCACCGTCAACCTGCCGGTCACGGATTTTCCCATGAAGGCCGACCTCCCACAGAGGGAGCCGGTCCTGCTCGAGAAATGGGCGAAAGAGGGAATCTACGCCCGCATCCGCGAGGCTTCGGCCGGCCGGAAGAAGTGGGTGCTCCACGACGGCCCGCCCTACGCCAACGGCGATATCCACATGGGCCACGTCCTCAACAAGGTCCTGAAGGACGCGTTCGTGAAATACAAGACGATGAAGGGCTTCGACGCGCCTTACGTGCCGGGATGGGACTGCCACGGCCTGCCGGTCGAACACCAGCTTTTCAAAGAACTGAAGATCACCAAGCACGAGATCGACGCCGCGGCATTCCGCAAGAAGGCGCACGCCTACGCGATGGCTTTCGTCGACAAGCAGCGCGAGCAGTTCAAACGCATCGGCGTTTTCGCCGACTGGGAGAATCCTTATCTCACGCTCGCGCCGGAGTATGAGGCCGCCACTATCGAAGCGTTCACCCGCCTGGTCGAGAAGGGTTTCGTCTACCAGAGCTTGAAGCCGGTGCACTGGTGCGCGAGCTGCGAAACGGCGCTCGCCGAGGCCGAGCTCGAGTACGACGAGAAGCACGTGTCGCCGTCGATCTTCGTCAAGTTCCCCGTTCCGCGCGAAGAGATGAAAAAGGCCGGCGTCGACGAGGACGCTTACTTCGTGATCTGGACGACCACTCCCTGGACCCTCCTCGCGAACGTCGCCGTCGCGCTCCATCCCGATTTCGAATACGCGGTGTGGCGCTCGAAGCAACACGGCCTTCTCGTGACCCTCGCCGACCGCGTGCCCGCACTCGCGGCCGAATGGGGGTTGGACGAAGAAGACGCCCGCGCGACCGTCGCCACGCTGCCCGGCAAAAAATTCGAGAACCTCCGCGCGCGCCACCCTTTCCTCGACCGCGAATCCCGCGTCGTCCTCGCCGATTACGTTTCGAGCGGCGACGGCACGGGCTGCGTCCACACCGCGCCCGGCCACGGGATCGAGGATTATCGCACCGGCGTGAAGTACGGCCTGCCGACCCTCATGCCCGTCGACGAAAAGGGGAAGTTCAAGGAAGAGGCGGGCGAATTCAAGGGCAAGTACATCCTGAAGGCGAATCCCGAAGTCGTCGCCAAGCTCGAATCCAGCGGCCGCCTCGTGAAAGCCGGGCAGATCACGCACTCTTATCCGACCTGCTGGCGCTGCAAGAACTCGGTCCTCACGCGCGCGACCAGGCAGTGGTTCATGTCCGTCGATAAGAACGACCTCCGCAAAAAAGCGCTCGAAGCCGTCGGCAAGGCGAAGTGGATTCCAGAGGTCGGCCAGAACCGTATTTCGGGAATGCTCGAGACGCGCCCCGACTGGTGTCTCTCACGCCAGCGCTATTGGGGTATCCCGATCCCCGCGCTCTCGTGCACGTCCTGCGACGAGGTCGTGCTCGACCCGTCGCTCCTGCGCCACGTCCGCGACTTGTTCCGCGCGGAAGGCTCCGACGCTTGGTTCACGAAGTCGGCGATGGATCTCACTGGCGGAAAATTCCCGTGCCCCAAATGCGGCCGCAAGGATCTGAAAAAGGGCGAGGACATCCTCGATGTCTGGTTTGAATCCGGCGCGAGCCACGTCTCCGTCCTCTTGGAAGGCGACCGTCTGGCGTTTCCGGCTGATCTTTACCTCGAAGGATCGGATCAGCACCGCGGCTGGTTCCAGAGCTCGCTTCTGGTTTCCTGTGGGATGTCGGGCATCGCGCCGTTCAAGACGGTCCTCACGCACGGCTTCATCGTGGACGGCGAGGGAAAGAAGATGTCCAAGTCTCAAGGGAACGTGATTTCGCCCTTCGACGTCATGAAACAGTACGGCGCGGACATCCTCCGCCTCTGGGTCGCCTCGAGCGACTTCTCGGACGACATCCGGATGTCCCCGGACGGCCTCCAGCGCCTCGCCGAGGGCTACCGCAAGATCCGGAACACCTTCCGCTACCTCCTTGGGAACCTGAACGGCTTCGACCCCGCCCGGGACTCCTTGAAGAACGAGGATCTCCTTGAGGTCGACCGTTGGGCTACCTCCAAGCTCGAGCTCCTGAAGGACGAGGCTTCGGCCGCCTACGAGACCGGCCAGCTCCACAGGCTCTACCATCTCGTGTATAATTTCTGCGTGAGGGAGATGTCGTCCTTCTACTTGGACGTCCTCAAGGACCGGCTGTACACCGACGCCCGGGGGTCGGTTTCCGGCCGCTCGGCGCGCACCGCGCTTCATGAGATCCTGACGGTGCTCGCCCGGGTGCTCGCTCCGGTGCTTTCGTTCACCTGCGAGGAAGTCTGGCAGGCGACCGGGGCGAAGCAAAGTGTGCATCTTGAGGCATGGCCTAAGGTTAGGCAGGGTGTCCGGGACGTGACGCTCGAGCTCCGGTGGTCCCGATTCATGGATTTCCGGGAAACGGTGCTGAAAGCCATCGAGGAGAAACGCGAGAAAAAAGAAATTGGCAATTCGCTGGAGGCTGAGGTAGAATTGACGCTCCTTCGGCGGGAAGACCGCGAATTTCTGTCGAGTTTCGGCGACGACCTGGCCTCGCTGCTCCTGGTTTCACGCGTCGAACTTCGCGAAGACGCAGGAGCTGGCGAGGGTCCGCGAGTGGTCGTCGGGAAGGCGGCCTTTCCGAAGTGCGAGCGCTGCTGGAACCGCCGCGAAACCGTCGGAAAAGATCATGAGCATCCCACTCTTTGCAGGCGCTGCGCAGAAGTCGTAAAAGGAGCTTGAAATGGAAAAGAAAGACATGAAAGTTTACCGCGAGATGCTCCTCAAGAAGAAGGCCGAGCTTGCGCGCGGCATCGAGCACATCGCCAACGACACGCTCAAGGCTTCCGGCCGCGACGCCGGCGGCGACCTCTCCGCCTACAGCCTGCATATGGCGGACATGGCCACGGACAATTACGACCGCGAATTCGCGCTGAACCTCGCCGAGAACGAACAGAAAGTCATGCACCGCATCGACGCGGCCGTTGAGAAAATCGACGCGGGCACCGGCGTTTATGGGGACTGCGAAGCCTGCGGAAAGAAGATCGCGAAGGCCCGTCTCAAAGTCGTCCCGTACGTCGAGTACTGCGTTCCCTGCCAAGAGCAGCAAGAAAAGAAGCGTCGCTGACAAAGAGCCGTCTTTCGCCCGCCCGCGGTGCGTGGAATTCGGACACGATCAGGCCCCTCCTCCTTTTGATACCCCCCCTCGTTTTCATCGCGGATCGTGTCGTTAAAGCCGTTTTCGTCGCCCGGTTCGAAGTGGGCGAGAGCCTTGCCGTGATTCCGGGGGTTTTTCATCTGACGCGCGTCGAAAACACCGGCGCCGCGTTCGGGTTTCTCTCCGGTTCGGTGGGGCTACTCGTCCTTTTCTCCCTCGTCTGCGTCGCTTTTCTTTTTAAGTTTGTCCTGAGCCGCGGCACGCCGCCTTACCTTGCCGCTGTTTTTTCTCTCGTTCTCGGCGGCGCTCTCGGGAATCTTTACGACCGCCTGCGCTTCGGCCACGTGGTCGATTACCTCGATTTCCGCGTCTGGCCGGTGTTCAATCTCGCCGACGTTGCGATCACGGCGGGCGCCGCGCTCGCGGTGCTCTATCTGCTTAAAAACCGCGGAGAAGTGCGCGCGTGACCCCTGTCCTTTTCCATATCGGTCCCTACGCGGTGTACACGTACGGCGTCCTGGCGGCCGCGGGCATGCTCACGGTTTTCATGATGCTTCCTTCGCGGGCCGCGCGCGCCGGCGTCCCGCTTCCCGTGGCGATGGACATGCTTTTCTTTCTTTTCGTGGCCGGTATCCTGGGCGCGCGCGCCCTTTTCGTGCTCCAGCATTTCGACGATTACGCCGGCCGGCCGCTCGACATCCTTTCTCTCCGCGAAGGCGGCCTCGTCTGGTACGGCGGATTCATCGCCGCCGCGACGTTCGGATCCGCTTACGCCGTGGTCCGCCGCTGGCCGCTCCTGAAGCTCTGCGATCTTTTCTCTCCGCTCGCCGCTCTCGCGCACGGCGTCGGCCGTCTCGGTTGCTTCTTGAACGGCTGCTGCTGGGGCCGCGTGACGGATTCCAGTTGGGGCGTCCTTTTCCCTGGGGAGGAATTCGCCCGCCATCCCGTCCAGCTCTACGAAGCGGGAGCGCTCTTCGCGCTCGCGCTCTGGCTCGACCGTCTCTCGACGCGCCCCGGCCGCCGCGAAGGGTCGACCTTCACCGCGTACCTCGGCGCGTACGCCGCCGTCCGCTTCGGTCTTGAATTCCTGCGGGGCGATCAGATGCCGTACGCGGGTCTCACGCTGCCGCAGTGGACTAGCCTTGCGTTCGCGGCGGGCGCGGTCTTCCTTTATCTGTCGATCCGCCGTCGCGGGAGCGGGCACTGATGGAAAAGATCGAAGTGACCGTTCCTTTTCTGTACGTGACGAAGCGTCTCGACGCGTTCCTGGCCGAAGCGCTCGGAGGGAGCCATTCGCGCGCCCAGGTGAAGGCCGCCCTCGATGCGGGACTCGTCCGTTTGAACGGCAAGATCGCCCGTCCCGGGCTTACCGTGAAGGAAGGGGACAAGATCGAAGGCGAGATCGCCCCGACGATTTCCACCTCTATCGTGCCCGAATCTATTCCGCTGTCCGTCCTTCATGAAGACGACGACCTCCTCGTGATCGACAAACCCTCGGGTCTTGTCGTCCACCCCGGCGCCGGCAACAAGACGGGCACGCTCGTCCACGCGCTCCTCGGCCGCGGCGGCCCTCTTTCTTCCTCCGGCGGCGGCGATCGACCCGGCATCGTGCACCGGCTCGACAAGGAAACCTCCGGGGTCATGCTCGTGGCGAAGAACAACTCCGCGCACAAGAAGCTGCAGTCTCAGTTCGAATCGCGCACGCTTTCGAAGACCTACCTCGCGCTCGTGAAGGGCCACGTGCGGTTCGAAGAGGGCCGCCTGGAAGGCGCGATCGGCCGTCATCCGAAGGTCCGGCACAAGATGGCCGTCTCCGTACGCGACGATGCGCGCGAGGCGTTCAGCCGGTACCGGGTGATGGAGCGCTTCCCGGGCTCGACCCTCCTCGAAGTGAAGATCCGCACCGGCCGTACGCATCAGATCCGCGTGCACATGGAGCACGAAGGCCATCCGGTCGTGGGCGACAAGATCTACGGCACCGAGGGTTCGCGGCTCGGTCTTCACGCGTGGAAAATCGAGTTCGACCACCCGAAGACGGGCGAGCGCATGGAATTCGAAAGCCCCGTCCCCAAAGAGCTTCAGGCGCTCATCGAAGAGTGGAGAACGAAGAAAAAGTGAAAACCGTCCGCATTCCTGGCGGCCAAAGGAACCTGAAAGGCTCGCTCTCGTTCCCCGGCGACAAATCGCTCTCCCACCGCGCCATCATGTTCGGCTCGCTTTCCGAAGGCGTCTCTGAATTCACGAACGTGTTGGAAGGAGAAGACTGCGTCTGCACGCGCGAGGCTTTCCAGGCGATGGGCGTGAAAATCGAGCACCTGGGCCCCGGCCGCATCCGCGTCCACGGAAAAGGCCTGGACGGTCTGACCGCTCCCTCGAAGGATCTTTGGCTCGGAAATTCCGGCACCTCGATGCGCATTCTCCTGGGTATCCTCGCCGGCCAGCCCTTCGCGGCGACTCTCACGGGAGACCACTCGCTTTCCTCGCGTCCGATGAAACGCGTCACAACGTACCTGCGCCAGATGGGCGCGCGCATCGAAGGCCGCGAGGACGGCAATTACGCTCCGATCACCGTCACCGGCGGAAATTTAAAGGCCATCGACGCGACGCTCGCCGTCTCGAGCGCGCAGGTGAAGTCGGCGATCCTCCTGGCGGGCCTCCGCGCGGAAGGAAAGACGTCCGTCTCCGAACCCGAGAAATCCCGCGATCACACGGAGCGTTTCCTCGATTATTTCGGCGGCCGGGTTGAAGTGAACGGCCTTACGGCGTCGGTGCGCGGCGGGCAAAAGCTCCGGGCGCGCAGCTTCGACGTCGCGGGCGACATCTCGAGTGCCGCGTTCTTCGCCGCCGCCGCACTTCTCGTTCCGGGCTCGCGCCTCGAATTCCGTTCGGTCCTCGCTAATCCGACGCGCACTGGCGTCCTCGAGGTCATCCGGCGCATGGGTGCGGAGCTAAAGGAATCGCCGAGCGCCGTCTCCGGCCCTGAGCCCGTGGTCGACTTTCCCCTGGGCACGCAAAATCTCCGCGCGTTCGAGATCCCTCATTCGGAACTGCCGGCCCTGATCGACGAAGTGCCTATCCTCGCCGTCCTCGCCACGCAGGCCGAGGGCCGGAGCGTCGTCCACGACGCCTCCGAACTTCGCGTGAAGGAGAGTGACCGCATCGAGTCCATTCTCCAGGCTCTTCGCCCCATGGGCGCGAAGATGGAGGTGCTTGGAGACACGCTCATCGTCGGGGGCCCCACGCCCTTGAAAGGCGCCCGCGTGAACTCGAAGAAAGACCACCGGATCGCGATGTCCGCCGTCATCGCGGGCCTCATCGCCGAAGGGGAGACCGTTGTCGAGGACGTCGAATGCATCAACACGTCCTTCCCTACTTTCTTCGAACTTCTCCGGCAAACCGGAGCCGTTTTTCATCTGGACTGACGGCCCTATAAGGTTTGACACCCCCTAGGTCGGTTGCTATAATTGACCGTTCAGAAATTGCGGCATTGCATTACCAATTTTAGACTTACATACTCTTGAAGCAAATCCTGGCCGTCTTTCAAAAATTTTCCGATTGGTTCCTCGGGTTCTTCTCCAACGACATGGGGATCGACTTGGGCACCGCGAGTACCCTCGTCAACGTCAAGGGGCAGGGGATCGTCCTGTGCGAACCCTCCGTGGTTGCCATCCGTAAGGGAACGCATGAGGTTCTCGCCGTCGGCGACGAAGCCAAGCGCATGCTCGGCCGCACTCCCGGTTCCATCGTCGCGATCCGTCCGATGAAGGACGGCGTCATCGCCGACTTCGAAATCACCGAAAGCATGCTCCGCTATTTCATCAACAAGGTCCACAAGCGCAAGCGCTTCGTGCGCCCCCGCATGGTCATCGCGATCCCCTCAGGCATCACCGAAGTCGAGAAGCGCGCGGTCCGCGACTCCGCCCTCCATGCGGGCGCCCGCGAAGTTTATCTCGTGGAAGAGCCGATGGCGGCTGCCATCGGCGTTGGCCTTCCCATCCAGGAGCCGGCCGGTTCGATGATCATCGACATCGGTGGCGGCACCGCGGAGATGGCCGTTATTTCGCTCTCGGGGATCGTGTTCTCGAAGAGCGTGCGCGTCGGCGGCGACGAATTCGACGAAGCGATCGTCGAGCACGTGAAGAAGACCTACAACCTCATGATCGGCGAGCGAACCTCCGAGGAAATCAAGATCAAGATCGGATCCGCATACCCTCTCGACGAGGAACTTTCGATGGAAATCCGCGGCCGCGATCTCGTTTCCGGCTTGCCGAAAATGGTGAAGATCTCGTCCGAGGAAGTGCGCGAGGCGCTGGCCGAGCCGGTGCAGCTCATCATCGAAGCCGTCCGCGTCACGCTCGAGCGCACGCCGCCGGAACTTTGCGCTGATTTGATCGACCGCGGCATCGTGATGGCCGGCGGCAGCTCGCTCCTGCGCGGTCTCGACAAGCTCATCTCCGAGGAAACCGGCCTGCCGGTCCATCTCGCCGAGAACCCACTCATCGGCGTCGCGATGGGCACCGGCAAGATCCTCAGCGAACTTCAATACTTGAAACGCGTCACGGTCTCGGCGAACCGCACGATCGAAAGCTAAGAAGGGCTTCAGTGTGCTGAAGAAGCGCACGATTCTCGCAGTCTTTCTCGTTCTTTTGGTCTTGACCGCTCTTCCTCTCTCCGCAACCACTCCCCTCAAAAATTTCCTGTACGCTTTTGTCCGAGGCCCCGTGGCCGTCTCGCGCGCCGCCGCCGGCTGGACGCTCGACCTCTGGTACTTCCGCCGCAACGCGAAGGAGAACCGCCTTCTGCGCCACGCGCTCGGCGAATCGCGCGAGGTGCGGTTTCAGACGCGCGAAGCGCTCTCGGAGAACCGCCGTTTGACGAAGCTCCTGGACATCAAGCAGTCCATCCCGCCCCCGCTTAAAAAAGCCGTCGTTTGCCGCGTCATCGGCCGCTCGCCGTCCACGTGGAACCGCGTGTTCCTGATCGACAAGGGATCGAAGGACGGCATCCGCCCCGGCATGGGCGTACTCGCCGAGCGCGCGCTCGCGGGTCGTGTCGCCGAATCGTGGCCGAACGTCTCGCTCGTCCTCCTCGTCACCGACCCCAATTCCCGCGTGGGTGCGCTCGTCCAGCGGACGCGCCAGCCGGGCATCCTTTTCGGCACTTTGTCGGGCGGATGTCGCATCAAATACCTCTCCGTGGATCACGAGGTGAAGAAAGGGGATCTCGTCGAAACGGGCGGCGTCGGCGCTTCCGCGGCGAAGGGGCTGCTCGTCGGCACCATCCAGCGCGTGTGGAAGGAGCCGGGGCAAATTTATCAGGTCGCCGACGTGAAGCCGTTCGCGGACTTGAACCGGCTCGAAGAGGTGCTCGTTGTCGAATAACCGCGCCTTCCTCTGGCTCTTCGTGCTCTTTCTCGCGCAGAACGCGCTGCATTACGTCTTCCTGCGCAACACGCCTCCGCTCCTCCTCGTGGGCGTGGTGTTTTACGGTCTTTCGGGCGGGCCCGTCGCGGGCCTCGCGGCCGGTTGCTTCGCCGGAGTGTTCCTCGAGCTTTTTTCAGCGGGCCGCATCGGCTGGCAGATGATCACGCTCGGCCTCGTGGGAATCGCCGCGGGCTCCCTTTCCACGAAACTTTTCCGCGAAGGACTGCTCACCCAGATCCTCCTTCCGCCGCTTTGCAATTATCTCGCGTCGATCTTGAGCCTTCTCGTTTTCCAGTCGTCGCTACGCGGCGGCGAGGCGCTCGGGTGGGGAATCTTTTTTGAGGCGTTCTCCTGGCCGCAGGCGTTCCTCGCGGCGATGACCGGACCCATTATTTTCCCGTTCCTCAAGCGCGTCTCGGACGTGCGTCCGGCCCGCGCGGCCGTCTGGAGATAGGAAAGAGTGTTCCATCGCGGCGACGAAAAGGCGCGCCGGCTCCAGCTCGTCGTCCTCACGTGCTTCGCGCTTCTTCTCGTGAACGCCGCGCGCATGCAGATCTTCGAGGGACCGCGCTACAAGACGCTCTCCGAGAAGAACCGTATCCGCGTCATCTATCTCGAAGGTCCCCGGGGCAAGATCGTCGATCGCAACGGTCTTACGCTGGTCACGAACCGCCTCAGTTTCAATTGCTCCGTCGTGCCGCGCGAAGCCGCGTCGAAGCTCCATAAGAGCTGCCGTATCGTAGCCCCCATCCTCGGAGTCGAACCGGAAGAACTCGAGAAGCGATTCGAGAAACGCCGTGCCGGCTCGTCGTTCAACTCTGTGGTCCTCGCGGAAGACATTCCACAGGAAGCCGCCATCGCGATCGAGGAGCGGCTCGACCGCCTTCCCGGATTCGTGATCGAGACGCGCCCGCAAAGACAATACCCGCTCGCCGAAGCAGCCGCCCACGTGACCGGCTACATCGGTTCGCAGACGCGGGAAGAAGCGGAGGACCGCGACCTCTACGAGTACGCCGCCTCCGACTGGGTCGGCCGCGACGGCATCGAGAAGGGCTACGAAGCGTTCCTGCGCGGCCGCTCGGGCGGCCTTCAAATAGAGATCAACAGCCGCGGCCGCATCGTGAAACCGCTCGGCGTGAAGGAGCCCAAGGACGGCAAGAACATCCAGCTCACCGTCGACGCGCGTCTGCAGAGCCTCGTCCATACGAAGCTTGGCGGAGCGAAAGGCGCGGTCGTCGTGATGGATCTCGCCGAGGGCGGCATCCTTTCTCTCAATAGCTCGCCGTCGTTTGATCCGAATCTGTTCGCGACGTCCCAGGGCCGCCGTCGCGTCGGACGCTACCTCACCGACCCGCGCGCCCCGATGCTGAACCGCGCGATACGCGGCGCGTACCCGCCGGGTTCGATCTACAAGATCGTCACTTCGATGGCGTCGCTCAAACGCCGCAAGATGTCGCCCTCGACCCGAGTGAACTGCCCGGGGTGGCTCCTAGTCGGCGGCCGCCGCTTCCCATGCTGGAAGAAGGAAGGGCACGGATCGCAGGATCTCGAGGAAGCGTTCGCGCATTCGTGTAACGCCTACTTTTATTCCGCGGGCCTCTCGGCCGGTTTGGATGCGATCCTCGAACGGAACGCCGCTTTCGGTTTCGGGGAGCTGAGCGGGATCGACTTGCCGGGCGAGCGCCGGGGATTCATCCCGACCCGGGAATGGAAGAAGAAGACGACGGGTCAGGGATGGTACGATGGGGAGACTGCGAATCTCTCGATCGGCCAGGGCTACCTGCAGGTCACGCCGATCCAGGCCATGGCGATGACCGCGGCGGTGGCGACCGGAGGTGAAAAACTCCAGCCGCACGTGATCGAGAAAATCAACGGCGTAAAGGTCTCGGAGCGCTACACCAAGCCGCTCGACGCCGACCCGGCGGACCTTGCCGCGGTGAAGAGGGGTCTCGAGGCCGTCGTTCACTCGGACACAGGCACCGGCAGGCTCGCGCGCCTGGACGGGGTGCGCGTAGCCGGAAAGAGCGGAACCGCCCAGTCTGGCCAGCGTGAGACGCACGCCTGGTTCGTCGCCTACGCACCGGCCGAAAAGCCGAAGGTCGCGGTCGCGGTCTTCCTCGAAGGCGGCGGCCGCGGAGGCGTGGCGGCGGCGCCGATCGTTCAGGATGTTCTCGAATGGCTGAAGGGAGCCGGATACCTGTGAGAAAGCGCTTCGATTTAAGGCATTTCGACAAAATGCTCTTCTTCGCGCCGATTGCGATTTTCTTGATAGGTATCCTTTCCATCTACAGCGCCTCGTTCAAGACGAATCAGACGTTCGACCAGACCCTGGCGATGAAGCAGGTGATGTGGATGGGCGTCGGAATCCTGGTCGCATTTCTGGCGCTCCGGACGGACTACTTCAAGCTCCAGGACGTCGCGTGGCCGATTTATCTCGGGAGCCTTGTTCTCCTGGTTGCGGTGTTCTTCATGCCGGCGCGTCTGGGAGCGCGGCGCTGGATCGGTTTCGGCGGGTTCAACATCCAGCCATCCGAGATCGCGAAAATCGGCGTCATTCTGGTCTTGGCACGCTTTTTCGCCGCGAACCGGCCGGAATATCTATCGAAGAGAAAACTCTTCGCTCCGTTCGCCATCGTCGGCGTGCCGTTCCTCCTCATTTTGAAACAGCCGGATCTCGGAACCGGCCTTCTGCTCCTGCCCGCCCTTTTTTCGATGCTTTACCTCTGGGGTTTCCGTAAAAAATATCTCGCGATCATCATCGGCGCAGGCCTTCTCATGACGCCAATCCTTTTTCACACGCTGAAGGATTATCAGAAGGCGAGGCTCATGGTGTTCGTGAATCCGAATGCGGACCCTCTCGGCGCGGGCTACACGATCAACCAGTCGAAAATCGCGATCGGCTCGGGGGGTTTCTTCGGCAAAGGATTTATGGGAGGCACCCAGAACCGCCTGGCGTTCCTTCCCGAGCGTCACACGGATTTCATCTTCGGGGTAGTGGGGGAGGAGGGCGGCTTTATCGCTTCGGTCGCTCTCATCTTTCTTTTCGGACTGCTCGTCAAGAAAGGCTACGACATCGCCGGGGAAACGCCGGACCGTTTCGGAAGCCAACTCGCGTGCGGCATCACGACGCTGATCGGCAGCCAGGCGGTGATCAATCTCGGCATGACGATGGGCCTCCTGCCAGTCGTCGGAGTTCCTTTGCCTCTCGTGAGTTACGGAGGAACGTCGGTCCTCGTGACGATGTTTTCCGTCTCCATCCTCCTCAACGTCAAAATGCACCGCCCCCTCTTCTAAACAGCCCCGTTTCCTATCTTTTTAAACGATATTGACTAATTTTAACATATAGTATATTATTTTAATCAAGAAAGGACAAAACTATGTCCCGTGGTTTCCATATCATGCCCACGAAGATCAGATATCAGCTGGCCGTGGCCTTCAGCCTCATGTCGGTGCTGCCGCTTCTCGTGGGCTTGTACGTGGCCTCGCTCTTCATCCGGTGGCCGTTCGAAAGCAACGACCTGACGCTCGTGAGCATCATCATGGGGGTTAGCGGTTTCCTGGCTTTCCTCGGCTACCAGATCACCAAACAGATGGTGACTCCGATCGCGGCGGTCGCCGCGACCGCGAGGAAGCTGGCGGACGGCCGTTCAGTCGAGGTTCCCGCGATGAAGGGTAACGACGAGATCGAGGAGCTTTCGAAGAGCCTCCGTACGATCTCGCTCAACGCGCGCGAACTCTTGGACCGCGTCGAAAAACTTTCGCTGAAGGACAAGCTAACCGGACTCCACAACGCCTCCTATATCCGGGAGAGGCTGAACGAAGAGATCGAGCGCGCGATCCACTTCCAGCGTCCGTGCTCGTTCGCTTATCTCTCCATCCTCAATTTTGACGCGCACCGAAATGCGCTGGGGGAAGCGGTAGCCGAAAAGACGCTGAAGGACATCGCCGACATCCTGCGTCGCCACACCGCGGAATTCGACCGCGCGGCGCGCATCTCGAACGACGAATTTGCCGTGATCCTTCCGGACAAGAATAAAAAGAAGGCGATCTCGATTCTGGAGGCGATCAGGACGGATCTCGCCAAGGCCGAGACGTTCCGCTCCGAGCCGGCGGAGGAGCGCCTGTCGCTCTCGATAGGGCTCAGCGAAAATCCTCTCGATGGCGTGAGCGGTCAGGAGCTTTTCATCAAGGCGAGGGACCGTGCCGCCGAGGCGCGCCGCAAGGGCGGGGACCTCATCGAGGCCTTCGCGTAAGGATTCGAAGACAACCGTAAAGGAGAGGGACACACGATGGCTTCCGAAAAGACGCTCGCAGAACTGCTTGAATTCGCCGTCAAGAGCCGCGCCTCCGATCTTCATATCGGCGACGGCGTGAAACCGACGATGCGCGTGGACGGGGATCTCGTCGAGATTTCTCCCGACCTCTTCAACCACGACTACATGGTGCGGCTGATCCGTCAGCACCTTTCCGAGGAACGGTTCAAGATTTTCGAACGGGAGCGCGAACTCGACTATTCGTTCGGCGTGAACGGTCTTGGCCGGTTCCGCGTAAACCTCTTCTTCCAGAGAGGCGCGATCGCCGCGGCCATCCGCGCGCTGCCGTTCGATCCGAAGACGTTCGAGCAGATCGGATTCCCGCTCCATGTCGCCCAACAGCTGACCGACCGTCCGTCGGGGCTCGTGCTCGTCACGGGCGCGACCGGCAGCGGCAAGACCACCACTCTCGCGGCGATGATCGACCACATCAACTCGACGCAGGAGGTCCACATCGTCACGGTCGAGGATCCCATCGAGTTCATCTTCAAGAACAAGAAGGCGACGATCAATCAGCGTGAGGTCGGCTCCGATACACATTCGTTCAACCAGGCGCTCAAGCATGTCCTACGTCAGGATCCCGACGTCATCCTGATCGGAGAAATGCGCGATTTGGAAACGATCGAGATCGCGCTCACCGTCGCGGAAACCGGTCACTTGGTGTTCGCGACGCTGCACACGCCGGACGCGGTGCAGTCGATCAACCGTATCATCGACGTGTTCCCGGCGCATCAGCAGCAACAGGTTCGCGTGCAGGTGTCCTTCGTGCTCCAGGCGGTCATCTCGCAGCAGCTGATCGGCAAGATCGGCGGGGGCCTCGCGCTTGCGCCGGAGATCCTCCTCGCGAACAACGCCGTGCGCACGCTGATCCGCGATTCGAAATCGCACCAAATCTATTCGGCGATTCAGATGGGACAGAAGGAGGGCATGAAGACGCTCAATATGAGCCTCGCGGAGCTCGTGAACACCGGCAAGATCACGCGAGAGTCCGCTTACAGCCGCTCTTCGGACGTCCAGGAACTCGAGCGTCTCCTGCAGCCGACGACCTCTCAGGAGCCCGCAAAAAAATCACTGTTCCGGTAAAGCTTTCGATGGAATCGAATGAAAAAGATCATACAGAAACAACTCGGGGAACTTTTGATCGACAGCAAGTTGATCACGCCCGAGAATTTGACGGAAGCGCTCGGGGTCCAGAAGGAGAAGGGCGGGCTGATCGGCCAGATCCTCGTGGCGCTGGGGCACACGACGGAGGAAGCGATCGCGCAGGCGCTGACGGCGCAGTACGGCTTCCCTTTTCTGCCGCTATCCGGATATGACATCGAGACCGACGTCGCGAAGCTGATTCCGGAGAACGTCGCCAAGCAGTACGGGCTCATCGCGGTCGACCGCATTGGCGGGGTCGTGACCATCGCGATGTCGAACCCTCTCAACGCGCCGGCGATCGAGGACGTCGAGACGGTCACGCATCTCAAGGTACAGGTTTTCGTGTCCACGGCGACAGACGTAAACGAGGCGATCAAGCGTTGCTACAAGTCATGACCAAAGACGGCGACGGTCCCAAACGGATCACCCTCAAAGAGCGCCTGGGGAGCGTGCTCCTTAAAAAGGGGCTCATCACGCCGGAGAAGCTCGAAGAGGCGCTGAAGATTCAGAAGGACAAAAAGGAAAAGATCGGGGACATTCTCGTTCGCCTCGGATACATCTCGCGCGAGAACCTGCTCGAAGTCCTCTCGGCCGAACTCGATGTTCCCATCGTGCGCCCGTCGAAGATGAAGCTTGAGCCGGATATCGTGAAGCTCGTGCCCAAAAAACTCGTCGATCTTTACTGCATCCTACCCGTCTCGCGCTCTGGCGATTCCCTGACGCTCGCGATGGCCGACCCTCTCAACGTCCAGGCGATCGACGATGTGCGCCGTGCAACGAAGCTCCAGATCCGCCCCGTGCTCGCGGGGGAGAAGGAGATCCGCGAAGCGATCGAACAGTACCACGGCGAAAACGTCTCGCAGAGCCTTCAGGACGCCGTCAAGGACATGGAGGCAGGTGGGGATTCTATCGAGCTAGCCGAGGCTTCCGCGAGCCAGGAGGGTTCGGCGCAGGAACTCATGCGGCTCATGGACGAGGAGCCCGTCGTCAAGCTCACGAACTCGATCATGTTCGAGGCGGTCCGTCGTCGGGCGAGCGACATCTTCATCGAGCCCGAGGAAAAGAGCATGCGCGTGCGTTTTCGCGTGGACGGCATGCTGCAGGAGGGCGTCACCACCAACCGAGTCATGCACTCCGGCGTCGTTTCGCGCATCAAGGTCATGTCGAATTTGGATATCGCCGAGCACCGCGTGCCCCAGGACGGCCGTTTCAAGATCAAGGTGAACGACAAGTACGTCGATTTCCGCGTGTCGGTGCTCCCGACCTACTGGGGAGAGAAGGTGGTTCTGCGCGTGCTCGACAAGAGCCAGGCCATTCTCGACCTCACGAAACTCGGCTTCGAACCCGAGCCGCTCCAGGCGCTGCGCGACGCGTCCAAGCATCCGCACGGCATGATCGTCGTCTGCGGCCCGACCGGCGCCGGCAAAACGACCACTCTCTATTCGGTTCTCAAGCTCGTCGACTCGCCCGATAAAAATATCATCACGGTGGAAGACCCCGTGGAATTTCAAATCGAAGGTATCAACCAGGTCGCGATTCGTTCCGAGGTGAAACTCACGTTCGCCGCCGCTCTTCGCTCGATCCTCCGCCAGGACCCCGACATCATCATGGTTGGCGAGATCCGCGACGGCGAAACGGCTGACGTTGCGATCAAGGCGGCACTCACCGGGCATCTGGTTCTCTCCACGCTCCACGCGACGACCGCCGCCGGAGCGGTCACTCGTTTTGTGAACATGGGGATCGAGCCTTTCCTCATCACCTCCTCGGTGCTGCTCGCCGGTTCCCAGCGCCTCGTTCGAAAGATTTGCAACGCCTGCAAGGAAAGCTACGAACCGTCGCCCGAGCTTCTGAAACAGCTGGGCGTCACGCCCGAAGAATTGAAAAGAGTCGAGAAGCCGCTCATCTACAAGGGGCGCGGTTGCGACGCGTGCGGAAAAAAAGGTTATTCGGGCCGCGCGGTGCTCCTCGAGGCGCTCGTTCTTTCTCCCGACGTTCGTGCCCTCATTCTAAAAGGGGCGCAGGAATACCAGATAAAGGAAGTCGGTCGCCGCGAGGGGATGAAGACGCTCCGCGAGAACGGGATCGCCAAGATTTTCGCCGGCGTCACCACTCCCGAGGAAGTTATGCGCGTGACCGTGCGCGACGAGGTGCTTTCGTGAGCCGGAATCTCTCGGAACGGGTCATCGAGCTCCTCAAAGAGACGGGCAAGGTCAGCGAGGCCGACATCCAGCGCGCGCTCGCGCAGTATTCGAAGGAGGAAGGCGGCAAGCTCCGCGACGTCTTCGTGAAGATGGGTCTCATCAGCGAGCGCGAGCTCCTCTCGCTCGTTTCGGTGGAGCTCAAGATTCCGTTCCTCAATTTGAACAAGATTAAGATCAATCCCGAGCTCTCAAGGCTCGTGCCCGAGAAGCTCGCGCGCAAGCACCAGATCGTTCCGATCTCCGAGATCGGGAACGCGCTTACGATCGCGATGTCCGACCCGTTCAACGTGTTCGCCATCGACGACATCGCCATCTGCACGCGCCGCAAGGTCGAGGCCGTCATTAGCATCGAAAAGGACATCACGGACTCGCTTCAGCGGCTCTACGGCGACACGGGCGAATCGATGAACGCCATCGCGGAAGCCGCCTCCGGAGGTTCCGGCAGCGTGGAGGTCGTGAAGGGGGACGAAGAGGGCGGCGGTTCCCAGACTTCGGAAGCCCCGGTCGTCAAGATCGTGGATCTCATTCTGAAAGAGGCGCTGCGCCGCCGTGCGAGCGACATCCACATCGAGCCGTTCGAGAAAGCGGTGCGCGTGCGTTACCGCATCGACGGCGGTTTGGAAGAGGCACTCACGATCCCCAAGAAAAATCAGAACGCCGTCCTCACACGCCTCAAGATCATGTCCAAACTCGACATCACCGAGAACCGCGTGCCGCAAGACGGCCGTTTCAAGGTGAAGCTTGCCGCGAAGGAGGTCGATTTCCGCGTCTCGATCCTGCCGGTGTATTTCGGCTCGAAGGTCGTCATGCGCGTGCTCGACAAGGGCGCGCTCAGCTTCGGCCTCGAGAATCTTGGCTTCTTTCCGGACACCCTGAAGGCCTTCCAGGAGGCGGTCGCCAAGCCTTTCGGTATGATCCTGATCACCGGCCCAACCGGAAGCGGCAAGTCCACGACCCTTTACTCGATCCTCTCCCAGCTCAATACGCCGGAGAGGAACGTGATCACGATCGAGGACCCCATCGAATATCAGGTGCGCGGCATCACGCAGATCCAGGCGCGCGCCGAGATCGGGCTCGATTTCGCGAGCGGTCTCCGAGCGATTCTTCGCCAAAGCCCCGACGTTGTCATGGTCGGCGAAATCCGCGACGGCGAGACCGCCGACATCGCGATCAAGGCCTCGCTCACGGGCCAGCTCGTTCTATCCACGCTCCACACCAATGACGCCGCGGGCGCGATGACGCGTCTCATGGACATGGGCGTGGAGCCCTTCCTGATCGCCTCCTCGGTGGTCCTGGTCGGCGCCCAGCGCCTCTGTCGTAAGGTTTGCCCGAACTGCAAGGAGAAGATCGAAGTGCCGAAGGAAGTATTCGAAAGACTGAACGTGAACATCGACAGACTCGCCCCTGATCCCGCCAAGCGGAACTTCCTGAAGGGGAAGGGGTGCGAAAAATGCAATCAGACCGGTTACTTCGGCCGCATGAGCGTGCTCGAGGCGCTCACCGTCGACGACGCGATGCGTGACATGATCGTGCGCAAGGCCTCCGCCGCCGAGATCCGCGAGCACGCGGCGAAGAACGGTATGACCAGCCTGCGGGACGACGCGCTGAGAAAATGCGCGCAGGGACTCACTACGCTCGACGAGGTCCTGCGCATCACTTCGGAGGACGAATAATTATGAGCGCATACCGTTACACCGCCAAGGACCGCTCCGGCCGTTCGGTTGCCGGGGTCATGGAGGCCAATGACGAACGCTCGATGCTCGAAATCCTGCGCAAACAGGAACTCGTCGTCATCACGCTCAAGCCCGACAAGCAGAAGGCGAAGATCGGAAAGGCGGCGAAGGGCGGCGGCAAGATCAAGCTTCAAGAACTCGTTCTTTTCTCGCGCCAGCTGGCCACCATGATCGATTCGGGCATCCCGCTCATGCAGGCGCTCGAGATCCTGACCGAACAGATCGACAACAAGGGTTTCAAGGCGATCGTCGCCGAGGTGAAGAAGGACGTCGCCACCGGCTCGAGCTTCAACGAAGCGCTCGGCAAGCACCCGCGCGCGTTCTCTCCGCTTTTCGTGAACATGGTCAAAGCGGGCGAATCCTCGGGTGCTCTCGACGACATCATGGAACGTCTGGCGTCGTACCTCGAAAAGACCGACCATCTCGTGCGCAAGGTGAAATCCGCGATGGTTTATCCGACCGTCGTCGTCTGTATGGCGATGGCGATCACGCTCGTCCTCATGCTCAAGGTCGTGCCGGTCTTTAAATCCATCTTCGCGGATTTCGGCGGAGAGCTGCCTCTCCCGACGCAGATCCTGATCAACATCAGCGACTTTCTTCTGGCGAGCTTCGTCATCTGGGTGGGCGGCGCGTTCGGTGGCATCGTGCTCCTCAAGCGCTTCGCAAAGACCGAGAAGGGCAGGCTCTTCTTCGACGCACAGAAGCTCCGCATGCCGATCTTCGGCATCCTGCTGCGTAAGGTGGCCGTCTCCAAGTTCACCCGGACGCTCGCGACCCTCGTCAAATCCGGCGTCCCCATCCTCCAGGCGCTCGAGATCGTCGGCAAGACCTCGGGGAACGTCATCATCGAGAACGCCATCGAGAAGGTAAGGCAGTCGATCCGGGACGGCGAAAACATCACGACCCCGCTCATGCGCAGCAAGGTGTTCCCGCCGCTGGTCGTCCGCATGATCTCCGTCGGCGAGCAGACGGGCGAGCTCGAAAAGATGCTCACCAAAATCGCCGATTTCTACGACGACCAGGTCGACGCCTCCGTTTCGGCTCTGACGAGCCTCATCGAGCCCCTTGTCATCGCTTTCTTAGGCATCGTGATTGGCGGCATCGTCATTTGTATGTTCATGCCGATCTTCAAGCTCTCGACCCTGGTCCAGAACTAAGTGGAAAGGCCATTGACAAATCAGTTAGCTAGTGTTATGCTTTGATCAAAGGAAGGGAATCCTGATAATAGATTGTAAGGCGAGGGCGCAAGACGGAAACCGCCATCCTACTAAACTTCCGGCCCCTCGATTATCGGGACAGCTCCCTTCGAACGGCTTCTCCGGTTCGGAGAGGGAACAAAGGGGTGTTTCTATGATCATCCGTAAAAATACGATGGGCTTCACGCTCGTCGAAATCATGATCGTCGTGGCGATCATCGGCCTTCTGGCCGCGATCGCGGTGCCGAACTTCGTCCAGGCCCGCGTGACCGCTCGCCGCAACACGTGTATCAACAACATGCGTCTCATCTCGTCCGCGAAGGACCAGGCCGCGCTGGAAGTTCCGCTCGACGAAACCGCCACCCCGACGACCGCGCAGATGTCTGCGTATCTCAAGGGCGGAGCGGTTCCGGAAGAGCCGATCTCGGGCGCGTCCTCGACGTACACGGTCGGCGCGATCAGCATCAACCCGGTCTGCGCGAACTCGGCCGGCACGAACCTGCACGTTCTGCCGTAACGTAAGAAGAATCGAAGAAAAACCCCCGCCGGAAAACGGCGGGGGTTTTTTATACTCTTTTGAGAACTCACCGTTTCCGCCACCCCGTCTTTCTTGCCGGCTTCGTCCTTTGCGCGGCGCTGGTTCTTTTGTACAGCGCCTCTCTCGGGCACAACTTTCTTTTCGACGAGGAATCGATCATCATGGAGAACTCCCTTCTCCGCGAGCTTTCCTCCGTGCCCGAACTCTTCGCCACCGGCTTTTTCTACAAGACGGACCGCACGCTCTCTTGGACCCAGTACTACCGGCCGCTCACGTCGGTCACGTTCGCGCTCGACTACAGCTTCTGGAAACTGAATCCGCTCGGATACAACCTGACGAATCTCGCGCTCCACTGCGGGATCGCGCTCCTTCTCCTCAGGCTTCTTTTCAGGGCGACCGGAAATGTGGGCGCGGCCTTCGTCGCGGCGCTCGCGTTCGCGGTGAACACGATTCACACCGAGTCGGTCACGTATATCGCCAGCCGTGGGGATCTTCTGGGCGCGGCTTTCACGCTCTCGGCCCTCCTCCTTTACTGGCGCGGAGAGCGGACGGGCGCGCTCGCGGCGTACGCGATCTCCCTTTTCGCGAAGGAAAGCTGCATTCTTCTGCCGCTCTACGTTATCGTGCTGGATGTCGCGTTCGTGCGATCGTCCTTCAAAGATCTCGTCCGGAGGCTCGTGCCGTACGCGGCCGTCGGAGCGGCTTTCCTTCTTTTTCGTAAATTCGGCTGCGCGGTGCCGCTGGCTCCGCCGGTGACAGACGCGAAAGGTGCCGCGCTCCGGCTTCTTTCGATGGGGGACCCGTACCTCCGCTACGTCCGAGCCCTCCTTTTTCCCGAGCCCTTCAAATATTGCGATTCCATCGCTTTCGTGAAGACGTTCGCCGATCCGCGTGTCGCGGCCACTCTCGCGGTGGTGGGCTCTTATCTTACGCTCTGGATCATGGCGCTCCGGCGGCGCGGCGCGGCGTTCTTCGGGCTCACGCTGGCGGCGCTTTCTTTCGGCCCCTATCTCCAAATCGTGCCGTTTTATCCTCAGTGGGCCGAGCATTACTTCCTTTTTCCGTCGATCGGATTCGCGTTCGTTTTGGCGGCCGGCCTCGCGCGAGCGCTCGCCGCTCCTCGGGCCTGTGCGATCGCGGCGTTCGCGGCGGCGTTCGCTTTTTCCTCGTTTTTCGCCCTCCGCACCTACCAGCGGAATACGTTCTACTCCGACAACGAGCGGTTTTACGACACGCTCTCGAAGTCCGATACGCCCTATGCTTATTACGGCCACCTCAACCTGGGGCGAATTTATTTTCAGAACGGCGATCTGGGGAAGGCGGCGGTTTATTTCCGCACGGCGCTCGCCATCGATCCCACTTCGGAGGTGAACCAGTTCAACATGGGCGCTTATTTCCTTAAGACGAAGCGTTACGCCGACGCCTATCCCTATTTCAAGAAGGCGTACGCGCTGGACGGCCCCGATTCGGCGGCGCTCACGAACGCTGGAGTCGCGCTCATGGGGATGGGCCGCTACGCGGACGCGGCGGGAGCCTTCGAAGCTGCCTGGCGCATGCAGCCCGAAGAGCTGCGTCTATACGTGAACCTTCTCCTTGCGTACGAACTCGACGGCAAACTCGACTTGGGTCTGCGCTGGACCGACGAAGGGCTTCGGGCCTTCGAGGGAAAGCCGAAACTGCGTTCGATCCTCCGCGCCGCGCGTTCGCTGTCGTTGTACCGCGATGGCCGGGACACCGAGACGAGGCAGGAGCTCGAGGTCTTGTTGGCGGAGGGCGGGGAAGGGTGGTACGGGGACATGGCTCGCGCGATGCTCGGGCGGATGCCGGCCGGCGATTACGAAACACTCGTTCGGACGCGTTACCCTGCCTACGAAAAAGAGGCTCTGGGTTACGCCTTGGCGGCCCGCGTCCTGGCGGGGGACGGCTCAGGCGCCGCGACGCTTCTCTCCGCGCGGCGTCTCATCCTTGAATCGTCCGAAAAAGATCCCAAATTACTGGAAAAAGAGATCGCCCGCGTCGAACGTGCCGCGTCTCTTTGACATCGTGCTGTATTTATAATACAATCCTGTTGAAGTTTAGCGACTTTTGCTAATTTTTTGCTAAAAAAAGAAAGGGCACGGCGCGACCCCTTTGAAACCCAAAAATTTCGCGGCGGTCGGTCTCGACATCGGCAGCTATTCGCTGAAATGCGTCGAGATCGCCCGAAGCCAGCAGGAAATTAAGCTGAACCGGGTGTCCATTTACCCGCTTCTAGGCATGTCGCCGCAGGACGTCCGGAAGGCCATCCAGTATTCCGTCGACGCCGAAGGCGCCTCCAAGCGCATCCGCATCTCCGTCTCCGGTTCCTCGCTTCTCATCCGCCGTATCTCGCTGCCTTCCATGACCCACGCGGAGTTAAAAGGCGCGATCCGCTTCGAAGCCGAGAGCCACATCCCTTTCCCGATCGACGACTGCATCCTCGATTTCCAGATCCTGAACCAAACTGCGGCCAAGAAGACGATGGACGTTCTCCTGGTCGCGGCCAAGAAGGATTACGTTCAGGAGCGACTCAAGCTCCTCTCCGACATCAGCATCCAGCCCGAGCTCATCGACGTTGACATCTTTTGTCTGATGAACGCCTTCGAGGTGCTGGCCGACGGCCAGGCAGACTCCCGCTCGTACGGAATCCTCAATATCGGCCACGTCGTCAGCTCCTTCGCGATCATCCACGACAAACAGCCTTTTTTCGTCCGCGAGATCCCCGTGGGCGCGCAGGGAGTGACGAAAGCGCTCGCGGACTCGAACAAAATCACCGAGGATGAGGCGGATGCACTCAAAGTAGCCGCCGCGCCCGAGGATGCTGAAGCGCTTCGCGCGGCCACGCAGAAGGGTTTCGAACCGCTAATCGACGAGATCCGCCATTCCATCGACTACTTCGAGAACGAAGCCGGCGAGGAGCTGAAAGCGATCTGGATGAGCGGCGGCGGCGCGCTTTCGCTGGGGGCACCCGAGCTCCTCACCGAGGAACTCGGGCACACGGTCTCTCTCTGGGACAACATGAAAAAGATGCAGGTCTTCGGAGACCTCGACCAAAAGTTCCTGGCGAGCCACTCGGCGGAGCTCAACGTCGCGCTCGGGATGGCCCTCCGCGGGCTGGGAAACTCCAAATGATCGAAATCAATCTTCTTCCCGAGGATCTTCGAAAGAAGGAAAGCGTCGCCTTCGTCCTACCCGAGCTTCCGATCAAGCGCACACTCAAGATCCTTCTTGCCGCGTTCGTCGGTCTGCAAATTGTCTTCGGGTGCCTCGCAATCCTCCGGCGCGTCGACGCGGCGGCAACGTCGTCAGCGATCGTTTCGCTGAAGGAACAGAACAAGGAAATCCTCGAGCGCAAAGAGGCGATCCAGCGACTCAAAGTACGCTTGAAGGACGCGCACGTGGTGGCTTCGCGTCCGTACCAATGGTCGAGACTCCTCAACGCGCTTTCGGATTCCACCACCAAAGGCGTCTGGCTGCGCGGCCTGAGCCTCACCGACGTCCAATCGGGCGGCGGCGTAGGCAAGGGGGACACCGGATCGGCGGCGCGCAAGCGCCGGGCGGCCGAGGCGGCCGCGGGCGCGAAGACGGAAAAGAAACGCGCGCTGCTCCTTGAGGGCACCGTGGTCGCGCAGGGACAGGAGACCGCGTACGTCGGCAAGTTCATCAAGGTCCTGAAGGAAAACGCGTACCTCTCGACTCTTTTCGAATCCATCGAGCTCCAGAACATGAATCAGCGCAAAATCCGCGAGACCGACGTGTTCGACTTCTCGCTCGTTTGCACGTTCCGCAAGGAGAAGAAAGCGGCGGTGGCCGAATGAAACTCGGGCAGGAGGGATTCGCTTTTCTCAAGCCACTGACGAAATTCGTCCCGAAGCGCCCGGCTTTCGTCGACCGGATAGCCGCTTTTGTGAACGGCCGCAACCCCCGCGAGAAGGTGATGATCCTTGTCTTCGGCGCGTGCTTTCTTTTTACGATCGATTATTTCCTCGTTCTCCGGCCGATCATCGGCGCGTTTTCGGGCGGCGCGGAGCTGTCGGCCAAAAAGGCCGAGCTTCAGGGCCTGCGCGACGACCGCAAGAACAAGGATAAGATCGAGGCGATGTGGACGCGCACGAAAGAACGCCTCGATAAATCGGAAAGCGCCTTCATCGCCCCCGACGAAGTTCCGTCGCTTCTTGAGAACCTTTCGAAGCTCGCGTCGGCGTCGGGCCTGCGCATCGTCTCGCTTAAGCCCGACGAACAGACGGCGGGGGAAGCCGGCCCCTACGCGAAAGTCCCGATCCGGATCAGCGCGCAAGCGGGCGGTCACGAGCTCGGGCGTTTCCTCGGCCGGCTTGAAGCGAGTCCCACCTTCTTCCGGGTAGCCGACCTCCGCGTGGTCGAGAACCCGAGTGATGCCCGCCGCCACGAAATCCAGCTCGAGATCGAAACGTACCGGCGCAGGAGTTAAATTTGATTAGAAAAATTGATCCTTTAAGAAAGAAGTCTAGCGATGCTCATAATTTGAGAGTAAAATTCTTTTTCTGGATTCTTTTGATGTCGTTTGGTATCATCGACGGCGTTAGGGCAGCGGACGAGCCGACGTACGATCCGCGCGGCAAGAGAGACCCATTCGCTCCACTCCTGACGCTTAATTCCAGGCAGGGATCGGGTCTGTACGGGGTTGAATCCGCCGAAGAAATTTCGATCGAAGGGATCGTGTTCGACCCGAAGGGTTCCGTGATCGTTGTGAACGGCTCCGTATTAAAGGAAGGCGAGGAGACCGGCGGAATGAAGGTCTTGAAGATCGAGCGCAATGGCGCGCGATTCCTGTTGAACGGAACCGAAACGTACGTACCGCTTTACCGGGACGAACCCAAAGGAAAAAATGCCACTGAACGATAAAACGACCTTGCGTACGCTCGCGAAGTCCATTTTGTCGATTGCGCTCCTGGTTTTCGTTCCTTTTGCCTCGCTGCAAGCGGCGGATGACCAGCCTCCCGTAGAAGCCGCCGCCCCCGCCGCCGCGACAGAACCCTCGTCGCAGGCTTCCACGGCGTCCGAAGCGCAGCCGACGGCCGAAGAACCCGCTTATTCCTCCGACGAGACGGATTCTCCGGCACCCTCGGATTCGACCGTCGTCGAAGGATCGACGACCTCGCCCGGCAACGTGACCGTAGACTTCAAAGAAGCCGACATCCAGAACGTGCTCCGCATTCTTTCTTTCAAGAGCGGCGTGAACATCGTCGCTGGCAAAGACGTCACCGGAGTGGTGACTATCCGCCTCGTCGACGTGCCGTGGGAAAAAGCTCTCGACGTCGTTCTTAAGACTTACGGTTACGCCTACGACCGCGACGGAAACATCATCCGCGTAACGACGATCGAAAATCTCAAGAAGGAAGAACTCTCCACAGAAGTGTACGTGCTCAACTACGCGCAGGCGGCGGAAGTGGAAAAAGCGCTGCGCGACATTCTCTCCGAGCGCGGCAAAATCCGCTCGGACAGCCGTTCGAACGCGATCATCGTAACGGACATGCCGACCACCCTGCAAAGCATCGGGAAAGTCATCCAGCGCCTGGATCGCACGACCCCGCAGGTCACGATTCAGGCGAAGGTGATCGAAACCACGCTCGGCAGCGCGGACCGCATGGGCATTCAGTGGAATCTTCGCGCGGCTGTTTCTGGTTCGTCGCGTCCGACGACCGCGCCTTTCCGCGCGACCAAGTCCGGCCCCCGCTTCCTGAACAGCCTTTTACCCGAAGGCCGCGGGGCGACCACCAGCACCACGTCGGACGCGGGTGGCACTTCCACGTCGGACGAAGTTCAAGATTTCCCTGCCACCGATTTCGTCCACGAGGCCAATTTCCCCGTGGCGGACAAGGCGGAGTTCCAATTCGGCACGCTGGATTTCACCCAGTTCCAGGCGGTGCTCGAACTGATCCAACAGCGCAACGACGCAAAGGTCCTATCGGAGCCCCACGTCACCACGCTGAACAACCAAGAGGCGAAGATCCTGGTGGGTGAAATCATCGCGATTCCCACCTTCGAAAGAAATTCGACGACCGGCCGCATGGAGATCACGGGATACAAGGACCGCGATCTCGGCATCCGCCTTTCGGTGATCCCGCAAATCAATAGCGCCGACGAGATCGTCGTCAGCATCGCGCCGGAGATCACCAGTCTCCTGGGCTTCGACACGCTCACGCCGGACGTCAAGGCCCCTCGTTTCTCTACGAGGTCGGCCAAGACACAGGTTCGTATTAGGAACGGTCAAACCATCGCAATCGGAGGTCTCATCCGCGAAACGATAGTCGATTCGAGAACGAAAGTCCCGGTTTTGGGCGACATCCCGCTGCTGGAAAAACTTTTCAGCCATAACGACAAGACGGTCCAGAAAACGGACCTGTTATTTTTCATGACGGTCAACATTGTCCCCGATCAGGGGGCCGCCGCCCAGCAGGGGCAGCGCATCTGACCGTCTCCGGGGCGCTTGAGGCGCTCCGGCATTGTCGAAACGCATGAATTTCCAAGCTCGCGCCGCCCGGCCGCTATCGGGGCGGCGCGTGTTTTTTTATAAAGATCAAACGAGGGAGCGAAATGAAAAAAGAAATTGTAGTGAACATGGAATTCCAGTCCAAGAAGGTGGCGGTCGTCGAAGACGGTCATCTCGAGGAATATTACGTCGAACGGCAGACCGATCGCCAGCTCGTCGGGTCGATCTTCAAGGGCAGGGTGAGCTCGATCGTGCCGGGTATCGGTGCGGCGTTCGTCGACCTGGGCCTAGAAAAGAACGGTTTTCTGTACGTAACGGACGTTATCGGCCAGGGGATCCTGGACGAAGACGCCGTTTACGAAGAAAAAGAAGACGCGAAGAAAGAGGACGCAGAAGCGAAGCCCACCGAAGGCCGCGCTCCCGAGCAGCATAAGGGCGGCGGCGGCCGTCATGGCCACAGGGGCCGCGGGCACAAGCACGAGCCCGACCCTCTCATCCAGGACGTCCTCAAGAAAGACCAGGAAGTGCTCGTCCAAGTCGTCAAAGAGCCGTTCGGCACAAAGGGCGCGCGCTTAACCTGCCAGATCTCGCTCGCCGGCCGCTTCGTGGTCTTTATGCCGCACCACCCGCACATCGGCATCTCCAAACGCATCGACGACCGCAAGGAGCGTGAGCGCATCCGCCAGATCATCAAGGACATCGATCTTCCGAAGGAAGCCGGCCTGATCGTTCGCACGGCCGCTTCGGGCTGCGACGCCAAGGTTCTCGAGCGCGACATCCGGTTCCTGGTCCATCAGTGGAAGCTCATCCAACGCCGCTGCGGATCGCGTCGCGCTCCCGCGGTGGTCCATGAGGAGTACGGCCTGACGCTTCGCCTCGTGCGCGACGTGCTGACCGAGCAGTTCGAGCGCATCGTCGTCAACGACCGCGAGGAGTTTAAGCGAGTCGAGCGGTTCATGACGGCGGCTGTGCCGAACCTCCTGCCGAAGCTCCAGCTTTACGCGGGGGAGCAGCACATCTTCACGGCCTTCGGAGTGCAGAGGGAAATCGACAAAATCTACGAACCGCGTGCTACGCTCAAAAGCGGCGGTCACGTCGTCATCGAGCAGACCGAGGCGCTCGTCTCGGTCGACGTGAACACCGGCAAGTTCACCGGCACGCGCAATCTCGAGGACACCGCGTTCAAGACCAACTGCGAGGCCGCGCGGGAAATCGCCAAGCAAATCCGCCTGCGCGACCTGGGCGGCATTATCATCATCGACTTCATCGATATGGACATTCCGGAGCACCGCCGGAGCGTCCTGAAAATCCTCGAGGAGTCTCTCAAACGCGACCGCGCCAAGACGAGCGTTCTGAATCTTTCCCAGCTCGGCCTCGTCGAGATGACGCGGCAGCGCATGAGAAAATCGCTCGAAAGCGCGGCGTCCCAGCAGTGCCCGTATTGCCACGGGAAGGGAATTGTGCGTTCCAAAGAAACCGTCGCGGCCGACGCGCTCCAGCGCCTCACCGCGTATCTCAAGCCGCTGAAGCGCGAGCAGGTGGAAGTGAACGCTTCTCCGGACGTCGTCGAAGTACTTTCTCGAGAGGATAAAAAAATGATCCGCCAGATAGAAGCAGTCGGACAAAATCGCGTCACGCTTGTCGGGGACCCGCACGTACACGTCGAAGAAGTTCGCTTCAAGCGGTTGCTTGACAAGCGCAAACGGCTGTGGTAACTTTCTAACTCTTATGATTGCTATCATCGAAACAGGCGGTAAACAATACAAGGTCAAGGCTGGCGACACGCTGGACATCGAGCTCACCCAGGTGAGCAAGTCCAAGGGCGTGAAGCTGGACAAGGTTCTTCTTCTTGCGGACGGCGACAAAGCCACCGTGGGTCAGCCCTTCGTGAAGGGTGCCTTCGTGGATGCGGAGCTGGTCGACGAGGTGAAGTCCGCCAAGACTATTTCGTTCAAATACATCCGTCGCGAGAAGGCTGCCACCAAGATCGGCCACCGCCAGAAATACCTGCGCGTGAAGATCAAGTCCGTTCACGCGGGCGCCTAAACAAGAAAGTTTTAAGCCATGGCACATAAAAAAGGTTTAGGTTCCTCCAAGAACGGCCGCGATTCTCACTCCCAGCGGCTGGGTGTAAAGCGGTACGCGGGGCAGTTCGTGAGGGCCGGAAGCATCATCATCCGGCAGAAGGGCACCAAGTATTTTCCCGGACATTTCGTCGGATTGGGCCGCGATTTTACGCTCTTCGCCCTGAAGGACGGGATCGTCAAGTTCCAGCCGTCCAACCGCGTCCACATCGTTCCTCAAGAATCCGCAGAAGCCTGAGCCTTACCCGGCTCATTCTCCCGTAATGTTCGTCGACGAAGCCGTCATTTCATGCACGGCGGGTCATGGCGGAAAAGGCTGCGCGAGCATGGACCGCACGAACCCCGGACGTCCCCGTGCAAACGGCGGCGACGGCGGTCCGGGCGGTTCAGTTATTCTTGAAGCCCGCACCAACATTCAAACCCTCCTCGATTTCCAGATGCAGCGCGAGTTCGCAGCCCAGAACGGTGGCCACGGCTCGTCCTCCAATATGCGCGGTCATGCCGGAAAAGATCTCGTCCTCGGCGTTCCCGCCGGGACTGAAATCTTCGACCGCATGACCGGCGAGTTCCTGAAGGACCTCGACCGCATCGGCGCGAGCGTGGTCGTCTGCCGCGGCGGCATCGGCGGCCACGGTAACGACAAGAAGCGCGACGCGCATCCTGGCGAACCCGGCGAGGCCAAAGAACTTCTCCTCAAGCTCAAGCTCATCGCCGACATCGGTCTCGTCGGATTCCCGAACGCGGGCAAATCCACGTTCATTTCCCGCGTTTCGAACGCGCGCTCGAAGATTGCGGCGTATCCTTTCACGACGAAAAGCCCGATCCTGGGCGTCGTGAAATACGACGAAGGAGACACGCGCGTCGTAGCTGACATTCCCGGCCTCATTGAAGGCGCGAGCGAAGGTCGTGGCCTTGGCCTCGATTTCTTGAAGCACGTCGAACGCACGAAGGTGCTCGTTCATCTCATCGATTTCGCGGCGGTGGATGGCCGTGATCCCCTCTCCGACTACAAGGCCCTCCGCGCCGAGCTCGAAGCTTACTCCGTCACGCTGAGCGAGAAAGAGGAGATCCTCGTCGCAAATAAAATGGACGTGACCGAGGCGAAAGACGCGCTCAAGAAGTTCAAGCGCTCCGTGAAGAAGGAAATTTTCCCGATCTCGGCCGTCACCGGCGAAGGAGTCGACGCGCTCCTCCAGCGTCTGCGGAACGCGGGCCGGTGAGGGGCACGTTCGTGAAGGGCATGAAGAGTATCGTCATCAAAGTGGGCACTTCGGTGCTGACCAAAGACGGCCGTTTCGACCGTGCGATCGTCGCCGGCCTCACCACGCAGGTCGCGTCTTTCCTCAATAGGGGCATTCGAGTCGCCGTCGTGAGCTCGGGCGCAATCGGGAGCGGCATGACCATCCTGAAACTCAAAGCCCGTCCCACCACGATGGAAGGCCTTCAAGGGGCAGCAGCGGTCGGCCAGCGCTACCTCATGCAGTGCTACGAGGATGCGTTCTCCAAAAAGGGTTATTCGACCGCACAGGTCCTCCTGACCTGGGACGATCTTGCCGTGCGCAAACGTTTCCTCAACGCCAAGCGGACGCTCAAGCAGATCCAGGATTGGGGCCTCGTCCCCATCATCAATGAGAATGACACGGTCGCGACCGAGGAAATCCGTTTCGGCGACAACGACCGCCTTTCGGCCCTTCTTTCGATTCTCGTCGAAGCGGACGTACTCGTGATCCTTTCTGATACCGACGGGCTCTACGCCGGCGGCGACCGGTCCGATCGCAGGAACCGTATCCAGGTGGTCGAGCGGATGGGAGATTCGGTCTTCGCGCACGTGAAAGACGTGAAGACGCGCTTCACCGTCGGCGGGATGGCCTCGAAGCTCAAATCGATCCAAATGTGCGTCGACGCGGGTATCCCCGTGTTCCTGGCGGGAGGGCGGCAACCGCGCGTCCTCGAGAGGATCTTCGGTGGGGAAGACGTCGGCACCTTTTTCGCGCCCGCCCGGCGCGGCGGCCGCCGGCCCCAGAACTGGATTCGCCACTACGTGAATCACATCGAGCGATGACGATCGAAAAAGAAGTGAAACGGCTCGCCCAACGCGCTCGCGAAGCCTCCTCCGTGCTCGGCACGCTCAAGACGGGGGCTAAGAACCGCGCTTTAGAGGCCATGGCCGGGGCGATCGAGCTGAACGCCGCGATGATCCTCGAGGCCAACGCCGAAGACGTCCGGCGCGCCCGTGGGCGTGGGCTTCAGCCGAGCCTGATCGCGCGGCTCGCGCTGGACGATGCGAAGCTGCGTAAGGTGGCCGATTCCGTCCGTCAGATCGCAAAGCTTCCCGATCCCGTCGGCCGTCCGCTCCTCGAGCGGAAGCGTCCGAACGGACTCCGCATCCGAAAAGTCAGCGTCCCGATCGGGACGATTCTCATCATTTACGAATCGCGGCCCAACGTGACCGCCGACTGCATGGCGCTTTGCCTGAAATCCGGCAACGCCGTGATCCTGAAGGGCGGCAGCGAAGCGTTCGAATCGAACCGGGCTATTTTCCGCACGATGGATGAGGCGGCGCGGAAGAAGGGGATTCCGGCCGGCGCATTCGAATTCGTTCCGACGGGCGATCGCGCAGCCGTGAAGACCTTGCTCGGACTGACCGGCACGATCGACCTCGTGATCCCGCGCGGCGGCGAAGGCCTGATCCGCGACGTTGCCGAGAATTCGCGCATCCCCGTCATCAAGCACTACAAGGGCGTCTGCCACGTGTTCGTGGACAGGAAGGCCGATTTCTCGAAAGCCGAGAGCATCGTGCTGAACGCCAAAATCCAGAATCCGGCCGCGTGCAACGCGCTCGAGACGCTCCTGGTTCACCGCGACGCGGCGAAGAGTTTCTTGCCCCGGATCTGCGCCGCGCTCGCCGAAAAGGGTGTCGAGATCCGTGCGGACAAGTCCACGCGAGCGCTCGTCTCCGGCGTCAAGGCCGCGACCGAGGAAGACTGGCACGCCGAGTACTTGGACATGGTTCTTGCGGTCCGCGTGGTGCCGGATATCGAAGCCGCCATCGCCCACATCCGCAAATACGGCTCGATGCATTCCGATGCGATCGTCACGCGCGACAAAAAGGCTGCCGCGACGTTCGTCTCGAAGGTAGAGAGCGCCTGCGTGTTCGTGAACTGCTCCACGCGCTTCAACGATGGAGGAGAGTTCGGAATGGGCGCGGAGATGGGTATTTCGACCGACAAGCTGCACGCGCGGGGACCTATGGGCCTCGAAGAGTTGACAACCTACAAATACGTCGTGACCGGGAACGGCCAGGTCCGTAAATGAGGATCGGCCTCCTCGGGGGCACGTTCGACCCTCCGCATGAGGGGCATTTGAAGCTCGCCGACGCGGCCTTCGACCAGCTCAATCTCGACAAGGTCGTTTTCGTGCCCTCCCGCCGGAATCCCTTGAAGGCGAAAGAACCGCTTTTTTCGGCCCGCCAGCGCCTGGGGCGCGTCCGCCGCGCCGTCCGCTCGCGCCCACACTTCGAGGTTTCCGACTGCGAGCTTCGAAGAAAAGGCTTATCTTTTACGGTGGATACGTTAAAATATTTCAAACGGAAGCACGGCGCTTCGGCCGTGCTTTATTTTCTGACCGGCGCCGACGCCGCGACGGACTTGCGGAAATGGCGTTCGTTCGGCGAGATCCGGCGGTTGTGCCGCTTCGTCGTCGCCTCGCGTCAGGGCTGGAAGCCGGTGCCGCTCCCCGAAGGGGTTCTTTCGATGCCGTTCGACGCGCTCGACGTTTCGTCGACGCGGCTTCGGCGTGCGTTACGTAAACGGAGGTAAGTCATCGAAACACGTGAAAAGATCGACGTCATCTGCGAGGCCGCCCACGACAAGAAGGCGGACGACATCGTCCTTATGGACATGGCGAGGCGTTCCTCGTTCTGTAGCCACTTCGTGCTCGCGAGCGCGCCGTCCACGGTGCGCGTGAAGACGATCGCCGACTCGATCGAAACCGCGCTCGAAGCGGAGGGGCTGCGTGTGATCCACAAGGAAGGCTACCAAGACGGCCTTTGGGTGCTGCTCGACTACGGCGACGTGGTCGCGCACGTGTTTCACGAAGACACGCGCAAGTTCTACGCGCTCGAGACGCTTTGGGGCGACGCGCCTCGCACCGCGTTCGTCGCGAAGGAGCAATGAGCTTCCGATGCGGCCGCTGAAGGACGCACTCGCCTCCTACCTGGCGGGAGCCCTCGAACGCGCCGGTCATCCGGTTTCGGCCGCGGACGCGCTCGCCTCGTTCGAGACCCCGCGCGACGCGAAGTTCGGTGATCTCGCCACTAACGCCGCATTCCGCGCCGCGAAGGCCGCGAAGACGGCGCCGCGCGCGTTGGCTGACAAAGTGGCAGCCGAGCTGCTGGCGTCGCTCGGCGCCTCGCCGGACGCCCCCCGCGTGGCCAAAGTCACGGTCGAAGGCGCCGGGTTCATCAATTTCACTTTCTCCGACACCGAAGCCGCCTCCGTGCTCGCGCGCATCCGCGCCGAAGGCGCCGCGTACGGCAAGCCGAAGACGCTCGAAGCGAAAAATATCCTCCTCGAATTCGTGAGTGCGAATCCTACGGGACCCCTCACGGTGGCGCACGGCCGCCAAGCCGCGCTCGGCGACTCCCTGGGCCGGATCCTCGCATTCCGCGGCCACCAGGTCACGAAGGAGTACTACAACAACGACGAGGGCGTGCAGATCAACACGCTCGGACTTTCGTGCGAGTACCGTCTGAACGAGGTGCGCCGCGAGCACGACTCCAAGCTTCCAGCGAATCCTCCGATGCCGGAGAACTACTACCAGGGCGATTACCTCACGGACATCGCCCGTGAGCTTCATAAAAAAAGCCCGAACGCCGATCTCGCCGAGTGCCGGTGCTACGCCCGCGACACGATCATGGAAGGCATCCGAAAAGATCTCTTGGATTTCGGAGTGGCGTTCGACAGTTTCTACAGCCAAGAAGAGCTGGGTAAGTCGGGCCGCGTCGAGAAGACGCTCGAAGAGCTGAAGGGGAAGGGCAAAGTCTACGAGAACGACGGCGCCGTGTGGCTCAAATCCACGGACTACGGCGACGACAAGGACCGCGTTCTCGTGAAATCCGACAAGAACTACACTTATCTGACGCCCGACATCGCCTATCACCACCACAAATTCGAGCGGGGATTCGAGCTGCTCATCAACATCCTGGGCCCCGACCACCACGGTTACATCGCGCGGCTCAAGGCCTCGCAGGCGGCGCTCGGCCACGATCCGGAGCGTATCAACGTCCTGATCGCGCAGCTGGTGACCCTTTACGAAGACGGCAAGCAGGTGAGGATGTCCACGCGCGCCGGCGAGTTCGTGACGCTCCGGGAAATTCTGGACGAAGTGGGACGCGACGCGGGACGTTTCTTCTATCTCATGCGCAAGTTCGACGCTCACCTGGACTTCGACCTCGCGCTCGCCAAAAGCCAGACGCCGGACAACCCCGTTTTTTACATCCAGTACGCCCACGCGCGCGTCGAGAGCATCAAAAACCAGTGCGCGGAGCGCGGCGCCCGCCTCGAATGGGACGACGCCGTTTTGGCAAAACTCACGTCTCCCGGCGAGTTGCGCGTGTTGAGGCACCTGGCGCGCTACGAAGAGGCGTTGGAGGGAGCCGAGACGACTCTCGAGCCGTTCCGCTTGGTCTCCTATCTAGTGGACCTCGCCGCCGAATTTCACCGTTTCTACGCCGAAAACCGGGTGCTCGGGGACGATCCAGAGCAGACGCGGGCCCGGCTCATGCTGTGCGACGCCCTCCAGGCCGTGATCCGTTCGGGCCTCGGACTTCTCGGAGTGTCCGCGCCTCTTAAGATGTAATTCCGGGCGAACCCGCCCTTTTTTAAATCCCTTATGTTCGAGACTTTCGAATTTTACGTCGGTAAGGAAATCCGCTGGGAATCCATCGCCAAGCGGCTCGTCGAATTCGGCTACCGCCGCCAGGAGCAGGTGGGAGGCCACGGCGAGTTCGCCATGCGCGGCGGCGTCGTGGACGTTTTCCCGCCTCACTTTTCTCTCCCGGTCCGCATCGAGCTCTCCAACGAGGCCGTCGAATCGATCCACACCTTTGACCCTTCCAGCGGCAAACGGCTCGAGCCCCACCGCATGGTTATCGTGATGCCCGCCAAGCAGGCGAGGCCGCGCGGCGCCCGCGGCGCGAACGCGCTCCTCGAGTACGAATCGCCCGTCGATCCTTTCATCGACATCGAGATCGGTGACTACGTGGTGCACGTGCTGCACGGTATCGCGCTTTATCGCGGACTGAAGGGCCTCAAGAACGCCTCGGGCGACCCCGAAGACCATTTCGTTCTCGAGTTCGCCGAGAAGAACGTTCTTTACGTCCCCACGCGCGACTTGCACCTCCTCCAGCGCTACGTTTCGTTCGGCAAGTCCAAGCCGGAACTTTCGTACCTCGGTACGAAGGGCTGGGAGAAGATGAAGGAGCGCGCCCGCAAAGGCGTGCTTTCATTCGCGAGCGAGCTTTTGGACCTGCAGGCCCAGCGCCAGGCGCTCGAAAAACCTCATCGCTACGGTCCGGACACCGAGTGGCAGAAGCAGCTCGAAGAAGAATTCCCGTACGACGAGACCGAAGACCAGATCCGTTCCGTCGAAGAGGTGAAGAGGGACTTGGAATCTGCCCAGCCGATGGACCGGCTCCTCTGCGGGGACGTTGGGTACGGAAAAACCGAAGTCGCGCTCCGGGCTGCGTTCAAGGTCGTGATGGACGGGAAGCAGGTGGGCATCCTCGTTCCGACGACACTCCTGGCCGAACAGCATTACGAGACGTTCCGCAAGCGCATGAAGAATTTCCCCGTCCGCGTCCACTTGCTATCGCGCTTCCAGACCGCCCGGGAACTGAAGGACACGGTCGCGTGCCTCGCCGCAGGAACCTGCGACATTGTAATTGGCACACACCGCCTGCTTTCCAGGGACGTCGCGTTCCGGGATCTTGGTCTCGTGATCATCGACGAGGAACAGCGCTTCGGCGTCCGCCACAAAGAGCATCTAAAGCGTCTGCGGCTCCTAGTGGACGTCCTTACTCTCACCGCGACGCCGATCCCGCGCACGCTCTACATGTCGCTCGTCGGCGCGAAGGACATGTCCACGATCAATACGCCACCCCGGAACCGCAAGCCCGTCGAGACCATCGTCACGCAAGCGACCGATGAGACCATCCGCGAGGCCATCCGCCGCGAAGTGGGCCGGAAAGGGCAGGTGTTTTTCATTCACAACCGCGTGCAGGGGATCGAGAAGGTCGCGAAAAAAGTGCAGGAGCTCGCCCCGGAGGCGCGTGTGTCCGTGGGCCACGGACAGATGCCGGCGAAGGCGCTGGAAGAGGTGATGCGGAAGTTTATCCAAGGGGAGCTCGACGTCCTCGTCTCGACGACGATCGTTGAATCCGGGATCGATATCCCCAACGCAAACACGCTCATCGTCAACCGCGCCGATCTCTTCGGCTTGTCCGAGCTCTATCAGCTGCGCGGCCGTGTCGGACGGTTCGACCGCAGCGCCCACGCCTATCTCCTCATCCCGAAAGGGGTCGTGCTGACCGAAGAATCCGAGCGGCGCCTGCGGGCGATCGAGCGGTTCACGTACCTGGGGTCGGGCTTCAACGTCGCGATGGAGGATCTGGAGATCCGCGGTGCCGGAAACATCCTAGGCACCGAGCAGAGCGGCTACATCTCCCACGTCGGCTTCGATCTCTACTGCCGGATTTTAAGGGAGGCCGTGACGCACCTCAAGGCGGAGCGCGCGGCCGGCCTCGAATCGCATCGACTTGAGAGCCCCGGTTAGATGTGGTATAGTCGGGTTTCTCGTGAATAAAACGACTCTCTCCGAACAGCCATTCTTTAGACCCTCGAAGGCCGCGCTCTGCGCGCTCGCCACGGTCCTCGTTCTGGCCGGCTGTGCCAAGAAGAACGAAGGCGAAGTCGTGGCCCGCTTCGATGACATGACGATCACGGACAAGGAGTTCAGCGCCAAGATCGAAACCCTGCCGCGCCAGCTTCGCGAAGTGGCGCTCCGCAACAAAAAGCGCTTCCTCGAAGATATGGCCGCCGAGCGTTACCTTTTCCGCGAAGCCGAGAAGCGGAAGATCCAAAACGACCCCGAAGTGAAGGATGTGCTCGAGGCCGCCCACAGAAAGATATTGATCGCGCGCCTCATCGAGACCGAAGTCGACAAGAAGATCGAGCTCGCGCCCGACGAAGCCTCCCGCTATTACGAGTCCCACAAGGACGAGTTCATGACGCCCGAGCTTTTCCGCGCGTCTCACATTCTCGTGAAGACGGGGGAGGAGGCGCAGGCCGTCAAGGTGGCGCTCGACGGCGGGGCCGATTTCGAAGAGACTGCTCGCAAGCGTTCGGTCGACCAGACCGCCATCCGCGGCGGCGATCTCGGCTTCTTCCAGAAAGGCCAGTTCGTCCCCGAGTTCGAGCAGGCCGCGTTCATGATGAAAAAAGGCGAGACGAGCGACCCCGTGAAATCGCGCTTCGGCTGGCATATCATCCGCCTGACCGACCGCGGCGAACCCGCCCTGCGCGATTTCGCTTCGGTGAAGCCCCTGATCGAAGAGCGTCTCTTGAACGAAAAGCGGTCTGCCGCTTTCCACGCGTTCGTCGACCGTCTGAAAGGCGGCGCGACCGTAAAGATCGACGAATCCGCGCTCGAAGAGATCGGTGCGCGGAACCCCGCGTCCGCCGCCGAAGCCCCAGGCGGAGCCGTACCGGCCGCGCCCGCCGAAGCTCCCCGGAGCGCCAAGTGACCAAGTTTCCGCGCGTCGCCCTTTTCTTCGTGCTGGCCTTTGCGAGCGCGGCAGCCGTTCCGGCCGCCGAAGTGGTCGAGAGGATCATCGCGGTCGTCAATGATGAGATCGTGACCGAGCAAGACCTCCAGGTTTCGATGGGCCCCGTCATCGCACAGTACCGGACGGTGTACGCCGGCAAGGAATTCGACCAAAAGCTTCAGGAAGCCCGCAAGGAGTTCCTCGGCAAGGTCATCGAGGACAAGCTGATCTTAAGCGAAGCCAAGCGCCTCCTGGTCATCGTCAAGGACGAGGAAGTCGACGAGATGCTGAACGAGGTCCGGAACAAGTTTCCGAACCGGGAGACGTTCCTGCGTGCCATCGAAGAACAGGGGCTCACAGAAAAAAAGCTTTGGAACCGCTTCCGCGATCAGCTCATGACCCAGAAGCTCGTCGCCTACGAGGTGAAGTCTAAGGTTTCCGTCTCTCCGGGCGAGGTGAGCGAGTATTACAAGGCCAATCAGGCGTTGTTCGTCCAGGGCGACCGCGCGCGTCTCGAGCATATCCTCATCCGCACCGCCACGCGCGGCGAAGAAGAATCGAAGCTTCTGGCCGACAAGATCGCCACCGAACTCGCCGAAGGAAAGCCTTTTGACGAGCTGGCGCGCACTTATTCCGAAGGCGCGGAGGCGAAAGAAGGTGGTCAAATGGGCTGGATGGAAAAAGGCCAGCTCATGGGAGAGATCGACGAAAAGGTGTTCGCGCTTGCCGAGGGCGGGGTCACGCCCCCGATTAAAAGCTCGCTAGGTTACCATATCTTCCGCGTCGCCGAGCGTCAAAAAACTTCCGTCAAGCCTCTCTCCGACGTTCGTCAGGAGATCAACGACAAGCTTTTCCGCAAGAAGCTCGACGAACGGCTGGGCGCCTGGATCGCCGACCTCAAAAAAGGCGCGTACGTCTCCATCCGCTAGTTGAAGAAATCCCCCGAACTTACGATCGCCGTCACCCTCGGCGATCCGGCCGGCATCGGCCCCGAGGTCGCTCTGCGCGCGCTCGTACGTCCGCTCGCGGCCGCTCGCGCGCTTCTTCTGGGTCCTTCGGAGCTTTACCGTCCGCTCGCGCGGCGTCTCGGCTTGCGTTTAGAGTTCGAGGACGTGAACGATCCCGGCGCGCGGCCCGCGGGCCGGAAGCTCGCCTGTTTTTTTCCTTTCGTCTGGCCCGGCGCCGCGCGTCCCGGCCGCCCCGACCGCGCGCACACCGCGCTCGCCGTTCGCTCGATCGAATTGGGCGCGGAGCTCGCTCTCGCCGGCGAAGCCGACGCGGTCGCGACTCCACCGATCAATAAGGCCGCACTCCAGCGCGCCGGTTTCACGATGCCTGGGCACACCGAGTACCTCGCAGAGTTATCGCATACGAAGCGCTACGAAATGATGCTCGTTGGCGGCGGGTTACGCGTCGTCCCCGTGACGCGCCACATGGCGCTAAGGGACGTCCCCTCGAAACTCACGGCGGCGCTCATTGAGGAGGCAATCGTCACGACGGCCGCCGAGCTCGGCCGCTCGTTCGGAATCGCAAAGCCCCGTCTGGTCGTGTGCGGACTCAATCCCCACGCGGGAGAGTCCGGGCGCTTCGGGGACGAGGAGATCCGCGTGATCGCTCCTGCGGTCCGGAGGGCCCGGCGCCGCGTCCTAGGAACACTTGAAGGGCCGCTCTCGCCCGACGCCCTTTTCCACGAAGCCTACGGGGGGCGCTGGGACGCCGTCATCTGCATGTACCACGACCAGGGACTCATTCCGCTCAAGATGGTCTCGCGCGGCTCGGGCGTGAACGTTACGCTGGGGCTCCCGTTTGTCCGCACATCTCCCGATCACGGCACCGCCTACGACATCGCAGGTAAATTCCGCGCGGACGCGGGTTCGATGCGCGAATCGCTGGATCTCGCCGTAACCCTCGCCTCCAACCGCCGGCGCCGCGCTTGAAGGATCTCACCGGCGCGGTCATCGCCGCGCTCGCGGAGCTGGGCGTCGCTCCAGAGAAGCGCCGTGGACAGAATTTCATGATCCGGCCCGAGACGCTCGGATTTATCGCGGCTTCGCTCGATCTCGCGCCGGGGGAGCCCGTCCTGGAGATCGGTCCCGGACTCGGTTTCCTGACCGACGAGCTTCTGGCGCGCGGCGGTCGCGTGACTGCGATCGAAAAAGATTTCGTCCTGGCGCGCCGGCTCCGCGACGCGGCCGGAGAACGGCCTCTGGTCGTGGTGGAAAAGGATATCTTGGAAGTCGACCCGTCGGAGCTCGGTCTGCATCCGCCGCTCAAAGTCGCGGGGAACATCCCGTACAACATCACGAGCCCCATTCTCGAATGGCTCATCGACCACCGGCGAACCGTTCGCCGTGCGGTCATCACGGTACAAAGGGAAGTCGCCGACCGCCTACGGGCGGCGCCGGGCGGAAAGACATGGGGATCCCTCAGCGTCTTCGTCCAGGTATATGCGCGCGTGGAAGTTCTCCGGATCCTGCCGCCCCGCACCTTTTTTCCGGCACCCCAGGTCGAGTCCGCGGTGGTGCGTCTCGAATTTGACGAGAAATCGCGCTGGAATATCTCGAACGAGGGAGCCTTTTTCTATCTCGTCCGGAAGGCTTTCCAGAAACGGCGAAAAACCCTCCTGAACGCCCTCGCCGACGAGACGGTTCCCGGCCTCCGTAAGCCCGAGCTCGCCGAGGCGCTTTCCCGGGCGGGAATCGACCCCATGCGCCGCCCGGAGACCCTTTCCATTCCGGATTGGGCTCGGCTGGGGGATTGTGTTATATTAGCCCAATGACACAAGCCTGGCCCTGGATAGCGTTTAACCTGTTCGTCTTCGTGATGCTTGCCCTCGATCTCGGCGTCTTCCAAAAGAAGGCGCATGCGGTCAAAGTCAAAGAGGCGTTGCTTCTCAGCGCGTTCTGGATCGCGCTCGCCCTTTTGTTCAACCTGGGCGTGTACATGGTTTCGGGTCCCGAGAAGGCGCTCCAGTTCACGGCCGGGTACCTTCTCGAGAAGTCCCTCTCGGTCGACAATATCTTCGTTTTCATCCTCGTATTCAAGTGCTTCCGCGTCTCTCCGGTGTACCAGCACAAGATCCTCTTCTGGGGTATCTTAGGGGCACTCGTAATGCGCGCCATCTTTATCCTTGTGGGTATCACTCTCATCGAGCGCTTCCATTGGACCATCTACATTTTCGGCGTTTTCCTGATCTTCACCGGCCTGCGCATGGCCTTCGGCAAGGAGAAGGACGAAGACAAGGAGCTCGATCCTGAAAAGAGCCTCGTGATCCGCCTCTTCAAGAAGGTGATGCCGGTCACGACGGAGAACGTCGAGGGCAAGTTCTTCGTGCGGAAGGCCGGGCGCCTGTACGCGACGCCTTTTTTCATCGTTCTTTTGGTGGTCGAAACGACGGACGTGATCTTCGCAGTGGATTCCATCCCAGCAGTGCTCGCGATCACGACCGACCCGTTCATCGTCTACACGTCGAACGTCTTCGCGATCCTGGGGCTCCGGGCGTTGTATTTCGCGCTCTCCGGCGTCATGCAGGTTTTCCATCATCTCCATTACGGGCTTTCGGCGATCCTCGTGTTCGTCGGGGCCAAGATGCTTTTGACGGACGTCTACCATTTCCCGATCGTCGTCGCGCTCCTGGTGATCGCGGCGATCCTGACGGCTTCGATCGCGGCTTCGATCATCTGGCCCAAAAAACCGGCCGACTGCCGGACCTAGTCCCGCCGAAAGACTAAAAATGTTCGACGGAATCAGGAAGACCGCTCGCCGGTTCGTTCTCCTCCTCGTCGTCCTCGTGGCCTTCGTCGGCTGGTTCAAGTTCCAGGAATTCATGACGCTCCGCCAGATTGTCCGGAACCTTCGGGCGGAGTCCCGTATCGCCGAAGCGCTCGTGATGGAGTCGAGTGTCGACGAGTTCACCCGCAAATACCGCACGACGATCAAGTTCCTCGAGTACGACGTCCGTGGGCGCGCGCTCAAGCCCAAATACTTCACGTTCGACGGCAATCTGATCCAGTTTCAGACGCTCGTCGTCCGCTTCGATGACCGGTACGTCGAGCGGGGGCACCGTCTCAAGGGCAAGAGCGTCTACTTGTTCCTGAAGGCGTTCGTGCTGGCCGGAAAGAACACCCAGGAATTCCCGATCACTGCGGCGCACGAAGTTCCTGAAGGGTACAAGGTCGGGAGCTCTCCGTCCGGTTTCGAGCGCGAGATGTGGGGCAAATTCTGGAAGCTCGCCCTAGACCCCGATGAGCGTAAACGCATCGGCATTAAGAACGCGCAGATCGAGGCGCCGGGCTCCGTGTTCGTACCGGGGACCATCTACACGCTCATGATCGAGCATGACGGCGGGATACGCATCGATGCGAGGCCCATTCCCGAAATCCTCAAACAAGACGCCACCGAGAAGAAGAAAATATGACGACTCAGACCCAGTCTCGTAGAAAAGAAAAGGAAGCGACGCGCCCACCCGAGGTCCGCGGCCGCGACTACATTTTCGTCAAGAACGCCCGCGAACACAACCTGCAGGGGGTCGACCTCAAGATCCCGCGGGACGCGCTCGTCGTTTTTACGGGTCTCTCCGGCTCGGGCAAATCCTCGCTCGCGTTCGACACGATCTACGCCGAGGGCCAGCGCCGCTACGTCGAGAGTCTTTCTGCCTACGCGCGGCAGTTCTTGGACCAAATGCAGAAGCCGGACGTCGAGTACATCGAGGGCCTTTCGCCGGCGATCTCCATCGAGCAGCGAATCGCGGGCTCGAATCCGCGCTCGACTGTCGGTACCACGACCGAGATCTACGACTACCTCCGCCTCCTTTACGCCAAGTGTGGCACGCCCCACTGCCCGACCTGCGGCAACCCGATCACCAAACAGAGCGCGCAGGAGATTGTGGAGCTCATTCTGCGTTCCCCGAAGGAAAGCCGCATTCAGATCCTGGCTCCGGTCATTGAGGGCCGCAAGGGCGAGTACCAGTCGATTTTCAAGGACGTCCAGAAAGAGGGGTTCGTCCGCGTGCGCGTGGACGGCCGCACCTACGAGCTCACGGAGACGATCAAGCTCGACAAGAAAAAGAAGCACGTCATCGACATCGTCGTCGACCGCCTCGTCCTGCGCGACGACGTGAAGAAGCGCCTCACGGACTCGGTGGAATCGGCGCTTAAAGTTGGCAAGGGGACCATGAAGATCGCCTTCGACGGCGACGCGGCCGAGCAGATGTTCTCGGAGCTCCACGCCTGTGTCCACTGCGGCGTCAGCTTCCAGCCGCTTGAGCCGCGGCTCTTTTCGTTCAACAGCCCTTACGGCGCGTGCCCGACGTGCGACGGACTCGGCGAGATGCAGGAGATCGACCCCGAGCTTGTCGTGCCGGACAAGACGAAATCCGTCCGCGACGGCGCGATCGCCGGCTGGAACCGCGGGGGCAAATCGATTATTCTCCACTTCCGGCGGCTCCTCCGGAATCTCTCCGAGGAGCTCGGCTTCGACCTCGACACCCCATTCAAGGACCTCTCTAAAAAAGACCGCGACACGATCCTCTACGGCACCGGCGAGAAAGGCTGGAAATCTTTCGAAGGCGTCGTGGCGAACCTCGAGCGTCGTTACAAGGACACCGAATCCGAATGGATGAAGGACGAAATCGCCAAGTACATGAGCCGGCGTCCCTGCGACGTGTGCCATGGGAAGCGTTTGAAGCCCGAAGCGCTCAGCGTGATGGTGAGCGCCAAAGGCATCATGGACGTCTGCGCGCTCTCCATCGAAGACGCCGACCAATTCTTCCGGAACTTGAAGCTTACCGAAAGGGACGAGAAGATCGCCTATCAGATCCTGAAAGAAGTCCGTGCGCGTCTCGGCTTCATGACGAACGTCGGCCTCGGCTATCTTTCTCTCGACCGCATGAGCGGCACGCTCTCGGGCGGCGAAGCGCAGCGTATCCGCCTGGCGACGCAGATCGGCGCGGGTCTCATGGGAGTGCTTTACGTGCTCGACGAACCCTCGATCGGCCTTCATCAGCGCGACAACGAGAAGCTCCTCGAGGCGCTCCTCGCGCTACGCGACCTCGGTAACACGCTCATCGTCGTCGAGCACGACGACGCGACCATGAAGCGGGCCGACTACCTCGTGGATCTCGGCCCCGGCGCCGGCAAGCACGGGGGAAAGATCGTCTCGGCCGGCACGCCGCAGGAGGTCATGGACGACCCGGAGTCGCTCACGGGCCGCTACTTGAAGGGCGATCTCAAGATTCGCATGCCCGAAGTGCGCCGCGAGTGGAAGAGCCGGAAAAAGATCGTGATCAAGAAAGCCGCGGAGCACAACCTGAAGGGGATCGACGTTGAAATCCCACTCGGCGTCTTCACCTGCGTCACCGGCGTCTCGGGATCGGGCAAGAGCACGCTCATCGACGAAATCCTTTTCAAGGGACTCTCGCGGAAGCTCAATAAATCCAAGGACAAGCCCGGCAAGCACGAGGCGATCCTGGGCACCGAACACATCGACAAGATCATCGAAATCGACCAGTCGCCGATCGGTCGCACGCCGCGCTCGAACCCCGCGACCTACACCGGCCTCTTCGGCCCGATCCGCGACATTTTCTCCCGCCTGCCCGACTCGCGCGTGCGCGGCTACGAGCCCGGGCGTTTCAGTTTCAACGTGAAGGGCGGGCGCTGCGAGGCCTGCGAGGGCGACGGCGTGAAGACGATCGAAATGCATTTCCTTCCGGACGTTTACGTGGAGTGCGAAGTCTGCAAGGGAAGGCGTTTCAACGAGCAGACGCTCGAGGTCCGCTATAAAGGTAAGTCCATTGCCGACGTCCTTTCCATGAGCGTGGAGGAGGCGCTGCTTCTTTTCGAAAACGTGCCGATGGTGCGCACGAAGCTCCAGACGCTGCACGACGTGGGGCTCGACTACATCGAACTCGGCCAGGCCGCGACGACGCTCTCGGGCGGTGAAGCCCAGCGCGTGAAGCTCGCGACCGAGCTCTCGCGCCGCGCGACGGGCCGTACGCTCTACATCCTCGATGAACCGACGACGGGCCTGCATTTCGCAGACATCGACCGCCTCCTCCAGGTGCTTCAGACGCTCGTGGACCAGGGCAACAGCATTCTCGTCATCGAGCACAATCTGGACGTGATCAAGGCCGCCGACTATCTGATCGACCTCGGCCCCGAGGGCGGCGCGCGGGGCGGCTGGCTCGTCGCCTCCGGGACGCCCGAGGAAGTCGCGCGTTCGACGGAGTCCCACACCGGCCGTTTCCTCAAGGAGGCGCTGAAGGGATGAACCGTTCGTTCATCGGGCTTGCCGCTGCGCTTCTTCTCTCGGCGCGCGCTCTCGCCGCCACGCCGCAGGAGCAGAGCGATTTCATCCCGATCCAGGACGCCTTCAAAAAAGGCCTCTTCGATTCCGTCAAGGAGCGCTCGTCCGCTTTTCTTTCGAGCCACCCCCGCTCGGATTACCGGCACGACGTCCGGCTCCTGCTCGGCCAGGCGTACGCAAGCACCGGCGAGGCTTCGCGGGCGATCGGCGAATTCGAACACGTGAGCGCGGAGGTTTCGCAGGGCCGCTTTCACGAGGAGGCGCTTTACTGGACCGCCGAGGCGCACTTCAAGGCGAAAGATTTCGCGTCCGCCGTGAAGTTTTACGCCGAAGTGATCGAACGCTACCCGCGTTCGCGCTTCCAGGTGTACGCGCGTTATTCGCGCGCGTGGGCGTACGCCGAGCTCGAGCATTACGAGGGCGCGATCGCCGAGTTCGAGGATGTCTCTCGCGAGTGGCCGACGCACGCGCTGGCCGCCGAATCCCGCTACAAGATTGCACAGTGCTTGTACGAGACCCGGAAATACGACTCGTCGGCCGCCGCGCTCTCTAAATTCATCGAAGACCACGCGCTCTCGCCGCGGATAGCCGCTGCGCACTACCTCCTCGGCGAATGCCGGTACAACCTGGGCCAGTACGCGCCCGCGCTCGACGCGTTCAAACGTAGCGTCGATCTCGGCGGGGCGGAGGAGCCGTTCGTCGCGATGGCGCTGCACGGAATCGGCTGGACCTTCTTCCAGCTTGGGAAATACGAGGAAAGCCTCCGTAATTTCACGCCGTTCGAAGAAACGCTGAAAGGATCGCCACTCGCGGATTCGTTCCTGCTCGGCCGCGCCCGTTCGCTAGCGAAACTCGACCGTCGTGAGGAAGCGCTCGAATCCTACGACCGTTTGATCCGCGATTTCACGCAGTCGGATCTAGCCGACGACGCGCGTTTCTGGCGCGCGGAAACGCTCTACGAGTTAGAACGTCACCGCGAAAGCGCCGAGGCTTACGAGAACCTCTTGCGCGACTACCCCGCGACCGAGCTCGTGCACGACACGCATTTCTATCTAGGCTGGTCGTACGCGCGCCTTGGGCAGCAGGACAAGGCGATCGAGCATTTCACTATCGTCGCCGAGGAAGCGAACGACGAGGTGCTGAAAGTCGCAGCGATTTGCCGCATCGGCGACACCTACTTGGAGAAAGAGGCTCCGGAGGACGCGCAGGAGTATTACGATATGGTCCTCGTGGACTATCCGAAAAGCTTCTATTCCGATTACGCCCAGTATCAGTCAGCGACGATTCTTGCTGGGCTCGGTAAGGAAGAGGCCGCGATCCTGAGCTACCGGAGCCTCCTCGTGAATTATCCCTCGAGCCGTTATCGGGCCGAGTCTTTGTACCGGCTCGGCGCGTTGCTCCTGAAAAAGGGCAGCCATGCCGAGGCGGCCGCGCAGTTCCGCCGACTCGTTTCCGTCCATCCCGAAAGCCCCTTGCGGGAAAACGCGTACTTCCAGCTCGGCAACGGTCTTTTTCTCGATCGTCAATACTCGAAGGCGCTCGAAGTTTTCCGGGATGTTGCCGCACGCGACGCCGATGGCGACTCGGGACGTCTCGCGCGTTACCAGGCGGCACGGTGCCTCTTCGCGCTCAAGAAAGAAGAGGAAGGCGTCCGTGAGTTCGAAGCGTATCTCGAACGTTACCCGGAGCATCCGTCTTCGGCGGAAGTGCTCTTCGGCCTCGGCGAATATCATTTCAAACGCGGACGCTACGCCGACGCGCGCGGGAGCTTTGACGCGCTGTCTTCGCGCTTTCCGGACCACGACCTCGCCGACGACGCGCGTTTCCGCGCGGCCGTGGAGTCCGAGCGCGCGGGCGATTTAAACGCCGCGGCCGCCGGTTTCACGGCAATCGCCCGCGATTATCCAAAGGGTCCTTGGGGCGCTCAGGCGGCGGTGCGAGCGGCCGAGCTCCTCGTTCCGCAGGGAAAAATCGACGAAGCCAAGGCCGGGCTCGTCCGTGCCGCCAGCGAGGCGCCGTCGCCGCTCGAGCGCGGCCGTGCGCAGAAGAAGCTCGCCGAGATCCTGAAGGCCCAGGGACTCCTCCGTGAATCGGCGTTTTATTTCGGAGAGGCGCTCAAAAATTTGAAGGGCGACGCGGCGCTAGAAGCGCGGCGGGAGCTCGCGGAAGTACTGACCGACATGGGCCGCGGCGAGGAAGCCGCGAAGCTCAAACCGGCATAACAGGGGGGTAACCGATCGATGTGGGAATTCATGCAGAAGGGCGGCCCGATCATGTGGCCGATCCTGCTTTGCTCCATCTTTGCGTTCACGATAGTCATCGAACGCCTGATCAAGCTGAAGCGGGAACAGATCGACACGCGGGTATTCATGGAACAGATATCGAAGTCGCTGAAGCGCAATAAGATCATGGAGGCACTGGACCTATGCGAGCGGACCGGCGGTCCCATCGCGAACATCTTGAAGGCCGGTATCCTGAAGCACGACCGTCCACGCAACGAAGTGCGTGAAGCCATCGAAGACGCGTCGATCCACGAAGTCCCACGGCTCGAGCGGAACCTGCCCGTCCTCGCGACGGTCGCGCACGTGGCGCCGCTCCTCGGGCTCCTCGGCACCGTGACGGGTCTCGTCTCGGCGTTCCAGGTCATCGAATCGAAGGCGTCCGCGACGACCCCGATCAACCCGGGCGATCTCGCCGGAGGCATCTGGGAGGCTCTTCTGACCACGGTCTTCGGCCTCTGTGTCGCGATCCCGACGTTCGTTGCGTACAACTACCTCGTGTCGCGCGTCGACGGTTTCGTGCTCGACATGGAGCGCAGCGCGACCGACCTTCTCAATATCCTCGGCGAGAAGCGGAACGAAGATGAGGTTTAAGCGCCTCAAAAGACGCACGTCGATCGTGAAGGGGCAGCTCGACATCGCGCCGATGGTCGACGTGATGTTCAATTTGCTACTCTTTTTCATGCTCACGTCGAACTTCGTGCTGCAGCCGGGAATCAAGGTGAGCCTTCCGAAGGCGATCACGAGCGAAGTGCTCGGCGGCGAAAACATGGTGGTCAACGTCACCGCCCAGGACCTCGTGTTTCTGAACGATCAGCCGATCTCGATCGCGGATCTCACGGCGCGCCTGCGGGAAGCCGCGCGCGACGGCAAGACCCTCCTCCTACGCGCGGACAACGGCGCTTCTCTCGGGCGCGTGGTCGAGATCTGGGACCTCTGCCGCGAACTCGGCATCCCTCAGATCAACATCGCCACGACGCAGAAGCAGGGAGAAACGCAGTGAGGGAATACGACGGCTGGTCGTTTCGCGACCGCTCGTTCGCGCTGGCGCTGGGCATCTCGCTTCTTTGGCATTTCTTCTGGTTCTTCTCGATCGTGGTGGAAGTGAGCCCGGAGAAGGAGCGGAAGAAGGCGCCGCCGCGGATCGTCTCGCTCGGCGCCGTGCTCGACGATGACATCTTCCGGACGCTCGTCGAGACGAAACCCCAGCTTTCCGAAGCTTTTTACCGCGACGTCACGGACTTCACGCGGCCGCTCGAGCCGCCGCCTAAGAAAATCGAACGCATGGAGCCGGGAACCGCCGTCAGCGTGCCGCTCGGTAAGCGTTTCCTCGAATCCGTGAAGGTCCTTGTCGACGGCGACAAGGCCTCGCCCGATTACGAGTTCGTTTCGCGGATCAATTTGGGGTTCGAAGAGGGGATTCAGGGGCTCGAAGGCGAAGTGCGGGACCGCCCGGTTCTTTCGCGCCCGGAGGAGCCTCAGATGCTTTCGCTCGCGGAATCGCTGAAGGGGGCGGAGGTCGTGATCAAGTTCACCGTGGACGCCTCGGGCGGCGTGAAGAGCGCCGAGATCGCCCGTTCCTCAGGAAACGAATCGGTCGACGCGCTGTGGCTCCGTTACGTCCGTCACTGGCGCTTCCAGCCGGCGGCGGGCTCCGCGGACCAGCTGGGGACTCTCCGTTTCCGCCTGGGGCCGAAAGCCCCGGAGAGGGCCTGACGTGTTCCGTGTAGACATTTCGACCGCGATTTTCCTCTATCTCACCGCGTCCCTGGCGATCGTCTTCGTCCTTTGGATCTTTTTCGAAAAGAAGGCCGTCCTCCCGAAGTTCGTCCGAGAGGAAGCGGACGTTTGGGAATGTTCGATCTGCGCTTACACGTACGTGGATTCCACCCACCACGAGATCTCGCAGTGCCCCCAGTGCAAGTGTTACAACAAAAAAGCGCCCGAAGACCGGCTCGTGTGACGGGAAATAGGAACGCCTGTTGATTCGCCGGCGTCTTTCGACTATCATAAGATCCGTAACCGCTTTCCCTAGGAGAACCCCATGATCACCGAGATCGGCATCGTCGCCGGCGACATCTGGCATTACCTCGACCAGTCGAAAACCGCCTCGCTTTCCCAGATCGTGAAGGCCATCGACAAGAACCGCAACGTCACGCTCATGAGCCTCGGCTGGCTCGCGCGTGAAGGCCACGTGATCCTCGAGCAAGAGGGCGAGGACTACCGTATCACACTTCGTTTCTAAAGCGTGCCCGCGCTCGTCGTTTTGACGACCGCGCCCGACCGGAAGACCGCCGACAGCCTCGCGAAGGCCCTTGTGCGGGAGAAGCTGGCGGCCTGCGTGTCGGTGTCCGCCGGCGCCGTTTCGCATTACCGCTGGAAAGGGAAGATCGAGCGCGCGAGGGAGGCTCTCTTGGTGATCAAAACGCTGGACCGCAAGTTCCCAGCGCTCGAGAAATTCATCTCAAAAAACCATCCCTACGACGTCCCGGAGCTCGTGGCGCTCCGCGTCGCGCGCGGTTCCAGGAAATACCTCTCATGGCTCACCGAATCGGTCTCGTAAGTTTCCTCGTTCTCCTGGCCGCCGGCTGCGCGACCGCCGGCGAGCATCCGGCTGCCGAAACGGCGGCTCATCCCGGCGCACCCAAAGTCGACGCTGTCACCCGCGCGTCCTGGCGGGAGCTCACGCCTGACGAGATCATCACCGCCGACGACCTCCGTAAAGAAATGCTCGCGAACCCCAAGCTAGAACTCTACGACGCCCGCGGGAAAGCCGACTACGACAAGCTCCACATTGAAGGCGCGAAGCTTCCGCTTCCCGCGTGGTTTTACAGCGACCTCGCGCTCGCCAAAGAGAAGGTCCTGCAGACTCCCCCGAACCCCGACCGCGCGCTCGAGCAGTCAATGGCCGGGAAACCGAAGGACACCCCGCTGGTCGCCTACTGCAACCGCGACTGCAAAGCCAGCGCCGCGCTCCTGGTTAAACTGAAGAATCAGGGCTTCACGAACGTCCGCGCGATGGAAGAGGGTCTCCAGGCCTGGGAAGAAAAGGGCTACCCGACCGCTTCCTCCACCGGAGAAATCCGCCGGCTGTCCGGTCTTTAAGCCCCGCTTTCGAACTTCCCACCTTTCCCGAAGTTTGGTATATTAGACGCTCTTTCCGGAGCGCCCCCGATATTTCAAGGGCCTGTAGCTCAGTTGGTAGAGCGCCTCGTTCGCAACGAGGAGGTCAGCGGTTCGAGACCGCTCAGGTCCACCAAGTTGAAACGCCGCCCTTTAAACGGGCGGCGTTTTTTTTCGGTGGAGCTCAGCGGTCTCGAAGAAAATCTAAGGCAGGAATCTCTCCCGCTCCTCCGGCTTCGGCGCCCGGCACGTTTCGCGTTTTCCGAACCATTTGTACCGGTTCTTCGAGACGAGCCCGTAAAAGAAATCGCGGATCGGGGCGGGGACGGCGAGGAAGAGGAGCCAAAGGGAATGGATCCCGCCGACGCCCGCGAGGATGCGAAGCGAGGCGCCGGAGAGGCGGAAGAAGAGTCCGTCTTTTTCCAGGACGATCGAACCGCCACCCGGCCGCAGGCCTTTTGCGCGGGCGGTCTCTCCCTGGAAGGAAGCGAAAAGAAAAACAGCTTTCTTATCGCGGCGGATCATCCCCGAGACGAAACGGTCGCAAAGGCCGCACAGGCCGTCGAAGTAAACGATGGGGCGGTTCGTTCCCGTAGGAGTGGCCATGCGGGCATTATACCTGCTAGAATAGGCACGTGAGAAAACACTTCCTCGAACTCGTCGTCTTCATCTGCGGCGCTTCCACGATGTGCCTCGAGCTCATCGGTTCCCGCCTTTTCGCGCCGTATCTCGGAACGTCGATCTTCGTGTGGACGAGCCTGATCGGAATCATCCTCGGCGCGCTCAGCCTCGGCTACTGGTGGGGTGGACGGCTCTCCGACGACAAGCCTGAACCCGCGGTTCTCTCGCGGATCATCCTTTTCGCGGCGGCGTGGACCGCAGCCCTCGCGTTCACGAACGAATTCGCGATCGTGACGATCCAAATTTTCGTACCGCAAGTGCAGCTCTGGACGATCGTGGCGACGATCGTCCTCTTCGGCGTGCCGAGCGTCCTCCTTGGCATGGTGCTTCCGTACGCGGTGCGCCTTAAAATGACGACGGTCCAGCATTCGGGCGAGACGGTCGGCGGTCTCTCGGCACTTTCCACGCTCGGTAGCATCGCGGGCACGTTTTTCACGGGTTTTTTCCTCCTTTCGTTCCTCAACACGGTCGCGTGCGTCCTTTTTGTGGCTTTTCTCCTCCTCGCGGCGTCCTTCCTCGCGGCGCCGCTTTCCTGGCGCGGAGTGAAGCTCGTTCTCGCGGCGCTTCTCGTCGCCGGTTTCACACAGGCCGATTCGTTCGCGGCGTACGTGAAAGGCCCCGGGTTCGTCGACGTGAACACGCGTTACAACCGCGTGTGGATTTACGACGTGCAGGGCCGCTCTCCGTACCGCATGATGCAGATCAACGAGAGCTTCGACTCGGCGATGTACTTGACAACCGACCGGCTCGCAAACCGCTACACCCAGTTCTACGACCTGGGGCGCCATTTCAAGCCGGACTTCAAGCACGCGCTCATGATCGGCGGGGCGGGTTACTCTTATCCGAAGGAGTATCTTAAGAAATACGCGCCCGCCACGATCGACGTCGTCGAGATCGACCCCGAGATCACCGAGCTCGCGCGCAAGTACTTCGGCCTGGTCGACGACCCGCGCCTTCGTATCATCCACGAGGACGCGCGCACGTACCTGAACCGCACGAAGGAGGAATACGACCTCATCTTCGGCGACGCGTATAAATCGGGCTCGGTGCCGTTCCAGCTCACTACGGTGGAGGCGGCACGCAAGATGCACGGGGCTCTTTCCTCCGACGGGGTCGTGGTCTTGAACCTCATCTCTTCGATCGAAGGGGAGAACGGCCGTTTCCTCCGCGCCGAAGTGGCGACGTTTAAGACCGTCTTCCCGCACGTCCTGGTTTACCCGACCGACCGGCTCGAGGACGCCGCGGGAATTCAGAACGTGATGCTCGTGGCGCTGAAAAGCCCCGCGAAGCCGAAGCTGTACGGCAAGGACGCGGAGCTGAACGAGCTTCTCTTCAACGTGTGGCTCAAGGAAATCGCGCCCAGCGACGTTCTGACCGACTCCTTCGCGCCGGTCGACCGTTACCTTTTCGCCCTTTACCCGCACCTGGCGCGGCGCGCGAACCCGTTCCGGCAGAAGATTGAAAACTTCCTCAAGCCCCCGAAAAAAAGCGAGCCGGTGAAACGCATCCTGCCGGCGGAGCTCAAATCCTCGAAAGCCCCGAAGGAGTCATGAAGGCGCCGCGTTTCCGGATCGAGGTTCTCTGTTCGGAGCCGGTCCTCCTTTCGAAGGAGGAGTCCCGCCACGCGCTCTCGGTCCTTCGTCTCAAGGCCGGCGACGCAGTCGAGCTTTTCGACGGCAAGGGCGCCGCGTTTTCCGGCACCGTCCTCGGGGAAGCGGGCGGACGCCTTCGTGTTCAACCCAACGCCCCCTCGCCGGTCCGCGAGACGATGCCCGTCCGTATCACGCTGGCGCCCGCGATCGTGAAGTCGGACGCGATGGATCTCCTTATCCAGAAAGCCGCCGAGCTCGGCGCCGCGGAAATCGCGCCGCTCGTCACGGAGCGCACCGTGGTGCGTATTTCGGCGGACCGTCGCGAAGGGAAGCTCGAGCGCTGGCAAAAGATCGCGGCGGAGGCCTGCAAGCAATGCGGGCGGTCGGATTACCCGACTGTTCGGCCGGTGGCGCGCTACGACGATTTCGTCCGGAATTTCTCGGAATATGATATGATTCTTCTGCCAACGCTCGTGGCCAAGGGCCGTGGGCTCTACGAGACGATGAAAGATTCGGCCGCGAAGCGCGTGCTCGTTTTGATCGGCCCGGAAGGGGATTTTTCTCCGACCGAGGCGGCGGAGGCCGTCTCTCGCGGCGCCCGGCCGGTGAGCTTGGGACCGCTCGTTCTTCGCAGCGAGACCGCGGCGCTCTACGCGCTTTCGACGATCGCATTCTTCTTCAGGGAGGTTCGAGCATGACATCGTTCCGACGCGCGTCCGGACTTCTCATCTTCGCGCTCCTTCTCGCTTCCGCTCCAGCGTTCGCCGCGCCCAAAAGCGTGGACCGCGACTTGGACGGGGACGGCCGCAAGGAAAGTAAGGTTTTCTACGAGAAGAATCAAATCCAAAAGATCCAAATGGACCGCAACGCCGACAAGAACCCCGACGCCTGGGTTCTTTTCAAAGACGGTAACCCTCTGAAAGGGGAGCGCGACTTGAACTTCGACGGCCGCGTGGATACTTGGATGGATTACGACGCGAACGGCCGCCCCACGCGCGTGGCGCGCGATCGCCGCCGCAAGGATGGCAAGCCCGATACGTGGGTCTACATGAAGAACGGCCAAATTTACCTCCGTGAATGGGACCGTAATTTCGACGGCAAAGCCGACCTCCGATCGCTCGAAGACGACGCCCATCACCTCCTGGAAAAACAATACGACGACGATTTTGACGGCCGTTTCGAGCGCACCGTCAAACCCCCGCCTCACGGGTCATCCGGACGCCCGGATTTCTCCACGACCCCATAATATCTAGTTATTTTTTGCATTAACTCCATTTTGACAAACCACCCACCCGGTGGTATACTTCCCGAGTCACCGCTTCCTGTATCGGGGTGTTTTTCTACCTCTACTCGTTTCAGCGCGTTAGAGCGTTTCCGGGGTATTAAGCCATAGAGCCTTTGAAAGAATTGATCTCCAAGTTGACGTGGGTCGATTACCTCGCGGTGATCGCCGTTCTTCGCGGTGCCTACGTCGGCTATAAGGCAGGGCTTTTCCCTGAGATCCTGAGGATCGTGGCTTACCTCGTGACGGTCATCGTCACGCTTCGGTTCCACGAAGCCTTGGCCCAACTGTTGACGTTGAACACTTTCTTGAACGCGGCCACGGCCAACGCCGTCGCTTTCGGCGCACTTTTGCTAGTGACGTTCGTCCTGTGCAAACTGGCACAGATGCTCGTTCTCAAACTGCTGAAGATGGGTGACGGCGGGGTGATCAACAAACTCCTCGGCCTCCTCCTCGGCGCGTGCCGCTGGCTCATCATCCTGAGCCTCGCGTTCATGCTCATCGAATTTTCGCCGCTGACGACGCTGAAGACGGACATCCGCGAACGCTCGGTGTCCGGTCCGCGGATCGCGTCCGTGGCGCCGACGATCTTCCAATTCCTCTCGAGTCTCTCGCCGCAGCTGGCGGTGAACGAAGAAACGCCCAAGAAAGCCAAAAAAGTTTGATCCCGGAAGCGACGCTGAATCAAATCCTCGAGCGTGTCGACATCGTCGAGCTCGTAAACGGATACGTGCCGCTCCGCCGCATGGGGCGCAGTTTCAAGGCGTGCTGCCCGTTCCATAACGAGAAGACCCCGTCGTTCATCGTGAACACGGAGCGCCAGACGTTCCATTGCTTCGGTTGCGGCGTCGGGGGAAACGCATTCGGGTTCGTGATGCGTATCGAGCGCCGGGATTTCCCGGACGTGGTCGAGATGCTGGCCGAAAAGGTCGGCGTCGAGGTTCCAAAGGACAAGCCGCGCGACGACGCAGCCGCGAAGCGCGCCGTGGAGTTCGTGAAGGCCAATCAGGCCGCGATGGAGTTCTATCACAGAATTTTGCTCGAACGGAAAGAAGCGGAGCCCGCGCGGGATTACCTCCGCCGCCGTGGGTTAAAGGAAAAGACGATTTCAGATTTTCGGGTGGGGTTCGCTCCCGAGTCGTGGGACGCGCTCCACCGGGCCTTGAAAGAGGTCTCCGCCGAGCCGCTCCTTGAAAAAGCAGGGCTCCTCGTCGCGAAGAGGGAAGGAGGGTACTACGACCGCTTCCGTAACCGAGTGATCTTTCCCATTTTGGACGGCAAGGGCGTGTGCGTCGCATTCGGCGGCCGCGTGATGGACGATTCGGTGCCGAAGTACCTCAATTCGCCCGAGACCGAGATCTATATCAAGGGCCGGCAGCTGTACGGGCTCTTCCAGGCGAGGAAAGCAATCCGCGACTTGGACCAGGCGATCGTGGTCGAAGGGTACATGGATCTCATCGCGTGCCACCAAGCCGGAGTCGAGAACGTCGTCGCGTCGCTGGGAACCGCGCTCACGCCGGACCAGGCGAGGCTGATCAAACGCAATTCGCGGAACGTCGTTATCCTGTACGACTCCGACAAGGCCGGCGAGGCCGCGACTTTAAGGGGCCTCGAGATCTTTCTGGAAGAGGAAATGGACGTCCGGATCGTGCGGCTTCCCGAAGGGTACGATCCCGATTCGTACGTGCGTGATCTCGGCGTCGAAATGTTCCGCACCGAGCTCGAGCAGGCAAAATCGCTCTTTGAATTCAAATTGGAAACGCTCCAACGCCAACACCCCTCGACGAACGTCGAGACGAAGGCGAAGATTGCCAACGAAATGGTGCAGCTCTTCGCGAAGGTGCCGAACGAGATACTGAAGTCGGCCTGGACGAAGGAATTGGCCAAACGCCTTATGCTGAACGAAGCGTCGCTCTTCGCGGAGATGAAGAAGCGCGAGGAGCCGCATAAGGCCACCGCCGCCGCGGAGACGCCACTGAAGAACGTGCCGATGCTCGAGATCACGCTTCTCGGGCATCTGCTCGAATCCCCGGAGTTCGCGGCCGAGGCCAAGACGGAGCTTACGTCCGACGATTTCCGGCATCCCGGAACGCGGGCGATTGTGAAGGACGTACTGGCGGGCACCGAAGCGCTTTCGGCCGCCAAGCGGATGAACCATTACAAGGACGACCCGGAGGCGGTGCGGCTGATTTCCCACGCGCTCGCCGAGACCGATAAGCTCGAGAATCCGGCGGAGAAAAAGAAATCGTTCGAGGACTGCCTGCGCCGTGTGCGCCGGTCGCGTCTCGACGCGGAGAGGGAAGGTTTGAGTGCCGCGCTGCTCGCCGCGGAGCGCGAAGGTGACAAAAATCGGATCAGCCGTTTGCTGTACGACCTGGAAGAACTCAACAAGAGGGACAGAAAAATAAATGAAAAAAAATAACAGCGTGAAGGGCAAGTCGAATCCCGAAGCCAAGTCGGCCGCCCTGGTGTCCGCCGACGCCGAGCCGCGCAAGAACGGTGCCGCGGTCGCCGAGGTCGAGCTGACCGACGCCGCGAAGGCGAAGCTGAAAGCTAAGGGAATCGAACAGCTAATCGCGCTCGGTAAGGAAAAAGGCTTCCTCACGTACGACGATATCAACAAGATGCTGCCGTCCCACGTGACCGCCTCCGACGAGATCGAGGACGTGCTCACGTCTCTCTCTGCCCAGAACATCGAAGTCCAGGACGCCGAAGAAGGCGAAACCGGCGCGAAGGTCGAAAAGGACGACGATGACGACGACGAGCCGGGCGTCATCGACGACGAGAAGAAGGAAGAGCCGAGCGAGCTTCCGCAGGCGCCTTCACGTCTCGAGCAGATGGACGATCCGGTCCGCATGTACCTGCGCCAGATGGGCCAGATTTCGCTCCTCACGCGCGATCAGGAGCTCGAGCTCGCCAAGCGTATCGAAGCGGATGAGATCGAATTCCGTAAGGTGCTCTTCGAGACGTCTTTCTCCAGGAACTACATCATGGATTTCACCGGCAAGGTGCTCAAGAAAGAGTACGTGATCGAGGAATACATCGACGAAGAGGCGAAGAACCGCGAAAACGCGCCGCGCACTCTGCGTCGTTTGAAGATACTCGTCACGCGCATCCGGTCGGCGAAGACGCCGGACAAGTGGATGCAGATCCTACTCGAGTTCCGTGTCGCGCCGCGCGTCGTAGCCGACATGTTCGTCGAGGTCCGGACCGGCGTCGAGCGCGTCGAGCGCATCGAACGCGAATCCGAGCGCGCTCGCCGCAAGAAGGACCGCAACACGCTCTCGAAGCTCCTCAAAGAGAAGCGCGACCTTCTCCGCAAGTTCGGCGAGAAGGACCTGGAAGCGCTCCGCGAGCGTTACCAGATCATCCGCCGCAAAGAGAACAAGTACCAGCGCGCGAAGAAGGAGCTCGTCGAGGCCAATCTCCGCCTCGTCGTCTCGATCGCCAAAAAGTACACCAACCGCGGCCTCTCGTTCCTCGACCTCATTCAGGAGGGCAACATCGGCCTGATGAAGGCGGTCGACAAGTTCGAATACCGCCGCGGCTATAAATTCAGCACGTACGCCACCTGGTGGATCCGCCAGGCCGTCACGCGCTCGATCGCCGACCAGGCCCGCACGATCCGCATCCCGGTGCACATGACCGAGACGATCAACAAGCTGATCCGCGTGTCGCGCCAGCTCGTCCAAGAGACCGGCAAGGAGCCGACCCCGGAAGAAATTGGCCAGCGTATGCGCATGGGAGTCGAGAAGGTCCGTGAAATCCTCAAGATCGCGCAGGAGCCGATCTCGCTTCAGACGCCCATCGGCGACGAGGGCGACACGCACTTCGGCGACTTCATCGAGGACAAGCGCGCTGTCTCTCCGAGCTCGGCGACCACGTACGCGATGCTCAAGGAGCAGATGGACGACGTCCTGGCGACGCTCACCGAGCGCGAACGCAAGGTGCTTAAACTGCGCTTCGGCGTGAACGACGGCTATCCGCGTACCCTTGAAGAGGTCGGTTCGATCTTCAACGTCACGCGCGAACGCGTGCGACAGATCGAAGCCAAGGCGCTCCGCAAACTGCGCCACCCGACACGGTCCCGCAAGCTCAAGACGTTCCTCGAGCTCGGGGGCGGTGAAGACCTCGACTTCTAACCCACTAAACCGGGATAGGCATCGAAACGGGACCGCCGGAAACTCTCCGGCGGTCCTTCTTTTGGCGGGCTTTACGTTCCGAGCCGCCGCGTGATAGAATCCTATGCTTCGAGGCTTCGGGCCCGTAGCTCAGTCGGTTAGAGCAGCTCACTCATAATGAGCCGGTCCCTGGTTCAAGTCCAGGCGGGCCCACGTTTGACGCGGTTTTTCTGGGCAATTAGCTCAGCTGGTTAGAGCGTTCCGTTCACATCGGAAAGGTCACAGGTTCGAGTCCTGTATTGCCCACCACTTTTTCTAACTTAGAGAAAGGGCAAATGCCCACGCCATTTCAGGAACAGATAAAAATACTCGTCGAGCTCCAGAAGGTCGACGCCGAAGTCCACGGTCTGAAGAAGGAGCTCTCCCTCCAGCCCGCGGAAGAGAAGCGCCTGGCCGACGATTTCGAGAAGAAGAAGGCGTCCCTGAAGGCGGCCGAAGCGGATCTCAAGACGACCCAGCTCAAGCAGAAGGAAAAAGAAGGCGAGCTCGGGCAGAAAGAAGAAAAGGTCAAGAAACTGCAAGGCCAGCTCTACCAGCTCAAGACGAACAAGGAATACAGCGCGATGGAGCTCGAGATCAAGGGGCTCCAGGCGGACGATTCGCTGCTCGAGGAGGATATCCTCCGCCTCATCGACGCGGTCGACGAATCGAAGGCCAAGGTCGCCAAGGAAAAGGAAGCGCTCGCGGTGCTGGAGAGGGACTACAAGGAGCAGGTGGACGTGCTCAAGAAGCGCGCCGCCGAGCTCACCGCGCAGGTGGCCGAGCTCGAAGACAAGCGCAAAGCCTATACGCCGAACATCGACGTGAAGATACTCTCGCAGTACGAGCGCGTCATGAAGCGGGACGGCATCGGCATCGTTCCCGTGAAGAAAAATTCGTGCGGTGGCTGCCGGATCACGCTTCCTCCGCAGACCGTTAACGAAATGCAGATGAACGACAAGCTCATTATGTGCGAGGAATGCGCGCGCATCCTTTATTGGGCGCCGTGAAGCAGGTCACGGTCTACGTCGACGGCGCGGCCCGCGGCAATCCGGGGCCAGCGGCCGCGGGGATCGTGTTCCAGGATCCGGCCGGCGTGACCGTGAAGGCCGTCGGCAAAACGATCGGCGTGGCGACGAACAACGTCGCAGAATATTTCGCCCTCGTGTATGCGTTGCAGGAAGCGCTCATGATGGGAGCGCAGGAAGTGGCGGTGTTCACCGACAGCGAGCTGGTCGCGAAGCAGTGCAGCGGCGAGTACCGGGTGAAGGACGCGTCACTCAAGGTGCTCTGGACGCTGGTCGATCACCTGAAGCGCGGCTTCAAGAAAGTCTCGATCACGCACGTGCCGCGCGAAGAGAACAAACTCGCGGACAAAGAAGCCAATCGTGCCCTCGACGAAGCGTCGCTGATTTAAAAAGTTTCGTACTTTGTTCTTTCACAATTTTGCAGGCTGGACGGTCGCGTCGGTCGCCGCAAGGTGGCCGCCGAGGAAAGTCCGGGCTCCCAGAAGAGAGCGTGGCGGGTAACACCCGCCTCCGTCCGGAAACGGGACGGAAGGATTAGAGCAACAGAGACGAGTCTCTCGCTTCGGCGAGAGGGTGAAACGGGCAATCTCCACGCGGAGCAAGGTTGAATAGGGGAAGAAACGGGGCGGCCGAAAGGCGGCTCCCGCGCGAGACTCTCTCTCGCCAAGATTCCCGGGTTAACCGCTACATCTGCCGAAAGGCGGAGGCGATCCCGCCGGAGACGGTGGGACTAGATAAATGATCGTCGGGGCCTTAAGTGGCTCCCACAGAACCCGGCTTACAGGCCTGCAAAGCCCCGTCCTCCGTGAAGCGAGCGATCGCTTGGCGGAGGGCGGATTCGTTTTACTTCAAAGGAAAAATGCGTTACAAACGTGCGTTCTTAAACAGTCTCATGATCCTTTTCGTCACCGTTGCCTCCGCCGCGGCCGAGGAAACCGCCGCTTCTTCCCCGAAGATGAAGGGGGAGCGCCACGACCCGTTCAACGTGTCGCGTAGCCTCCGCGAAGGCGCGTACGTGGTCGAGACCGACGACGATAGCGCGCGCGAGAGCCTGAACCGCGTTTCCGGCAAGATCGATCTCGGCTTTTTAGCCCCCGACCCCGACGAAGCTTACCACTCCAGCAGTCATCTCCGACCCGGCCTCCTCGGCGATTCCAGTCGCGAGTCCAACCGCGCCCGCGACGGCCAGTACTAATCTTTTTTTAAGGCCCTTTTTCATTAAGGGCTTGCGTCGTAGGGAGAGCTCTGCTAGCATACTATATATAGCGTTTCCGACGAATTCGGTTCGATCGAACCGAATAGTATTTCTTTTTTTTAACATTTTCGGTAAGTTCTGATAAGAAGTGATCAAAGGATACGAAACGACCGTCTAAACCATTTTTGGAGTCATGCGCGCAGAAAAATCCGCACGTGAAAAAGCGATCGTCCGCATGGGAGGGTGTCTCTACCCCTCCCTTTTTCTCTTTTGCGCGACCGCGGCCGCGGACACGATTCACCTGAAGGACGGCAAGGAAGTGAAAGGTCTTGTGGTGGAGCAGCACGCCGATCGCCTGATCATGAGCACCGAAAAAGGCGAGGTGCCGGTGATGATCTCCACGATCCGCGAGGTCGAATACGACGACCCGGCGCAAAGTTTTTTTCAGCTCGGTAAGGCGCGCGAGGTCGACAACAAACTCGGCGAAGCGCTCGCGTACTACGAAAAGGCCGTGGAAGCGAATCCGGATTTCGAGGAAGCTAAGAAAGCGGCGCTCGGCGTGCGCAACCGTTTTTGGGCCGTCTCGACGCAGGGACCCACGGGCGAGGTCGAGAAGCAGCAGGCGATCGAGGACGCGCGGCACACGCGTTCCCCCGAGGCCGCCGGCGCACGCGTGCAGAACCTGCGCCAAACTTTGAAGGACAACGTCGGTCTTTCGCTCGAGAAAAAAGGGGACTGGACGCGGGTCACGTTCGTGGACGCAAAGAAGGATGCGGGTCTCGTTGGCATGAGAAAGGGCGACCGCCTGGTCTCGATCGACGGCGAATCCCTCCGCTATCTCAGTCTGGACGTGGTCGTGCGCGCGATGACGGAGCCTCGGTTTTCGAACTTCACGCTCGAGTACGACCGCGACTGTTTCGTCGAGCGCGGCGCGGCGAAGGACGTGAAGGGCCTAGGCGTGAAAGTGAAGCTCGAATACCAGGGTGTCGTCGTTGAATCGGTGAAGAAGGACGGCGCCGCCGACGCCGTGGGTGTCCGGGAGAAAGATCTTCTAACGCACATCGACGGAAAGCCCACGCGTTATATGCCGCTCAAGAAGGCGAATGAGCTCGTGCGGCACTCGGAGAAACAAAAGATCGCTCTCACCGTGCGCCGCCCGGCGCTTTTGACGAGGAAATAAAAATGCCCGAACCGGTCGACCCCGTTCCCGCGTCCGCGCCTGTTTCTCCGGCTCCGCCGAAGCCTTTCAAGCGTAAAAAGTATCTCGTCGACCGCGGGCTTCAGTTCCGCTTCACGCGCTTCGTCCTCAAGTTCGTCCTTTTCTCGTGCGCGATGACGTCCTTAGCGACGTTCTTCTCGACGTTCATGCTGATGGGGGAGAGGCTCGCGGCGGTGTACCCGCAGGGACGCCTGGTCGAAATATTCCGCTCCGTGTACGCGACGGCTTTCATCAGTCTTATCGTGGTAGTGCCGTTCGTCGTGTGGATGTCGATCCGTTTCTCGCACCGCGTGGCCGGCCCGTTGCCGAAGATCTATGCCGCGCTCCGTAATTTGGGTGAGGGCCGCTTCGACGTGAAACTCGTTCTACGCAAAGGGGACGAACTGCGCGAGCTGGCCGATGTCATCAATGAGACTGCGCGCAAACTGCGCGAAAAGGAAAAAGCTTCGAAAGCGGAGGGTGGGGAGCGCTGAAGACGAATTCGCCCCGGATGGCCCTCTTATTTCCTCGCTTTTTGGGATTTGCCTCCACCGCCCTCCCGGCTAACCATCATGTTTTGTCGACTAACTACCCTCACAGAGGAGTTTCCCTGAGCCGGTTTAAGCAATATTTACAAAGAACTAACAAAAATACTATTGACAGTGTACATCCCCTGGGGTATAGTTGTGGCAGGACGGGCCACAAAGTGGTGAAAAGTGGGGGATACGCAGAATGTTCTACGGTGAGCATGAGCACAGCATCGATCGCAAAGGGCGGCTCATTATCCCGTCGAAATTCCGGGAGGTATTCAAAGAAAATTATGTGGAACGATTTTTTGTCACTCGGGGTTTGGATACATGTCTCTTCGTCTTCACCGAGGAGGAATGGCGAAAGCAGGAGGCCCGCTTCAAGGCCCTACCTTTCACTTCTAGCGAGGCGCGGCAATTCAACCGCCTCTACTTCTCGGGCGCGTGCGAAGTCACCTGCGATAAGCAGGGTCGGGTTCTAATACCGGATTACCTGAAGGATTTCGCCCAGATCAAGCGCGACGTGATGATCGTGGGCGTGTCGAACCGCATGGAAATCTGGGCGAAGGAAGGCTGGCAGCAGTACTTCGCGAACACGAAGGACTCGTTCGAGAAGATCGCGGAGAAGTTGTACGGTGGTACGCTTGAGAATCCACAGACGCCTTGAACAAAAGGGGGACGCCATGATGAAGAAGAACCGGCTCTACCTTCACGGGCTCGACTCCGTCGAAAACGACAAGCGCCGTAACGCGCTGCCGCCGTTTTCCGGACTGGACGGCGATTCGCGCGTGTTCTTCGACCGTCTTCTCAGCGTGAAGAAAATCCGGGAATTCGTGTTCATCACGAAGGCAAAGGCGCGTACGCGCTGACGGGCCGCCGTCGTGCTGAGGGGGCATGGGTCCGCATACAAGCGTTCTTTTAGAGGAAACATTGCACTTTCTCGCGCCTCGGCCGGGCGAGACGGCCGTGGACGGCACGGTTGGCTACGGTGGGCATGCCGAACGCATTCTAGAAAAACTAGGGCCTGACGGCCGGCTGATCGGATTCGACAAGGATCCGAGCGCGGTTCGGGCGGCGGGCGAGAGACTAAGGGCACACGGGGATAAAGTCATGATCATGAACGACGATTTCAAAAACATGGTAAACAGGCTGCGCGACGCCGGAGTCGGCCGCGTGGACTCCCTGCTTTTGGATCTGGGCGTCTCCTCACCTCAGGTGGATGAGCCGGCTCGCGGCTTCTCGTTCTCGCAGGAAGGCCCGCTCGACATGCGAATGAACCCCGGCACCGGACCGACCGCCGCGGATCTCGTGAACCGGCTTCCGGAGCACGAGATCGAACGCATCATCCGCGAATACGGGGAAGAGCGCTACGCTCGCCGTATCGCCGGCCGCATCGCGATGGCCCGCGCATCAGCTCCGCTCAAGACGACGGCCGAGCTCGCTGAGCTCGTGCGCTCCGCGGTTCCTGCGCCTTACCGCTACGGCCGCATCCATCCGGCGACGCGCACGTTTCAAGCGCTCCGTATCGCCGTGAACCACGAACTCGAATCTCTTTCCACTTTCCTCGAGTCCGCGCTCGACATTCTGGCGCCGGGCGGAAGGCTCACGATCATCTCGTTTCATTCTCTCGAGGACCGCATCGTCAAGCGCGCGTTCCGCTCGTTCCAGGACGGCGGTAAAGGGGAGATCCTCACGAAGAAGCCGGTGACCGCCTCCGACGTCGAAACGGCCTCGAATCCGCGCTCCCGCAGCGCGAAACTCCGGGCGTTTCGTAAAGCCGCGGAGGACGCGCGATGAAGCGTTTCGGGTTCGGACTGGCTCTGGCGACGCTCGCCTCTCTCTTTTATGTCTACGCCGAGGTGGAAGCGGTTAAGATCGGCTACGACATCCGAAAAATCGAGGAAACGAAGCTCCAGGCGCTTGACCGCGGTAGAGCCCTCAAGTACAATATCGCTCGACTGAAAGCGCCGCATACTCTCGAGCGGCGTTTGCAGGCTCAGCGGATCCAGCTCGAGTCGCCGAAGCAGTGGCAGACGCTGGTGATGCCGGGAGTGCGCAAGTCGCACGCCGCGGTTGCGCGCCCGCAGGTGTTCGGCAAACTGTTCATGGGCACGGCGAGAGCCGAGGCCAAGGAAAGTTCGCGGTAGCTCCAAAGATTCATTGTCCGGCATCGGCGGCGCGGCGTCGTAAACGACCGAAAACTACAGGGGTGCGAGCGATCGCACTTTTATCATTTTGGCCGAGACAAGGCTTCCTAAAGCGCGCTTATTCCTCATCTTCTCCTTTTTCATCCTAGCCCTCTTCGGGCTCCTCGTTCGTCTCGGCTTCCTCCAAATCCTAAAATCCTCCAAATTCACGACGCTCCAGCGCGGGCAGTCGCGCTCGACGATCGAAATGCAGCCTGCCCGCGGTCGCATTATGGACCGCGCCGGCCGCGAATTCGCACTCGACGTTCGCCTCGACTCGCTCTACGTCGTCGCCCGCGAGATCAAGGACAAGGCGAAGGTCGCCGACGCCCTCTCTCGCACGCTTGGCCTCGACCGGGGCGTCCTATTGGAAAAGATATCGCGCGACAAGCTGTTCGTCTGGATTGCGCGTAAGCTGCCGGTCTCGAAAGTAGAGGCCATCAAGAAAATGAAGCTCGAGGGCATCGGTTTCGAGAAGGAGTCCATGCGCGTGTATCCGAAGGGCGAGACGGCGTGCCACTTGGTCGGATTCACGGACATCGACAACAACGGTTTGGAAGGCATCGAGCTCCAGTACAATAGTTTCCTGAAAGGCGTGCCGGGCTGGCGTCTCGCCCAGAGGGACGCCAAGCAGCGGGAGCTGATTTCGAAGGAGATCGAGCTCGTTCCGCCGGTCCACGGCTACAATATCCATCTGACGATCGACGAAGTGATCCAGTCGATCGCGGACAAGGAGCTCGAAGAAACCTGCAAAAAGCACAACGCGATCGGCGGCTCGATCATTGTGCTCGAACCACGAACGGGCGACGTTCTGGCGATGTCCACCTGGCCGATTTATGATCCGAACAACGCACGTAAATCAAAAACATCCGACCGCCGCAACCGTGCGATTACCGACATTTACGAACCCGGTTCCATCTTCAAGGGTATCACGCTCGCTTCGATCCTCGAGAACAAGACCATCGGACTGGAAGAGAAGTTCGACTGCGAACGCGGGTCCTGGCGCGTCGCCGGGCGCGTGTTGCACGATCACCACGGGTCGGGAGTCCTCACGTTCCGGGAGGTTATCGAGAAATCATCGAACATCGGCACCGTGAAGGGCGCGATGCGTTTGGGCGCGACGAAGCTCCACAAGACTATCCGCGATTTCGGGTTCGGCGACCGTACGGGCATCGCACTCGCCGGCGAAGTGGGCGGCATCGTCCCGCATCCGCGCAACTGGTCGAGGAGCTCCATCATCAATATCCCGATCGGGCAAGGCGTCGCCGTCACGCCGATCCAGATGGTCTGCGCGATGGGCGCGCTCGCCAACGACGGCGTACTCATGAAGCCGCGTATTCTTCTGCGCATCGAGGATCAAGACGGTCGGGTCGTGCAAAGCTACGAGCCCGAGGCGGTGCGCCGCGTCATTTCGAAAGAAACGTCCCTCCAGGTGCGTTCGGTGCTCGAGGGCGTCGTCGCGCGCGGAACGGGCAAGAAAGCCGCCGTCCCCGGCTTTAAGGCGGCGGGTAAAACCGGGACCGCGCAGAAAATTCTCCCCGAGGGCGGCTATTCGCACGACCATTTCGTGGCGTCGTTCACCGGTTTCGTTCCATACGACGAACCGAAGCTCGTGATGGTGGTTTCCATCGACGAACCGCACCCGGTTATTTTTGGCGGCGAGGTTGCGGCTCCCGCGTTCTCCCGCGTCGCCTCGGGAATTCTCTCGTACTGGGGAGTCTCACGGACCGAGATTCCGTCCGAAGTCGTCAAAAACTCCACCCTCAGGAAACCTTTGTATAAGAAGCCCCAAAACGCGCCGGCCGCGGCGGCGACGGCCCGATGATTTCACTCAAGAAGCTCGTCCAGGAGGCGTGTCCGGAGCTGGGCGTCTCGGCGCTGCCGGACCGTCCCATTCTCGGGCTCGAGTGCGATTCCCGGAAAGTGGGACGTGACTTCGTTTTCGTGGCGATCCGGGGCGTGAAGGCCGATGGCGCGCAGTTCGTGCGCGAGGCGCTCGAACGCGGCGCGGTCGCGGTGATCGGGGACGGCGCGCGTGTGGACGTTCCTGTCGGGGTGCCGTTTCTCACGGTCGGAGACGGCCGCCTGGCCGCCGCTAGACTGGCCGCCGTGTTTTACGGGTATCCCGCCAAGAAAATGAAGACGGTGGCTGTTACCGGCACGAACGGGAAGACCACGACGAGTTATCTTTTCGAACACATCCTCAAGGCGGCCGGCAAGCCGTGCGGCGTCATCGGGACCGTCAGCTACCGCTACGCGGGGAAGGACATCCCGGCCGTCGAAACGACCCCGGGCCCGCTGCGACTCCAGGAGATGCTAGCCGAAATGGTCGCTGCCGGCTGCGGGCACGCGGTCATGGAAACTTCATCGCACGCCCTCGACCAGCGGCGCACCGCAGGCATCGACTTCGACGCGGCGGTGTTCACCAACCTCACCCAGGACCATCTCGACTACCACGGGACGCTCGAGAAGTATTTCGAGGCAAAGGCCCGCCTTTTTCTTTCGCTGGGCGCACGCCAGACCGCCGTGCTGAACGCCGACGACGCACACGGAAAACGTCTCTGCGGCATGACGCGCTCGAAAGTGCTGACCTACGGCGTTTCGGCCGGCTCGGATCTCGCCGCCGCGAACGTCCGGCCGGGAACGGGCGGCACGACGTTCGACTTCCTTTATAGAAGCGGCCGCACGGCGGTGGATCTTCCGCTGATCGGGAGCCACAACGTTTTGAATGCGCTCGCGGCCGTCGGGGCGGCGGCCGCGCTCGGGTTCGACCCGCACGCCGCCGCGAAAGCGCTTGGCACGTTTTCGGGCGTGCCCGGCCGGCTCGAGTCCATCGACGGCGGACAGGAATTCGGCGTGTACGTCGATTTCGCGCACACGCCGGACGGCTTGGAGAACGTCTTGAGAAGCCTTCAACCCTACAAACGCGGCAAGCTCATCCTCGTCTTCGGCTGCGGCGGAGACCGCGACCGCACCAAACGTCCCCGGATGGCCGCCGTCGCGGCAGCGCTCGCGGACTCGGTGATTGTGACGTCGGACAACCCTCGCTCCGAAAACCCCCGCGCGATCGCCGACGAGATCGTCGCCGGTTTCCCGCACGCGTTCCCGCACGCGGTCGTGCTCGACCGGCGCAAAGCGATTCGCCAGGCACTCTTGGCCGCCCGCGCGGGCGACATCGTAATCTTGGCCGGCAAAGGCCATGAACGCACGCAGATTGTCGGCGCGGAGATGCTTCCTTTTTCCGACCGCGAGGAAGCCGAGAGGGTCCTGCGTGGAAATTAAACTCTCGGAGATCGTCCGTGCCGTGAACGGGAAACCGCTCGGCGCGATCGACGACGCCCGCCCCGTGAATCGCGTCTCCACCGACACGCGCACCATCGAGAAGGACGACGTCTTCTTCGCCCTCAAAGGGCCGTCCTTCGACGGCCACGACTTCCTGAAGGAGGCCATCGAAAAGGGCGCGCGTACCTGCGTTGTCTCGGACACGAAGCGTGTCACCGCGGAACTCAAGAAGACCGCCGAGTTTGTCGAAGTGAAGGACACGCTCGCGGCTTACGGCGACCTGGCGAAGGCCTGGCGCCTGCGCTTCCGCGTTCCGGTCGTAGGGATCACTGGAAGCTCCGGCAAGACGACTGTGAAAGAGCTCGTCGCGCACGTCCTTTCGCAGAAGCTCAAAGTTTTGAAGAACCGCGGCACCGAGAACAATCTCATCGGCGTGCCCAAAACGCTTCTCCAACTCGACGCCTCGCACGAGGCGGTCATCCTCGAGCTGGGGACGAACCTCCCGGGCGAGATCGAGCGGCTGGCTTCGATCGCCTCGCCGCAGATCGGCGCGATCACGCTCGTCGCGCCGTCCCATCTCGAGGGCTTGAAGTCGGTCGACGGTGTCCGCGAGGAAAAACTTTCCCTCCTTAAAGCCATCGACCGGGGCGGCGTGATCATTTTGAACGGGCACGATCCCAATCTCTCCGGTGTAAAGAGCGGTGTGCACCGCGTGGTCCGGGTCGGTCTGTCGAAGGAAGGCTGTGACGTGATTGCAGAGCAGGTCTGGTGCCACGAAAAGGGGACTTCCTTCCATATCGGAGCCGTTCTTTACGAGACGCCTCTCGTGGGGCGGCACAACGTGCAGAACTGCCAGTTCGCCATCGCGATCGCCGCCGCGCTAGGCGTCGACGATGACTCCGTGAAAAAGGCACTCTCCACATTCAAGCCCGTGCCCGGTCGCCTCTCGCCAAAGACCCTGGCCGGAATCTACTTCATCGATGATTCGTACAACTCGAACCCAGCATCCTTCCGCGCCGCGCTCGAAACGCTCCGGGAACTTAAGATCCGCGAGAGGAAAGGCGTCGTCTGCGGCGACATGCTTGAGCTCGGCTCTCATTCCGAGGAGCTTCACCGCCAGCTCGGCGCGCTCATCGCTGAGCTTCTCTTCGATTACGTCATCGCGACCGGACCTCTTTCGGCACACCTCGTCGACGAGGCACTCAAACACGGCTTCGACCCCCAGCGCATCCGTCACGCGAAGTCGAGCGCCGAGGCCGGGAAATTCCTCAAAGAAACCGTTCAGGCCGGCGACCGGGTCCTCGTGAAGGGCTCGCGCGGCATGCAGATGGAAAAGGTGTTCGAGTGTTTTACCACCTCCTCTACCCGCTAAGAGACTGGTTCTTCGGTTTTAACGTCGTGCGGTACATCACTTTCCGCGCCGCCGCGGCGGCGATCACCGCGTTCGTGATCAGTCTCGTGATCGGACCGAAGGTGATACGGTGGCTCTCCGACCTCGACCTCAAACAGACAATCAAGCGCGAGGGATTCTCCCAGCTTTACGAGGCCCATAAGGGGAAGGACAAGACGCCGACAATGGGCGGGCTTTTGATCCTGGGAGCGGTGACCGCCTCCACGCTCCTCTGGGTCGATCTCACGAACCGTTACGTCATGATCTGTCTTTTCACGACGCTCTGGCTCGGCGGCGTCGGCTTTCTCGACGATTACTTGAAGCTCACGAAAAAAAACTCCAAAGGCCTCGCAGGGCGGCTCAAGCTCCTGGGGCAGGGGGTCATCGGCCTCGCAATCGGTCTTTTCCTTTATCTCGAGGACCCTACTTGGTCCAACGTCGCGATTCCGTTTGTGAAGGACTGGACATGGCTCATGGGGGCGCTGTATGTGCCCTTCGTCGCGATTGTCATCATGGGCGCGTCCAACGCCGTGAACCTCACCGACGGTCTGGACGGTTTGGCCATCGGCTGCACGATCATGATCACGCTCACCTACTCGGTGTTCGCTTACGTCGCCGGCAACGCGATCTTCAGCGACTACTTGCAAATCCCGTTCATTCCCGGAGCCGGGGAGCTGACCGTCTTCTGCGCCGCGCTCGCGGGGGCGGGAATGGGTTTCCTCTGGTTCAACTCCCACCCGGCGACCGTGTTCATGGGGGACGTCGGGTCTCTCGCACTCGGCGGCGCGCTCGGGTCGGTAGCGATCTTCACGAAGAAAGAATTCGCACTCCCCATCGTCGGCGGTATTTTCGTGATGGAAGCGCTCTCGGTGATCCTGCAGGTTGGCAGTTACAAGACCCGCAAAAAGCGCATCTTTCTCATGGCGCCGATCCACCATCATTTTCAGCTGAAGGGCCTCACGGAAACGAAAGTCGTGATCCGCTTTTGGATCGTCTCGATCATCCTTTCTTTGTTCGGCCTGGCGACGCTCAAGCTCCAATGAAGCTCGAAGGGAAGAAAGTCACGGTCGTCGGCCTAGGCCGCAGCGGCTTCGCCGCGGCGAAGTTTCTCGCCGATCGAAAGGCCCACGTGTCCGCGACCGACGGTTCGGAGAAGAAGGAGGTGCTCGAGAACGCGGGTTATCTCCGTAGTCTCGGGGTAGCCGCCGAAACCGGTCGGCACACCGAGGGTTTTGTCCTGGGCAGCGATCTCGTCGTGACGAGCCCGGGCGTGCCGAGGGAGAGCCTGCCGCTGGCCACCGCGCGCGCGAAGGGCATCCCCGTCATCAGCGAGATCGAACTGGCCGCCAATTTCTGCCCCGGGCGCATTGCGGCCATCACGGGCTCGAACGGCAAAACCACGACGAGCCACCTTCTTCACCGGATGCTGGCCGACGCGGGTAAAAAGAGCGTGCTCTGCGGGAACGTCGGTTTCTCGTTTCTCTCGGCGCTCGGTGACGTGGACGCAAAGACCGTCGTCGTACTTGAACTGAGTTCGTTTCAGCTTGAAGACTCCCCGACTCTCCGCCCCGACGCCGCCGCAGTCTTGAACGTTAGCCCGAACCACCTCGACCGTCACAAGACTTTCGAGAATTACGTACGCGCGAAGAAGCGCATCTTCGCCAATCAGCGCGGCGCGGATCTTTTGGTTCTCAATCACGACGACCGCGTCGTCTGCCGCATGGCGCGCCGCGTGGCGCCGAAGGTCGTCTATTTCTCGAAACTTCCCCTCAAGGAGGGCGTCTTCGTCAAAGCCGGATACGTGGTGGTTTCTGAAAAGGGGAAGGAGCGCCCACTTTTTCGGCGCGACCGCTCGCCACTTGAAGGGGAACACAACTTGGAAAACCTGATGGCCGCTTCCGCACTCGCCCTCCGCTACGGCGCGACGCCCGAATCTCTCGACAAGACCGCCGGCTCGTTCCGGACGCTCGAGCACCGCATCGAGCCTCTCGGGGAGGTCCGCGGGGTGCGTTTCGTTAACGATTCGAAGTCGACGACCATCGATTCCACGCGCGCGGCGATCGAGGCGGTCCAGGGGTCGGTCGTTCTCGTCGCTGGAGGCCGGGACAAGGGAGTTTCGTTCGAGGCCATTGAGACGCTGCTCGAGAAAAAAGTGAAGACGGCGGTGCTGTACGGCGAGGCACGCCAGAAGATGGCCGCGTCGTGGCGGCGTTTCCGAAAGGTCCGCCAAGAACACGTTTTCGCCGACGCGGTGCGCGCGGCGTTCGAGGCCGCCGCTCCCGGAGACACGCTGCTCCTGTCCCCGATGTGCACGAGCTTCGACCAGTTCAGTTCGTTCGAGCAAAGAGGGGAAGCCTTTAAAAAGGTTTTCCGCGAGCTGGCGGGCGGCTGATGGACGCTCTCCGGAGGGCGAAGACCCTTCTCATCGGGGCGGCGATGACGCTTGTCGCGATCGGGATCGTCATGATCTACAGCGCGAGCGCGATCTATGCGCACGAGAAAATGAAGGACAGCGCGTATTTTTTGAAACGCCATCTCGTGTATCTGGTCCTGGGCGCTCTGCTCGCGCGTCTCTTAGCGCGCATGGACCTCGCCGCCGTCCGCCGGCGCGCGAAGCCGCTCCTGGGAGTGGCTATCGTCCTTCTTGTTCTTGTCCTTATCCCCGGAATCGGAGCGGCCGCCGGCGGCGCGCGCCGCTGGTTCAAGTTCCTCGGCTTCAGCTTCCAGCCCTCCGAGTTTCTCAAGATCGCGATCATCTTTTACATGGCCGATTTCCTCGAGCGCAAGCAGGCGACGCTGCACGACTTGAAATACACGGTCGCTCCGGCGCTGGCGACGCTCGGGTTCTGCGCGGGACTCGTTTTCTTGCAGCCGGATCTCGGCACCGCGGTCACGGTGTCTTTCGTCTGCTTCGTGATGTTCTTCGTCGCGGGTTTCCGCATCGCGCATCTTTCGGCGATCGTTTTCTCGGCCGTGCCGCTCCTGGCGTTCGCGATGCTCGCCAAACCCTACCGCCGCAAGCGTCTTCTAGCGTTCTTCAATCCCTGGGAAGACCCGAAGGGCGCGGGGTTCCAGATCGTGCAGTCGTTCCTGGCGCTGGGTTCGGGCGGGCTTATCGGCGTCGGGCTCGGCCGCTCCCAGCAGAAGCTCTTCTATCTACCCGAGTCGCACACGGATTTCATCTTCTCGATCATCGGGGAGGAGCTGGGATTCCTCGGAACGAGCTCCGTCGTTGTCCTCTTCATCGTGTTCCTCTTTGCGGGGATGGTGATCGTGTTTCGGGCGAAGGACCGCTTCAGTCAGCTCGTCGGGCTCGGCCTCGTAACACTCATCGGGCTCCAGGCGGCGATCAACATCGGCGTGTCGACCGGTGCGCTACCGACAAAGGGCCTTTCACTCCCGTTCATCAGCTACGGTGGTTCTGCGCTCCTGGCGAACCTCGCGGCTGTCGGACTTCTCCTCAATCTCGCCGACGAGGCGCTTCGAGGGGAAAAGCCGGTGGCCGCCTCCTCGATTCCGTAGTACAATCGGGCTCATCATGCAGCCATCTTCTCCGCTCCGAGTGGTTTTCGCCTGCGGCGGGACCGGCGGCCACATCTTTCCCGCGATCGCCGTGGCGGAGGAGATTCTCAGGCGCCGTCCCGACGCCCGCATCACGTACGTTTGCGGAAAAAAGGACATCGAAAGCGCGATCTTGAAGAACGCGCCGCACGGCGCGGCGCGCCCGATCGACTCGGCCCCGTTCGCGGGCCTTAAATCTCTTTTACGACCGTCCTTCCTGAAGAGCCTGGCGTCGGGTTTCCGCCGCTGCGCGGAGTTCCTGCGCGAGGAGAAACCGCACGTGGTGGTCGGTTTCGGCGGCTACGTCTCGTTTCCGGCGGTTGTCGCTGCGCGGTTCATGGGGATCCCGACGCTGATTCACGAGCAGAACGTCGCGCCTGGATTCGCCAACCGCGTTCTCGCGCGCGTGGCGCGCGGAGTGGCGCTCTCCTACGAGGAAACCGGCGGCCGCCTCGGTCGGGGGCCCCGCGTTCGCGTGACGGGCAACCCAATCCGTTCGTCGATTGAGCGCGACTGCAGGCGCGAAGCTCTGGAGTTCTTCGGTTTCGCGCCGGACCGCCGTACCGTGCTCGTTCTGGGCGGGAGCCAGGGAGCGGAATCGATCAACGTTCTTTTTCTCGCGGCGGCCGAGACGTGGGTCCCGGCGCTCAAGGAGCGAACGCAGGTGCTTCATCTTTGCGGGCGCATGAAACCCGAAGAGGCGGAGCGGCGCTACGCGGCGATGGGCCTGCGCTCGAAAGCTTATTCCTTCTTTGATCGGATGGACCTGGCTTACGGCGCGGCCGACGTCGCGGTGGGCCGCGCGGGCGCGACTTTTCTAGCGGAAGTCGCGGTGAAACGCATCCCCACCATCCTGATTCCGTATCCTTTCGGCGACGGCCACCAGCGCCACAACGCGCGCGCCTACGCCCGCGGCCGCGACGCGGTCGTGGTCGAGCAGGAGACGCTGACGCCGGCGACGCTCGCATCGCTCGTCGGCCGTTATCTGGACGCTCCCGGCCCCCCGTTTCCCGAAACCGCCCCCGCCGCCCAGGCACGCGTGCGGTTGGCCGATTTCATCTTGGAGAATGCGGCCCGATGAACGCCAAACGGGTGCATCTGATCGGTATCGGCGGCATCGGCATGAGCGGCATCGCGCGAATCTACCAGTCGCGCGGCTGGAACGTGCAGGGCAGCGACGTGAAGAAGACCGAACTTCTGACGTCGATGGAGCGCTCCGGCATGCGGATCATGATCGGACACGACGCCTCGCATATCAACGGCGCGGACGTGGTCGTTTATTCCTCTTCGATCCCTGAGGATCATCCCGAGCGCCGCGCGGCGCGCGAGAGGGGACTCCAGATCATGCACCGCGCCGAGGCGCTCGCCGACATCTGCCGCGACAAGCGCACCATCGCGATCGCTGGCACGCACGGAAAGACCACGACCACCGCGCTCGTCGGCACCGTATTGCAGGAGGCGGGCCGCGATCCGTCGATCGTCGTCGGCGGGCTCGTGATCTCGTTCGGCGGGAACGCCGTCGTGGGCAGCGGCCCCGAGATCGTCATCGAGGCCGACGAGAGCGACTCGTCGTTCCTGCGCTTCGCCCCCCACCTTGCGGTCGTCACAAACGTGGAAGCCGAGCACCTGGACCATTTCGGCACGGTGGAGCGTGTCGAGGACGCATTCCGCGCGTTCATCGAGCGCCTTCCGCGCGAGGGCGAGTGGTTTGGCTGCGGCGACGATCCGCGCGTGGCCAAGCTCGCGGGTGAGCGCCTGCGCCGCGCGACCCTCTACGGGCTCGAGCCCCGCAAAGCCGGCATCTACGCGACCGACGTCGTCGAATGTCCCGGAGGAAAACGGGGTGTCTCGTACCGGGCCTGGAAGGACGGCCTGTGCCTCGGGATCGTGCATCTTCGCATCATCGGTAAGCACAACGTGCTCAATTCGCTCGCGGCGATCGGCGTGGGACTTAAAATCGGGATTCCCTTCGAGACGATCTCGCGCGCCCTCGGGAAATACCTCGGCGCCGGCCGCCGCTTCGACGTGCGTTTCGAAGACGCCGAATTCACGATCGTTGACGATTACGCTCACCATCCCACCGAGCTTCAGAAGACGCTGGCCGCCGCACGCGCCCTTAAGCCCCGTCGCCTTTTCGCCGCGTTCCAGCCGCACCGCTATACGCGCACGCGCGACTTTCTCGAAGGGTTCGCCGTGAGCTTCGGCGACGTGGATAAGCTTTTCGTGACAGACGTCTACGCCGCAAGCGAGACGCCGATCGAGGGCGTGAGCGGGGAGCGCCTCGCCGCGGCGGTCACGGCGACCGGCCACGCCGACGCGCGCTACGTGGAACGCGCGAAGCTCGAAGAGGCGGTGCTCGCCGAGCTTAAGCCCGGCGATCTTTTTCTCGCGCTCGGCGCCGGCGACGTTTATCAGATCGCGCACAAGGCGGCCGAATGGCTTGCCGAGCGCCGCGCGCCGTCGCCCGACCGCGCGCCTCTTTTTCCAGGATTCCGGGGCAAGACGCTCCGGGAGGAGCCTCTCTCCAAGCATACGATGCTGAAGGTCGGTGGGCCGGCCGAGTACTGGCTCGAACCGGAGGATGTCGACGACTTGGCACGCGCCCTCGACTTCTGCCGCCGGAGCGGCATCTCCGTCCAGGTGATCGGCGCGGGGTCCAATCTCGTCGCGCCCGACGACGGGGTGGACGGCGCGGTGATCCATCTCGCTGGGCCGTATTGGAAGGAGATCCGCGTGGAGACGGACGGCCTCGTGGTCGCGCGCGCGGGCGTACCGAACACCGTGTTCATCCAGTTCGCTGTGGAGCGGAGCTTAGGTGGCTGCGAATTCCTCGCGGGCATCCCGGGGAACGTCGGCGGTTCCGTCGCGATGAACGCGGGAAGCCATAAGCAATCAATCGACGCGCGCGTCGAGAGAGTGGCCGGGGTGCGTTTCGACGGCCGGCCGTTCGCGATGAAGCGCGAGGAAATCCCGTTCCGTTACCGGGCTTCTGGACTCACGGACGTCGTGATCGCGGAAGCGGCGTTCCGCCTGCCTGCAGCCGAAAAAGCCGAGACGTTGAAGCGCCTGGAGGAATACCGCGACTACCGCTTCAAAACCCAGGATCTCCAGCATCCGAGCGCGGGCTGCATGTTCAAGAACCCGGACAACGCGCAGTGCGCGAGCGCCGGGAAGCTTATCGACGATGCGGGTCTGAAGGGGCGGACCGTCGGGCGCGCGCAGGTATCCGCGCGTCACGCCAATTTCATCGTGAATCTGGGCGGCGCGTCTTCCGAGGACGTGGTGCGGCTCATCCGCGAGGTGCAGGAGGAAGTGAAGAAAAAATTCGACGTCGATCTCGAAACCGAGGTGAAGATCCTGTGATTCCCAAAAAAATCGCCGTCCTCGCGGGCGGCCCGTCGTGCGAACGCGAAGTCTCGCTCGTGTCCGGAAAGGCCGTGGCCGAAGCGCTGCGTTCCGCCGGATTCGAAGTCGTCGTGGTCGATCCCGTTGGGGATTTCCTTTCGGAGCTTCGCGCCTCGGGAGCCAAGGCCGCGTTCATCGCGCTTCACGGAACCTTCGGCGAGGACGGGCAGATCCAACGCCTCCTCGAGGCGGAGGGCATCCGTTACACGGGGGCGGGGGCCGCTGCGAGCGAGCGCTCTTTCGACAAGTCGCGCGCCCAAGCCATTTTTAAGGAGGCGGGCATCCGCGTTCCCGATTTCCGCGTCATCGCTAAAGACGCTGTTCCCGGCCGCGCGCCGTTCGGCGCGCCGTTCGTCGTGAAGCCCGCGACGTCCGGGTCGAGCTGTGGCGTGACGATCGTGCGCGACCCGTCGGGTTTTCAGGCGGCGCTCGAGGAGGCGTTCCGTTTCTCAGACCACGCGGTGGTGGATCGCTTCGTGAAGGGCCGCGAGCTGACGGTCGGCATTTTGGGCGACGAGGCGCTGCCGGTGGTGGAGGTGATCCCTGGCCGTAAATTTTACGATTACGAGGCGAAGTACGGAGAGTCGGGCACGCGCTACGAGGCGCCGGCGCGTCTTTCGGCCGACGAAGCCGCCCGCGTCGGGTCCGCGGCGCTCACGGCTTACCGCGCGATCGGCTGCGAGGTCATGGGCCGCGTCGACGTGATCCTGTCGGAAGACGACCGGGAGCCGTACGTGCTCGAGATCAACACCATTCCCGGCCTCACGGGCAAGAGCCTGCTCCCCAAAGCGGCCAAGGCGGCGGGAATCGACTTTCCCGCGCTTTGTGTTAAAATCTTGGAACTGTCTTTGAACCGGGCGAGGGTGGGGGTCGATGGTTAAACCTTTGAAAACGCGAGTGAAGAGAAAAAACGGAGCCGCCGTTTCCGTGAAGGTCGCGGCCGCGCTGTGGAGCCTCGTCCGTGGCTCCTTTCAGTTTCTCCTCTCGCTGGCGTTCGTCGTGCTCCTCTTCGGCGGCGTCTTCGCCTACGCGGTGAATTCCCCCACCTTCGGGCTCGAAGAAGTGCGGGTCCTGAACGCCGGCACCCTCACGAACCGCCAAGCGTTCGAATTCTGTGAGCTTCGCCCTGGCGAGAATCTGATCAACCTCGACCTCGTGAACGTCCAGCAGGTCATCAAGCGCAAGCACCCCGAGTTCAAGGAAGTCCGCGTGAAGCGTGTACTGCCCAACCGCGTCGAGGTGGTGCTGAAGCGAAGGACTCCCTCAGCCCAAGTCGACTTCGGCCGTTTCGTCCAGATCGACAAGGACATGGTGCTTTTACCGGGGTCGTCCGCGTCACCGTTCAAGAATCTCACCGTCATCGAAGGCGTAAAGACCCCGAAGCCCGGCCTTTTCGTCGGCGTCACCGTGTCGGACCCGAACGCGAAGAAAGCGGTCAAACTCTCGGAGATTCTCAAGAGCTCGGACGTGCTGAAAGGGCACTCGCTCAACAAGATCGACGTGCGCGACCCGAACAACGTTTCCCTCATCGTTGACGGCGACGTCGAGATCCGGATCGGCGGCGGCCATTTCATTGAACGCCTCAAGATCCTGGACCAGACACTCAAAACTGTGGGCCTCGACCGCGCCAAGATCAAATACATCGACCTGCGCTTCGACGACGTCGTCATCGGGCCCCGATGAAGCTTCCGAAAAACATCCGCGGAAACGCGGTCGCGGCGCTGGATTTCGGCGCCGAGGCAGTGACGGTTGTTCTGGCCGAGAAGACCGAGGCGGGTTTGCGCGTGGCAGCCACGGGGCGGGCGGATTCGAGCGGTGTTCGCGGCGGAGAAGTTGTGCACGTGGGCGACGCCGCCGAATCCGTGGCCGAGGCACTGGCCGCGGCCGAGCGTCAAGCGGGCTTCACCGTGGATGAGATCCATTATAATTTCGACGATCCCGGCATGCGCTCGGTGAAGATCGCGGGGTCGAAAGTTCTCGCCGGCGAAGGGGAGATTGCGGCTTCCGATGTCGCCGACGCGTGCCGTTCGGCCGAGCGCATGGCCGAAGAGTTCGACCGGCGGATCGTCTACTCCCGCCCGGTGGCTTATCTAATCGACGATAGGGATGCTGTTCCGGACCCGGTCGGGGCATTCGGCCGGAAGCTTGACGTGACACTTCACGTTCTTCTGGCCCGGGCCGAGCACTGGGAAGCCTGGCAGTCCGTCCTCCGCCGGGCGCTCGTGGGAACCGCGATCGCGCACCCGACGGCCCTCTCGATCGCCACGGCCGTCCTTCCCGAAGGCGCGAAGGGGACCCGTGTGGTGGCCGACGTGGGCCGGGACGTCGTGACCGTTTTCGCGTGCTCGGGGCCCGTCGTCTCCGCGTACCGCACGTTCGCAGCGTGCGAGCGGACCGGGACGGCCGCCCGTCTTGCGGCCGCCGTCTCCGAAGCCGCCGCCGAAGCGGGCGGCGCCGAGGAGCTTCTCCTGACCGGGGACCTCGCCGAGGATGAGGCCACACTCGAAGCGTTCGCTTCCTCCGGCATCGCGACGCGCCGCGCGTATCCCCAGGGCGTTGAGGGGCTTTCGCAAGCGTCGCAGGCTCCTGTCGCCGGGCTCTTGCTCGCGGCCGACCGCCTGCACTCACGGACGGCTCTCCGTCCGCAAAAAGGTCTTTTGTCTGCGACGCGCCGCAAGGCCGCCGAGTTTCTGAACGAGTATTTCTAAAAGGAAGACCGTGAAACCGCACTCGATCCCCGAAATCCTGGCAGACCTAAAAAAAGGACGCGTCGTCATCGTCGTCGACGACGCGGACCGCGAAAACGAGGGCGACCTCGTCGTCGCCGCCGAGCACGCGACGCCGGAGAACGTGAATTTCATGGTGAAGCACGGCCGCGGAATCGTTTGCGTGCCGATGGAGTCCGAGCGCCTGGCGAAACTAGGCATCGACCTGATGGTGCAGGGCGACGGCGACGAGTTCAAGACCGCCTGGACCGTCTCTATCGACGCGAAAAAAGGGGTGACGACGGGAATCTCGGCCTACGACCGGTCGAAAACGATCCGCTCGTTAATTGATCCCAAATCCTCGAAAAGCGACTTCGTGCGCCCCGGCCACATCTTTCCGCTTCGCGCGCGTGAAGGCGGCGTCCTTGTGCGCGCCGGCCATACCGAAGCCTGCGTGGACCTGATGCGTCTAGCCGGACTCAAGACCGCCGGAGCCATCTGCGAAATCATGAACGACGACGGGACGATGGCCCGGATGCCCGAGCTCGCGAAGTTCGCGCGCCGCCACAAGCTCAAGACCTGCACGATCCGCGACCTCATCGAATACCGCCGAAAAAAAGACAAGCTCGTCTTCAAGGCCGTCGAGACACGCCTTACGAACCGCTACGGCGATTTCAAGCTCGTCGCGTACGAGTCGACGGTCGACAAGGATTACCACATCGCGCTTGTGAAGGGGAATGTGGGCGGTAAAAAACCGGCGCTCGTTCGGGTGCATTCGGAGTGCCTGACCGGCGACGCGCTGGGGTCGAAGCGCTGCGACTGTGGTGAACAGCTCGACCGCGCGCTCGAACACATCCAGAAGGAGGGCTCGGGCGTTCTCCTCTACATGCGCCAGGAGGGCCGCGGTATCGGCCTCCTCAACAAGCTCAAGGCTTATCAACTTCAAGACGAGGGTCTCGACACCGTCCAGGCGAACGAGCGCCTCGGTTTCCCCGCGGACCTGCGCCATTACGGTGTGGGCGCCCAGATTCTCGCGGACCTCGGCATCAAGAAGATCAAGCTCATGACTAATAATCCCAAGAAAATCGTCGGTCTCGAGGGCTACGGCCTCGAAGTCGTCGAACGCGTGCCGATTCAAGTGACGCCCGGTGAGCACAACCGCAAATACCTGCGTACGAAGAAAAAGAAGATGGGACACCTCCTCGAGCATGCCTGACGCACGCAAAAAGAAATTTCCCGGTGTTCGCCGGCTCAAGGGTTCGTACGACGCGCGGGGCTTAAAAATAGCGATCGTCGTGTCCCAGTTCAACGAATACCTGACGAACCAGCTCCTGGACGGCGCTCTCGACACGCTCGTACGCAGTGGCGCGCGCGAGAAAGACGTCCGCGTCGCCTACGTGCCCGGGGCGTTCGAGATTCCGCTCGTGGCACGCAAGCTCATCGCTTCGGGGAAGCCAGACGCGGTGATCGCGCTCGCGATCGTGATCCGCGGCGAGACGAAGCATTTCGACCAGGTCGTGAACGGTGCGACGGCGGGCCTCGTGAATCTTTCCAAAGAAGCGGGGATTCCGGTGATCCTCGGAATGATCCCCGCGGAGAACGTGAAGCAGGCGATCGACCGCGTCGGCGTGAAGCACACCAACAAGGGCCGCGAGTGGGCGCTCGCCGCGATCGAGACGGCGAATCTCTGCCGCGGCCTCGAACCGCGCGGCCGGAAGGGAAAGCGTTGAGAAAGCGCACAAGAAGCCGCGAATTCGCCCTGCAGGTGCTCTACCAGGTCGACGTGAGCCGCTCGACCGCCGAAGAGGCGCTCATGGATTTTTGGAAGGACCGGGGAGAGCTCACGCTCTCCGAAACCGAGCGCGACGCGATCGAACACGAAAAAAACGACGAGGATGTCCGTTCGTACACAGAACTCCTCGTACGGGGAACGCTCGAGAAGCTCGACGAGATCGACAAGACAATCGAGCGGTTCGCCGAAAATTGGGAGATCCGCCGGATGGCGTACGTTGACCGGAATATTCTCAGACTGTCCACTTTCGAGATGCGTTTCACCGACGGTCTTCCGGTGAAGGTCGCCATCAACGAAGCTGTTGAGCTCGCCAAACGCTACGGCGAGCCCGATTCCTCCAAGTTCGTCAACGGCATCCTCGACAAGATCGCGAAGAACGATTAACCTCGCGATGAAGCCCTCCGCGCACGACGAACGCTTCATGCGCCGGGCGCTCGAGCTCGCGCGCCGGGGCTTGGGCCTCGTGCATCCCAACCCGATGGTCGGCGCGGTCGTCGTGAAAGGCGGCCGCATCGTCGGTGAAGGCTGGCACCGCGCATACGGCGGGCCGCACGCGGAAGTTGAGGCGCTTCGCGCCGCCGGCGTGCGCTCGAAGGGCGCCACGATCTACGTCTCTCTGGAGCCCTGCGCCCACCACGGCAAGACGCCGCCCTGCGCCGACCTGCTCGAAGCCGCGGGGATATGGCGCGTCGTCGCCGGTTGCAAGGACCCTAATCCGCTCGTGTCCGGCAAAGGTTTCGCGCGTTTGCGCAAGGCGGGTATTCGCGTCGATACGGGCGTGCTCGCCACCGACTGCGAAGCGATGAACCGCGACTTCTTCCACTGGGTTCGCACCAAAACCCCTTACGTCGTGCTCAAGGCCGCGCAGAGCCTGGACGGAAAGATCGCCACCCGCACCGGCGAGTCCAAATGGATCAGCGGCGACGAAGCGCGGCGCTTCGCGCACGGTCTCCGGGCCGGCTCCGACGCCGTGATTGTCGGGGTGAACACGGTGCTCCGCGACGATCCCGGCCTCGACGCGCGCGGCGTGAAGAAGGGCCGCCCGGCGCTCAAAGTGATTCTCGATTCCTCGCTCCGCACGCCCCCACGCGCAAAGATTTTTTCCTCTCCGGGAATGGTTATCCTCGCGACTGTAAAGAAGCCGTCGCCATCGGTCGCCCGGCGCTACCGCGGCAAGGCGGAGATCATGGCGGTGGGCGGCCGCCGCGGCCGCGTCGACGTCGCGAAGCTTTTCGGTGCACTCGGCGCACTCGGGGTCGTGCGGGCGCTGGTCGAAGGCGGTGGGGAGGTCACCGCCGAGGTTCTTGCGCGCGGTTTCGCCCGCGAAGCTTGCTTCATCGTCGCTCCGATTCTCGTCGGCGGCCGCGCGGCGGTCGGTTCCGTCGGAGGCGACGGCCCAGCGAAACTTTCATCCGCAGTTCGTTTCCGCCGGTGGACCATCCGGCCCCTCGGTCCGGATCTCCTGGTTTGGGGAGAGTTCTGATGTTCACGGGCATCGTCGAGGCGGCAGGTCGAGTCCGCGGGTTCTCTGGCGCTCGGCTCGAGATCGAAGTGCCGCGGAACCTTGCGCGTTTGAAAAAAGGCGCGAGCCTCGCGGTCAACGGCACGTGCCTTACGGTCGCCGGCCGTTCGGCCGGCACGCTCCGCTTCGACGTTGTCGCGGAGACGCGGCGACGGACGGCGCTCGGCATTTTAAAACACGGGGACCGCGTGAATTTGGAGCGCCCGCTCAAAGTTTCGAGCCGCCTGGACGGACATTTCGTGCTGGGCCACGTGGACGGCGTCGGCCGCGTGAAGCGTTTGACTCCCGAAAAGAAGGGAATGAGCGCTCTTGTGTCGTTTCCGGCTCCGATCCGGCGTTTTCTCGTGGAAAAGGGATCGGTGACGGTCGACGGCGTGAGTCTCACGCTCGGCAAGGTCTCGAAGCCCGGATTTTGGATCCACCTCGTTCCGCACACGCTCAAGGTCACGTCGCTGGGGGGCCTTAAACCTGGCACACGCGTCAATCTCGAGGCCGATGTGCTCGCTAAGCTCGTGTTGAATCGGATTCGTTGACAACTCGAAGCTGCCGCGGGTATGCTAGAGCCTTTGAAAAAGGATCAAAAATGAAGAAAACCGCTTATTTCCGTGCCTTTCCGATCGCCCTGATCGCCCTTTTTATGCCGCTCTCCCAGGCCTCCGCCGGCTGGGTCTGGAGCCCCGATATCGGCAAGTGGATCAACCCCAAGAGCGCAGCCAAAGACACGCCCGAAGAGCAATTCTCGTGGGCTCTCGAATTCTTCAACCGCAACGAGTGGGACCGCGCGATCGCCGAGTTCGAGAAGCTGATGAACACGTTCCCGAATTCGCGCCTGGCCGCCGAAGCCGCTTACCACGCGGGCCTCGCCTGGGAAGAGAAGAATGATATCGCCAAAGCCGCGGACGCATACCAGAAACTCATCGACAAATATCCCTACAGCGACCGGATCAAGGACGGCGTGAAACGCGAGTACGACATCGCCGGCCAATTCGCTTCGGGCACCCGCATGAAGGTTCTCGGCGTGCCGGTGCTTTCGGGGCAGGAGAAGGCGATTGAACTCTACAAACACATCGTCAAGAACGCGCCGTTCGGAACCTACGGCGATCAGGCCCAGTTCAAACTGGGCGAAGTCTATAAAATGCAGGGGGCGTACGACGAAGCGCAGCGCGCGTTCCAGCAGGTGCTCGACGAATATCCACAGTCGGAGCTCATCGCGCAGGCGAAGTACCAGGTCGCGTACTGCTCGATGCAGGCGTCCGATTCGGATCAGTACAACGAGAACTCGGCCGAGCGCGCGATCGAGGAGTTCGAGGGGTTCAAGAAAGACTTCCCGGAGAACACTCAGAACGCGGAGGCCGACGAGGCAATTAAAGTGCTCCGGCGGAAAAAGGCTGAGACGAGTTTCGAGACCGCCGGGTTCTACGACAAGCGCGGGAAAACCTCGAGCGCGAAACTCTATTACCAGGAAATCGTCACCAAGTATCCGGAGACCTCCTTCGCGCAGCCTTCGCGCAAGCGTTTGGACGAGATCGTCGCGAATGAAACGGGTGAGCCGAAAGCGGACAAGTCCGGCGGCTCCGGCAAGTCCGGGAAGAAGTGGTATAAGCCGTGGTAAAGCGCTTCCTCGCGGCGGCGTCCGCGGCGGCCTTCCTTTTCGCGGCGGGCTGCGGTTACACGACGAAATCGAATCTTCCCGACACCGTGAAGAACATCCACGTCGCGCCGGTCAAGAATGCGATCGATCTCTCCGCGGAGGTCAGCACCGACGAACGCTTCCGGACGTACCGCCCCGGGGTCGAGGTGGACGTGACGAACGCCATCATCAACCGCTTCATCTTCGACGGACACCTGAACGTGACGGGCCCCGAGACCGCGGACGCGATAGTGGAGGCGAAGCTCGTCGACTACCGCCGGGACGCGCTCCGTTACAGCGAGGACGATGACATTCAGGAGTACCGCCTGAACGTGGTTGTGAGCTGTAAAGTGACGTTGAAGGGGACCGGAAAGCCGCTCTGGGAACAAAACAACCTCACCGGCGACACGACCTTCTTCCTTTCCGGTTCGCGCGCGGTGAGCGAAGACGAGGCCGTGACGCGTGCGGTCGAGGATCTCGCGCGCCGTGTGGTCGAGAACACTGTCGAGATATGGTGAAGGCCGCCGGGAGCGCCTGGCTCCTCATCGGCAAAGACGACTTCCTCAAAAAAGAAACGCTCTCCGAACTCCGCAAGAAGAACCTGCCCGCCGCTTCCGACGCTTCCGATTACCAAGAATTTTCCGCTTCTTCCCAGCCGGCCCGCACCGCGCTTGATTTCGTCCGGACGGCCCCTTTTCTCAGTCCCAAGCGCATGGCCGTCTTGTTCGAGGTCGAAGAGCTCGAGGACGACGACCGGGATGCGCTCGTCGCCGCGCTGGAAGGGCTTCCGTCGTGGGCAGCGCTCGTCCTCGTGGCGGGCGAGGGGGACGTCCGCAAGGACGCTTTCTTGAAGAAGCTCGCCGAAGGCGCCGAGATGGTCTCCTGCCGCCCGCCGTACGACAACGAGATGCCTGCGTGGCTCGACGCCCGCGCGAAGAAGGCCGGCGTCCAGCTCGAGCGCGGCGCGGTTCGCGTGCTTCTCGAGCGTTCGGGAAAGGATCTGGCGGGAATGTGCCAGTCGATCGAGCAGCTGGCGGTGTTCGTTTCGCCGCGCAAACGCGTCGAGGAAAAGGACGCCGAGCAGCTCGTCGGACGCTCGCTTCAGACTGACGTCTTCAAGCTCGTCGACGCCGTGCTTGATAAAAAACCGGCCCTCGCGCTCGCGATGGCCTCGTCGCTCCTCTCGGAGGGCACGCGCCCGTTCGAGATCGTGGCGGTGCTCGCGGGGCAGGTGGAGCGCCTCCGGCGCGGCGCGGCGCTGGTGGAGCGGGGCGCGTCTCCGGCCGAAATCGGCCGGGAGCTTAAAGTGCACCCTTATTTCGTCGACAAGTTCGTGAGGCAGGCGGAGCAGGCGCGCGGAGGGAAGGCGACCAAGCTCGCGGCATCGCTCCTCGAGTGCGACGAGGCGATCAAGACCGGCCGGCTGGGCGAGCGGCTCGCGTTCGAGAAAGCCATCCTCGAGCTCTGCGCTTAACGAAAAAAAACGCCCGTCCGGAGACCGGACGGGCGGCTCTTTAAAAAACGCGTTGCTCGGAGTTAGACGGTTTTAGCGCCTTTCAGAGCGTTCAGCCGGAGCGTGACGCGCGACTTGCGACGGGAAGCGCGGTTCTTGTGCAGGATGCCCTTCTTGACCGCTTTATCAAGCTTCGAGAAGAACACGCGGGACTGCTTCACCGCTTCGTCGTAGTTCTTGCCGGCCACGAAACCCTGAAGTTTCCGCGTGACGGTCTTGAGTTCCGAGATGACCCGGATGTTGTGCTCTCTGCGGCGCTTGTCGATACGGATCTTCTTGATCGATTGTCTGCGATGTGCCATAAGCCCCTTTCGTTTTGGAGGGGCTATTTTACGGGAAAGGGGAGCGGCGTGTCAACCCATCGAAAATTGGCCCGTTCGGCCGGAATCATAGGCTCCTTGACGGGCGTCTCCCGGATCCTGGGTTTCGTCCGGGACCTTGTCATCGCGACAGCGTTCGGAACCGGCATGGCGGCGGAGGCGTTCGTCGTCAGTTTCAAGCTGCCGAACCTCCTCCGGGATCTCGTGGGCGAGGGGGCGGCCAACTCCGCTTTCGTTCCGGTGCTGACGGAACGTCGTGAGAAGCAGCCGGAATCCTTCTGGAACCTCGTGACGGCGCTTTTCCTGGCGATGACCGTGGTACTCGCGACGCTGGCCGTGCTCGGCGTCGTGTTCGCTCCCAACATCGTGGCCCTGCTCGCTCCCGGGTTCGCCGAATCGGCGGATCCCGATAAATTTCCGCTCACCGTACGTTTGACGCGCGTGATGTTCCCGTACGTCTTCCTGATCGGGCTCTCGGCCCTCGCGATGGGCGTTCTCAATTCCATGAAGGAGTTCGCAAGTTCGGCGCTGGGGCCGATCCTCCTCAATCTCGCGATGATCACCGCGGGCTTCTTCTTCGAGGGGCGTTACGGCCCGATGGCGCTCGTCTTCGGCGTTCTCGCGGGCGGGGTGCTCCAGCTCGGCTGCCAGATCCCGCCGCTCGTGAAGAGCGGTTTCCGCTTTGCGCGTCCCGCGTTCGACGATTCGGCGAAAAAGATAGGCAAGCTCCTCTTACCACGTGCGTTGGGCTCGGCGCTTTACCAGATCAACGTCTTCGTCGACTCGATCCTCGCGTCGTTCGAATCGATCGTAGGCGCGGGCGGCCAGTCCGCGCTTTATTACGCCAACCGCCTCTTCCAGCTTCCGCTTGCGATCTTCGGCATCGCGCTCGCTCAGGCGATCCTCCCGACTTTTTCTCTCCAGATGGTGAAAGGGAACCTGAAGGAGTTCAAGGCGACGCTCGAGACGGCGCTCCGCACGCTCGCGTTCGTCGCGCTTCCGGCAACCGCCGGGCTCGTGGCTCTGTCCCGGCCGATCGTGCGCATCATCTTCGAGAGAGGGAAGTTCGACGCGTATTCGACTTCGATCACCTCGTCCGCGCTTTTTTTCTACGCGTTCGGGCTTTTGTCCTGCTGTTACATCAAGATCCTCGTGAACTCCTTCTACGCGATGCAGGACACGCGCACTCCGGTGAAGACGATGCTTTTTTCCGTGGGGCTCAACGTCGCGCTCTCGCTCGTCTTCATGCGCACGATGGGAATCGGGGGCCTTACGCTCGCTTCCAGTATCTCGGCCACCGTGAACATGGCGCTCCTGTACGCGGCGCTCCGCCGCCGGCTTGGCTCGCTGGGAGGCCGCCGCGTGCTGGCCGCGGCGGCGCCCATGGGAGCATCCGCTGCGCTTATGGGCGGGCTCGCGTTCGCTTACGACCGCTGGGTGCTCGAGCCGCGGGCGTTCCACGGCGCGGCGCTCGAGGGCGCGCTCCTGGCTCTGGGCATCGCCGCGTGCGTCGGTGTCTACTTCGCGGCCTGTTTTTGGTTTAGAATAGAGGAAGCGAGGAAGATTTGGTCATGGCGACGGAAAAGCTCATCCCTGAATACCTGAAGAACCGAATCCGGGAACTCCCCGGCGGGCCCGGGGTGTACATTTTTCGCGACCACAACAAGAAGCCCGTCTACATCGGCAAGGCGCTCTCCATCCGGAAGAGGGTGATGGGCCATTTCCGTTTCTACGGGGAAGGCTTCGGCAAGGAGGGTGTGATGCTCTCGCAGGTTTCGCGCGTCGATTTCATCGAGACGCCGACCGAAGCCGAAGCGCTCCTCCTCGAAGCGAGCCTCGTGAAGGAGGCGATGCCGAAGTACAACCAGGAGCTCAAGGACGACAAGAGCTTCCCTTACCTCAAGATCACGAACGAGGAATACCCGCGGCTCTTGGTCGCCCGGGGCCGCAAGGCGGACGGCGCGAAATATTTCGGTCCGTACACGAACGCGAAGCTTCTGCGCCAGGCTGTCCGCATGCTCCGGCTCCAGTTTCCGCTCCGCATCTGCCGGACCCTTCCGAAACGCCTCTGCCTCATGTACCACCTGAACCAGTGCGGCGGGCCGTGCGAAGCCAAGCAGACGGGCGACAGCTACAATGACACCGTGAAGGAGCTCGAGGCCTTCCTTCTGGGCCGCCGCGACGCGCTCGTGCGGAATCTCGCGCGGCGCATGAAGGAGCACTCGAAAAACCGGGAGTACGAGAAAGCGCAGGCGCTTTTCGTCGAGATCCAGGCGCTTTCGGCGGTGCCGACGCCGTCCTTGCGTCCCTCGGGCAATATCGTCCTGGAGGAACTAAGGGCGGCGATCGAGCTGAAAGAGGTGCCGCGTCGCATCGAGTGCTTCGACATTTCGAACATTCACGGGAAAGAGGCCGTCGGATCGATGGTCGTGTTCGTCGACGGCAAGCCCGCGCGTTCGGAGTACCGCCGCTTCCGCATCAAGACCGTGACCGGCATCGACGACTATAAAATGATGAGAGAGGTGGTCGGCCGCCGCTATTCGCGCGTGCACGCCGAAGGGTGGCCGATGCCCGATCTCGTGGTGATCGACGGGGGCAGGGGCCATCTGGCGGCCGCGAAAGCGGAGCTCGACGCCGGCGGATTCCAGGATTTGTCCGTCATTTCCATTGCAAAGCAGCACGAACACCTTTTCAAGCCCGACCGGGAAGGCCCCTACGTCCTGCCGCCCACGTCGCAGGCGCTCCAAGTGGTGCGCCATCTGCGGGACGAGGCGCACCGGTTCGCCATCCAGTACCACAGGCGGCTGCACAAGAAAGAAGCGATGGTCTCCGCGCTCGATGAGATTCCCGGAGTAGGTCCGGTCACGAAGGACAGGCTTCTCAAGCGCATCGGTTCGGTCCGGAAGATCCGCTCGCTGCCCGCGAGCGAGATCGCGGAGCGCGCGGGCATCGGCGAGAAAACCGCCGAGGAGATCCTGCGGGCGCTCGGTCCCCGGAAAGACGCGGCGTGAGGCGTCTTTTTCCGGTCGTCGTCTTCGCGTGCTGCGCGCTGGTGCTGGGGCTTTATTTCCTCGTCGCTTATTCGCTCGATGCGGCATCGCGCCGCGCGCTCGGTTCTGTCGTGGCGAATTCCGAGCGGCTCGGATTCCGGATGCAGGCTGCCCGTTTCACGGCGGTTCGCCTGGATTCTCCTGACGCGGTACACTGGGAGAATTTTTCCGCCCGCGTACGGTTCGCGCGCGAGGGGACCGAATCATTCGGGCTCGAGTACCTAATTGGAGTCGAGCGGGCCACGCTGGCGCTTGAGAGCTTCAAGGGGCCTGTCTTCGAGCTCCGCCTCCAGGGAATCCGCATTTGGCCCGCCGATCCCCTTCGTCCGGACGACCGGATCGTCGGCCGGTCGATGCGTTTCGTCCTACCGATGAATCCGCTCCGTCCGCGCGAGGCGGCGGTCGAAGCGGGGCGCGTGTTCCGCGGTCTCGGCGATCTCGTGCGCTCGGGGTCGACCTCCGTGCCTTTCGGCTTCGACGGACGCTGCGTGTTCCGCCTCTCGAAGGCGGTCCAACTCGAGGGCCGCTTGAGTTCGTACTCCGAAAACGGACGTTATTTCCTCGCCATCGACCGGACGGACATGAAGCGGATCTCGTCGTCGCTCCGCGAGCCGCTCACGGACGCGGAGATCGAGTTCGTCCGCCGCCATCCCTTGCAGGCGCCCGAGCTCCTTCGGATCCGCGACCGTGCCGTAACCGCCTCCGAGACGGCGGTTCGGACCGATCCCGCATTTCCGAAGGACGCCTACCGTCACGTTCTTTGGAGCTGGCTGCTCGTCCGGGCGTTCGACCCCGAATTCTCCGAGCGAGCAACCGCGGCACACGAAGACGGAGCTCCCGGATCGGCCGAAGACAGCCGGATGGACCTGGCCAATAACGCCGCCGGACGCGCTCTCGCGGCCGAAGGCGTCGCCGAGAAAGATCTGATCGCCCACGTTCTTTCCGACCCCCGCGTCGTTCCAGGCTAATCGCGGGGCGAATTGACAGTCCCCTGGACGGACGTTACAATTCTTCGATGGAGCTTTCCCGGAGTCCCGAAAAACGCGCGCGCCGCATCCTCGTCGTCGACCAGGACGAAGCGGGCCGCGAAAGACTGAAATCCCTCCTCATCGGCGCTCATCCCGAGTACGAGGTCCAGTTCGCCGCCGACACCGCCGGCGCGATGGACGTCCTGCGCGACCGGACGCCCGACCTCGTCTTCCTCGACGTGCTCATGCCGGACAACGAGGGCTTCGATCTTTGCGTGCTCATGAAGGCCGACGAGCGCTTCAAGGACCTTCCGCTCCTTATCATCACTTCGCTCGACAACCCCGAGCACCGCGTCCGCGTCTTCAAATCCGGCGCGAGCGACTACATCGTGAAACCGCCGCACGCCGAAGAAACGATCGCGCGCGTCGAGGGGCTTCTCCGATTGAAATCCTTTCAAGACCGGCAGAAGGAACTGAATGCAGAGCTCCGGCGCACCCAGTCCGCGCTCCTGGACTCGACGAAAATGTCTGCGGTGGGTACGCTGGCCAACGGGGTCGCGCATGAATTCAACAACGTTCTCCAGATTATCGGCGCGGCCGCGGAACTCCTGACCGCGGGGGCGGACGCGGAAGACTCGAAGAAAATGGCCGAAACAATCGTCGAATGCACGCGGCGCGGAGGTCGCATTGCCAAGGCGCTCATGGATTTCTCGCGCCGCGAAGAACTTCAAAAAAAAGAAGAAGTTCGGCTCGAAGAGGTCGTAAACCAGACGCTCAAACTCCTCGCCAAGGGCATTTCGGACGCGGGGGTGCGCGTCGAGACGCGGCTTTCGCCCGTTCCAGTTTTCCGCGGGTATCCGGGGCAACTCTCGCAAGTGATCGTCCATCTCGTCCGCAACGCCGTGGAAGCGATGGAAGGGGCCCAGGAGAAGACGCTCAGCGTCGCTCTCGTCCGCTGCGGGTGCGCGGAAGCGGACGTCTGTGGCGCCGATCCGCTCGGCCAAAGGCCTTCAGGGCGGGGGTGCGCGTCTCTTTCGATCTCGGATACCGGTCACGGCGTCTCCCGCGTTCTCCGCGACAAGATCTTCGAGCCGTTCGTCACCACCAAAGGCGTGCTCGGCGGCGGCAGCGACCGGACTCCCGGTACCGGCCTCGGCTTGTCGGTTTCCTACGGCATCGTCCGGCGCCACGAAGGATACATCGGCGTGCGCTCGGAGGAAGGGAAGGGCGCGACCTTTACGATCTCGCTGCCTCTCGGCGATTGATGGTCCGCGGGCTCTGTGTTATGATGCGTCCTTCGTCCTAAACCTAGGAGACCCGATGATTAAGAACGTCATACCCGCTCTCGTCTTAGCCCTCGCCGCGACGGCCTTTCCGGCGCTCGCGCACGCAGACACCCTCTACTCCGATTTCTCCCGCAGGGGAACGGTGAAGATTCATGTGGCGCCTCCGGTCGATGCGACCGGAAAAGACCAGATTCTGATCGCCGAGTTCAAGAAGAGTATCGAAGAAGCTCTCGCGGCCCGCAAAAGCGTCCGTTTCGCGGTCGTGCCGTCCGAATCCGAAGCCGACGTGGTCGTCGAATCGCGCGTCACCGGCTTTTCGTGGACCGATCACGATCCCGTCGACATGATCGTCGGCATTGGCGCCGCCGCGCTCGACGCGGCGAAGGTCGAATGCTACGCGCGCATGAACGTCACGTTTCTCGTCAAGGACGCGAAGTCGGGCCGCAAACTCTGGAACGAGGCGCTCAGCGCCACCGTCACAAAGGCGAAGATGTCCGAAAAGGAAAGTCTTTCTCTGATCAATTCCGACATGGCCAAGCAATTCGTCATCCGCGCCTTCGGGAAATCGAAGGGACGCCGTTGAAAAAGGATCTGCAGGAAAAACTCAAGGCCGCGCGCGAGAAGCTCGACGCCCTGGGGAGGTATCTTTGACGTCGATAAACTCAGGAGCCGAGTCGACGAGCTAGAGAGCAAGATAGCCGAGTCCGATTTTTGGACGTCCGGCGGCGGCCAGAATGCCGTGATCCAGGAGCTGAAAGCGCTGAAGGCGAGCACCGGCTCTTACGTCCGGCTTCGGGAAGAAGGCGCCGAACTCGACGGCCTGCTCGAAATCACCGAAGACGGCGACGCCGAATCCCTCAAACACCTGGACGCGGAGCTTTCCGCTTTCGTGAAAGGTGTCGGAGCGCTCGAATTCCAGAAGCTTCTTTCCGGTCCCGCCGACAAGAATAGCGCGATCGTCGCCATCAACGCGGGCGCCGGCGGCACCGAGGCCTGCGATTGGGCATCGATGCTGCTTCGCATGTACACGCGCTGGGCGGAGCAGCATGGCCATAAGATCGACATCATCGACCTGCTCCCCGGCGAAGAAGCCGGCGTGAAGAACGTGACGATGCTCGTCGAAGGTTCCTTCGTCTACGGGTATATGAAATCGGAAAACGGCGTTCACCGACTCGTCCGCATCTCGCCGTTCGACTCCAACAAACGACGCCACACCTCGTTCGCCTCCGTCGAAGTGATCCCCGAGGTCGAGGACGATATCAAGATCGAAGTGAAGGACGTGGACATCCGCGTGGACGTGTTCCGCTCGGGCGGCAAAGGCGGTCAGGGCGTCAACACCACCGATTCGGCGGTCCGTATCACGCATATGGCCTCGGGCCTGGTCGTGCAGTGCCAAAACGAACGCTCTCAGATCAAGAATCGCGCCACCGCGCTCAAGGTGCTGAAAAGCCGTCTCTACGAGCGTGAGATGGCCAAGCGCAATGCGGAACAACAGAAGTCGTACGGCGAAAAGCAGGAGATCGCTTGGGGCAGCCAGATACGCTCCTACGTTCTCTACCCGTACCGTATGGTGAAGGATCACCGGACGGATTTCGAAACCTCGAACTCGCAGGCGGTCATGGACGGCGATATCGACGGATTTCTCGAGGCGTACCTGCGCTCACTGGGCGCGGATTCGAAAGGATAAAAGATGATCGGCTGGACTCTCACGAAGGTGTTTGGTTCGCAGAACGACCGTTTGCTGCGCAAGATTTGGCCGCGCGTGAAAAAGATCACCGCGCTCGAGGCGCACTACGAGAAGATGACCGACGCGGAGCTGCGCGCCATGACCGACGCCTTCCGCGATCGCCTCAAGAACGGGGAGACGACCGACGCGATCCTCCATGACGCGTTCGCGGTCGTCCGCGAGACGTCTAAGCGCGTGCTCAAAATGCGCCATTTCGATACCCAGATGATTGGCGGCATGGTCCTTCATTCCGGGAAGATCGCGGAGATGGGCACCGGCGAAGGCAAGACTCTTGTAGGAACCCTGCCTGTTTATCTCAACGCGCTCGTGGGTAAGGGCGTTCACGTCGTGACAGTGAACGACTACCTCGCCCGCCGCGACCGCGGATGGATGGGTCCCGTGTACGAATTTCTCGGACTCACGGTGGGAGTCATCCAGCATGGCTCCTCCCAGGCCGAGCGCCAGGCCGCTTACGGTTCGGACATCACATTCGGAACGAACAACGAATACGGCTTCGACTACCTGCGCGACAATATGGTGCGCCACCTCTCCCAACGCGTCCAGCGCCCGCTTCACTATGCGATCGTCGACGAAGTCGATTCGATCCTCATCGACGAAGCCCGCACGCCGCTCATCATCTCGGGCCCCAGCGAGGAATCGACGGACAAGTATTACGCGATCAACAAGATCATCCCCGGCCTCCACAAGGAGGAGGATTACCAGATCGAGGAAAAGACCAAGACCGTTGCTCTTACGGACAAGGGCGTGAAGAAAGTCGAGGCGCTTCTTGCCGTCGAGAATCTTTACGATCCTTCGAACGTCGAGCTCGTTCATCACGTGAACCAGGCGCTCCGCGCGCACACGCTCTTCCGGAAGGACGTCGATTACGTCGTGAGCGCCGAAGGGGAGGTCGTGATCGTCGACGAATTCACGGGACGCCTCATGCCCGGACGCCGTTATTCGGACGGCCTGCACCAAGCGCTCGAGGCGAAAGAAGGGGTCACGGTCGAGGAAGAGAATCAGACGCTCGCGACCGTCACGTTCCAGAACTTCTTCCGCATGTACGGGAAGCTCGCCGGCATGACGGGCACCGCGCAGACCGAAGCCCAGGAATTCCACACGATCTATAAACTCGACGTCGTCGTGGTGCCTTCCAACCGCCCACTGATCCGCAAGGATCTGGGCGACCGCGTCTACCGCACCGAACGCGAGAAGTTCACCGCGGTCGTGAGCGAAGTCGTGGAGCTACACGCCAAAGGCCAGCCGGTGCTCGTAGGAACGGTCTCCATCGAGAAATCCGAGCTTCTCTCCAACATGCTCCGGAAGACCCACGTGATCCACAACGTCCTCAACGCGAAGTACCACGAGCAGGAAGCCGAAATCATCAAGACCGCCGGCCAAAAAAGCACGGTCACGATCGCGACCAATATGGCCGGACGTGGCACCGACATCCTTCTCGGAGAAGGCGTGAAGGACCTCGGCGGTCTTTTCGTGCTCGGCACCGAACGCCACGAAGCGCGCCGCATCGACAACCAGCTGCGCGGACGCTCTGGCCGTCAAGGCGACCCGGGCGCGTCCCGTTTCTACCTCTCGCTCGAAGACGATCTCATGCGCATCTTCGGATCCGACCGCATCTCGGGTTTCATGCAAAAGCTCGGGATGGAGGAAGGGCAGGAGATCGAGCACCCGCTCATCAACCGCGCCATCGCCACGGCCCAGAAGCGCGTCGAAGGCCGCAACTTCGAAATCCGCAAGCACCTCCTGGATTACGACAACGTCATGAACCATCAGCGCGAAGTGATCTACACGGAACGCCGCAGGGTGCTCGAGGGCGTCGATTTGCGCGAGCACTATCTGGGCATGATCGAGGAGGTCGCTGACGCGATTGCCTCCCAAGGCGCTCCCGAGGCCGAGGAAGCGTTTGCCGCGCTCGCGGAGGCGGTCCGCAAGATTTTCCCCACCGTCTCGATCGCCGACCTTGAGGGGATGCCGGGGGAAGCGCTCACCGAACGGCTCATCGAGCGCGCGAAAGCTGCTTACGAGGCGAAGGAAAAGGAGATCAGACCGGAGTTCATGCGGGGCCTCGAGCGCATGATCCTTCTCGACGTCGTCGACTCCAAGTGGAAAGACCATCTGCGCGGCATGGACAACCTCCGCGAGGGCATCGGCCTGCGCGCGTACGGCCACAAGGACCCGCTCGTCGAGTACAAGCGCGAGGCGTACGACGCCTTCCAAGAAATGATCCAGTCCATCAAGGAAGACGCGATCGCGTTCATCTTCCGCGTCCAACCCGCCTCGCGCGAGCCGCGTCCCGAGCCCGCGCCGCGCCGCATGCCGCTCCAGTTCCTGCATCCCGAGGCGGGGCCGATGACCGCTCCGTCCGGTGGGCCCGCGCAGCAGGCGGACCAATTAGACATCCCCGCGCCGGCAAAGGCCGCCCCGCATGCCGCCGCCCAGGCTCCCGATGACAAGGTCGGCCGCAACGAGCCTTGCCACTGCGGGAGCGGAAAAAAGTTCAAAAAATGTCACGGCGCCGCCTAAGGGATGAGGCGATTTAGGGACGCGCTCGTCGTCCTTCTCGCGGCTCTCGCGGCGGCAGCGGGTTTTCACGATCCGCGCTGGGCGCCGCTCCAGTTCGTCGCTTTCGTCCCTCTCTTCGCGGCCCTCGGAATCTCCCCCTCGACCGGAGACGCGCTGAAAACAGCGTACCTTTTCGGTTTCGCTTTTTTTCTTTCCGTCTCTTATCCGATGGCGCTCGTCACGGTTCCCGGCTGGGTGCTTTCCTCCGCTTACCTCGCGCTTTATCCGGCCGCAGCCGCGGCGGCGTTCCGTCCGTGGATCGATCCTTCCGCGGAGCTCGACGGCACCGTGTTCCGTCGCAGCCTGCGTGGCGTTTTTTTTATTCCGTCGATCTGGACGCTGGCCGAATGGGTGCGCTCGAACCTCTTCAGCGGCCTGCCGCTGGGGATCATCGGTCATGCGCAGTGGAAGAACGTCCAGCTCATCCAGTGCGCGGACACCTTCGGCGTGTGGGGCGTTTCGTGGTTCGTCCTTTTCTCGAATGCGGCGCTCTTCAAGCTGCTCAAGGAAGCCTCAGGTTCCCGGCGCGCCGAGGACGCGCTCTCACGCGGTTCCCGCCGGCGCTATCTCACGCTCCTCGCTGCGATCTTTACGGCGTCGTGGGCGCTCGCGCTCGGCTACGGGGCGTGGCGACTCATCGAATGGGACACGTTTTACCGTTCGCCGGCGCCGAAGGCCGTGCTCCGGGTCTCGGTGGTGCAGGGCAACGTGCCGCAGGAAGAGAAATGGGACCGCCGCATCAAGAACATCATTTTCGAGAAGTACAAGCGGCTTTCGTTCATGTGCGCGGTTGAGAAGTCCGATCTTATCGTTTGGCCCGAGACGTCGTTCCCGGGATTTCTCGAGGACGAACCGCTCATGTCCGCTCACCTCCGGAGCCTCGTTCGCCATTCGCGGGCCGAGGCGCTCATCGGTGCGCCGACCATCGGCGACGTCACCGACCGGGGTGTTCGTTTCTACAACAGCGCGATCCACTTCGGCCCCGACGGGGAAGAGCGCCGGCGTTATTCCAAGATGCATCTCGTGCCGTTCGGCGAGTACCTGCCCTTGGAGCCACTGCTCGGATTTATCCGCGCCGTCTCGCCGCCGATCGGTGACTTTTCCCCAGGTGAGGAATTCACGATCTTCGAGGCGAGATCGCGTCACCGGAAGACCGCGGTCCGGGCGAAGTTCGCGACGCTCATCTGCTACGAAGACATGTTTCCGTCGCTAACGCGCGATTTCGTCCGCCACGGCGCAAACTTTCTCGTGAACGTGACCAACGACGCCTGGTTCGGGAAGACGTCCGCCCCGTACCAGCACGGACAGGCGTCGACGTTCCGTGCGGTCGAAAACCGCGTACCAGTGGTCCGCGCGGCGAATACGGGCTGGTCGGCTTTCATCGACGCGACGGGCCGCACGCTCTCAAGCGTTGAGGACAACGGCGAAGAGATCTTCGTGACCGGCTACCGGGCGCAGGACATCACGCTTCGACGAGTCACCTCGCTCTACACCCGCTTCGGCGAACTTTTCATCGTCCTCCTTTGGGGCGTGGCGGCCTTCGCCTACTTCGACCACTCGAAGCACCACGCCTACTCGCGCGTATAGGTTCCCGCGAGCTGATCCGCGACTTTCCTTCTACGGGACCACAAAGGCCTAAATTCGACCAGAACCGTAAGCGTGGATCCCTACGAAGGAAAGACGCGGATCGCCTCGCGGGGCCGCTACGGGGGAAGTTTGTGTCTTTTTCTTCGTAGGGAGCCACGCTTACGGTTTTCGCCGAATTGAACGCTTTGTGGTCCCGGAGAAGAAAAAGACACAAACTTCCCCGTGTTGCATCCGGGGCGATTGTCGAATAGAATAAGGCGCTTATGAGCGATCTCCAGACGAACGATCTCCTGAAGGAACGTTACCGGAAACTCGAGGCCTTAAAGGCGCTCGGGATCGATCCGTTCGGCGGCGCGTTCCCCAAAACCGAGCCGATCGCGGCCACGGTCGCGGGCTTCGCCGACAAGAAATCCGTCGTTTCGGCCGGCCGCCTTTCGGCGATGCGGTTCATGGGAAAGACCGTCTTCTGCGACCTGCGCGATGACTCCGGCCGCGTGCAGCTTTTCGTGAAGAAAGAGGAGCTCCCCGAAACCGACCGCGCGGTGTTCGACCTTCTCGATCTCGGCGACTGGATCGGCGTCGAAGGCGAGCTCTTCACGACGAAGACGGGGGAGATATCGATCCGCGCGTCCCGCATCCACCTCCTTTCGAAGAGCCTTCGCCCGATGCCCGAGAAATGGCACGGTTTGAAGGACGTCGAGAAGCGTTATCGCCACCGGTACCTCGACCTCATCGCGAACGAGGAATCGCGAGAGATTTTCAAGAAGAGGTCGCAGATCGTGCGTTCGATCCGAAAGACCCTGGACGACAAAGGCTATCTCGAAGTTGAGACCCCGATGATGCATCCGATCCCCGGCGGCGCGGCCGGCAAGCCGTTCGCGACTCACCACGAGGCGCTCGACATTCCGCTTTTCCTGCGCGTCGCTCCCGAACTTTATCTCAAGAAGCTTCTCGTCGGCGGGTACGAGAAGGTCTACGAGGTGAACAAAAGTTTCCGTAACGAAGGCATCTCGACGCGCCACAACCCCGAGTTCACGATGCTCGAGGTCTACACGGCGTACCACGACGTGAATAACGTGATGGATCTCTGCGAAGAGATCGTGAAGAACGCGGCGCTCGCTGCGTTCGGTAAGCTGCAGATCCCTGCCGGCGAGGGCAAGACGCTTGACCTTTCGAAGTGGCACCGCCTGTCTTTCGCGGGTCTCATGAAAGAGCATTTCGGCATCGTGCCCGAGGACGAGCTCGCCTCGTGGATCGTGAAGCTGAAGGAGAAGGGCGTCGACGTGAAGGGCCAGAACGTCTCGCGCACGCAGATCATCAACATCGTCGGCGACCTTCTGCCGGTGAATCCTTCCGGCGACGCCTCCGTGCTCGAGCCCTTCTTCGTCACCGAATACTTCGCTGAAATCTCGCCGCTTGCGCGCAAGAACAAAAAGAACCCGCACCTGGCCGACCGCTTCGAGTTGTACGTGGGCGGAATGGAAGTCGCCAACGGCTATTCGGAGCAGAACGACCCGATCGAGCAGCGCGAGCGCTTTATGGAAGAATTGAAAGAAGCGGGCAAAAAACCAGAGCAGGCGCTCGACGAGGACTTCCTCTACGCGCTCGAGCACGGCATGCCGCCCGCCGGCGGTCTGGGAATCGGGATCGACCGCCTCACGATGCTTCTCGTTACCCAGCCCTCGATTCGCGAAGTCATTCTTTTCCCGCAGATGAAGCCCGAGAAAGGCGCATGAGCGCGGAGCGCCTGATCGCGAGGCGCTATATCTTCTCCAAACGGCGCCACCCCTTCGTCGGAATCATCGGAACTATCTCCATTCTCGGCATCGCCGTCGGTGTCGCTGCCCTCATCACCACCCTCGCCGTGATGAACGGCTTCGATTCGGACTTGAAGGAACGAATCATTGGCCTGCACGCGCACGTCTCCGTCGAAAAGGATCCGTTGCTCACGGGGCACGCCGCGCTCACCGCGAAGCTCGCCGCCTTACCGGGCGCGGTCGGCGCCGCGCCGTACGTCGAGGGCCAGGCGCTCCTCCAAAGCGGCGACTGGGGAACCGGTGTCCTTGTGCGCGGCCTCGACCCGAAGGCCGAAGAGAAAGTCTCCCGGTTCGGGCGCCATGTCTCGCGCGGTGCGCTCACCGACGCCCCCGACGGCGCGGTGCTCGGCCTCGAACTCGCCAAGCGCGCCGGGCTCGTCATGGGTTCCGAATTCAAGATCCTCACGCAGAAGCAGGACAAGCCGCGCACGTTCCGCGTGGAGGGAATTTTTTCGTCCGGCATGTACGAGTACGACGCGAACCTCCTTTTCCTCAACCTCGCCAACGCGCAGAGTCTTTACGGAATGGGGGAGGCGGTGACCGGTGTCTCTGTCGCGCTCGATGACCCCGACCGCGCGGACGCGTTCAAAAAATCCCTCGCTCCCAAACTCTCAGGATTCCGCGTGCGGACCTGGATGGACATGAACCGCATGCTTTTCGCGGCGCTCAAGCTCGAGAAGGTGGTGATGTTCCTGATCCTCGCGCTCATCATCCTCGTCGCGTGTCTCAATATCGCCGGCAGCCTCACGATTCTCGTCATGGACAAGACGAAGGACATGGGCGTGTTGAAGGCGCTGGGCGCGTCGCCGGGTGCGCTCGTGCGGATTTTCGTGTACGACGGCCTCTTTATCGGCGTCGCCGGAGCGGCTGCGGGGCTCGCGGTCGGTTCAACGCTCTGCTGGGCGCTTGACCGCTACCCGCTGCTCGAGCTGCCCAAGGAGATTTATTACGTGAACCGCATTCCGGTGCGGATGGACCTCCAGGATACGTTCCTGGTCGTCGCGACCGCCATCGTCCTCAGCCTCGTTTCGGCGTTCTATCCCGCGTGGATGGCCGGCCGCTTGGACCCTGTACGGGCTCTTCGCTATGAGTGATGCGGTCGAAACAACAAGTATTGAAGCCTCCGGTCTGAGCAGGGTATACTGGGACGGCAGTCGCCGCCTCGAGGTGTTTTCGGGGATAAATTTGAAGGTTCCGAAGGGACAGGGCGTCGCGATTTGGGGTCCTTCGGGTTCCGGAAAGACGACGCTTTTGAACGTGCTTTCTGGCCTCGACCGGGCCGATTCCGGCAAAGTGCTCTTGTCCGGCGTCGACGTCCACGCCCTCGGCGAGAACGAAAAAGCCGCTTTCCGGAACAGGAAGATCGGTTTCGTTTTTCAGTTCTACCATCTTTTGCCGGAATTCACGGCGCTCGAGAACGTGATGCTGCCTCTTCTTCTTCGAAAAGAGAAGTCGGAGCGCGACCGGGCGCACGACCGCGCGGCGGGGCTCCTCGAGCGCGTGGGTCTCAAGGACCGCGCGACGCATTTCCCAAGCGAGCTTTCGGGCGGCGAGCAGCAGCGCGTGGCGATCGCGCGGGCGCTCATCAACGACCCCGAAATCCTTTTCTGCGACGAGCCGACGGGGAATCTGGACGCGGCGACCGGCCGCGACGTCGCGGAGCTTTTGTCGGACGTTTTCCGGAAGGAAAAGTGTACGGTGGTTCTCGTCACGCACGACGAGCGGATCGCGAAGATGACGGACCGGGTTTGGAACATCGAGAAACGGGATTGGGAGGAACGGTGAGCGACGCGAAGGGGAACCTGAAAATCTGGCTGGACGGCCGTCTCGTGGACCGCGAGAAGGCGGTCGTGAGCGTGTTCGACCACGGCCTCTTGTACGGCGACGGGGTGTTCGAGGGAATTCGCTCGTACGACGGCGTCGTGTTCAAGCTCTCCGAGCACCTGGATCGCCTTTACGAATCCGCACACACGCTCATGCTCGAAGTTCCGCTCCCGAAGGACGCGCTCGAGCGCGCCGTCATCGAAACACTTCAGGCGAACTCGCTGCGCGACGCGTACATCCGCCTCGTCGTCACCCGCGGGCCTGGCGACCTCGGGCTCGACCCCCGCAAATGCGCGAAGGCCACTCTCTTCATCATCGCCGACAAGATCGCGATGTACTCGAAGGAGCTGTACGAGAAGGGGATCGCGATCGTGACTGCCGCGACGGTGCGCAACCACGTCGAGGCCGTGAACCCTCAGCTCAAGACGCTCAACTATCTCAACAACATCCTCGCGCGGATCGAAGCCACGAACGCGGGCGTGAGCGAAGCGCTCATGCTTAACGCGCAAGGCTACGTCACTGAATGCACCGGCGAGAACATCTTCTACGTGAAGGGTGGCGCGCTCGTGACGCCTCCTCCGTACGTGGGCATCTTGAAGGGCATCACGCGAGACGTCGTCATGGCGCTCGGCACGAAGCTCGGACTTCGCGTCTCGGAGGAAGTCTTTACGCGCCACGATCTTTACACCGCCGACGAAGTTTTTCTCACCGGAACCGGCGCCGAGATCGTTCCCGTCGTGAAAATCGACAACCGTATCATCGGGGAGGGCCGCCCCGGCCCGTCCACCGGGCGCATCATGCAGGAATTCCGCAAAGTGACCGCCGTCGAAGGGACCCGCTACGATCTGAAGGATCCGGCCGGACAACGCGCTTGAAGGAATCGATGCTCTGCGACGAGTGCGGTAAAAACAAGGCGACGGTCCACCTGACCGAGATCATCAACGAGCAGATCACGAAGCTCAATCTCTGCGAGGGCTGCGCCAAGCAGAAGGGCTCCGATGTCGAGCAGCACTTCGGCATCGCCGACCTTCTGGCTGCGCTCTCGGACGTCGAGCAGGAGCCGGCCGTTCCCGGAGCCGCCCCTCCCAAGAACAAATGCCCGCAGTGCGGCCTCACCTACGAAGACTTCAAGAAGATCGGCCGCCTCGGCTGCGGCGAGTGCTATGGCGCGTTTAAAGTCAGCCTCCTGCCGCTTTTAAAACGAATCCACGGCTCGAACCAGCACGGCGGGAAGTCGCCGAGCCCCGTCGCGATGAAGGAAGTGAAGCTCTCGGTGAAGCTCGCCGAGGAGCTCGACGCCGCCAAACAAGACCTCTTGAAAGCCGTCAAGAAAGAGGAGTTCGAAGAAGCGGCGACGCTGCGCGACAAGATCAAGTTCCTCGAGAAAAAGATCAAGGAACAGCAGAAGACCGGCGAGAAAGGCGGAGTCGCATGAAAGTAGACCACCTGATCCGCCAGACGTGCGAATGGCTTCGCGGCACCGGCCCCAATTCCGACATCGTGATGAGCTCGCGGGTCCGGCTCGCGCGCAACCTCGACAAGTATCCCTTCTCGCACTGGGCGACCAAGAAGCAGGAGAAGGAGACGCTCGAGCGGCTCGAGGAAGGGGTTCTTTCCACCGAGTACATGAAAAACGGCTTGGCGGTCCGCATGGCCGAGATCGACGACGTCGACAAGCAGTTCCTGCTCGAGCGGCACCTTATCAGCCGCGAGCATATCGTGCACCCCGAGTTCAAGTCGGTGGTGATCGGCGACAAGGAAGTGGTCAACATCATGATCAACGAGGAGGACCACCTCCGGATCCAGGTCATGCAGTCCGGCTTCAATCTGCAGGAATGCTGGCGCATCGCCAACCGCGTCGACGACGCGCTCCATAAGCGCGCGCAGTTCGCGTTTCATCCTGATTGGGGCTACCTCACCGCGTGCCCAACGAACACCGGCACCGGCCTGCGCGCCTCCGTAATGCTTCATTTACCGTCGCTCGTCATGACCAAACAGATCAGCCGCGTCCTACAGGCGATCACGAAGCTCGGCATGACCGCGCGCGGCCTTTATGGCGAGGGCACGGAGGCCGAGGGAAATTTCTTCCAAATCTCGAACCAGGTCACGCTCGGCTCTTCCGAAGAGGACATCATCGACAACCTGGAGCGCATCATCCGGCAGGTGATCGGACACGAGGAGAACGCGCGAAAGACGATCATGAAGCAGAACCGCGAGATGCTGCAGGACAAAATCTGGCGCTCGAACGGGACGCTGAAGAGCGCCCACATCATCAACACCAAGGAAACCCTGGGCCTCCTTTCCATGGTTCGCCTGGGCGTGGACATGGGAATTCTCGCCGAAATCGACCGCCGGGCCGTGAACGAGCTCTTTATCCTGACCCAGCCGGCCCACCTCCAGAAGATCGAAGGGCGGATCTTAAGCTCCGCCCAAAGGGACGTGAAGCGGGCCAATCTGATCCGCCGCCGCCTCGAGGGACGCTAAAAAAAGGCAAGAATCTAGCTTTCTTTGGGCTGTTCCTTTATAATCATTTGTAACGGAGACCCCATCCCATGTTTAACAAGTTTACCGAGCGTGCCCGTAAAGTAATCCTCCTGGCCAAACAGGAGGCCAAGCGTTTCAACCACGATTACATCGGCACCGAACACATCCTCCTGGGCCTCCTCCGCGAAGGCGAGGGCGTCGCCGCCGCCGTTCTCCAGAGCCTGGGAATGAACCTTAACAACATTCGTCTCGAGGTGGAAAAACTCGTCCAGCTCGGGCCCACCACCGTCGTTTCCGGCGATCTGCCGTTCACTCCCAAGGCCAAGAAGGTGATGGAGCTGGCTATGGAAGAGGCGCGTACGCTCGGCCACAATTACATCGGTACGGAGCATCTGCTCCTGGGCCTCATCCGCGAGGGGGAGGGCGTGGCGAGCCAGGTTTTCCTCAACATGGGCCTCGACCTTGAGAAGGTCCGTGAGGAAGTCATTAAGCTTCTCGGCTCCACGACCCCCGGCTCGCAATTTTCGCAGGGTTCGGGCCCCGCTCCCCAGGGCGGCACTTCCCCGAGCTCCGTCTCCAAGACGAAGACCCCAGCGCTCGACGCGTTCGGCCGCGACCTCACGAAACTCGCCAAAGACAACAAGCTCGACCCCGTCATCGGCCGCGACGACGAAATCGAACGCGTGATGCAGACGCTTTCGCGCCGTCGCAAGAACAACCCCGTTCTTCTGGGCGAGGCTGGCGTCGGCAAGTCCGCGATCGTCGAAGGTCTCGCGTCCAAGGTGATCTCGGGCGACGTTCCGGAGATTCTCCGGAATAAGCGCGTGATCACGCTCGATCTCGCTCTCATGGTGGCCGGCACGAAGTACCGCGGCCAGTTCGAAGAGCGCATCAAGGCCGTCATGGACGAGATCAAGCGGTCGGAGAACATCATCCTTTTCATCGACGAGCTCCACACGTTGGTCGGCGCCGGCGGCGCCGAAGGCGCGATCGACGCGTCGAACATTCTGAAGCCCGCACTCGCGCGCGGCGAGATCCAGTGCATCGGCGCGACCACGCTCGACGAGTACCGCAAGTACATCGAGAAAGACTCCGCGCTCGAACGCCGTTTCCAGACGATCATGGTCGATCCGCCGTCGGTCGAGGAGACCGTGCTCATCCTACGCGGCCTGCGCGACAAATACGAGGCGCACCACAAGGTGAAGTTCCTCGACTCCTCGCTCGAAGCCGCCGCGAAACTCTCTGACCGCTACATCGCCGGGCGTTTCCTGCCGGATAAGGCGATCGACATCATCGACGAAGCCGGAGCGCACGCGCGTCTTTCCACGCACACGGCCCCGCCCGAGGTCAAGGAGCTGGACAAGAAGCTCGAGAATCTGAAGAAAGAAAAAGAAGACACGATCAAGGAGCAGGATTTCGAGAAGGCCGCCGCTCTGCGCGATCAGGAGCGTGAGCTCCGCCGCCAGCTCGACAAGGCCAAGCGCGACTGGATGGAATCCCGCTCGAAGATCGAGCTCGAGATCGGCGAGGATGAAATCGCGAAAGTGATCGCGAAGTCGACAGGCATCCCGATCGCACGTTTGGAGGAGAAGGAAACCTCGCGGCTCATGCGCATCGAAGAGGAGCTCCGCCAGCACGTCATCGGTCAGGAAGAGGCGATCGTGGCGATTTCGCACGCGGTGCGCCGTTCGCGCGCAGGTCTCAAAGATCCGCGCCGCCCGATCGGTTCTTTCGTGTTCCTCGGGCCCACGGGCGTCGGCAAGACGCTGCTCGCACGGGCACTCGCCGAATTCATGTTCGGGGACGAGAACGCCCTCATCACCTTCGACATGTCCGAGTACATGGAAAAGTTCAACGTCTCGCGTCTCGTAGGCGCGCCTCCCGGGTACGTCGGGTATGAAGAGGGAGGACAACTCACCGAACGCGTGCGCCGCCGCCCGTACTGCATCGTGCTCCTCGACGAGATCGAGAAGGCACATCCGGATGTCTTCAATATGCTGCTCCAGGTGCTCGAGGAAGGCCGCCTGACCGACTCGCTCGGCCGGAAGGTTGACTTCAGGAACTGCATGCTCATCATGACTTCCAATATCGGAGCCGATATGCTCCGGAAGCAGGGCTCTATCGGCTTCAAGGCGCAGGACCAAGCCTCGACGGATTACAAAGAAATGAAGTCGCGCCTCCTTGAAGAAGTGAAGAAGGCGTTCAAGCCGGAATTTATCAACCGCGTCGACGATATCATCGTGTTCCAGCGCCTCTCGCGTGAGGAGCTTGAGAAGATCATCGATATCGAGATCGCGAACCTCCAGAAGCGCCTCGCCGAACGCGAGATTGCGATCGTTCTCGATGCGCCTGCAAAAGAGTTCCTGATCTCGAAGGGCTTCGACATGATGTACGGCGCTCGTCCCCTCAAGCGGACGATCCAGCGCTACGTCGAGGATCCGCTTGCCGAGGAGCTCATCGCGCGCCGTATCCGTCCGAACGAGACGATCCTCATTTCGGTGAAGGACGACGACCACCTGCTCTTCCAGCAGCAAGGGGTCGGCGTCATCCATTGAAATCGGCTCTCGCCGGCAAGCGTAAACGCAAGGCCGCGCGCTGGCTCTTGGCGCTGGCCGCGTTCGCGGCCGCCGCGGCCTTTCTCCACCTGAGGAAGGAGGCGGTCTTCGAAGCCTTTGTCTCCCGCATCGAAACCACCATCGCCCGCGGGACCGGCCTTGACGTGCGCTTCGGCCGCGTGAGCGGACGCTTCCCGGGCCTCGTCAGGATCGAGGACCTCGAAATTAGCGAGCCTTCGGCCGGCGGACGCATCGTCCTTTTCGAGTGCAGAGAAATCCTCCTACGCTACCGCCTCCTCGATCTCATTTCGAAAGACCCGGTGGCCAAGGTTCAAATCGAGCTTCGTTCGCCGCGCCTGCGCTGGGAACCCCGCTTCCGCGTGCTCCGCCGAGACCTTCCGATCCTCACCTGGATGCGCCGTGCCGCCGTGACTCGCGGTCGGGACGTCGTCATTCACGCGGAGGGAGCGGAATTCGAATTCGGCGCCCGCCGTTTCGGACCGATAGACCTCCGCTTTGAGGGTGGACGGCTCCGGGCGGAAATGGCGGTCCACCATTTCGAGATGGCCGCGTTCGACGTCTCGACCGAGGTCGTCGTCGAAGCCCGCTTCCTCGCCGCCGCCGACGCGCGCGACGATTCGCTCACGGGAACGGTCATGACGGAAGGGACGGTGGTCAATTGGCGCCCGCTTCCGTACGAGACGCGTTTCGAATTCGAGCTTTCCCGCCATCTTTTCAACGTGCGCTCCGAGGACCTTTTCGGCGGGATCGATTTTGCGGCCGAATACCGCCTTGACGACGACGAGGTGCGCTGGGCCGTCGCGGCGGACGAATACAGCCTCGCGAACTTGGACCCGCTTTTCAATCTCTCGAAAGGTCTTTCCGTGCCGGGTTCCGTGACGTTCGACCTGCGCGTGTGGGGCGACCCGCTCAACCCGTCCTACGACGGCCGCGCCCGCATCCGGAACGGCTGGATATCGCGCCGCCCGTTCGAGGCCATGGATCTTTCCTTCGAGGGCGTGTACCCGACCCTCCGACTGTACGATTCGAGGCTTCTTCTCAAGGACGGCACCGCGATGCGTTTCGCCGACCGCACGTTCGAGGCCTCGGACGTGTTCCGGGAGCGCACGTACCGCACGCTCGTGTCCGAAGCCCAGCAGGATTCGGTTGTCTGGGGAGATTGGGAGCTCACGCGCTCCAAAGGCAAGGGCGACCGTTCGGACCTTCTCATGCAGAGGTCGTTTGGGGATAATGCGCGGCTTCAGCTTCGCCGTACTAACGTAGAGGACGACGTGCCGCGGGCGGACGGCCTCCGTTCCGACGAGCGCCGGGGGGTCGGGGTCGGTTTCGAGTACAGGCTCCAGTCGCGCGACGCGCTCAAGTTCGAGGTCCGTGAAGGGGAGGAATTCGTGGGTGTGGAACGAAAGTTGAAATTCTGATGCGCGCCGTCGTTTCAGTGGGGCGCCGCGCCGTCGACGCGGTCGAGTACGCCGGTGGCGTTTTCACGCTCCTCTTAAAGACCCTTTTCTGGATCGCCATGCCTCCGTTCCGCTCTCGTCAGCTGGTCGAGCAGATGGTGAAGATCGGCGTGGACTCCTTCCTTATCTCGACCCTCACGGCTTTCTTCATCGGCGTCGTCATCGCGTTTCAAAGCGCCTACCAGATGCAGAAGGTGAATGCCGAAATGTACATTCCGAGCCTGGTCGCCATCTCCATGACGCGCGAGATCGGGCCGATCCTGACTGCACTCGTCGTCGCCGGCCGCGTCGGCGCGTCCATCGCGGCGGAACTCGGCTCCATGAAGGTGACCGAGCAGATCGACGCGCTCGAGACTCTCGCGACGAACCCGATCAAGTATCTGGTTGCGCCGCGCTTCATCGCGCTTTTCACCATGCTGCCGCTTCTCACCATCTACGCGGACTTCGTCGGCATCTGCGGCGGTTACCTCGTCGGGGTTTACAAGCTCGGGCTCTCTCACACCATGTACATGAAGATGACCTTCCTCCCGCTCGTCCTGAAGGACATTTTCTCTGGGCTCTTCAAGACGCTTATTTTCGCTTCCATCATCTGCACGGTCGCCTGCTATGAGGGCATGCGCGTCGAGGGCGGCGCCGAAGGGGTCGGGCAGGCCACCACGCGCGCGGTCGTGACGTCGTTCATCCTCATCATCGTTTCGGACGCGGTCTTCACGATCATGTTCTACTTCCTATGATCGACGTCCGGAAGGTTTCCAAGTCGTTCCGCGGCAAACAAATCCTGAACAAGATCGACCTCAAGGTCGAAAAAGGAGAGACGCTCGTGATCATCGGCCGCTCGGGCTGCGGCAAGAGTGTTCTCCTCAAACATATGATCGGCCTTCTCAAGCCGGACGACGGGGAAATCCTTGTCGACGGCCAGTCGACTACCCATTATTCCGGCAAGCAGTGGAACCAGCTTCGCATGCGGTTTGGTATGCTTTTTCAGTTCTCCGCACTCTTTGATTCGATGACGGTGGGGGAGAATGTGGGTTTCGGGCTCCTCGAGCACACGACGCTTTCCTCCCGAGCCATCCGCGAACGCGTCGAGGAATCGCTCGAGCTCGTCGGCCTTAAGGGTATCCACGAACTCAAGCCGTCGGAGCTCTCGGGTGGCATGAAAAAGCGCGTCGCGCTTGCGCGCGCGATCTGCATGCGCCCCGAGTTCCTTCTTTACGACGAGCCCACCACGGGCCTCGACCCCATCATGGCGGACGCGATCAACGACCTCATCGTCTCTCTCCACGACAAGCTTCACGTCACGTCAGTGGCGGTCACCCACGACATGACCAGCGCCTACAAGATCGGAACCCGCATCGCCATGATGTACCAAGGCCGGATCATCCGTTTGGGTAAGCCGGAAGAGATCCGGAACACGGACGACCCCATCGTCCGCCAATTTATAACGGGTTCGGCCACTGGGCCGATCTCGGACATCCAGTTCAAGAGTCTCGAATCGGTCGAAGGTCGTCCCGTGCCGGAGCCCGGCGCTTAAAGGGCTTTGCTTCGCCCTACTTTTCGGGCACAATAGGACCGTGTTGTAACCCTATGGGAAACAGGAGGAAAGGACAAGTCGGATGAAGAAGTCCAACCTTGAATTTAAGGTCGGGGTGTTCGTGCTTGCGTCTCTTGTCGCCCTTGCGTGGCTCGTCGTCAAAGCGGGCGATTTCAGTCTGAAACCCGGCTACACCGTCCGTTTCATGTTCGATTCCGTGAGCGGGATCGAGAACGGTTCTCCCGTGCGCCTGGCCGGCGTCCCGGTCGGCGAAGTGAAGGATATCAAGGTCATCCGCAGCCGCGACGGCGAGACGCAGGTCGAGATCGGCGCCTGGATAGCCCAAGGCGCGTACGTCGAGGACGACGCCGAGATCCGGATATCGAGTCTCGGGCTTCTCGGCGAGAAATACGTCGAAATCACCCCGGGCACGGCCGGCAAGCGCGTTTTATCGGACGGTGGAACGCTCGTCGGCCGCGAGCCGGTTAACATGGAAAAGCTTACCGAGTCGGGCAACCGCCTGGTCCAAAAAATCGAGTACACGGTCGACAACGTGAATCACGTCGTCGCCGATCCGACGTTCCAGAACACCGTGCGCGGCACGTTCGGCAAAGCCGAGGGCGCTTTCGGAAGCGCGGACGCGGTGCTCAAGGACCTGCACGAAGCGAGCGCGGATCTGAAAGAAGCGGCCGAATCGCTCCGCGTCGTCACCGCGCGCCTGCGCGACGGCGAAGGGACGGTCGGGCGCCTTCTTAAGGACGACACTATCGCGCGCGATCTCGAGGCCTTCGTGAAGGACATCAAGGCCCACCCCTGGAAGCTCCTCAAGAGGAAATAGCGGATGCCTTTCGGTTTTTTTCGCGCACTTTTCATCCTTCTCTGTATCGTCATCGGTTACCAGCTCGGGCTCGCGTTCAAGGGCGTCGAGGGCTCGCTGATCGGTACGGGCGTCGGTCTTGCGGTTTCCGTCACGGTCATCTTTTTCGAACACGCCCTCGGCAAAGTGTCCCTTCGCGGTCTTTCGGCTGCCGTCTTCGGCCTCATCCTCGCTTTCATTATGTCCCGTTTCCTGGCCGGCGCGATCGACCTGATTCCGGAGCTCGATCAGGCTGTGGCCTCGGCTCTCAAGCTCGTTCTCGTGATCATTTTCTCGTACGTCGGCGTCATCTTCACGATGCGCGGCCGGGACGAGTTCAATCTGATCATCCCGTACGTGAAATTCGACCGCCAGGATCAGAAAGACGCAGTGCTCCTTCTCGACACGAGCGTGATCATCGACGGCCGTATTCTGGATCTGTGCCAGACACGTTTCATCGAAGGCCGTTTCGTGGTGCCGCGCTTCGTCCTGAAGGAGCTGCAGCAGGTGGCCGACTCGCAGGACTCGCTCAAGCGCACGCGCGGCCGCCGCGGCCTCGACGTCCTCAATAAGATGAACAAGATCGTGAACGTGAAGATCGATGAGGAGGATTTCCCGGAGATCGGCACGGTCGACGAGAAGCTCGTGAAGATGGGGAAGGTCCTCGGCGCCAAGGTACTCACGAACGACTATAATTTGAACAAGATCGCGGAGCTGCAGGGCGTTACCATTCTTAACATCAACGAGCTCGCCAACGCGCTGCGTCCGGTCGTGCTTCCAGGCGAGGAACTCGAAGTGCGCCTCGTGAAGGAAGGCAAGGAGCGCGACCAGGCGATCGGTTATCTCGAGGACGGAACGATGGTCGTCGTCGACTCCGCCAAACGTCTTCTTGGAAGCGTGCAGCGGATCGTCGTGACCTCGGTGCTCCAGACCGCGGCGGGCCGTATGATCTTCGGCAAGATCGAAACGCCGCGACCGGCCGCGGAATGAAGATCACCGCGGTCGTCCCGGCCGCGGGGAAGGGCACGCGGTTCGGATCCAAAATTCCCAAAGCGTTCGTCCGATTCGCCGGAAAAGCCCTCCTCGTCCATACGCTCGAGCGTCTCTCGGCCGCGCACCGTTTCACGGAAACGCTCGTCGCTGTCGAGCGTGAGCGTGTCGCGGAAACGGAAAAATTGCTCGCCGAAGCCGGAATCGCGGCGCGTGTCGTGCCCGGCGGCCGTACGCGGGCAGAATCGGTTCGAAACGCCGTGTTCGAGGCGGCCGGTGCGGATTGGGTGCTCGTGCACGACGCGGCTCGGCCGTTCGCGAGTGTTCCGCTCGTCCGCCGCGTGATCGCCAAAGCGAAGGAAACCGGAGCCGCACTGGCCGCCGTTCCCGCTACTGCGACCGTGAAGCGCGTCTCGCGCGCGGGCCGCGTCACCGGCACCGAGGACCGCGAATCGCTCTGGCTCGCGCAGACGCCGCAGGTCTTCCGGAAAGATCTTTTGGTTTCGAGATACCGCGCGCTCGGAAAGCGCGCCGGCGCGGCCACCGACGAGGCGGCTCTCTTTGACGGCTCCAACGTCCGCGTCGCCGTGGTGCCGGGCGAGTCTGGCAACGTGAAGATCACGACACCCGAGGACGCCGCGCAGTTCGGCCGTCTCTCGGAAGAGGAGACGTCCGTGCGAGTCGGTATCGGGTACGACATTCATCCGCTTAAGGAAGGCCGTCCACTGGTGTTGGGCGGCGTCACAATCCCTTACCCGAAAGGTCTGTGGGGTCATTCGGACGGGGACGCGCTCTGGCACGCGATCGTCGACGCCGCTCTAGGCGCCCTCGGCGAGGGCGACATCGGCGATCATTTTCCGCCAGGGGAAGCCCGCACGAAGGGCGTCTCCGGCGACCGTTTCGCGGTCGGCGTCTCGAAGCTCCTCCTGAAACGCGGATTCCGGGTCGCGCACGTGGATTCGGTCGTCATCGCGGAAGCGCCGAAGCTGGGTCCGTACAAGACGGCGATGCGCCGGAACGTCGCGGCCGTGTTCGGCTTGCCGATTTCCAGCGTCTCCGTGAAGGGCAAAACGAACGAAGGTTTCGGAGAGCTCGGCCGCGGCGAAGCGATCGCCTGCCACGCGGTCGTGACGCTCGCGCCGAAGAACGGGAGAGTCTGATGGAATTCGTGCTCAACCTGCTTTGCATCCTTTTGGCGTTCGGCGTGTTCAAGATCCTCGTTTACCGCCTTTTTTTCGCGGACGAGATCAAGGCGACCTTGGAGCGGGACCCCGCGGCCACGGGCAGTCTTACGATCATCCTGAGCTACCCGGGCATCCACGCGCTCTTCTATCACCGGCTCGGTAATTTCTTTCACCGCTCGAACATGCCGTTTTTCGCCCGCACGATCTCGCAGATCGGACGCTTCTTTACCGGCATCGAGATCCATCCCGGCGCGACGATCGGGAAGGGCTTTTTCATCGACCACGGAATGGGAGTCGTGATTGGAGAGACTTCCGTGGTCGGCGACAACGTGACGATCTTCCAGGGCGCGACGCTGGGCGGCACCGGCAAGGAAAAGGGAAAGCGCCATCCGACGATCGGAAACAACGTCGTCATCGGCGCAGGCGCGAAAGTGCTCGGCAACATCACGATCGGAGACAACGTTTCGGTCGGCGCGAACGCCGTGGTCCTGAAGGACGTGCCGCCGAATTCGACCGTTGTCGGCGTTCCCGGCCGCGTCGCGCGCCGCGAGGGTAAACGCGTCAGCGGCACCAATCTGGATTACACGAGCCTGCCGGATCCTCTCACGCAGGCCCTCGACAAGCTCCACCGCGAGATCGCGGAGATCGAAAAAGAACTCAAGGATTTCGAGAGGGATAAAGGTTCCTCCAAGTAAGGCTTATGCCGCTCCGATTCTACAATTCCCTCAAAAAACAAAAACAACCGTTCGAACCGCTCGAGCCGGGCCGTGTCGGCATGTACGTCTGCGGCCCGACGGTTTACGACGAACCCCATTTGGGACATCTGCGCTCGGCGTACGTCTTCGACGTGATCCGCCGCTGGTTCTCGTTCTCGGGCTACGCGGTGCGGTTCGTCCGGAACGTGACCGACGTCGACGACAAGATCATCGAGAAGGCCGCGAAATCGAAGCCCGCGGACCTGGTGGCCGAGACGCGCGAGGTCTCCGCCCGCTACTACGACATGTACCGGAACGATCTCGACCGCCTTGGGATCCTCGCGCCCGACGTCGAGCCGCGCGCCACCGAGCACATCGGCGAGATGATCGCGATCATCGAGGGCCTCATCTTGAAGGGCCTGGCCTACCCGTCCGGCGGGGACGTTTATTTCGAGGTCCGCAAGTTCTCCTCCTACGGACAGCTTTCTCATCAGGACATCGAGTCGATCATCGAGAACGTGCGTCTCGAAAAGAACGAAAAGAAACGCGATACGCTCGATTTCGCTCTTTGGAAATCTGCGAAGCCCGGCGAGCCCTCGTGGCCCAGCCCGTGGGGAGACGGCCGGCCGGGCTGGCACATCGAATGCTCCGCGATGTCGAAGAAGCACCTCGCGGAATCGTTCGACATCCACGGCGGCGGGCGGGACCTCATTTTTCCGCACCACGAGAACGAAACCGCGCAGTCCGAAGGACTTTCGGGGAAGCCGCTCGCGCGCTACTGGATCCACCACGGCCTCATCACGGTCGACCAGGTGAAGATGTCGAAGTCGCTCAAGAATTTCGTCACGCTCGCGGAGTTCGGCAAGCGGATCCCTGCGTCCGAATCCGTCACGGACGTCCTCAAACTCGTGTTCCTCTCGACTCACTACGAGGCCGCGCTTGATTTCACCGAAGAGAAGCTCGCGATGGAGCGCGCGGTGTGGCGCCGGTTCTTCCATTTTTTCCAGGAAGCGCACGATCTCGCCAAAGCCGGCGTCGCGCCCGACACCGCTTCGGTTGCCGGCTTCGACGAACCTTTCCGCAATTGCATGGACAACGATTTCAACACGCCGGAGGCGATCACCGCGATGCAGACGCTCATGAAGCAGGCTCGGAAGACCAACGATCCGGCGAAGATCGTCGCTGCCGCCGCGAAGCTCCGCGAGCTCGCAGGCAAGGCGTTCAATCTTTTCTCCGATTTCGACGCGATCGTCCGCAAGGAGGAGGAATCGAACCGTGCTATCCAGGGCGTGATCGAGGACGCGATCCGCTGCCGCGCCGCCGCGAAGGCCGCGAAGGACTTCGGTGCCGCCGACGGCATCCGCGAGGGAGTTCTCCGCGATCACGGCGTCGAGCTGATCGATCTTTTGGGCGGCCGCACCATCGGGAGGCTCAAGGTTTGAAGCGCGGCACGCTCGTCACATTCGAAGGCAACGACGGCAGCGGAAAGAGCACCCAAATCCGGCTCCTTCACGACGCGCTCGAGCGCGCGGGAAAGAAAGTTTTCCTGACGCGCGAGCCCGGCGGCACAAGGATCGGCGACGCGCTTCGTGTCGTTCTCCTCGACAACCGCCACGAAGGGATGACGCGCGAGTGCGAAGTGCTCCTTTATATGGCCAGCCGCGCCCAACTGGTAGACGAGGTGATCGCGGGAAAGCTGAAGGAGGGGGTCGTCGTCCTTTGCGACCGCTGGCTCGACGCTACCGTAGCTTACCAGGGATACGGCGCCGGAGCGGACGTGAAGTGGATCAAGGAGCTCGGCCGCCGCGCGACTCGCGGCGTCGTGCCGAAGCTCACGCTCTTCTTCGACCTGCCTCTGGAGATGGGTCTTCGCCGCGCGAAATCGCACCGCGCGGCCGACCGCATCGAGCGAAAGGACCTCGCGTTCCACCAGCGCGTGCGCCGTGGGTTCCTGAGGATTCTTAAAGATGAGGCGCGACGCGTGAAAAGTGTCCCGGTGCGTCCCGACGAAACTCCCGAGGAAATCCACGAGAAAGTGATGAGGCTCGTCGAGCATGTCCTTTAGCGGACTCGAGGGACAACCGCGTGCGGCGGAAATCTTGAAGGGCGCTTTCACGCGCGGCCGCGTCGCGCACGGCCAGCTTTTTCTGGGGCCCGACGAAACCGTGCTCAAGCGCGCCGCGCTCGCATTCGTGAAGGCGCTCTTCTGCGATAAGCGCGGCGGTGAACCCTGCGGAACCTGCAGCGCCTGTTCGCGCGTGGACCGCGGGCTTCATCCGGACTTGAACGTGGTGGCGCCCGCCGAAGACGCGCGCGGCATCAAGGTCGAAGAAATCCGCGGCGTGATCGCCAAGGCCGGCCTCCGCCCGTTCGAGGCGCCCGCCAAGGCGTTCCTCATCGAGCGCGCAGGCACGATGAACGACATCGCGCAGAACGCGCTCTTAAAGACCCTCGAGGAACCCGAAGCGGGCACGTACTTCATCCTTCTCTCCGGATCGGCTGAAGGGCTCCTGCCGACCCTGCGCTCCCGGCTCCAGACCGTCAACTTCGCCCCCGAGAAGGGTTCGGCCGAAGCGGACCCGGCCGCAGACGAGATCGCCCGGAAAATCCTCGAATTTCTCCTTTACCGCAGGAACTCCGCCGATCCGTACGCGGACGCTCCCGAGTTTCCGCGCGCCGAACGGCTTTCGGTGGCTCGGGCGCTCGACCAGGTCGCCGGGTATTTCCGCGACGTCCTCGTTCTGCGCGCGGGCGCGGGGGACATCCTCGGAGACGACTGCCGCGACCGCGGTGAGAAAGAAGGCGTCGCCCGCCGGCTCGACGAAGACGCGATCGTCGAGCATATCGAGCTTCTGGGAGTGGCCAAGGAACGGATCGCGGGCACCATCAACTTGAAACTCGCGCTCTCCGCGCTTTGGGACGGAATCGCCGCATGAAATTCTATCTCACCACGCCGCTTTACTACGTGAATTCCCGGCCGCATATCGGCCACGCCTACACCGAGATCGCCTCCGACGCGCTCGCGCGCTGGCACCGGCTCACCGGCAAAGACGTTTTCTTCCTGACGGGCACCGACGAACACGGCCAAAAGATCGCGCGCGCGGCCGCGGCCGCCGGCAAGGAACCGCAGGCATTCACGGACGACATCTCGCAGACTTTCCGCGATCTCTGGAAGACACTCGGGGTGGAGTACGACGACTTCATTCGTACTACGGAGGGGCGCCACAAGGAGGCCGTCAAAAAGGTCTGGCTCGAGCTCGAGAAAAAAGGCGAGCTCTACACCAGTGCCTACCGCGGCTATTACTGCACGCCCTGCGAGACGTTTCTCGCCGAGGAGTCTGTCCGGCAGATGAAAGCCGAGGGCAAGGACGTGCTTTGCCCCGACTGCTCGCGCGCCGCCGAAGAAATCGAAGAGACGAATTACTTCTTCAAACTTTCGAAGTATCAGGATTGGCTCGCGCGTTCCATCGAAGCGGGGAAGGACGTCGATACCGGCGCTGCCCTCAAGATTCTGCCGGAGACGCGGAAAAACGAGGTGCTCGGCTTCCTGCGCAACAACAAGCTTGAGGATCTCTGCGTCTCGCGCCCGAAGAACCGCCTGGCATGGGGCATCCCGGTGCCGCTCTCGGCGGATCACGTGACCTACGTCTGGTTCGACGCGCTCGTAAACTACATCTCAGCTTGCGGTTACGGCTCCGACGAGACGAAGCTCGCGAAATGGTGGCCCGCCGACGCGCACTTGATCGGCAAGGACATCCTCCGCCACCATGCGATCTACTGGACGATCCTCCTGAAGGCCCTCGGCATCGCACCTCCGAAGCTCATCTTCGCCCACGGCTGGTGGGTGGTGGACGGAAAGAAAATGTCGAAGTCCCTCGGAAACGCGATGGACCCGGTCGAGATCGTGGCCCATTACGGCGTCGACGCGTTCCGGTATTTCCTCCTCGCCGAAACACCCTTCGGGCAGGACGGAAGCTTCAGCGAAGACGCGCTCATCACGCGCTTCAACAACGACCTTGCCAACGACATCGGCAATCTCTTGAACCGCTCGCTCACGATGTGCGAGAAATATTTCGAAGGCACGGTCCCGCCGCTCGGAAATTCCGAAAGTCTTTTGCAGTCGCCCGCATACGCCGAGTCCAAGGCGATGGGTACTCTTTCGTACGAACTGGTGGATAAGCTTTTGCCCGAATACATGGACCGGCTGGGCTTCTCCGAGGCGCTCGCGGGAATTTGGTCGCTGATCGGCATGGCGAACAAGTATATCGAGAAGACCGCACCCTGGACACTCGCCAAAGAAGGGAAGACCGAAGAGCTTCAATGCGTGATCCGGACCCTCGTGTACGTTTTGAGGGACGCTTCGAAGATGGTGTATCCGTTCATCCCCGGCAAGGCACAAGGCATTTGGGAACAGCTCGGCCGTCCAGGCTCGCCCGCCGACGAGCCTTTCTCCAAAACGTGGACAGGTCTCGACGGCACCAAAATCGCCAAAGGAGCCCCTCTTTTCCCGCGCATCGACACCGGCGAAGAGAAAAAAGGCGATAAGAAGAAAGCCGCTAAAGGCCAGTAAGTCGCGAGCCGCTCGCGGCCGCGCAAACCGAAGTCGGTAAAATCATTCGCAACGGCTCTAGAGCCAAAACAGCGCCCCGGATTCACCATGGAAGCTTATCTCGATTACAACGCAACCTCGCCTTTAGACCCGCGCGTTTTCGACGCGATGACGCCGTATCTCACGCGGCAGTTCGGAAACGCGTCGAGCTTTCATAAAAGGGGACAGGCCGCCCGGAACGCCGTCGAGGAAGCCCGCGAAGAGATCGCCGGCACGCTCGGCGTCGAGCCGGGTGACATCGTGTTCACCTCCGGCGGCACCGAATCGGACAACCTCGCGCTGAAGGGCGTCCTCCGCTCGCAAGCCACGCGCACCGGCCTTGTCGTCACGTCCGTCGAGCACCAAGCCGTGCTCCACTCCGCGCAGTACCTCGCCTCCGGCAAAAAGTTCAACGTGAAGATCGTTCCCGTGGGTCCCGACGGCCTCGTCGACCTGAACAAACTGAAGGAAGTCATCGACGACGACACAGCGCTCGTCTCCGTGATGCACGCGAACAACGAGACCGGCACGATCCAGCCCGTCGCCGAGGCCGCGAAGCTTGCGAAAGTAAGGGGCGCCCTCTTCCACACTGACGCCGTGCAGTCCTACGGCCGCATCGCGTTCGACGCGTCGGCTCTCGGCGCTGATCTTCTGACAATCTCCGCGCACAAGATATGCGGTCCGAAAGGCGCGGGCGCGCTGTACGTCCGGAAGGGCGTGAAGCTGAAAGCCGTCCTTCACGGCGGCCACCAGGAAAAGAACGTCCGTCCTGGAACCGAGAACGTCGCCGCGATCGCGGGTTTCGGTGCGGCCGCGCGTCTGGCGGCCCAAGAGCGCGAATCCGACGCCGTACGGATCGGCGCGCTGCGCGACCGGCTCGAGCGCGGGATCCTCGAGAAGATTCCCGGCGCGCGCGTGAACGGAACGCGCGAACACCGCCTCTACAACACGACCAACCTTTCGTTCGAAGGCCTCGAGGGCGAAACGCTTCTCATGAACCTCGATCTCAAGGGCATCTACACCTCAACCGGCTCGGCCTGCACCGCCGGTTCGATCGAGCCCTCGCACGTCCTTCTAGCGCTGGGTTTGCCCGAGGGGCTCGCGCGCGCAGCGATCCGGTTCTCGCTCGGCCGTTTCACCGCAGGGGTCGAGGTGGACCACGCGCTCGCCGAGCTCCCGGGAGTCGTGGAGCGCCTGCGAAAGGCTTCACCCGCGCGTATGGCCGTCCTACCTCGTTCAGCGGAACCGCGATGATCGTCGACTCCCACTGCCATCTTTATTTCGACGCGTTCGACGCCGACCGGGACGACGTGATCAAGCGCGCCCGCGAGCACGGCGTGCGCTACATGGTGAACGTCGGAACGGACCCGGTCACCAATCCGCTCGCCCATAAAATTGCCTCCGCAAACGAAGGAATATTCCATACCGCGGGCCTGCATCCGCACCACTCGAACCTGATGAAGGAAGAGGAGTGGCCCGACCTCGAGAAGTTCGTGCGCGAAACCAAGCCGGTCGCGATCGGCGAGATTGGTCTGGATTATTTCAAAAGCGAAGCGGATCCGGAGACTCAAAAAAAAGCGTTCGTCCGGATGCTGGCGCTGGCTCTCGAGAACGACCTGCCCGTCATCGTGCATTCTAGGAACGCGTTCGAAGACACTCTCGAGCTCCTCAAAAGCGAGGGGAAAGGCCGTCTTCGCGGCGTCATGCACTGCTTCTCCTACGACGAACCTAAATTGAAGGCGCTTCTCGACATCGGCTTTCTGGCGTCGTTCACGTGCAACCTCACGTTCAAGAACGCCGGGACGCTCCTCGACGTCGCGAAGAACGCGCCGCTCGACCGGATCATGCTCGAGACGGACTCGCCGTACCTCGCGCCGCAGGTTTACCGGGGAAAACGGAACGAGCCCGCGTGCCTGACGCACCTGGTCGATTTCCTCTCGGAGGCCCGCGGTATGAAGCGCGAGGCGCTCGAAGAGGCGACCACGAGGAACGCAGTCCGGTTCTTCAGTCTTCCGGAGCCCGCGTGACCCGGCCCGGTTTCCTCCAGCGGAACGGCGTCACGTTCGCCATGCTCGCGTTCCTGGCGACGTTTTACGCCGCGAACGCGCTTCATCTGCATTTGGCGCACAGGCCGGGGCAGGAGACGCCGCAGCTTTCCGCGCCCCGCATGACTAGCGAGGAGATTCGCGGCCGCGAAGACCGCTTTAAGAAAAGCATGCAGACCGATCCCACCGCGTTCGGGTTTGTCACATCCCTGGCTCTCCTCATCCTATTCGCCGGCCTGGCGGTCGACGCGACGCTCGTGTGGCGGCGCATGAACGGACGTCCCGCGCTCGCGGCGGAAGCCGAGCACCGTCCCGTGCCGTGGGGACTGCGCCAGGTTTTCGATCTTTTCCTTGTTCTTCTGGTCGTCGAGGCGGCTTTTTTGGCCGCGGAAGCGTTTCTTCTGCCCGTCGGACCAGCGCGGCCGGACGGCGACGTTCTCCTCATGGCCAATAGCCTATTTCGCGACGTACTTGTCGGAGGCTTCATCGTCTGGCTCGTGTCACGCCGCTACGGCGTGCCGCCGTCGGAGATCGGTCTTACGCGCGCGGACCTTGCGAAGAACGTCCGCCGCGGTTTCGTGGCGTATCTTGCCATCGTTCCGCCTCTGGTCGTCCTCATCACGGCCGTCCTCGCGGTGGCAAACATGTTCTCCTACGAGCCGCCGCCTCAGCCCGTCGTCGAGATCTATCTCCGTCAGAATACGAGCGTCACGGTCTTTTTCTTCACGGTATTCGTCGCGGTCGTCGGGCCTTTTCTCGAAGAGGTGTTCTTCCGCGGATTCGCGTACAAGGCGCTCCGGACCCGCTTCGGCGTGCGGGCCGGCGCGCTTCTGTCGGCCGCCGTTTTTGCGGTGCTCCACGCGAACCTCGTCGCACTCGTTCCGATTTTCGCGCTCGGGCTTTTCCTGGCTTATCTCTACGAAAGAACGGGATCGCTCGTTCCAGGCATCACCGCCCACATGACGCACAACCTGCTCATGGTGGGCCTCACGCTTTTCTTTAAAACCCATTCGGCCTGACCGTGACGCTAAAAGGAATCGGTGAAGCGGGAATCGTGGAGCGCGTGCGGCGGCTGAACCGTCCCGGACGCGGCGTGAAGGTCGGTATCGGCGACGACGCCGCTGTACTCGAGGGAAGCCGCGACGACGTGATTCTGACCACCGACATGCTCGTCGAGGACGTCCATTTCCGCCTTTCCCACGCTTCGTCCGAGGAAGTCGGGAGGAAGGCGATGGCGGTGAACTTAAGCGACATCGCGGCCATGGGCGGCGTGCCCACATGGGCCGTCGTGTCGGTGGGACTTCCGGAAAACGTGGACGAGGCGTTCGTCGACGGGCTCTTGCGCGGTCTCGAGCGTACCGCCCGGCGTTACGGCGCGCGTATCGTCGGCGGGGACACGAACCGCTCGTCGAAGCTCGTCGTCTGCGTGACGCTCCTCGGCCGGCCTGCGGGGCCGCGCGTTTTCACGCGCGCCGGAGCGCGCCCCGGCGATGTCGTATTCGTGACCGGATTCCTAGGCGGCACGTACCGGAGCGGGAAACACCTGAATTTTAAGCCCCGCCTCGCTGAAGCCGCCTTCCTCGCGCGCGGCGGTTACAAAGTGGGTGCGATGATGGACCTTTCCGACGGTCTCGCGGCCGATCTCCCGCGCTTGGCGCGCGAAAGCCGGGTCGGCGCGGTCGTCCAGTACGAGGCAGTCCCCATTTCGCCCGACGCGCGCGACATGGAAGACGCGCTGGGAGGGGGCGAGGATTTCGAGCTTCTTTTCACGCTGCCCCCGGCGGAGGCCGCCCGGCTCACCCTCACCGAGCCCCGCGGCCTCGGGCCGTTCCATCCGGTCGGAAAGATTTTTCCGAAGAGCCGCGGCGTCTTGCTTCTCATGCCCGACGGCAAATTGAAACCACTCCGCGGAGGCTTCGACCATTTCCCGCGCACTTGAATTTCGAACGGAGTCCGCCGAAGAGACGCGCACTCTTGGAGCGCGGCTCGGACGCGTTCTCGTTCCTGGGGACGTCGTCGCGCTGGACGGCCCGCTCGGAGCGGGGAAGACCACGCTCGTAAAAGGGATCGCCGAAGGGCTCGGCGTTTCAGCCGAGTCGGTGTCGAGCCCCACTTTCGCGCTGATCCACGAGTACGCCGGAAAGTGTCCCGTCTTCCATGTCGACTGGTACCGCCTCGACGCGGTTCGTGGCCCCGACCGCATGCTCGCTCTCGAATGCTTCGAGTCGCCGGGCGTGACGCTCGTGGAGTGGGCCGGCCGCGGAAAAGGAATCCTGCCCCCGCACACGATCCTTCTCGAGCTTTCGCACGCCGGGAACTCGGGAAGAAAAATCCGCGTGAAGGGTTCCGCGCACGCTCGCAAGCTCGCGGAGGCGCTCGCGTGAAGACCCTCGCGTTCGACACTTCCACCGAAGCGCTCTGCGTGGCCGTCACGGACGGCCCGCGCACGCTCGTGAATCTGCGCTCGCCGTTTCGCGCGCGTCACTCGGACGCGCTCGCGCCCGCGCTCGAGGCGGCCCTGGCGAAAGCGAAGATGCGCCCCGAGGACGTACGCCTCGTGGCCGTGGGAACCGGACCGGGTTCGTTCACCGGTCTGCGCATCGGCGTCGCCGCCGCGAAGGTCCTCGCATACGCACTCGGCGCCAAGATCGTCGGCGTGCCGAGCCTCGAAGCCGCTGCGCGGCCCCTTCTTGCGCTTTCGGAGCGTGTGCTCGTCGTGCTCGACGCGCGCCGGGGTGAGTTCTACGCGGCTCTTGCCGAACGCGGGAAGGCGGCGCGCC
>CAYSKO010000003.1:132733-148875 GCA_964431835.1 uncultured Planctomycetia bacterium | reverse complement strand
GCCAAAGATCGGGGCGTAAACGTCAGAGTAATCTTGGACCAAAACATCGACTTTGAATCCGAAACCAACGACGACACCCTCTATTCCACCAAGAACCAACAAGCTTTCGAGCTCCTAAAGAAAGGCAACGTCCCCGTCTTCTTCGACGAAGCCGAAACCTACACCCACGCCAAGACCCTCATCATCGACAATGAAACCGTCATCTTAGGTTCAACCAACTGGTCTAAAGCCGGGCTTACTCGAAACAACGAAGCAAACGTCCTTATACGTTCTAAGGAGTACGCCCTCGACCTCCTAAATAATTTTAATGCAATTAAGCTCCAGGAAAACATCCCCCAAACCCTGACGCCATCGGTCGCAATCCCCAAAGCCTTTTTAACCAAAAAGCTCCTAGGCGAAATGGCCACCCACTCCGACGAGCGCGCCTTCGACACTTATCTTTATTTACTTAAAACCTTTAGCGGAAACCACGAAGGCAAAATCACCGTCGATTATGAAAACCTCGCTTCATCGCTCAACATCGACAAAATGTCGAAGGAAGACTACCGAAGACAGATCAACAGAGTCTTAGACAAACTCTCCACAAAATACAACCTCATAAAATTCGAGATCCCAAGACGTAACCAAAACACAGAGATCACAATAATTAATAATCCGTCCGACCCAAAACTCGAAGTCCCCACGCTCTACTGGCGCTACGGCTGGAACAACAAGCTCTCCCTGCCCGCCAAAGTCCTGTATCTCATCAACCTCTCGTACACCCAAGAATCCCACAACGCACAGTTTTCGATCTCGAGAGAAAAACTCTCAAGAAGCCACGGCATTTCCGAGTCGTTTATCTCCCCGGCAAACCAAGAGCTAAGACGTCTTAATCTCTTGGATATTCAGTACAGTGAACTCGAAGACCTAAAGTTCAGCCAACGAAAAGCCAACACCTATACTTTAGGCCAACTCTACGACCCAGCCGCTCTCCAAGAAAGCCTTAAGAAACTCGAAGAAAAGTACGGCAAAGACAAGCTCACCCGAGCGACCCAAACCGCTAGCATCGTCTTCGAAGAAAACAACCTGAAAACAATCCAAACCTTCCTCGACCTCGAGGCCAAATACGGCGAAGCCGTAATGGAAGAAGCCTCTAAAAAGATCTCAGAAAAAAATCCCGACAACCCCAAACGCTCCGCCGGGTATCTCATCAACACCATTAAATCTATCGGCCAAGAGAAAGCCCACCCCGAAGTCGTATCTCTGGCGAAGCCGAGAGCCTGATGAGCGAAGCTGTCAAAGATCTGTAACAAGACCAGTACGGCGCGCGCTCTTCCCCCTAGTCTTTACGTCCCATGTCCGTCTTGCGTCTTTCCTGGCTGTAGGACTTCTTTGTTCTTTTTCGCCAGAGGATGAATCCGTCCTTCGGCGGAGGCGGAGGTGGAAAAAATCTTGAAAGTCCCCCGACCCAGGAACCGAGGACACTGCATAAGTAAAAGCATCTATAGGAAAGACTGACGTAAATCACGGCAGTCTTCCTCTATCACAATGCTTTTACGACTGCTGATGAATAAACGGAGTCTCTTGGTTTTGAAACGCTTGTCGACCGAAGGGAGACTTCAAAACTAAGTGGCTCCTTCAATCCTCGGTTCTCGTGCGGCATATAGAATTCTTCCTAAGATCCGCAAGAGATGACGTGCGCGGGAGGGGGGTGCGGTCGGCCGCAGCTTTTCGGCGGACGAAGAACCGAAGGTTCTAGCACCCCCCTCGTCGGGTTTACGGGGGGAGGGGGCCACGCCTACAGGTCACGCACTCGTGACTCCTCTAATTTTTAAGGTTTATACGTACTTGTCGCCCACAGGTTCTAAAGCCGAGGAGCACACAAGCCGTGTCTTCTCTAAAGCCGCCGCTCATCCCAAGCGGCGGTGCGGCGGCCTAGCCGCAAAGACTAGGGCGCGGCCTAGCGCCCGAAGGAGCGGAGACCCGAGCCCAAGCGAGGGCGGAGCGCGTATTCACATTCAGCTATGGGAGGTCCAGAGGCCCGGGGTTTTGGCATTGGCCGTGGCTTTTAAAACTTAGGCTTTAAAAATTGCCGGACAATTTTAAATTCCATAAACCCCTGCAAAAAATATTCAGGCCACACGAATTGCATACCGTCTTTGACAGGTACGATGGCTACTTTAAGTGAGTAGAACGAAGAATATCATGTGATAGAATAAAGCCGAAGTTATCAATAACTTGTGACTGGTTCGATGCGGAAGGCGTCACACCTCCAGTTTCTGCGAGATCGGCCGGTCCCTTCGGGAGCCGGCCGTTTTTTCGTGTTTTTAGGTGTATAATAGAGGCATGAGGAGCCTCCTCTCGTACAGACTCGTTTCGGCGTTTCTGACGGTCTCGTTCGTTCTGACCGGGGAAATCTGCCGGTTCAAATCGCTCGCGGCGGATGCGCCCTCGTGCCATGCCCCTGCCAAGGCCTCCCACGATTGTTGCGACCGCGGCTCCGCGCCGCAGGCCGAAATGAGCTGTTGCCCGGAAACGGCCGCAGCGGCTCCCGCCGTTCCGGTTCTCGACCCACCCTCATTCGACTCGGCCGCGATTCCCGCGGAAACTTCCTTCGCGGCTCCGGCGGCCCTGCGGGTCTCGAGCCGCGAAGCGCCGCCATCGCTTTTCATGACCCGGATTTTCGGGTCTTCCTATCTTTCCCACGCGCCTCCGGTTTCCGGTTCGTCTTTTTTTTCTGCGTAACCGACAAACAACTTGAGGAGGTTTTCCATGAAACGTTTACTTTTGATGCTGGCCGCGCTTACGCTCGTTTCCGGAGCGGCGTTCGCCGAGGAATGCTGCAAGACCAAGGGCGATTGCTGCAAGACGGCCGTCTGCTGCGAAGGCAAGACGGACTGCTGCACGCAGAAGGACCAGTGCCCGGGTTGCTGCAAGGCCTAAGTCGGATCTAAGAAGGAAAGCGGCGGGGAAGCGATTCCCCGCCGCGTTTTTTTTCGCGCGCCCGACCGCGTTTTGTTATGCTGAAGGGCATGGTTTTCAGCTCCCCCGTCTTTCTTTTCGTGTTTCTTCCGACCGTGCTTCTGGCCCATTTCCTGGCCGGCCGCCGTTTTCGAAACGGCATTCTCCTGGTTTTCAGCCTTCTTTTTTACGCGTGGGGAGAACCTGCTTTCGTTTTAGTGATCCTCGCGTCCATCGCCGCGAATTGGGTGTTCGGCATGACGATCGAAGACGCCTCGGGCCGCAGCCGGAAGGCCGCCCTTTGCATCGCGCTGGCGTTCAACCTCGGGCTTCTGGTTTTCTTTAAATACGCGGCGTTCTTCGCGGCGGAGATCGCGAACCCCTTGCTGGGTGCGGCGAGGTTGCCTCTTCTTGAAGTTCAGCATATCCGCCTTCCGCTCGGTATCTCGTTCTTCACTTTCCAGGCGATCTCGTACGTGATCGACGTGTGGCGCCGCGAGGTACGCGCCGAGCGCAACCTCGCCCGCTTGGCGCTCTTCAAGACACTTTTTCCTCAGCTCATCGCCGGTCCCATCGTGCGTTACAAGGACGTCGCCGCCGAGTTGCGCGAAAGGACACTCGGCTGGGAAAAATATTATTCCGGCATCCGCCGCTTCGCGACGGGCCTCGGGAAGAAGGTGCTCATCGCCAACACCTGCGGGCAGGTGGCGGACCGCATTTTCGCGCTGTCGCCGGCGGAACTGAGCGCGCCCGTCGCCTGGCTCGGGGCCGCCGCGTACGCGCTCCAGATTTATTTCGATTTCTCCGGGTATTCGGACATGGCGATCGGTCTCGGCCGGATGCTCGGATTCGATTTTCTCGAGAATTTCAATTACCCTTACGTGGCGCGGTCGGTGCGCGAATTCTGGCGCCGCTGGCACATCTCCCTTTCCACGTGGTTTCGCGATTACCTTTACCGGCCGCTCGGGGGGAACCGTTTTTCAGATACGCGGACGTACGCGAATCTCCTTTTAGTTTTTTTCCTGTGTGGGCTCTGGCACGGCGCGAGCTGGACGTTCGTCTTGTGGGGCCTTTTCCACGGCGCGTTCCTGATCTTCGAGCGCACGGCGGCGGGAAGGTTCCTGGATCGCCTACCGGCCCCTGCGGCCCGCCTCTACACGCTCGCGGTCGTCCTGTGCGGGTGGGTCATTTTTCGCGCGGAGAGCGTCGCGCACGCGGGGGACTATCTCGCGGCGATGGCCGGCTTCTCGGGCGGCCGCGCGGTGATCGCGGACTACGCCGCGCCGGAATTCATGACGGCCTTCCTGGCCGGCGTCATCGGGTCGACACCGTGGATGCGTATTTTCGTCTCGCGCCGTACCGCGTCGGCGAGCTGGACGCTCGCCGAATGCGCGGGAATATCCGCCGTACTCCTGGCGTCGTCCGCGTTCCTCGCGGGCGAAACCTACAATCCGTTTATTTATTTCCGCTTCTAAAATGGATGCCACCCGCACCTGCGCGCTGGTCCGGAAAGTTTTCTGCGTGCTTTTCAGCGTGGCGCTTCTTTTGCCGGTCGCGCAGGAGCGGTTCCGTGTGTTTCCGGAGCCCGCCGCGCGCGAGGCGAGCCGGCTTTCCCCGCCATCGCCGTTCGAGTCGCCGCTCGAATTTCCCGAACGCTTCGAACTTTATTTCAACAGGCATTTCGGTTTCAGGAATCTTTTCATCCTTTGGAACATCCGGCTGAGAATGGGTTACGCCGGGTGGTTCGAGCGCGCAGAAACCGCGGAACCGGCTCTGCTGGCGGCCGCGGCCCTTCCGCCGGCGGAGCCCGTCTCGCCCGAGCCGCAAACGGCCCGTCCAGCCGCCGCGCGTCCCGAACCCGCCGCACCGGTCGAGACCGAGCGTCCTTCGGCGCCGCTCCCGAATTCGCCCGTTCCACAGGTTGTCGTGGGGAAGCAGGGGTGGCTTTATTACTATTCCGAACAGGTCCACGAGGGCGTGACGTTTTCCGAAGCCGCCCGCGGCCCTTTTCATCCGCAGAGCCTCGTGGATCTGAAAAAACATCTCGAAGGCCAACGGCAGTGGCTGAAAGAGCGCGGAGCGGCGTTCGTGATCGTCGTGGTCCCGAACAAAAGCACGATTTATCCCGAATTCCTGCCGCCGGGGTTCCGTGCGTCCGGCCCGTCGCGCTTGGACCAGATCGTGTCCTATCTCGAAAAAAACTCGGACCTGCGATTGGTCGACTTGCGTCCCGCGTTCAGAGAGGCGCGTACTCTTTATCCCGTTTATCACAAGCAGGATTCGCACTGGAACGACTACGGCGCGTTCATCTGTTTCCGCGAAACCGCGCGCGCCTTGGCCGCGGCGGGCGTGCCTGGGATCAAGCCGCCGTCTCTGGACGAATACGAAGTGGAGGTGGTGCCGAAGAAAAATAGCGATTTGGCGGATATGCTTCTGGTGGTCGATCAGCTCGGGAACGAGGAGGTGATGCTGAAACGCCGCGGCGCGGCACCTGCGAAGGTCCCGCTCAAAATCGTCGTCTACCACGACTCCTTCTGGGACAGACTCGCCCCGTACTTCGTTGAAAGATTCGATGTAGTGATCGCTTCCAAGCGCAAGCACATCGATTACGAATCGCTCCTCTCCCACAAGCCCGACGTCGTTGTTCTCCAGATCTGCGAGCGGTACCAGGGCGTTCTTTTCGGCTTGAGCGAAAACGCCTGAGAGCGTTTGACCCGCGCGTGGACGCGGGTTACAATGAGCGTCGAAAGGGCCCCGCCAAATGGAATCGAAGCCGTATCTCGTCATCGCGCGCAAGTACCGTCCCAGGACCTTCGACGAAGTCGTCGGTCAGGACCACGTCGCGACCACGCTCAAAAACGCGATCACGCTGAACCGCGTCGGCCACGCGTACCTTTTCACCGGCCCCCGCGGTGTCGGCAAGACCTCCATGGCGCGCATCTTCGCGAAGGCCCTGAACTGCAAAGACGGCCCGACGCTCACTCCCTGCGGCAAGTGCCAAGCGTGCGCGGACATCGAAACCGCCCGTTCGCTCGACGTGCTCGAGATCGACGGCGCCTCCAACCGCGGCATCGACGAGATCCGCGCGCTCCGCGAGAACGCGAAATTTTCCCCCGCGCTCGGGAAGTTCAAGATCTACATCATCGACGAAGTCCACCAGATCACCAACGACGGCTTCAACGCGCTCCTGAAAACTCTCGAGGAGCCGCCCGCGCACGTGAAATTCGTGTTCGCGACCACCGCCTCGCACAAAGTACCTGCCACGATCCTCTCGCGCTGCCAGCGTTTCGATTTCCGCGCGATCCCGAGCGAGCGCATTGCCTCGACGCTCAAGGAGATCTGCAAGAAAGAAAAGATCAAGATCGAGGACGAGGCTCTTTTCGCGATCGCGAAGGCCGCGGACGGATCCCTGCGTGACAGCCAGTCGATCCTGGACCAAATCGCCTCTTCGTCAGGCGAGAAGATCGCCAAAGACGACGTGACGCGTTCCCTCGGGTCGCTCGACGAGGAGACGCTTTTCAAGGTCACGGACGCCATTGCCGGACGAGATGCGAAGACCGCGCTTCTTACGCTCGACGCCGTCCTGAAGGAAGGGAAGGACCCGGCACTTTTTCTCGAGCGCTTGCTCGAGCACGTGCGGAATCTCCTTTTCCTGCAAGTCGCCGATTCGCTCGCCGATCTCGTGGACGCATCCGAATCCTATAAAAAAGAGCTTGCGCGCCAGAAGCCGCTTTTTTCGCGGGACGAGCTATTCTATTTCTTCGCGGTGGTCTCGAACGCTCTCGTGGCGATGAAGCGCTTCGAGGTGAAGCGCCTGCCGCTCGAGATTGCGCTCGTGAAGCTTTCGTCTCGCGCGCCGATGGAAGACCTGTCGCGGGCCGCGGCGGCGCTTAAAGAAGCGCTCGCATCCGCGAAGCTCCGCCCCGTGCCCGCCCCTGCCGCGCCAGCGCCCGCGCTGGCGCGCGAAACGCCGCGCGCGGCGGCGCCTATGCCCGCCGCGCCGCCCGTGCCGATCGCGCCCAAAACGGAAGAGCCCGACTCCGCCGCCGACGACGAGGAGCTTTTGGGCGACGTCGAGCTCACGCCCGTCGTCGCCGCGCCGCCCGAAGCCGCGGAACCACCCGTCTCGCTCCAGCCCGTGTGGCCGAGTCTCGTCGCGGCCGTCAAAAAAGACAAAATGTCGGTCGGGACCTACCTCGCGGAGGGCGCTCCCGGGCCCGTCGCCGGCAACGTCGCGCGGATTCTTTTCCCCGAGGCGCTCACGTTCCACCGGGAGACGCTCGAGACTCCGGAGAACAAGCGCCTCATCGAACGGCATCTGGCGACCCTTCTCGGCAGCGAGACACGCGTCGAATTCCACTCCGTGAAGGCGGTCGCCGTTCCGAAACCCGAAGACGCCCCGCCGCCCGCCGCGGTGAAATCGGCGATGAACATCTTCGGCGGCCGTGTGATCAAGTAGGCTCAAAAACAATGGCATACCCCGAATCCATGACCCGCCTGATCGAAGCCTTCGCGAAATTTCCCGGCGTGGGCGTGCGCACCGCCGAACGCTTCGCGATGCACGTCCTCGGAACGGGCCGCGATTCGGTGAACGAGCTCGCTACGTTGATCCTCCGCGTGAACGAGAGCGTCCGCTACTGCCGCGAATGCTTCAATTTAAGCGACGCCGAGGTCTGCCATATCTGCGACGACCCGACCCGCGACCACGAGACCCTCTGCGTCGTCCAGGACCCCAAGGATATCATCGCGGTCGAAAAGGCGGGCGATTACAAAGGCATTTACCACGTCCTTCTGGGGGCGCTTTCGCCGCTCGAAGGGATCGGCCCGAAGGACCTCAAGATCAAGGAGCTGACGGACCGCCTCAAAAAGAGGCCTTATAAGGAAGTCGTCATCGGAACGAGTTCTGATACCGAAGGGGACGCCACCTCGCTCTACCTGCTCAAGCAGTTAAAGAATCTTAAAATCCGGGTCACGCGTATCGCTCACGGCGTTCCCGTCGGCAGCGCGCTCGAGTTCGTCGACAAAGCCACACTCTCCAGGGCCTTCCGTCACCGCCAGGAAGTCTAAGACCCCCGATCTCTATTGACACCGCGCGGCGGCGTTTGCTAGTCTAAGTTGATAATTTATTAGGCCGCTTCGAGTTACGCCAACCATCGGGAGGCATTTGCATATGGCAATCGGGGAGTCGATCAAGAAGGGCTTTTCAGTCACCAAGAGTTCGTGGGGACTGGTAGGGATCTTCTTCGCCTACGGAGCCTTGACCAACATCCTCAATCTGCAGCTTTCCGAGCGCCTCCGGAACAATCAAGGCGACTCCCAGGCGGGCGGCGCGGCGCTCATGATCGGCGGTACGATCAGCATCCTGACCCTGCTTTTCGGCATTTTCCTCCAGGCGGGTTCGATCGGCTACGTCCGGGACAAGATCAAACAGGGGACCGCTTCCCTTTCCAATTTCCCGGCTTACGGAAAGCGTTACTACCTGCGTCTTCTGGCCTTCGGCGTGATCGTTTCGCTGATCATCCTCGTCATCGCGCTCATCGGCACGGCTCTCATCACCCTCATGCCCGAATCCATGAAGCTCGTCGGTGCGATCATCACGATCCTCGTGGCCGTCATCGGCCTGTACCTCATCGTCCTTATGTTCCTGGCGCCCTACGTGATCGTGAACGAAGACGAGAAAACGATCCCCGCAGTCAAACGCAGCACGTGGCTCGTCCAGCGGCACATCCTTTCGGTGCTGGGCATCGGCCTCATCCTGATCGCAGTGGGCTTCCTTTTAGGCCTCCTGTCGGGCATCATCCTCGGCGTGGTTTCGGCGGCGCTTCGCAACAGCACCGTGGCTCCTTACATCACGTCGGTCTTCAGCGCGTTCGTGAACTCGTTCCTCGGCGTCTTCATGACGGCCACGTACTTCACGTTGTACCTGCGCCTCAAGGCGAGCGAAGAGAATAGTATTCCGGCCGCCGCCGCGGTCTGACGCAGAAAGCGTCGAGCGGGCGGCAAAAGGACACGCTTCGCGCGTGTCCTTTTTTACCGATAAAAATAGAAAAGTTCATTCCCCGGTAGCTCAGCTGGTAGAGCATGCGGCTGTTAACCGCAGTGTCCCTGGTTCGAATCCAGGCCGGGGAGCCACTTAACCTCTCTGATTTCAATGACTTAGAGAGGTAAATGCGCTGATTGGAGATCCCAATCAGCGCATTTTTTATGTCTTTGAAACGTCAAGAGATGTGTGATTGTTTTGTTTGGAAGAATCTAGAAGCAGTTATTTTTAAGATCGTTGAATAAAGCCTGCCGAATACCCACGGAATTTTGGCCGTAATATGCCCAATCATCTCGAAGTTGCCTCGTAGTAAATGGTTCCTAGTAAATGCTATTTGGCCACTATCTGCAAAATTCAGAACTGGATGGATATGACCGAAAAACCATTTACTAGGAATGTATAGGCTATCAAAAGACAGAGTATCTCTATTTTGTAGAGAGGTTCGAAATTTGAAAGGGAACGCGGACTAGATGAGTTTAAACCGCTAGAGAGGTGGCTGTAATTAGTCTTCATCGGCCTTTTGGAGATTTCCAAGCTTGCTTTGAATCTCTTCCTGCTTTAATCGGTATGCCTCACGTTTTTTGTCGTAGTCACTGTCAGTGATTCCCCTTGGGACGGGCTCCGGTAAATTTATCACCGGCTCCACGGCCTGTGGTATACTTTGAGCGTCAAAGGTGGATGGCCCTTCGCCGGCCCCATAACTATCCTCTGGCAGAAGACCGCTGGGCGAAGCGGCGATCTTTCCTTTTTCCCCCTCCTGTTCGACTAACATCCCTTTCACGAGTTTCTTCCCGAGTTATTGCCTTGGGTAAATTTCAAAGAGGAAGACAGTTAAAGTCTTGGCGGGCATATTTACAGCCTCTTGGTCGGGTGGTATAATTTCTTTGTCTCTGACGCCAGAAAGGCGCTTTGCTGGCGACGATGCTCCCGCGGGAGCGTTAGTCATGTAGGGGACATGCGTCCTCCCAGAGGCTTTTATTAAGAGTCAGTGACCAAGCGCCCCGGGCGTAAGAGGCTGGCAGAACCTGCAGGTTCTTGCAGTGCCTCGTGGTTACTGGCTCTTTTTTATACAGGATAAGTTCTCACAGCTAATGTGTCCTTTTGGGACGGGCTCAGGTAAATTTATCTCCGGCTCCACGGCCTGTGGTATACTTTGCGTGTCAGAGGTGGATGGTCCTTCGCCGACCGCATAACTATCCTCTGGCAGAAGACCGCTGGGTGAAGCAGCGGTCTTTCCTTTTTCCCCGTCTGGTTCGACTAGCATCCTCTTCACGAGTTTCTTCCCGAGTTATTGGCCTTGAATAAATTTTAAAGAGGAGGACAGTTAGGGTCTTGGCGGGCGTATTTACAGCCTCTTGGGCGGGTGGTATAATTTCTTTGTCTCTGACGTCAGAAAGGCGCTCCGGCTGACGGCGACCTTCTTCCGCGGAAGAAGGTTGAGCAATGGAGGAGAGGGGCGTCCTCCCAGAGACTTTTATTAAGAGTTAGTAGCCAAGCGTTCCGGACGTTTGAGACTGCAAGAACCTGCAGGTTCTTGCAGTGCCTCGTGGTTACTGGCTTCTTTTTTATCGAGCCCCCTGAAAGCCAATATTGTCTCCGATCCCCAAAGAGTGGAGCAGCCTACATCCCTCGGCTTTTTTTCTTTGTGATATAATTAATTTATCAGAAGCCTTCGGGGCCTTCTCTTGAGACAGCGGACGTGAAGAACTGATAACGATAAGACGCTCTCCATTTTCTATAATCTTGCTAGAGTTAATTCCACCGACTGGAAGTGTGGGTTCGTTTCGACGATATTTTCGTATAAAAAGGCGTTGCGAAGTTCGTCTAATCGGGGGAGCCAAAATTAGACAAAGTTAGGCTTCCGGGCCTAACTTTGTTTTTTTAGTTGGAATAGCCGTTCTTCGATTCAACGAACATGCGATAATGTCGGCACCCCCTACTTCTGCATGGGTAACCCAAGGATAATATAAATGAGATCAGCATTTGCGTTCCTGTTCGGCCTGCTCGTTTCCGCTCCCGCGTTCGCTCACGGCGTTACGGACGCGGATAAAATGAAATTGGTCAGCGGCGGCTACGTCGATTACGTCTGGCTCGGCGCCACGCACATGCTGACCGGATACGACCACCTTCTTTTTCTGTTCGGAGTCATCTTCTTCCTTACGAAGTTTCGCGATATCGTGAAATTTATCACCGCGTTTACCCTCGGCCATAGCATCACGCTGATTTTCGCCACACTTTTCGAGATCACCGCCAACTATTATTTGATCGATGCCGTGATCGCGCTCAGCGTTTGTTATAAAGGCTTCGAAAACATCGGCGGCTTCCGGAAGTACCTTAAAATCGATTCGCCGAATCTAGTGGCGGTTGTTTTCGTCTTCGGTTTGATCCACGGCTTCGGATTGTCGACCCGCTTACAGCAACTACCGCTCGGAGACGATAATCTGATCCTTAAAATTCTTTCGTTCAATGTCGGGGTGGAGCTCGGGCAGATCGTCGCATTGACGGCCATGCTGGCCGTTATTTCGCAGTGGCGGAAAACGGCGTCCTTTACGCGCTTCAGCGTGTTGTCCAACAAGGCTTTGATCCTTGCGGGCATCTGCCTCTTCGCTTTCCAGATGGTCGGCTTTGCGAAAGATTTAAGGGCGCGAGAAGGGAAGCCGTCCATTCATGGTAAAGCCGAGCATCAGCACGGGGAAGCCGGTCACAGTCATGATCCCGTGGGGCACGACCACGGCTCAGAGGAGCATGCTCACTAATTCAAGCGGTTTCCTTTTCAAATAGTCGCGAAACTCGCCAATAGCGGGGAGCCATTTAACTCTCTGCAAATAGATCCGTTGCAGAGAGTTTTTTGTCCGATGTACACAGCGGGGGAAATGATCGTAATGAGCGCCGATAGGATAGAAAAAATCAAAAAAAATCTAGCACCTTTGAGGCGGCAAATCGTGGAGCATTGTCTTTTTCGTTCCATAGAGTCGGTTGAAGACGTCGCTTTTTTCATGGAGCACCATGTATTTGCGGTCTGGGATTTCATGACGCTTTTAAAGACTCTCCAAATCCGTTTGACCTGCGTGGAAACTCCGTGGGTGCCGATCGGCGATCCTTTAAATCGGCGGCTTATTAATGAGATTGTGTTAGGAGAGGAAAGCGACGAGCATCCTGAGGGAGGCTATACGAGCCATTTTGAACTTTATTGCGAAGCGATGCATCGATGCGGTTCGGACACGCAGTGTATTCAGGAATGGGTGCGACAAGCGGGATCGAAGTCTCTCGATCTTATTGCGCATTCCAGCGCATTACCGGGTCCCACAAGACCGTTTGTTCTGGCAACGCTAGAATCCAGCCAAGGGCCCACCCATCAAGTGGCAGCCGCTTTTACGTTTGGCAGGGAAGAATTGATTCCTGACCTCTTCCGAAATATTATCAAAGGTCTCGCGCAGCGTTTTCCCGACCGCGTCGGTCTTTTCCAAAAATATCTCGAGCGGCATGTTGATATCGACGAGGGCAGGCATACGCCGCTTTCACTCCAAATGCTGGCCTCTCTCTGCGGAAACGATGATTCCAAATGGCAGCAAGCTTACGAAGAAGCGGAGAGAGCCCTTATTAAACGTAAGGAGTTCTGGGACGCTATCTTATTGGCTCTCCAGAGTCTAAAGGCCCAAAAAAGTATTTGCTCTTAGCCAGTGGCGAAACTCAGAACTCAGTGAGGATAAAAGTCATGACTCATAACCTGAATCATGTTTTTTTTATGTCTTTGAAACGTCGAGATGCGGAAACCGGAGGTTTGTTTAAACATTTTAGGTTAAAAAGGATGTAATATACTCCAATGAAGATGAGAGATTATTTTGTAAAATCAATATGCTGGTTAGCGCAGAATCCTTTACCTAAGCGCACGAAATTAAGGGAGGATGTCGCATGAAGATTTTTCAGTCGAAATGGTTATCCGGTATTGGATGGAGCCCCGCGTTAAAGAATGATCCCGCCGTAAATCTAGTGTTTCTTTTTGCAAGCACAACTAATCTGAAGGAGCATAGGGAGCTTTCCAGGATAAAGGATTCTTATCCGAACTCTCTTTTGATTGGCTGCTCAACAGCGGGAGAAATCATTGGAACTCAAGTTTTAGATGAATCATTGGTGATTACCGCGATTCAATTTAAAGATACTGCTTTGCAAGCTGTGTATGGGAATATTCAAGCGTCCGATAAAAGTCTGGAAGTTGGCCGAGATTTGGCGCGCCGGCTGGAAAAGAAAGGGCTTAAGCACGTTTTTGTGCTTTCCGATGGTCTGCGGGTCAACGGTAGCGATCTTGTCAAGGGGCTCACGGAGGAGCTTCCGGCGGGCGTTGCGGTGACGGGAGGTCTTTCCGGAGACGCGGCGCGGTTTCAGGAAACGCTGATTATTGGAAAAGACGGTATGCCCGAGCGTGACGGAGTGGCGGTATTGGGACTGTATGGCAACCGTATCAAGATTGGTTACGCTTCTCTGGGGGGCTGGGATTCCTTTGGACCTGAGCGCACCATTACGCGCTCCAAGGACAATGTTCTTTTTGAACTTGATGGGAAGTCAGCGCTGGGTCTGTATAAACAATATTTAGGCGAACACGCAAAAGGCTTACCGGCAACGGGGTTATTGTTTCCGTTAAGTTTACGGTTTCCTGACGGACAGAGCGGGGTTGTAAGGACGATTCTCGCTATCGATGAAAAGGATCAAAGCATTACTTTTGCCGGCACGATGCCGCAGGGCGCGGTAGCACGTTTTATGAAGGCAAATTTTGACCGTCTGATCGATGGTGCCTCGGGCGCTGCCAAAGCAAGCCATTCTTCTGCGGGGGCTTCAAGCCCCGAACTTGCGATCCTGATCAGTTGCGTTGGTCGTAAACTTATCCTGAAGCAAAGGATTGAAGAAGAAGTGGAAGCGGTGCGGGAGGTGCTAGGCCCAAAAACCGTACTTACCGGTTTTTATTCGTACGGCGAGATATCTCCTTTTACGCCCGGAGCCAAATGCGAACTTCACAATCAAACCATGACGATTACAATTTTTTCAGAAAATTAAAGTGGCCGATAAGCACCGACTTTTACTGCGGCAGGTTAAAAAATATCTGGGATCTGAGACTGTCCCCGCCGGTATGGAGGCTTTCCTCGACGCGGTAAGCCGAGCTTACTATGAATTCGATGAAGATCGCCTGATGATCGAAAGATCAATGGAGATTAGCTCGCAGGAGTTGATTGAGATCAATACGCAGCTTAAATCAACTGCCTTGATTATAAAAAAATCGCATGAAAATTTACAAACAATGCAGGGCCAGTTAATGCAGGCTGAAAAAATGGCAGCCGTGGGCCAGTTAGCCGGCGGCGTTGCTCACGATCTGAATAATCAGCTCACTCCGATCCGTGGTTATCTGGATATGCTGTTGAGCGAAGTTCCTTCAACGGATCCGATTCATTCGCTGCTTCAAGAAGCTGGTCAGGCGGCGCTCCGGTGCGCGGAGGTCGTTCAGCGTTTAGTTGGTTTTTCAAAGCGGTCGACACAACAAAAAACAGCCCTTGACCTCGTAACTTTGTTGAGGAATTTTCAGAAATTACTTACTAATTTTCTACCCTCCACGATCCGAGTGGATGCCAATTTTGAAATAAATCTATGGGCCATTGATGGTAACGAGACGGAACTGCACACCGTGCTAACAAACCTTGCGGCAAACGCGAGAGATGCCATGCCGGACGGAGGCGTACTAACTCTGGATGCCAAAAATGCTGAACTGCAAGGCCAGGTCATTGGTGAGGACATCCATTCCGGTAATTATGTAGTGATTTCTTTTCGGGATACGGGAGTGGGCATGCTTCCCGAGACCATCAAAAGGATCTTTGAGCCTTTTTTTAGCACAAAAACAAAAGACAAGGGAACGGGGTTAGGTTTAGCCATGGTATTTAATATTATACAAGACCATGGAGGCTGGATCGACGTCTCCAGTGAGATCGGGGTAGGAACTGTATTTCAGATTTATTTACCAAAACACACTTCGGGTGCGGAACTTCAAAAAAAGGAAATTCATTCGAAGGCGGCCTTACCCCGAGGCAAAGAAACCGTTCTTTTCGCGGACGATGAAGAAATATTGAGAACCCTGGGTAAGACATTTCTTGAAAGGCTAGGCTATCACGTTCTATTGGCCTCAGACGGAAAAGAGGCTGTGGAGCTGTATAGCGATCGTAAGAATGACATTGATATTGTAATTCTAGATATGACGATGCCCCATTTTACGGGACGACAGACTTTACAAAAAATCTTATCGATCAACCCCGCAGCGAAGGTCATTTTAGCCAGCGGTTACACCAGCGAGGGAACGGCAGAGGAATTGATCCATGAAGGAGCAAAGGATTTCATCCCCAAGCCTTTCACTATCATGCCCTTTGCCAAAATACTACGTAAAGTACTCGATAGTTAGAGTTAGGAGATCGATCGCATGCGCCGGGCCGCCAGCTGCACGGAGAGGGCGTAGCCGGGGCTGGGAAGCTGATAGCGAGCGCCGTCGCCGACGAGAAGAACGGCTTTTCCCAATCCGTTGCGGCCCTTGAAAGCTGGCTGAGCGACTCCACCCGGTTCTCCGGCGCGTGGGTCGCGTCGGTCCAAAAAGCGGTTGCGGCCGCCCGGAGGGACTGAGCTTGGGGTTCGTTTTCGTTTCGTTTAAAATGAAAGCTCACATCAACCGAAGGATTCATCATGGCCTGGCTTGACCGACTGTTTCAAAAGATGATCGAGACGCGGGCGTCGGATCTGCATTTGACGGCGGGGGAACCGCCGTTCGTGCGCGCGGACGGAAGTCTGACCGCGCTCGCGGATGAGCCGGCCATTCCTACCGAAACCATGAACCGCTACCTGGCCGAGATCGCGCCGGCGTTAAATTGGGCGGAATTCGAGAAGGAGCACGACACCGATTTCGCGTACAGCTTGGAGGGCGTGGGACGCTTGCGCGCGAATTTCTTCATGGATCTCAGAGGGCCCGGTGCGGTGTTCCGCCTGATTCCGGACAAGGTTTTGACCGCCGAAGAGCTGAACCTTCCCAAGGCCATCCTCGATCTTTGCCACCTGAAGAAGGGCCTCGTTCTGGTGACGGGACCGACCGGCAGCGGCAAGTCCACGACGCTCGCCGCGATGGTCGATTACATCAACC